>JAABYT010000011.1:43205-44603 GCA_011775625.1 Gammaproteobacteria bacterium | reverse complement strand
TCGCGTAGCACACGCTTGAGCACCTTTCCCGAGGGGTTTCGTGGCAGGGTGCTGCGCAGGATGAGCTCCCGGGGAACCTTGAAAGCGGCAAGATGCCCGCGACAATGCGCTTCCAGCGCCGGGTAATCGAGCTGCGTGCCCGGGCGCAGCACAATCACGGCGACGGGGCGTTCGCCCCACTTCGGATCCGCCACCCCTACCACCGCCGCTTCGCTCACCTCCGGCATATCGTAGATCACCCGCTCGATCTCGGACGACGCGATGTTTTCACCGCCCGAGATGATCATGTCCTTCTTGCGATCGGTCAGGTAGAGAAAGCCGTCCGCATCGAGGTAGCCGACATCGCCCGAGCGCAGCCAGTCCTCGTGAAAGCTCGCTCTGGTGTTGTCGGGATCGCGCCAGTACCCCTTCGTCACCTTCGGACCGCGAATGGCGATCTCTCCCTCGGTTTCCGGCGCCAGTGACCCTCCTTCCTCGTCGAGTATGGCGATCTCCACGTGTGCGAGTGCCCGGCCCGTCGAGCCGATCTTCTCGATCTCCCGACCCGCCTCCATCAGGGTGTCACCGCTCACCGTTTCCGTCATGCCGTACGCGTCGATGTATCGCGCTCGCGGGAAAACGCCGGCGAACTCGCGGATACGTTGCTCCGGTGTGCGCTCGCCGCCACCGATGAGCCATTGGAAGGAGTCGAGGTCGTGACTTTTCGTGTCGCCGAGTCCGAGCACGGCGTTGGTCATCACCGGCGCCATCCAGCCACAGGTGAGCCGGTGCGCGGCGATGGAGGCGAGCGCCGCTTCCGGGTCGAAGTCGCGGTGCACGCACATGCATCCGCCCATCCACAGCACGGCGAGGCCCGGCAGGTCGAGCGCGCCGACGTGATAGAGCGGACCGACGGTGAGCAGTCTGTCCTCGCGTCGAATGCCGAGCGCCAGCACGTGGTCGATGCATTTCCAGTAGAAGTTGCCGTAGCTGATCATCACTCCCTTGGGCCGGTCGGTGGTGCCGGAGGTGTACATGAGGCGGTACAGATCGTCCGGCGTTCGCGCTGCCGTTGGCGGGGTCTCCAGATCCGGCGATGCCAGCACGCTGGCATCGCGACGCGCGTCGTCGTCGAGGACCAGATGCTCGGTACAAAGATCCCCGCCGCCATCGAGCTCGTCGTCGACGGCAACCAGCTTCGCACCGGCGTGTCCGGTGATGTAGCGCACCTCGTCCGCTGCGAGGCGGAAGTTGATGGGCAGCAGCACGGCGCCGAGGTGACTGACGGCGAAGGAGAGCTCCAGAAACGCCGGGCTGTTCTTCATCAGCAGCGCCACGACGTCCTGCGCACCCACACCCCGGCTGCGCAGCAGCGCGGCAACCCGCAGCACGCGGCGATGAAACTCGCGCCAGGTGATG
>JAABYT010000011.1:25541-43168 GCA_011775625.1 Gammaproteobacteria bacterium | reverse complement strand
CCGCTGGGACCATCACGGGTTCCCTGGCGTGTGGCCCTGGCAATGCGATTGGCGATGGCCCAGCGGTGCACCTCGTTCGGTCCGTCATAGATCCGAAACGGCCGGATTTCGCGCCATATCCGCTCCACCAGGGTGTCGCTGGTAATGCCCATCCCGCCGAGGATCTGCATGCAGCGATCCGCCACCCTGAACTCGGCCTCCGAGCAGATGACCTTTGCCATCGATGACTCCTGACGCGCCTGTCCACCCTCGTCGATCACCCACGCGGCCTGCCAGATCGCAAGGCGCGCGACGTGCATGTCCATCTCGTTCTCGGCCAGCATGAAGCCCACGCCCTCGTGCTCGACGAGCGGCCGGCCGAAAGCTTCCCGGCGCACCGCGTATTCCCTGGCGATGTCGTGGGCGCGCTGCGCCGCGCCGAGCCAGCGCATGCAATGCGTGAGTCGGGCCGGTGCGAGGCGCACCTGCGCGTACTTGTAACCCTCGCCAATCTCGCCCAGCACCTGATCGGCGGTCACCCTGAGATCGTTGAAGCGCAGCTCGCAGTGTCCACCGACGAAGCTGCTCTCCATGGTGTCCTGGACGCGCACGCGCTCGATGGCCGCGTCGTCGTTGTCGACCAGAAACATGGTTGCGCCGTGTCCGCGCTCGATGCGCTCCGAGGTGAGCGCCATGACGATGTTGAGCTTGGCGCCCTCGAATCCGGTGATGAACCACTTGTGTCCGTTGATGACCCAGCCGTTTCCGTCCTGACGTGCGGTGGTGGCGAGCATGTTGGGATCCGACCCGGCGCCCCCCGGCTCGGTCATGGAGAAGCAGGAACGAATCTCGCCGGCCGCGAGCGGGCGCAGCCATTGCTCCTTCTGATCCGCGCTCGCGACGACCTCGATCAAGTGCATGTTGCCTTCGTCCGGCGCATTGCAATTGAGCGCGTGGGGTCCGAGCAGCGAATAGCCGGCGGCCTCGAATACGATGGCCATCTCGCGCATGTCGCAGCCGAGCCCGCCGAAGTCCTCGCCCACGTGCGGGCTGAGCAGCCCGGCCTTTCTCGCCTCGGCCATGAGCTCACGGCGGAGGCTGTCCTCGAGGCCGTGGGGTGTCTCTCGGTGGTCGCCCTCGCGGGGTATCACGACGTCGCGGATGAAGGTCTCGGTGCGCGCTTTGAGATCCTGCATCCGATCGGTGAGGGCAAAATCGATCATCGCTTCGAACCTCGTCAGGGATAAACGGAGTGGCGCTTCGCGGTTGCGCCAGGCCGGGCCAGTGATGATAGTCGTGTTCGCCACCGCGCGGCCAGCCGTGCGGATTTCGCCTGTCGCAGGCGACGATCCGGTCGAGAGCGCTTCGAGCCGCCCGCCGGGCGCGACCACCTGGGGGCGATTGTCCCGGGTGAAGTGTCCACCGGCCGGAAAACGGAGATAATGACCGGGTCGAAACGGGGGAGCTCGATGGAAATCGGTATCGATATCGGCGGCACATTCACCGACTTCGTGTGCAGGGTCNNCGCCGTGCTGGAAGGGATCGCTGAGACCCTGGAACGCACCGGGCTCGCCCCGGATCGCATCGAGCGCATCGTGCACGGCACGACCGTGGCGACCAATGCGGTGCTGGAACGAAAGGGTGCGGTCACCGGCCTCATCACCACCGCGGGGTTCCGCGACACCCTGGAACTGGGCCGCCAGATCCGCACCGCCATCTACGATCTCGAGCTGGACGCCGAGACTCCGGTATTTCTCGCGCCGCGGGCACGGCGCATGGAGGTGCGCGAGCGCGTCGCCGCCAGCGGAGAAGTGGTGGTGCCGCTGGTGGAAGCGGACGTTGCCGACGCCGCCGACGCGCTGGTCTCCCAGGGTTGCACGGCCATCGCCATCTGTTTCCTGTTCTCCTATCAGAATCCGGCGCACGAGCGGCGCGCCGCCGAGATCGTCGCGGCGCGTCATCCCCACGTGACGCTGTCGCTCTCGAGCGAGGTCGATCCGGCGTTCCGCGAGTACGAACGCACGGCGGTCACCACCTTCGACGCCTACATCAAGCCGGTGCTGACCAGCTACCTGAGCCGCATGGCCGGGCAGCTGGCGGCGGCGCGCGTGCGTGCGCCGCTTCAGGTGATGCAGTCCCTGGGAGGCGTGAGCGCCGCCGGAACCAGCACCAACCGTCCCGTGCGCCTGTTTCTCTCGGGCCCCGCCGCGGGCGTCATCGGCGGCGGCGAGGCGGCGCGCGCGGCCGGCGTGGAGGATGTCATCACCGTCGACATCGGCGGCACCAGCTGTGACATCGCCCTGGTGAGCGCCGGCAAGCCCCTGGTGCGCCCGGACGGACGCATCGACGGCTATCCGGTGCGCGTTCCCATGGTGGACGTGAACGCCATCGGTTCGGGCGGTGGCAGCATCGCCTGGATCGACGCCGCCGGAGGACTGCGGGTGGGCCCGGACTCTGCGGGCGCCGATCCCGGCCCCGCCAGCTACGGGCGCGGTGGCCGACGGCCCACCGTGACCGATGCCTCCCTGGTGCTCGGCTTCCTGAATCCCGACTACTTCGCGGGCGGCAGCGTGCCGCTCGATCCGGATCTCGCCGAGCATGCCATCCGCTCCCGGATAGCCGAGCCCCTGGGGCTCAGCACGATGCAGGCCGCCCACGGCATTCATCGGGTGGTGAACGCCCAGATGGCCGAAGGCATGCGCCTCGTGTCCATCCGCCAGGGCTTCGACCCGCGAAACTTCGCGCTGGTCGCTCTCGGTGGTGCCGGGCCCGTGCACGCGGTGCCTCTGGCCGAGGAGCTCGCCATCGAGACCATCGTCGTGCCCCGTCATCCAGGCGTGCTGTCCGCCGCAGGCCTCCTGTCGGCACCCATCGAGCACGAGGTGGCCATGGGCTTTCCCAACGATCTGAATGACACCACCATCGATGTTCTGCGCCGCGCCTTCACGGAGCTGGACGTGCGCTGCACGCGACTGATGGAGGCCGAGGAGGTGGCAGCGGGAGAGGTGCACGTGAGCCACGCCGCGGACATCTGCTATGTCGGTCAATCGCATTACCTTCAGGTGGAGGTGAACCTGGACGCGCCGGACCCCATCGCGGATCTCTACCGGCGCTTCATCGCCACCCACGAGCAGGTCTTCGGCTACGCCGCCGAGTCACCGGCGCGTCTGGTCAACCTGCGAAGCGCGCACCGGGCGGGTGGCAGCAACGCCGCCGCGTCGCCCGCCGCCGCTGCCGGCGCCAGCCCGCGCGGCGCGCACGAGCGTTCCGTGGTGCTGCGCGATGCGGCGGCGCCGCAGCGGGTGCCGGTGCTGGACCGCACGGCACTCGCTCCCGGGCAGTGCCTGGAGGGGCCGGCGGTCATCGAGCAGACGGATACCACCACCGTCATTCACGACGGCTGGTCCGCCCGGGTGCACGACGGCGGCCACCTGCTGTTGACCCGAAACGGGCGAGGCCGGTGAGGCCGAGGCCATGAGCAAGACCGCCGACAAGCCCGCCATGGACCCGATCACCCTGGAGGTGGTGCGCAACAAGCTCGACGGCATCGCCAACGAGATGCAGTCGACGCTGCTGCGAAGCTCCTTCTCAACGGTGGTGAAGGAAGGGCTGGATGCTTCGGCGAGCCTGTTCACGCCCGAGGGCGAGACTCTGGCCCAGGCGCTGGCCATCCCCATTCACCTGGCGACGCTCATTCCCGTGGTGCAGACCGTCATCCGCGAGTTTCCCGTCGACACCGTGCGCGAGGGGGATCTGTTCATCATGAACGACCCCTACCGTGGCGGCACGCATCTGCCCGACATCGCGGTGGTGATGCCGGTATTCCACGACGGTCGGCCCATCGCCTACTCCGCGGCCATGACGCATCACCAGGACGTAGGCGGCATGTCGCCCGGGTCGGTGCCGCCGGTGGCCACGGAGATCTACCAGGAAGGGATCCGCATCCCGCCGCTCAAGCTCCGCGAAGCGGGAACCTTCAACGACACCCTGATGAAGATGCTCGAGCTCAACGTGCGCGTGCCGAAAACCTTCCGCGGCGATCTGGGCGCGCAGATCGCGGCCTGCACCGTGGGCGCCCGGCGCATCGGCGAGGTCGCGGCACGCCACGGTCACAACCACACCCGCGCCCTCTTTGCCGAGCTGCTGGACCGTTCCGAGGCGCTGACGCGCAGCGCCATCCGGGAGATCCCCGACGGCACCTACCGGTACGCGGACTACCTGGACAACGACGGCATCGATCTCGAGACCCCAGTGCGCATCCAGGTGGCGGTGACCATCGACGGCGACAGCATGCACTGCGACTTCGAGGGCACGGCGCCCCAGACGCGCGGCCCGTTCAACGCCGTGCCCTCCGGCTCACAGGCGGCCGCCTACTATGCGGTGCGCGCCCTCACCGATCCGTCCATCCCCACCAACGGCGGCTGCTTCCGCCCGGTGACCCTGAGCCTTCCCGAGGGCAGCCTCGTCAATCCCGTGGAGCCGGCGCCGGTGAATTCGCGCACCGCGACGCTGAAGCGAATCGCCAGCGTGATCGTCGGCGCGCTCAAGAATGCGCTCCCCGACAAGGTGCCCGCCGACAGCGCCAGCGAGCTGCTGGTGCTCATGTTCGGTGGCACCCGGGACGACGGGCGCCGCTACGTGGTGGGCGAGTTCAACTCCGGTGGCAGCGGTGGCGGCCCGCACAAGGACGGCGTCGACGTCATCGAAACCGACGTGACCAACTGCATGAACCTGCCGGCGGAGGCGCTCGAGCTGGAGGCGCCGATCCGCGTGCATCGCATGGCGCTTCGCGAGGACTCCGGCGGCGCCGGCGCCTGGCGCGGCGGTCTCGGCTGCGTGCGCGAGTTCGAGTTTCTCGAAGGCGAGGTCACCCTGACTCACCGGGGCGAGCGCCACCACCACGCCGCGCAAGGTTCCCAGGGCGGGCTCCCGGGGGCCAAGGCGGTTTCGCGAATCGTGCGCGCCGACGGCAGCGAGGAGATCATTCGCTCCAAGCTGTTGACGAGAGTCGGCAAGGGCGATCGCCTGGTGGTGGAGACCGCCGGCGGGGGTGGTTACGGTCCACCCACGGAGCGCGATCGCGGCGCGCTCGAGGAGGACGTTCGCAACGGCAAGGTGAGCGCCGACGCAGCCCGTGAGATCTACGGCAGCTCGTGAGCGCCGCGACGCACGTCAAACATAGCGAATAAGCCGAACCCGGGCGTGCCCCTTATCTGCAGGCAGCGCCGATTGCGTGCATCTGGCGCTGTTCACGCCAGCGTCAGGCAGCGACGTCTCGCGCGTCAGCGAGAGTTTGGGAGGATAAATCAATGAATAATGAAACTACGAAAGTGACTGGCGGATGCCTTTGCGGTCGTATCCGCTATGAGGCAGAAGTGTTTCTTAAAAACGGCTATATCTGCCACTGTACGATATGTCAGAGGAGTACGGGTCAGCCATCGGAGATTACCGTGCCCATTAAAGCCGGCACGCTGAAATATTTGGAGGCTGAACCGAAGTATTACGTCTCCTCCGAAGATGGCAAACGGGGCTTTTGCGAACAATGCGGGGGCCGGATTGTGTGGCAAGCGTTACGCGCGGAAGATGATTGGCTGACCAATATTCACGTAGGCAGCTTGGACAATCCCTCAGAAGCCAGACCCAGCAGTCATATTTTCGTCAATACACAACTGCCTTGGTATCAACTCTGTGAGGAATTGCCAGTGTTTGCTGAAGAGGATCTGGATGCGTTGTTCGAGTTTCTCAAGGAAGAGCGAAATCCCGATCTTTAATGCTGACGTGATCCCCTAGGACGACTCCACGTGGTGACAAAGGCTTTCACCGGCAACGAGGAGTCAGGACATGGCAAGAAAGCGATACAAGCCGGAGCAGATCAGCTCTCGCAGTCACTCGCGCATTGTCAGCGTGAGCACGAACCCGGTCTCATTGGGATGTGGATTGACAACGCCGGGGCACCGCGTGGCATTATTTCTTTGCAAACGGACGGATCAGGAATCTCGTCATGGGCACCGAGCCGTTCGAGCGCAAGCTCGCCGGGATCTTCTACGCCGATGTGGCCGGTTATAGCCGCCTGACCGGCGCTGATGAGAATGGCACGCACCGTGCCCTGAGGACCTACCTCGACGCCATCGCCTCTCATATCCAGGCGCGCAACGGACGCGTGGTGCACTACGCTGGCGATGCCGTACTGGCCGAGTTCGGCACGGTCTCAGATGCTCTCGGCTGTGCCGTTGATGTTCAGCGCGACCTCAGGGCACGGAATCGAGACCTGCCCGATGAGCGCAAGGTGCAGTTCCGGATTGGAGTCAATCTCGGCGAAGTGATCGTGGATCAGGATGAAATCTACGGTGATGGTGTCAATGTGGCCGCGCGGCTGGAGAGTCTTGCCGAGCCCGGCGGTATCTGCATCTCGGAATCGGCGCGAACGGCGATCGGCAAGAAGCTGCCGCTAGATTTCGAGTCACTGGGCGAACAGCGGGTGAAGAACATCGAGGAACCCGTTCGCGCATACAAAGTGCGCTTCGAGGTTGATAGTGTCTCTTCTCCCGGCCCATCCGCTGAGGTTTCGTCGAAGCCTTCTATGGCCGTTCTGCCCTTCTTTAATATGAGTGACGATCCGGAGCAGGAGTACTTATCCGATGGAATCACCGAGGACATCACGACCGCACTGTCCAATACCGGCTGGTATCACGTGACCGCCCGCAATTCTGCTTTCCACTATAAAGGGAAAGCCATCGATGTCCGCCAGGTCGGAAGGGAGCTCGATGTGCAGTACGTCCTGGAAGGCAGTGTACGGAGGATGGGCGAAAGAATCCGTATCACGGCTCAGCTGATCGAAACCGCGGGCGGGAAACAAATCTGGGGTCACCGCTACGACGGTTCGTTTTCCGACATCTTCGATTTTCAGGACCAAATCACCGAGACGATCGTTGGCACAGTGGAGGGAATGTTCCAGCGTGCTGAAGCGGAACGGCTGGGTCAGAAGCGCCCCGAGAACATGGAGGCCTACGACTACCTGCTCCGCGGCCTGGCTTTTATGAACAAGCTGACACCCGAGGATACGCAAACTGCCCTGCAATACTTTTACAAAGCGATCGAGAAGGACCCGGGCTATGGTCGCGCCTATGCTTATGCGTTCTGGTGTTACCGCCGGGAGGTTCAGACGATGGGGATGGTTCTGTGCAAAGAAGACCAGGCCAAAGCCACTCGTTTGATGGAAGCAGGGCTGAAAACCGATATGTATGATCCCATCGTGCTTTGGCAGGCGGCTTCGTTGAAGGTCTACTTCGAGCGTGACTTCGAGGGTGCGCTCGCTCTGATCGAGCGGTCACTTTCCATCGATCCCAATTCTCCCCGGGCATGGAATACGAGCTCTCTGATTCATGGTTTCGCGGGGAACAGTGAGTTAGCGAGAGAACATGCCCAGCATGCGATTCGAATCAGCCCGCGTAGTCCGACGCACTGGGTCCCTTATACGCATATCGCCGAAGCTGATTTGCAGGACATGTGCTACGAAGACGCGGTGGACGCTGCCACGAAAGCCTTGCAGCTCAACAACTATATGGTGCCAGCTCATCTGATTTTGGCGGCGAGCCTTGCGCACCTCGGCCGGCTTGACGACGCGAAGGTATCGATAGGGCGGGCGTTGGAGCTCAACCCCGAGCTGACAATCACCCGATTACCGGAACTTTTTCCGATCGCCGGGTACAAGAATCTCGATGGTTTCATGGCCGGCCTGCGCAAAGCCGGATTGCCGGATTGAGACTCCAATTCTTTGACCATTCGTCTTTTAGAGCTTCCACTTCTGCTCGAGATCCGTACACATCGAGACGAAGAAAATCCAAGCTGTTGACGAGAGTCGGCAAGGGCGATCGCCTGGTGGTGGAGACCGCCGGCGGGGGTGGTTACGGTCCACCCACGGAGCGCGATCGCGGCGCGCTGGAGGAGGACGTTCGCAACGGCAAGGTGAGCGCCGACGCAGCCCGTGAGATCTATCGTACCGAGTGAGCACGGCGCTGCGTCGCTGAAGGGAATCACACGAACGATGATCGGCGATCGTGACAGTTCGGATACGATCTAACAGTCAGTGTCGGCCCATATCCGACCTTGTACCGATGGCGGACAATCGAGCGCATCGATAGCAACAGGCGGCAATCGATCCAAGATGGTCATTCGCACTAAAGCCATGTTAGGGCCGAGTTACGTAGATGGATAACGCGCAATCAAATTTTTGAATGACGAGCATGCCGGGCACTTGATCGAAGTCAATCGGACGCTCGTCAAGAGCTAGTACGTTTAAGGTGCGTGTTTATTAGATCGTTCGGAATCATGTATCAGAGTATTTTCGCGCTGTCCTTTCTTATTGTTAGCATGCTTTGGATACCGTATGCGCTCGCGCTACATGAGGAAACTCGTCAGAGCATAAAACTCACGCAGGAGGAAGCGGAGCAGCTAATGGGTCGACTAGGTCCAGATGCCATGCGAGGACCCTGGACGCGCGAATACGACAAAAGACAAGTAACCGCATACCGTCCCGAGCGCCAACTATGGATCTATGAAACCATGGACTACCGTGCGAATCGGCTACGAGTCTCCCCGCACGGCCACATCGTGGACGTTGGATTGGCGCCAAGCGGGCAGAATCAGGTAATTCTGATCATCAGCGATCGAGATCGAGACGGCACTGCGGATGAATTTGCGTATTTGACCGATCCGCAAAAACAGGTCGAGGATTTCGGTTTCATGTTTGATCTCGACAAGAATGGTCAGTTTGACTACATCGTGTTTAATGGTGGGCCCATGGTATCGCAACGACCCACCGGAAAGGCCATGTATTGGATGAACTACCACTGGATCGATTCCAACGGGGACGGACGTATCGACATCGTCGTAGATAACGACATCGATCGCGATAGCGACAGCCTGCCAGAACTTGGCGTGACTGCATGGATCTACGACGAGGACTACGACGGTTACGTAGATTCATCTGAGTTCCTGGGGTACACGGCATCGTTTCCAATTGCCGGAGATGTCTGGCAACCGGGACGAACCGCGAGTTTAAAAGAAGAGATCGGAGACGGCAGCGATGTATTGATGATTCCACGGGTGATGGGCTCGATAGAATTTCGCCGCCACAGGGATGAGATTCCAGCTCCGCCGGTTTTAGAAGAAGTCACAGCGCTTCTGGCTTCGCCAACGCCGAGAGTTGACTTGCCGTCGCCGCCCCCGGGCCCTTCTCCGATTCTCGAGCAGCAGGTGAGACTCAAATCGTTCTCGGTGAATGTACCCTCTGATGCACGTTGGGAATTGAGGACTCGAGACAACGGTCTATATATGCAGCTCACGGAGCGCACAGGTTTCTTCAACCGATTCGCGCGATTACGATCTATCCAGGTCTATCAATACACTGTACCACCGGACCATTGGCACCTTAGCGCATTGGAAGCCGCAGACGACTTTCGGATGAGTGAACGCATCGACATGCTTTGGAAAGGTGTCTTGAAGGGGATGTATCAGCTCCGAGACTTGAGACTTGGTCGTTGGTCCGTCGGTGAACTGAACCTTTACTACATGCGCTATACCACGGAGGCTATTGAATCCGGGGAGACTCTTCTCGGTGACGGTCTATTGTTGCTCCTTTTTCCGCAGGATTACGAAGCACATCACAATTTTTATATGTTCCACTTCGCGGATATTTGTGACGTAGACATCTGTGGCAAGCCCTCAGTAGACCTGGCCCTCGCTCGGGCGGTCATCGAATCCGCGCAACTGCGCTGATTCTTTAGCGTGCGCGTCACTGAATGGCCGTTTTGGCCGATTGGAGGCTGTCAAGTCGCCAAGCTATCGTTGTAGCGAGCGACCGCTTTTGACGGCAACCGAACGAGAGTTGAAACCGTAGGTCAGGTCAGCTCCCGATGCGCTAAGGCACTTCGCGCCGCAGCGTTCTGGCTTCACACACCGTGAGCACACCACCCAAGGCATCCCAGCCTGAGCTGTGACCCAATGCGGCGAGGGCGTGCACGCGCTCGCCGAGATCGGGCTGATCCGGCTCGATGAGCGCGTTCAAGACAGCATGCACAGGAGCGCTCGCTTCGCCATCGCAGGCCGCCAACAGGTGGGCGACGCTGATCTCGTTGGTCCGGGCCCCTGCCTTGCGCTTCACCCAGGCGGCAAGCACTTCGGCCGTGGCCTCGAGCTGCAGCCCGTGCAGGGCGACCAGCATGCCGACGACGAAATCGTCGCCTGCGGGCGTGAGCCCCGGCCCGAGACCGAGCAGCGCCTCGGCATCCTGGGGTATTTCGACCGCGCGTGGTTGCTCTGTGAGTGAATCGGCCAGCCACTCTCGAAAGGCATCGACTCCCAGCCGCGCGCGTCTCGCAATTCGAGCCTCGAGCGGCGCCGGGCGGCGTGCCCGCCGGTTCAGGGCCAGCGGCAACAGGATGCCCGTATCGGCGCTTTCCGACGCATCGGCCACGCGTCTCAGCCCTTCCTCCAGGCGGCGGGGCGTCCAGTCGAGGGCGCCGGCGGGCGCGCGCCAGGTCGCCGCGCGATGAAACCGGAAGCTCGCGTCACCTACGCGCAGCACATTCGTGCCGCACTCCCAGCGGTCGCCGACCCTCACGGCATCGCGACAATCCCAGTCCTCGTCTGCATAGAGAAGATTGATGGGTCCCGGGCTGCGTTTTCGGGACATCAGACAAAGCAGTGGCTGGCGCCGGTGACGCAGGTAACAACCATCGTCGAACACGGCGGCGACGCGACCCCGTGTCCCCTGGTCGAGCCAGCGTCGCGCGTGGCCTCCGATCGTCGTGATGTTCATGCTGAGACGACAGACCGGCAGCCGGTCTTCAACCCAGCTCGAAGGTGGTGACGCCGAACACCCGCTGCAGCGGAACTCCGGGATCGCCCTGCGTGTACATGCGTGCGGTCTCGAACACGGGCGCCATGTCGTAGCGTTTCGTCAGCGCGCCGGCTTCGGCATTCGGCAGCGGAATGTCCAGAAACACGGCCTCACCCGGCACGGTCGCGATGAGCGCCCGGAATATGCGATCCGCAACCGCCGGATTGTCGCAAAACAGAGGACCGACCTTGTGGCCGATGCGGCACGGACGAATCACGCCGAAGCCTCGCAACGCGCCATCCTCGATAACCGCGTAACCGCGGTACTGATTCAACCAGGCTTCGAGAAACCGCTTGCGTTCGAGGCCGAAACACCCGGCATCATAGGCGGCAATGTCGTCGAACGGCACCTCGGACAGAGGGACGACGTCTTCTGCGCCGCCGCTCGCACCGACGCCTTCATAGCGCTGGTTGCCATAGGCGTATACGAATCCCGAGCGCCGATAGTTGTCCTGCTGNNGTTGCGGTTGGCGAGATGTCTCATGCCCGCCTGCCAGATCTGCATGCCGAATCCCCGGCCGCGGAACTCGGGATGCACGATATAGAAGCCGAGAAAACCAAAGCGCTCGCCGTATCTGACGACCGAGATGCACGCCACGGGTTGGTCGTCGATCTCACCGAGAAAGAACCCACCAGGGTCAGTTGCATAGAACGGGTCGCCGTCCCGCAGTCCGGGATTCCAGCCTTCGTCCGCCGCCCAGTCGATCATCACATCGACGTCGGTTCTGGTCATGGGCCTGATTTGAAAGCTACTCATGACCGCAGGGGTGATGCTCGTGCCAATGCCGCGCGATATCGATCCTGCGGCACACCCAAACCTTGTCCTTGCTCTGCACGTGGTCCAGGAACCTCGCCAGCGCCGCGGCGCGCCCGGGCCGCCCGGCGAGACGACAGTGCAGTCCCACCGACATCATTTTCGGTTGAGAATCCCCTTCGTGATAAAGGACGTCGAAGGCATCGCGCAGGTAAGCGAAGAACTGTTCGCCGCTGTTGAACCCCTGATTGGTGGCGAAGCGCATGTCATTGTTGTCCAGGGTGTAGGGCACCACCAGATGGGGCCGGCCGTAATCCGTCACCCAGTACGGCAGGTCGTCTGCATAAGAATCCGCGTCGTACAGGAATCCACCGGCTTCCACGACCAGGCGCCGCGTGTTGGGGCTCACGCGTCCCGTGTACCAGCCGAGCGGCCGCGAGCCGGTGGCGCGGGTGTGGATCTCTATGGCGGAGCGCAGATGCTCGCGCTCATCGTCTTCGCTGAAGCTCTGATAGTCGATCCAGCGGTATCCATGGCTCGCGATCTCCCACTCCGCCTCCAGCATCCCGGCCACGGCCTCCGGGTTGCGGTCCAACGCCATGCTTACACCGTAAACCGTCACCGGGAGATTCCGTTCGGTGAACATTCTATGAAGACGCCAGAATCCCGCTCGGCTGCCGTACTCGTAGATGGACTCCATGTTCATGTTGCGCTCGCCCACCAACGGGTGAGCTCCGATAATCTCTGAGAGGAACGCCTCTGATGCCTTGTCGCCGTGCAGGATGCAGTTCTCGCCGCCTTCCTCGTAGTTGATCACGAATTGGACCGCGATTCGGGCACCTCCCGGCCAATCGGGGTCCGGTGGATTGCGGCCGTAGCCAACGAGATCTCTCGGGTACGAATCGGACATTGGCATGCTCACCTGAAGGTCAATTCTCTTTTGGACTGAAACGGGCGAAGTCTCCCAGGTACGTCTTCGGCAGCGGCGCCGCGTAGCCTCCCACCTTGCTGGTTTTAAGGCCGAGGCCTATCAGGGCTTCCATGAGCTTGGTGGCGGCGGCAACGCCGTCGATCACCGGAACCCGAAACTCCTCGGTGAGAGCCCTGGTGAGATCCGTCATACCGGCACAGCCGAGAACTATGGTCTCCGCCTGCTCCTCGCTGATGGCGGCGCGGATCTCCGCACGGATGCGATCCACCGCATCGGACTCGCGGTCCTCGAGCGCAAGCACGGGCACCTCTGCCGCTCTCACCGTGCAGCGATGGGCGACGCCGTATCGAGCCGCGAGTGCTTCGATGGTAGCTATCGATCGCTTCAGCGTCGTAACCACGGACATGCGCCCGCCCAGGAACGATGCAACGTGCATGGCCGCCTCACAGATTCCTAGCACCGGCTCGGGAACGACGCATCGCGCAGCGTCGAGTCCCGTGTCGTCGAAGCACGCGATGATGTAGCCGTCGTATCCTTCGGCGCGCCCTTTACCGATTTCCTCCAGCAGTCCGGGCACGGAAAATGCCTGGTCGTGATAGCCCTCGATGCTGACCGGCCCCATTGCCGGATTGACGGCGGTCACCTCGGTGTCTCTGCCGGACACCGACTGCGCTGCCGCGCCGATCTTTCTGGTCATGGATTCGGTCGTGTTGGGATTGATCAGGAGGATTCTCATTACACCATGCCTTTGCCGGCATCCGTGCCGTGAGCCGCACGCCGTCTGCGCAAGAGCAGCACGACCGCGAGCGAGAAGCAAATCACTGCGAACGATACGCCCGTTGTGAGCGTGCCGAGCGCGTAGATTTCCGGTGTGGTCACTGTCGTGGTCAAGCCTTGGAGCTCGAGCGGCAGGGTGTTCAGATCACCAGCCGCCTGTGTCGAGCGGGCGAGCTCGTCGTAGGACAGGGTAAAACCGAACAATGCAACGCCGATGAGGCTCGGCGCGATGATCGGTAAAACGACGTACTGGAACGTCTGCCAGTTGCTCGCCCCGAGATCCCGCGCCGCCTCCTCGTAGGCTTTGTCGAAGCGGTTGAAGACCGCGAACATGATGAGCAGGCCAAACGGCAGGGTCCAGGTCAGGTGAGCGCCGAGTGCCGAGGTAAAAAGCCCCGCCGAGGTGGTGTAAGTCTCGGTGATGCCGGTCCACGCCTGGGTCTCGGCGATGGCGACGACCTGCTCGTCCAGCAGTCGAAAACCGAGCCCGATGCCCAGGCTGACCACGATCGATGGCACGATCAGGCTCGCGACCACGATATAGAAGAGCATGGACGCGCCGAGGAAGCGGCGCCGATAGGCGAGACCGGCCGCCACCGAGAAAACCACCGTCACGACCATCACGACGGCCGCGAGCTTGAGCGAGCGGCGAAACGCGGCCCAGATGTCGACGACGCCCACACCTTCCATCAGCTTCCCAAACCAGAATGTGGACACGCCGTTCATCGGAAACGTGAGTCCCCCTTCCGGGCCCTGAAACGACAGGATGAGGATGGTGAGGGTGGGGCCGTACAGAAACATGACGAACAGAGCGAAAAAGGCCGCAAGAACATAGAAGCTCCGCGGACGCCGCTCACCATGCATGGCTAGAGCTCCTTCCTCACGTCCACGACCCGGGTCAAGCCGTAGATAATCATCAGCACTACNNNNACCTTGCCGATGGAAGCGAGCTGTTGTCCCCCCATGACTCCGATCGTGATGAAGTCACCCATGACGATGGTGATGACGAAGATCGAGCCGATGGCGATTCCCGGCTTGCACAGCGGGATGACCACGTTGGTGAGTGTTTGCCAGCCGCTGGCCCCGGCGTCATTGGCGGCTTCGAGCAGGGAGCGATCGATGCGCATCATGGAATTGAAGATTGGCACGATCATGAACAGTGTGTAGAGGTGCACGAAGGCGAGAATCACCGCGAATTCCGAGAACAGCAGCCACTCCTGGCGCTCGTCTACGACTCCGGTAGCCAGCAGGGCGTCATTTACCAACCCGTTGCGTCCCATTAACGGGATCCAGGAGATCATTCGGATGACATTAGACGTCCAGAACGGAATGGTGCAGAGCAGGAACAGAACGATCTGCATCGCCAGGGTGCGCACGTGAAAGCATAGAAAATAGGCCGCTGAGAATCCGATCACGAGCGTGGTCGCCCAGACGAACAAACAGAATTTCAGCGTGCTCCAATAGGTCTTGAAGGTGAGGCACAGCTCTGGAAGCTTGGAG
This sequence comes from Gammaproteobacteria bacterium, assembly GCA_011775625.1. GTDB lineage: Bacteria > Pseudomonadota > Gammaproteobacteria > HK1 > HK1 > JAABYT01. The sequence goes on along the minus strand of JAABYT010000011.1, from coordinate 28,328 downwards.
ATACAGCCCTCGAATATCTCCTCGTAGTTCTGCCCGGTGATATCCGGGATGATTTCGTATTCGTTGTAGTCCCAGAAGCTGACCACGACCACCAGGGTCAAGGGAATGATGAAGAAAAGAAGAAAAACCAGCGCCAGGGGTGTGGCCTGGAAATACGCGACAAACTGGGAACGCCCGTGCATCGGCAACCTGCAAAGATCCCCGGAGGCGGATCGCCTCCGGGGATTCGAGGCTCAGGGTCTCAAGCCGCGATGAACTCGTTCCATTTACGAACCATATAGCGGTTCTCGTCCATAACGGCATTCCAACAGGCAACGGCCCCCATGCGATCCTCGAAGGAGCCGCCGTCGCGTACCGCACCGGCCTTCTCCATGACGGTGCCATCCGGTGCCAGGATATCCTTCGCCGCCGGCTTGCCCTTCATCCAGTAATCCCACTCGTAGGGCTCCATGGATGCTTCCGAGGTGGTCAGGACCGCGTTGTAGTAGCCTTGACGATTCAGGAACGCGCCCGCCCATCCGGACAGATACCAGTTGATGAATTCGTAGCCGGCATCCAGCTTCTTACCCTTCAGGTTCTTGGAGAAAGAGATACCGGACGCCCACGCACGATACCCCTCCTCGAGCGGCTGATAGACGCACGGGATACCCATGGATCGGACTTTCGTGACCGCGGGGGACCACATGGATTGAATGACGACTTCCCCCGAGGCCATCAAGTTCACGGATTCATTGAATTCCTTCCAGAATGCACGGAATTGACCGGCCTTCTTGGCTTCCGTGAGCACCTTGATGGTGAGATCGATCTCCTCCTTGGTCATATTTCCTTTGTCTTTGTACTTGTGCTCACCCAGCGACTCGACCACCATCGCCGCATCCATGATGCCGATGGAAGGAATGTTGAGTATCGATGCCTTGCCTTTGAATTCAGAATTGAGCAATTCGTGCCAGTTGCGTATCGGGCGACCGATCAAATCCGGCCGGATGCCGAGAGTATCCGCGTTATAAACCGTCGGAATCAGCGACAGCCAGTTGGTTTGCTCGCGTGTGAAGTCGCCATTGTCCTTGGCCGTAAGGTGCATGACCTTGACGGGCGCGGTCCCCTGGTCACCGATCTTCTTGCCGTTGACCTCACCCTTGGTAAAGACCGTAGTGATATTGTCGGCCTGCTTGATGCGTCCTCGGTCCATACCCTGCAGGTTTCCGGACGGCACAATCTTCTTCACCATCCAGACCTCGGGCTCGAGAATATCGAAACGGTTCGGTTGCGTGACGGCCGTCTTCACGACATCGTCGGATGTCAACGGTATGTATTGAATATTGATTCCGGTATCTTTCCGGAGTTGGTCCGCAATGCGGGTATCCTGCGTCACCGCGGTGCTGGCGTAGCGTAATGTGATGGGATCCGCGGCATGCACAAAGGGAAAGCCAGTGATTACCCCGCTGCCGACCGCGAGCCCGCTCGCGGCCCCTGCTTTTTTGATGAAATCGCGGCGCGATACTTTGGCCGCTTTGTTTCTTTTTCGGCTCATGGTGTACTCCTCCTCCTCGACTCAACGCAAGACATGGGCATCTTCAGGCGCCCATGTCGCGACTACCTGGTCTCCCGCCGATACAGGAGACTCGAAATACGTGCCTTCGTACAAGGTCACTGTGAACTCTTGCGCGCTCTCGGCCTCCAGGCCCAGCTGGACCCAGTTGCCCTGGTATTCCACCGATTGCACCACCGCGGGTAAATAGCTGTTGGCGTTGTCCTGGCGTTGCGCATCGGTGCTGAGGTCTATCTTGTCCGTGCGCACGGCGAACGAGATCGTACTGCCTTCGTCTGCCAATCGAACGGGAAGCATGAAACGCGCACCGGCACCGCCGGTGACGACAGTCATGCCGTTGCTCGTCCCGTCAACACGCCCCGTCAGTATGTTATGCCCGCCGATGAATCGGGCCACAAACGCCGTGGCAGGGTTGTTGTAAACCTCGCGGGGATCGCTTGCCTGCTCGATGCGTCCTTCGTTCATCACCACCACGAGGTCGGCGAGCGCCATGGCCTCTTCCTGAGAGTGAGTGACGTGTACGAAGGTGATGCCGAGCTCCTGCTGCAGCTTTTTGAGCTCTCCGCGCATGCGGATTCGCAGGAAGGGGTCGAGCGCCGATAGCGGCTCGTCGAGCAGCAGAACCTTCGGATTGGTTATGAGGGCTCTCGCCAGCGCAATTCTCTGCTGCTGACCGCCGGAGAGCTGCGCCGGCAGGCGCCCGGCGTAGTCTTCCATGTGCACGAGCTCCAGCAGCTGGCGTGCTTTCGCGTGTCTCTCCGCCTTGCCGACACCACGCATCTTGAGGCTGAATGCGACGTTGTCCACGCAGCTCAGATGAGGGAACAGCGCGTAATTCTGAAACATCATCGCAGTCGGTCGGCTGGCGGGCGGGAGATCGTTGACGAGATCGTCACCGATGTGGATCTCGCCCTCCGAAATGAGCTCGTGTCCGGCGATCATTCTCAGCGTCGAGGTCTTCCCACAACCGCTCGGCCCGAGCAGGCAACAATAAGAGCCGTCGGCGATGGTCAGGTCGATGCCGTCGACGGCGACCACGGCGCCGTAGCGCTTGGTGAGACGTTCGAGACGAATTTCACGATTCACCGCGGCCATGACGCTCGACAAAGACCCCTGCTGTTATTGCGTACGCGAGCGCCTGGGTGCTCGCTGCGCTTTTTCAATTATCGGGTTGGTTCGTGCACTGTATATCGTGAACCGGGTTTTGTTAACACGCCGCCAGCCGGATAGGAAGCGCC
>JAABYT010000011.1:23887-25438 GCA_011775625.1 Gammaproteobacteria bacterium | reverse complement strand
CTGGTGGCCGTGCGCGACAGCACGCAATCGCGAAGGACCGGTCGGCGGGGCGAGAGCCGCGGCGCCGCGCTGGAGACGTTGATTCGCGAGGCCTACGACCGGCTTCCGGCGAGCGAACGCAAGGTCGCCGACTTCATGCTCGACTACCCGGGCGAGCTGGCGAGCTTCTCCGCCACGGAGATCGCCGCCAAGGCGGAAAGCTCCAAGGCCGCCGTAACGCGAATGCTCAAGCGGCTCGGCTTCGAGAACTTCAATGCCGTCCGTCAGGCCGCACGGGAAGCCCGTCAGTGGGGCTCGCCCGTTTACCTGCTCGGCAGGGAGCTCGAGCGGCAGGGCTTCTCGACCAAGGTCAAGAGGCATATCGAGCAGGATCTCAACGCGATCTCCGATACGTTCAATTCGCTCGATGAGCGAGCGTTTCAGAATGCTGTTTCACGAATCGGCACGGCGGCGCGCGTGTTTGTCCTCGGATTTCGTAACAGTCATTTTCTTGCGGGTTATCTTCGCTGGCAGCTCATCCAGGTTCGTGACAATGTCGAGCTGCTGCCGGTGGCAGGAGAGACTCTCGCCGAGCAGCTCGCGGGATTGGGGAAGGACGATGCCGTCATCATCGTCGCATTCCGCCGCCGCATGCCCGTGCTCGAACAGGCCATGAAAATCATCGCCCGCACGAAGTGCTATACGCTTTTCGTCACCGATCCCACCGCTCGCAAGGAGACGTCTGCAACATGGACGGTGCGCTGTGAAAGCAGAGGCGAGGATCTGTTCGACTTTTATACGGCGGCCATGTCGTTTCTACACTTCCTGAGCGTATCTGTGGTGGCCGAAATCGGATCCACAGGCCGGGATCGTCTCAAACGCATCGAAACGGTTCACGAGGAGCTGCATGAGTTCGGCTGACGCAGTCGGCCGGGAGATCATGTCCCGTATCGAACGGCTCTCCAAGGCGAGCGAGAGCGATGCCGTTCTCACTCGGCGGTATCTCACTCCCGAGCATCGAAAGGCAAACGATCTGCTCGGTGCCTGGATGACTCGCGCGGACATGGACGTGCACGTGGATCCCATGGGTAATATCGTCGGACGCTATGAGGGGATCGAGCCGGGCATGCCGGCACTCGTTATAGGATCTCACATCGACACGGTGCGCGATGCCGGCAAGTACGATGGGACCCTCGGGGTGCTGGTCGGTATCAGCGCTGTCGACGCGCTGTCCCGTGCCGGCGAGCGCATGCCTTATGCCATCGAGGTGATCGGTTTCGGAGACGAGGAAGGGGTGCGCTACGATTCGACGTTCCTCGGCAGCCGGAGTGTGGCAGGCACCCTCGATGCCTCGCTGCTGGAACGGATCGACAGCGACGGCGTATCCATGAGCCAGGCACTACGGGATTTCGGTCTCGATCCCGATCGGTTCGCCGATGCTGCACGCAAGGCTGACGAGGTTGCCGCTTACGTGGAGGTCCACATCGAGCAGGGACCCGTGCTCGAGCGGGAAAATCTACCGGTGGGCGTCGTGACGTCCATTGCCGGACAGACCCGATTGCGGATCTCTCT
>JAABYT010000011.1:21116-23760 GCA_011775625.1 Gammaproteobacteria bacterium | reverse complement strand
CCATCACGAAAGGAGCGCGCGATATCGCCTCGCGGCGCCATGTCGACATCGAGATTGAAAGATTCCACGACGCTTCGAGCTGCGAGTGCAACAACGAGCTCTCGCGTGAGCTCGCGCTCGCCGTCGAGACCCACGGGCTGCCCGTGCGCTATCTGCCGAGCGGCGCGGGCCACGACGCGATGGCGATGGCCGATCTCACCCGCGTGGCGATGCTGTTCGTGCGCTGCGCCGGCGGCATCAGCCACAACCCGGCGGAATCCATCACAGCGGAGGATGCCGCGGTGTCCGCCGAGGTGCTGCTGTCGTTCATGAGGCGCTTCTCGCCGGCATCACGGGGCAGGTGATATGAACGGTCGGCACTTGCTGGAGGCGGGACCCCGGGTCGTCAATCTGGGGCTGGCGGGATTTGCCGACGACCTTCGGCGAAACGGCGCGCCCGTGGTGCACGTCGACTGGTCGCCCCCCGGCGTGAGCCCCGACGTCCTGGCGGCGCTCGACAATCTTCAAGCGGCTGCGCGCGAGCGGATCGCGGCGGCGAACCGCAAAGCCATCGAGATCATGCTCGCCGCCGAGCCCGTTTGGTGCGACGTGCGCCCCGCGGGAGAGGTTATCGAAGGGCTCGGTGACAGGATGATTCTTCACGCGGGGCCCCCCATCGAATGGAACCGCATGTGCGGGCCGATGCGCGGTGCAATCGCGGGCGCCATCGTCCTCGAAGGCTGGGCGGACGACCTCGAAGCGGCGATGGAAATCGCGGCCCGTGGCGACATCGACTTTCAGCCCAATCATCATTTCGACGCCGTCGGGCCCATGACGGGACTCACCACGCGCAGTATGCCCGTGATGGTGGTGGAGAACCGGCGTTACGGAAACCGCGCGTATTGCACGCTCAACGAGGGACTCGGGAAAGTGATGCGCTTTGGTGGCAACAGCGCGGAGGTGCTGGACCGGCTGCGCTGGATGTCTGCGACCTTCGGGCCGATGCTGTCGAAGGCGCTGGCGGAGTCGGATGGCATCGCGCTCAAGAGCATCGTGGCCCGGGGGCTCACGATGGGTGACGAGATGCACCAGCGCAACGTCGCCTGCACGAGCCTGCTGCTGCGCGAGCTCGCCCCGGTCCTGGTGCGCACCAGCAGCGACACGGGGAGCCTCGAGTCCGCCATCGCCTTCATCGCCGGTAACGACCAGTTCTTCTTGAATGTCGCGATGGTCATGGGTAAGGCCATCATGGATCCCGTGCGCGGCATCGAAGCAAGCTCCATCGTCACGGCGATGGCCCGCAATGGCACCGACTTCGGCGTTCGTATCAGCGCCACCGACGAGCGCTGGTTCACGGCGCCCGTGGAGATGCCGCAAGGGTTGTATTTTCCAGGCTTCACCGAGGCCGACGCCAATCCCGACATGGGCGATTCCACCATCGTCGAGACCATCGGGCTCGGCGGCTTCGCGATGGCGGCGTCACCGGCGGTAGCCGGGTTCGTAGGCGCCGGCGACCCGGCGGATGCGCCGGACTTCACACGACGGATGTACGAGATCACAGCCGAGCGCAACCCGGAGTGGACAATTCCCGCGATGAGCTTCTCCGGCGTGCCAACGGGCATCGACATACTGAAAGTGCTGGACACGGGCATCGTGCCGACCATCAACACGGGTGTCGCCCACAAGGAGCCCGGTGTGGGGCAGGTGGGCGCGGGCGTCGTCAACGCCCCCATGGCGTGTTTCGAGCAAGCGTTCCTCGCATTGCTGGAAACGTTCGATCCCTCATGAGCACCGGCGCGCTCACCAATGTCGTGCGCCGCGGATATTATCTCGACTCCGTGGCCCTGATGCGATTGTCCGCGGAGCTCGTGGCGCTGGACGGCGTCGAGGACGGGGTGCTCATGATGGGCACGGCGGCCAATAAGCAGATCATGAGTGACGCCGGGCTGCTTGCGGATGCGTCCAGAGACGCCGGTGCCAACGATCTGATCGTCGCGCTACGCATCGATGACGAGACCACCGCCGAATCTCTGGTGGCTCTCGTCTTCGAGCGCCTCGACAGCCACGCGGGGCGAGACGCATCGACGCGCGGCCACCACTCCCGCTCACTGGTGAGCGCCGTCGACGAGATGCACGACGCGAATCTCGCATTGATCTCGGTGCCGGGACAGTTCGCCGCGCGGGAGGCCCGCAAGGCGCTTGCCAGCGGTCTCAATGTCATGATCTTCAGCGACAACGTGTCGCTGGAAGACGAGGTCGCGCTCAAGCGGGAGGCCAGCGCGCGCGGACTGTTGGTCATGGGCCCGGACTGCGGGACGGCGATTCTCGCCGGTGTGCCGATTGCCTTCGCCAACGCCGTGCCCCGGGGAAATGTCGGCATTGTGTCAGCGTCGGGCACCGGACTGCAGGAAGTCTCCGTGCTGCTCGCGCGCATGGGCGCCGGTGTTTCCCATGGTATCGGCGTGGGCGGCAGGGATCTCAGTGACAGCGTCGGTGGGCTGACGACCCTGCAGAGCATCGATCTCCTGGCCGACGATGATCGCACCGCGCACATCGTTCTGATCTCGAAACCGCCCGGGGCGCAGACCGCAAAGAAAGTCTTCGCGCGGCTCTCCGGCTGCGGAAAACCCGTTTCGGTGTGCATGTTCGGCCTGGGAGATACGGC
>JAABYT010000011.1:11825-21060 GCA_011775625.1 Gammaproteobacteria bacterium | reverse complement strand
CAGCAACGTGCCCCTCGAGCAAGGCCGCGAGCCGGCAAGCACCGGTCACCGTATGATCGATCTGGGCTCGGACGAGTATACCCGGGGACGGCCCCACCCCATGATCGAGCCGGCGGTGCGCAGTGCCGAGCTGGCCGCGAGCCTCGCCGATCCGAGTGTCGCCGTGGTGCTGCTCGATGTCATGCTCGGCTTCGGTGCGCATCCGGATCCCTGCCAGTCGATCCTCGAGGCCGTCTCTAACGCGCCCGCGGATCGCCCCCAGGTGGTCTGTTCGGTGTGCGGCACCGATGCCGATCCGCAGAACAGAGCCGCTCAGGTGAGAAAGCTCGAGGGGGCGGGCGTGCTGGTCGCTTCCTCCAACGCCGATGCGGCAATGCTTGCCCTCGATCTCGTCGCCGGGTGAAGGCCATGGCCGGTTACCCGATCCCGCAACGTCTTCTTGTCGCCATCGGCGGCAATGCGACCCACCCCGGCAGCATCAAGGGCACGCCCGGCGAGCAGCTTCGTATTGCGCGTCTCACGGGCGAAGCGCTGTTGCCCATCATGGAGATGGACAACGAGCTCATCATCACCCACGGCAATGGACCCGTGGTCGGCAAAATCCTGATGCGCCAGGCAATCGCCCGAGACCGGGTACCGCCCATGAGCATGGATATCTGCGTAGCCCACAGCCAGGGGGGGATCGCCTATCTGCTGATGCAGGCCCTGGAGAACAGCCTGCGCCGCGCGGGAAACCCGCGCCACGTGGTGTGCCTGCTGACCCAGGTCGAGGTCGATCCGGACGATCCGGCGTTTTCCGCGCCCACCAAGCCGGTGGGCTTCTTCTTCGACGATGACGAAGCCGAAGCCGTGAAGCGGGCGTTCGGCTGGAGAATGTGCAAGGAGGGAGAGCAGGGCTGGCGCTACGTGGTGCCGTCTCCGCAACCGAAGCACATCGTCGACATCTCGTTGATCGAAACCGTGGCGAAGAGCGGCGCCATCGTCATCGCCGGCGGCGGTGGCGGGATACCGGTCGTCAGGAAGCCGAACGGCGAGCGCCACGGGCTCGAAGCGATTATCGACAAGGACCTGAGCTCGGCGCACATGGCGAACGTGCTGGGGGTCGAGGTATTGTTGATTCTGACGGAGATAGATGCCGTTCGAGTGAACTACGGCAAGCCCGGCGAGCAACCGCTCGGTGAGATCCGCGTGGATGAGCTCGAGAAGTATCATGCCGAGGACCAGTTCTCGAAAGGCAGCATGGGCCCGAAAGTGCAGGCGGCTATCAACTTCGTAAATCGAGGCGGTGCTCGCGCGGCGATCGCGAGCTTGTTCGATGCAGAAGCCGCTCTGCGGGGTGAGGCCGGAACTCAGGTTCTTCCGTCCCTGCAGCGTGCAAAGAAGGTGTAAAGATGCAGACTCTCTACGAAGAACTGAACCCCCCGCCGCGCATTCTGATGGGCCCGGGGCCAGTGGACGCCGACCCACGCGTATTGAAGGCCATGTCGATGCCGTTGCTGGGTCAGTTCGATCCCGAATTCACTCGGTACATGAACGAGACCATGGATCTCTATCGAAGGGTTTTCCAGACGAAGAACCGATGGACGTTTCTCATCGATGGGACTGCGCGGGCAGGTATCGAGGCCGTGATGACATCCATCATCATTCCCGGCGACAAGGTGCTTGTGCCGATCTTCGGACGTTTCGGACAGCTGCTGACGGAGATAACGAATCGCTGCGGAGCGGACATCGCCACTATCGAAACCGAGTGGGGCACCGTGTTCACCCCGGACAGGATCGAGGACGCGATAAAAAAGCATCGACCAAAGCTCGTCGCACTGGTGCAGGGTGATACGTCGACCACCATGGCCCAGCCTCTCGAAGAGATCGGCGCTATCTGCCGGCGTCATGATGCGCTCTTGTTCGTCGACGCCACGGCATCCATTACGGGAATGGATCTGCAGACGGACAATTGGCAAATCGATTCAGTCACCGCCGGGCTGCAGAAGTGTTTGTCCGGGCCTCCAGGATCCGCACCGATTACGTTCAACGAGCGGGTGGAAGAGCTGGTCTTGAAGCGCAAGCACGTCGAGCGGGGCATAAGAGACGACGCCGACAGAGACGCGCAGGGGCCGATCATAAAATCGAATTACTTCGATCTGCCCATGCTGATGGATTATTGGAGCGAGAGGCGCTTGAATCACCACACGGAGGCAACCTCCATGCTCTATGCCGCCCGTGAGTGTGCGCGTATCGTTCTGATGGAAGGGTTCGAGGCGCGCTTCGCGCGTCATGCTCTGACGAGCCGCGCTCTGACAGCCGGGCTGAGCGCCATGGGACTCGAGCTGTTCGGCGATCAGGCACACAAGATGCCGAACGTAACGGGCGTGCATATCCCTGACGGCATCCCGGGCGATGCGGTACGCGCGGCGTTGCTCGAGAATTTCGGCATCGAGATTGGAACCTCTTTCGGACCACTTCAAGGAAAAATCTGGCGTATCGGCACCATGGGGTTCGCTTGCGCAAAAAGAAATGTGTTGACGTGCCTGTCGGCGCTCGAAGCGACGCTGCGCCAGTTCGGCTACGAAGCGCAATGGGGCAAAGCCGTGGATTGCGCCTTGTCCGTCTACGACGGGCAGTGAAGCGAGCTCTTGAATAGTAAAAATCCCGGTTCCATAGTAGGGCCGGAGCGTCGGGGGAAATGCAGATAAGGGAGGGAGCGCACATGCGCGGCGTGGCCGGCCATGCGATTCGCGCCAGTCGTCGGATCAACTGGTTCGTGGAGCGGCTCTGCGTGCTGCTGCTCGTGTTGCTGGTGCTCGATGTGTGGCTGGGCGTGCTCGTGCGCTACGTGCTCCCGGTAAAATGGACATTTACCGAAGAGCTGGCCCGCTACCTCATGATCTGGGCCGCGCTGCTGGCAGTCTCGAGCGGCATCAGTCACCGCGAGCACATCGGCATGCTGGTGGTTTTCGAGCGTTTCCCGCCGGGTGTGCGCAAGTGGATGAGCGTCGCGTTCGACGTCATCGCATTTGGCTTCTTCGCGGTCATTCTCATCTACGGCATCGGCTTCGTCGACCGCGGCTTCAGCCGCTTCACAATGATCGCCGAGATCCCCAAGGCCTACCCGTTCATGGGCGTGCCGCTGGCCGCGGGGCTCGCCTGCCTGCAGCTGCTTCTCGTCACGGTCCACGACTTCTTCGCCGAGGACGGCGTCACCGCCGCCGGGCGGGCGGAGGCCTGAGGCCGATGTGGCTTGTCGCCATCACCTTCTTCGGGCTCCTGATCCTCGGCATGCCCGTTGGCTTCGTGCTCGGGGTCGCGGGACTCGTGGGTATCTTCGACATGGGTGGCGGGCGATTCCTGATGATGGCGCCGGACCGCATGTTCGCCGGGCTCGACCTGTTCCCGTTCCTGGCGATGCCTTTCTTCATCCTGGCCGGGGAGATCATGAACCGCTCGGGGATCACCACCAGTCTCGTGCGTTTTGCCGCCGCCCTGGTGGGCTGGATGCGCGGCGGTATGGCGCATTCCAACATGGTGGCGTCGGTGATGTTCGCCGGAATCACCGGCGCGGCGACTGCCGACGCTGCGGCCTTCGGCAACACGCTGGTGCCCGCGATGGTCAAGCAGGGCTACTCGAGGCCGTTCGCCTGCGCCGTGACCGCCGCCGGATCGATCATCGGTCCGACCATTCCTCCGTCGACGCTGATGGTCATCTACGGGTCGATCATGGGGGTGTCCATTGCGGGCCTGTTCGCCGCCGGCATCATTCCCGGCCTGCTCATCTGCATCCTGTGCATGATGGTGATCGCCGGGCTCGGCAAGCGGCTCAATCTTCCGAAAACCGAGGGTGGACCACGGCCCCGGGAGATCGCCATCGCCTTCAAGGAGAGCTTCCTCGCCCTGGTGTTGCCGGTCTTCATCCTCGGTTCCATCCTCGGCGGTATCGCGACACCCACCGAAGCAGCCTCCATCGCGGTGTTCTACGCGCTGTTCGTCGGCGGGGTCATCTACCGACGGCTGACCTGGCGCGATCTCTACGAGATGTGCGTGCGCACGACCCGTATCACCGGGGTCATATTTCTGATCATCGCATCGGCCTCGATCATCGGCTGGTGGATGACCTATAACCAGATCCCCCAGGCAGTGGCGGAAGGTTTCCTGGCGCTGTCCAACAACCCGAATCTCATCATCGCGATGATCATCGGACTGCTGCTGGTCATCGGCCTGTTCATGGACATCAATGCGACCCTGATCATCCTCGCGCCGGTGCTGGCACCGCTGACCGCGCAAATAGGTATGGATCCGGTGCATGCCGGCATCATGATCATCCTGGCGCTGAACATCTCGTTGATGACTCCGCCCGTGGGAGCCTGCCTGTTCGTTCTCGCGTCGGTGACCCGGGAGAAGATCGAGAACATCACGCGCTCGCTTTGGCCATTCCTGTTGGCCGAGGTGGTGGTGTTGTTCATCATCGCCTACTGGTCGGATCTGACTCTCGCTGTACCCAGAGCGCTCGGCCTGTGATGCGGCACCATCGGCTCACCCCGGTTCGAGGGACCTTCCCTCGCTCCACAACAACCAAGCAAGGAGACTGCACATGAAGCTACTCAAACAAACCGCATTCGCCGCGGCGCTCGTCGCCGCGTCCATGACCGGTGTCAGCCAGGCTGCCGACGTGACCATTCGGGTCGGACACCTGAACCCCGCCGATCCGTTCGAGAGCCACTCGGGCGCCATGACGGCGATCTTCAAGTCCCTCGTCGAATCCGCCAGCGCCGGTGCCATCGAGGTCAAGCTGTTTCCCAACGGTCAGCTCGGCAAGGACAACGAGGTCATCCAGCAGGTGCGCGACGGCATCGTCGAGTCCACCATCTCATCGGCCGGCGGCATCGCTCAACACTATCCGCTGGTTGGCGTGTTCGACATTCCATTCGCGTTCCCGAACATCGCCGTCGCCAACCGCGTCATCGATCACCGCAGCGCGTTCGGCAAGAAGTTTACCGGTGACCTGGAAGCCAAGACCGGCCTCAAGGTGCTCGGTATGATCGACTCCGGCGGTTTCTTCGCCTTCTCGAACTCCCAGCGTCCGATCAAGACCGTGGAGGACATGAAGGGCTTGAAGATCCGCACCATGACCCTGCCGACCCACAAGGCGATGGTCGATTCTCTCGGCGCGCAGGCGACGCCGCTGCCCTGGGCCGAGGTCTACACGTCGTTGCAGACCGGTGTTGCACACGGCCAGATGAACCCGATCCCCATTATCGTCTTCGCCAAGTTCGACGAGGTTCAGAAATACCTGTCGATCACCAATCACGTGATCACTCCCTACATCTGGACCATGAACCGGGATTTCTATAACAGCCTGAGCCCCGCGCATCGCGCGATCGTGGACTGGGCTTCGGAGGTCGCAACCGAAGCGGGACGCGGAGTGTCGCGGGTTATCGAGGCGTCCGACCGGGGTCTGCCGAAGCTCGCCAAGAAGATGCAGGTGAACGTCGTCTCGCCGGCCGAGCAGAAGAAGTTCGCCGCCGCGGCGCAGCCGGCCGTTCGCCAGCTCATCGAGGAGAAGCTCGGTGCCGAGGGCGTCGACATGCTCAACGCGATGATGACCGCCATCAACGAGGCCCAATAGCGAACAGAGCCACGGCAACGGCACCGGGGGCGGCGTCGCCCCCGGTGTTGTTCTCGCCCGCCGGGCTCCCGCAACACATCTGCACTCAGCGCCTCGCCATGCCGCTCGACTTTCCTTCGCTGCCTTTTCGGCTCGCCCTCAATCCGGGGGCCACGCCGCGCGCGGCGTACGGGAAGCGCCAAGCGGCGGTGCTCGACGGCGCAGGGCTCGCCGAGGCCCGGCGCTGCATTTCGGCCTGGCCGGGCTACGCGCCGACGCCGCTCATCGACCTTCCGGGCCTGGCTGCCGAGCTCGGCATCGGTGTGCTGCACTACAAGCAGGAAGCCGAGCGCTTCGGGCTGCGCAGCTTCAAACCGCTCGGTGGCGCCTACGCCGTGCAGCGGTGTCTGATGCGCGAGGTGGCGTTGCGCACCGGGCGTGACGACATCGCCCCGCGCGAGATCCTGAACGGGGCGCACGCGGGCATCGTCTCCGGCGTCACCGTCACGGCTGCCACCGACGGCAACCACGGGCGCTCGGTCGCGTGGGGGGCACGCATGTTCGGCTGCCGTTGCGTCATCTACATCAACGAGGCGGTTAGCCGTGCCCGGGAGCAGGCCATCGCCGCCTACGGCGCCGAGGTGCGCCGTCATGCGGGAAGCTTCGACGACGCCGTGCGCCAGGCATTCGAGACCGCCCGCCGGGAGGGCTGGCACGTCATACCTGACACCACAGACGGCGAGGTCATCGAAGCGCCTCGCGACGTCACGCAGGGCTACGCGGTGATGGCCGCGGAAACCATCGAGCAGCTGCCGGGCGCAGCGCGGCCGACCCACGTGTTCCTGCAGGCGGGGGTCGGCGGCATGGCCGCGGCGGTTTGCGCGGAGTTCTGGCGCGCGTTCGGCGCAGACCGCCCGATGACCATTCTGGTCGAGCCGGAGCAGGCGGCCTGCTGGTTCGCGAGCCTCGCCAACCGCCGGCCGACGCCCGTCACCGGTGAGGTGGACTCGTTCATGGGCGGCCTCGCCTGCGGCGAGATCTCGAGGCTCGCCTGGGAGATACTCGAGCCGGGCGCGCACGCGGCGATGACGCTGGCCGATGCCGCGGCCGAGGCCGCCATGCGATTGCTCGCCGAGGGCCGCGGGGATGATCCGCCGCTGGTGGCCGGCGAGTCGGGTATCGCCGGCCTGGCGGGGCTGATCACCGCCGCCTCGGATGGCGAAGCGCGCCACTGCCTCGATCTGGATTCGAGCGCGCGCGTGCTCGTCATCGGCAGCGAGGGTGCCACCGACGAGGCCATGTATCGTCGCGTCGTCGGACGCCCGTGGCAGGAGGTTGCCGCGTGAACAACCTGCGCATCGACATCGATCGCCTCATGCGACGCATCCGTGCGCTCGGAGAGATCGGCGCGCTGGAAGGCGGCGGCGTGTGCCGGCTGGCGCTCAGCGACGAGGACAAAGCCGGCCGGGATCTGGTGGTCCGCTGGATGCGGGAGCTGGGTCTGGACGTGACCGTCGATCGCATCGGCAACGTCATCGGCGTGCGGGCGGGTGCCGTGCAGGGCCCACCGGTGATGACCGGATCCCACATCGATACGGTTGCAACCGGTGGGCTCTACGATGGCAATCTCGGCGTCCTCGCCGGGCTCGAGGTGATCGAGACTCTGAACGAGGCCGGAATCACGACGCACCACCCGCTGGCGGTCGGCTTCTTCACCAACGAGGAAGGTGCGCGCTTCGCCCCGGACATGATGGGGAGCGGCGTCCATCAGGGAGCCCTGTCGCTGGAGGAATGTCTGGCCACCGTGGACAGCGACGGCGTCAGCGTCGGTGAGCATCTGGAGCGCATCGGCTATGCGGGGAACGTGGCAGCGGACAGCGTCCGCGCGCGGGCCTTCGTCGAGCTGCACGTGGAGCAGGGGCCGGTGCTCGAGAAAGAGAACATCGTTATCGGAGCCGTGACCGGTGTGCAGGGGATCTCCTGGACGCAGTACACGGTCACCGGGACATCGAACCACGCCGGCACCACCCCTATGAATCTGCGCCACGATGCCGGCTACGTGGCCGCGGCCATCGCCACCGGGGCCCGTCGCATCGCCCGCGAGATGGGCGGCGATCAGGTGGCGACCAGCGGCGTCATCGAGCTCGCGCCCAATCTCGTCAACGTCATCGCGTGCCGCGCAAGGGTTACGGTGGATCTGAGGAACACCGACGAGCAGGCGCTTCAGCGCGCCGAGCAGAGCATGGCGGACGAGGTGGCGATGCTCACCGAGCGTGAAGGCGTCGCCATCGAGGCGCGCACCCTGGCGCGCTTCGCGCCGGTCGAGTTCGACCGGGAGATGGTGGATCGCGTCGCGGACACCGCCGAGGCCCTCGGCCACTCGGTCAAGCGCATGCCCTCGGGCGCCGGCCACGACGCCCAGATGTTCGCGCCCAACTGCCCCGCCGCGATGATCTTCGTGCCGTCGAAGGACGGCATCAGTCACAATGTGCACGAGTACACCGCACCCGGGGAAATCCGCGCCGGTGCCGACGTTCTCCTGCAGGTGCTGCTTTCGCTTGCCGGGAGTGAATGAATCCATGACCCGAGTCGTTACCGTCGCCGCCGCCCAGCTCGGACCCATCGCCCGGGACGAGCCGCGCGCGCGCGCCGTCGAGCGAATGTGCGCGATGCTGCGCCGCGCAGCCGCCGCCGGCGCCGAGCTGGTCGTATTTCCCGAGCTGGCCCTGACCACGTTCTTCCCGCGCTGGTACTTCGAGGACCAGGCCGATGTCGATGCCTACTTCGAACGCGAGATGCCCAACGAGGCGGTCCAGCCGTTGTTCGACCTGGCGCGCGACCTCCGGGTGGGGTTCTACCTGGGCTATGCGGAGCTCACGCCGCAGCGCCGCCACTTCAATACCGCGATCCTGGTCGATGGCGCCGGGCGGATCGTCGGCAAGTACCGCAAAGTCCATCTGCCGGGTCACGGGTCGCACGAGCCGTGGCGGGCCTTCCAGCACCTGGAGAAGCGCTACTTCGAGCCCGGCGACCTGGGTTTCCCGGTATTCGAGATGCTCGGCGGCCGGCTCGGCATGTGCATATGCAACGACCGGCGCTGGCCGGAGACCTTCCGGGTGATGGGTCTGCAGGGCGTGGAGCTGGTCATGCTCGGGTACAACACGCCGGTCCACTATCCGCCCGCACCCGATCACGATCACCTGCAGGACTTCCACAATCATCTGGTCATGCAGGCCGGAGCGTATCAGAACGGAACCTGGGTAGTGGGGGTGGCGAAGGCAGGCCGGGAGGAGGGCTGCGATCTCATCGGCGGCAGCTGCATCATTGCGCCTACCGGCGAGATCGTGGCGCGCGCCCGAACCCTCGAGGACGAGGTGATCGTGTTCGCCTGCGATCTGGATCGCTGCCGCGAGATCCAGGACAACATTTTCAACTTCGCGCTGCACCGGGAGCCGGAGAGCTATGGGTTGATCACGCAGACCAAGGGCGCCCGAACGGAACACGAGGGAAAACCATGAGCCTGGGTCTTGAACGGGAAATCATCGACGCGGACGCGTACCGGCGAAACGCGGCGCGCTGTCACGCGGCCGGAATCACGCTGCCTCGAATCGCCGATCTGGCCGATCCGGTGCCGCGGCT
>JAABYT010000011.1:9959-11820 GCA_011775625.1 Gammaproteobacteria bacterium | reverse complement strand
CACTGGCACAACGACAGCGAGCGCCGGGGACTCTCGCCGGTCCCGGCGCACCTGGTGCTGGAGCCCGAGCTGACCGGCATCGAGGCGCGCATCATCGTCGCCCTCGGCGACCGATTCCCGATGATCCGCGCCCACAAGGTGCTGGCCGCCTACGGCTGCCTGGTGCCGCGCCTGCTATCGGGCAGGTTCGACATGGATCGTCACCGGGCGGTGTGGCCGTCGACCGGAAATTACTGTCGGGGCGGCGTCGCCATCTCGCGCATTCTCGGCTGCCGCAGCGTCGCGGTGTTGCCCGAGGGCATGAGCGCCGAGCGCTTTCGCTGGCTCGAGCGATGGACCGCGGATCCCGCGGACATCATTCGCACGCCGGGAACGGAGAGCAACGTGAAGGAGATCTACGACGCCTGTCACGAGCTCGAGAAGGATCCGGCCAACGCCATCCTCAACCAGTTCTCCGAGTTCGGGAACTACATCATTCACCGCGCCGTCACGGGCCCGGCGCTGGCGCGGGTGTTCGAGGCCGTGAACGCCGACGGCGGGCTGCGCGCGCGTGCCTACGTCTCCGCCTCCGGCTCCGCCGGCACGCTCGCCGCCGGCGACCACTTGAAACAGGTCCTCGGCACAGACATCTGCGTGGTCGAGGCGCTGGAATGCCCGACGCTGCTCTACAACGGCTACGGCGAGCACAACATCCAGGGCATCGGCGACAAGCACGTGCCGCTCATCCACAACGTGATGAACACGGACTTCGTGATCGGCGTCTCCGATCACGCGACCGACAGCCTGAACCTGCTGTTCAACACCACCGTCGGGCGTGCCTACCTGGCGCGTCGTAGCCGCATCGATCAACAGCTCATGGCGTCGCTCGGCGATCTGGGGCTTTCCGCGATCGCCAACGTCCTGGGCGCCATCAAGTACGCCAAGTACATGGGACTGGGACCGCAGGATGCGATCCTCACGGTGGCCACCGACGGCGCCGAGCTCTACGAGACGGAACTCGATCTCGCCGAGAAGCGCCTGTTCGGAGGGCGCTTCGACGAGCTCGAGGCGGCGGAGGTCTTCGGCCGTTACCTGCTCGGCGCCGCCACCGACCACATGATCGAGCTGAACCACCGGGACCGGGAGCGGATCTTCAATCTCGGCTACTACACCTGGGTCGAACAGCAGGGCGTCCCGCTCGCCGACTTCGATGCCCGCCGCGATCAGAGCTACTGGGACGGGCTGATGGACCTGGCGGCGGTGTGGGACGAGATGATCGACGCGTTCAACGCTTGAATGCTNNCGTTCCACCAGGACGTGTCCTGGTGGAGCTCACTGCAAGGCGAGGCGGGCCCGGGCTGGTCAGCTTCAGCGCCGCCGTCGCGTGCGGGCGCCCGCTCATCCGGCAATCGAGGCGGCACGAGAGACAGTGGGCCCGGCGGCAGATATATTGTGCACGATACTATTGCGCAAAATTAAATAATCTGGCAGGGTTGAGCCTTGGGGGGATACGCAACGCCGATGTCCGACAAAATCAATCTGCTTCTGGAGAATCAGCTGTGTTTTGCGCTCTACGGCGTCATGCAGGCCATGACCGCCGTCTATCGCAAAGAGCTCGAGTCGCTCGGGCTGACCTACACGCAGTATCTCGTGATGCTTTCCCTGTGGCAGCGCGACAATCAGAGTGTGGGATGCATCTCGCGAGAGCTGAATCTCGATTCGGGAACGCTCACGCCCTTGCTCAAACGCTTGCAGCAGCAGGGTCTGGTGAAACGAAGCCGAAATGCCGTCCTGGATGAGCGTATCGTCAACGTCAGCCTGACGCCCCGGGGGAGGCAGTTGCGCGAAAGGGCGGTGGCTGTGCCGCCGCGGGTAGCGGCCA
>JAABYT010000011.1:0-9889 GCA_011775625.1 Gammaproteobacteria bacterium | reverse complement strand
CTGGAAGATGCGCGGACGAGCGCCGAGCGAGCGAAGAACTCCCGGCTGGGGTAATGCGGCCGCCAACGTTAACGAAACATCAATTGGGGAGTGAGCATGGCAAAAGCGATTCATACGATGATCAGGGTGTTGAACGAAGACGCATCCGTCAATTTTTACAAACAGGTGTTCGGACTCGAAGTGGCCGATCGATACGACTTCGACAGTTTCACGCTCGTATATCTGCGGAATCCCGAAGCAGATTTTGAGATTGAACTGACGATTAACAAAGATCAGAAAGAAGCTTATACGCACGGTGATGGTTACGGGCACGTCGCCTTCACCGTCGACGATCTGGACGGCGAGCACGCGCGCATAAAAGCACTGGGTATCGAGCCCCGCGATATCGTGGAGTTCAAGCGCGATGGTGACCTCATGGCGCGTTTCTTCTTCTTGCAGGATCCAGACGGGTACAAGATCGAGGTGCTCCAACGCCACGGTCGTTACCAATAAGACCCGAGCCGAAGCGGTGATATTTCATTGCTTATAGTGCTTTAAAGGAGGACGAGAGAATGGCAATAACTAATGAACGGGAAAAAATCTCCAGACGTGAAATGCTCAAGACGTCGGGAGCTGCAACTTTCGGCGCCATGTTGGTCGTCAGTGGCGGGATAGTGGCCTGTCCGAGAGGCGCGTGGGCAGTTCAGTCCAAAGCCCTTGCGCCAGAATCCATGGCCACCCTCATTCAAATGGCGAGAGATATCTATCCTCACGACCGATTGAGCGATCAGTTCTATGTCCAAGCGGTCGCTGCTCATGACGAAAAAGCCGCAGGGGATAAGGACTTCAAAAGAATGATGGAAAAAGGCGTTGCCGGCCTGGATGTCGCTGCACAGGGCAAGGGGGCCGCGCGTTACGTGGACCTCGGCTGGGAGGCAGATCGGGTAGCCATTCTGCGCAACATCGAGAGCTCTCCTTTCTTCCAGACGGTGCGCGGAGGGCTGGTAACGGGGATCTACAACAATCAGGCTGTCTGGCCGTTGTTCGGCTACGAAGGAGAATCCGCTTCCAAAGGCGGTTATCTGAATCGTGGCTTCGACGACATCGACTGGGTCTGATAGACCACTCTGCAACCAGAATATCAGGAGAGAAACATGGCTGCTCCTTATGACAAGAACGACGACAGCGTGGTCGTAATCATAGGCTCGGGTGCTGGCGGGGGTACGCTGGGAAGTGAACTCGCTCAGAAAGGCATCGATACCGTCGTACTCGAGGCGGGCGGAAGGCATGAGATACCCGCTTTTTCCAACGACGAATGGGGAATGTTCGGACAGATATCGTGGCTCGACAAAAGGACTACCTCGGGCACTTGGCGGGTGGCGAGCGACTTCTCGGGACTTCCCGCTTGGATCGTCAAGGCCGTTGGTGGCTCGACAGTGCACTGGGCCGGTGCATCCCTGAGATTTCAAGAGCACGAATTCCGAGTGCGTTCTGAATACGGCAACGTGCCGGGCGCGAGTCTTCTCGACTGGCCTCTAAAGCTCGCCGACCTCGAGCCCTATTACGCGCGCGCCGAGGACAAGATGGGCGTCACCCGCACGAACGGTATTCCGGGATTACCGGGCAACAACAACTTCAAAGTGCTCAAGGCGGGTGCGGACAAGCTCGGGTACAAGAACTGTCACACCGGCCGGATGGCCATCAACTCCGAGCCGCGCGATGGGCGGGCGGCCTGCCAACAGATAGGGTTCTGTTTTCAGGGCTGTAAGTCGGGTGCCAAGTGGTCCACCCTTTATGTGGAAATCCCCAAAGGCGAGGCCACCGGCAAACTCGAGGTGCGCCCTGACAGTCAGGTGCTGAGTATCGAGCACGACGCAAAAGGCCGAGTCAGCGGTGTCGTCTATGCCGATAAGGACGGGAACCAGCATCGTCAAGCGGCGCGCGCCGTGTGCGTTGCCGGGAACTCAATCGAATCACCGAGACTGCTGTTGAACTCCGCTTCGAGCAAATTTCCCGATGGGCTCGCCAACTCTTCAGGACAGGTCGGGAAAAATTATATGCGTCACATGACTGGTTCCGTTTATGCTGTTTTCGACAAGCCTGTCAACATGCACCGCGGCACCACCATGGCCGGCATCATCACGGATGAATCGAAAAATGATCCTTCGCGGGGTTTTGTCGGGGGGTACGAGATGGAAACCCTGTCGCTCGGACTGCCGTTCATGGCGGCGTTCCTGAATCCGGGCGCTTGGGGCCGGGAGTTCGCCTCTGCTCTGGACATGTACAACCACACGGCTGGAATGTGGCTCGTCGGTGAGGATATGCCGCAGGAGTCGAACGCTATTACATTGCATCCCACCGAAAAGGACCAATACGGTCTGCCGGTGCCCAACGTTCACTTCGATGACCACCCGAATGATGTCGCAATGCGCAATCATGCGTATCGACAGGGTTCCGCGTTGTACGAGGCGGTGGGTGCGTCGCGTACGTTCCCGACGCCCCCCTATCCGTCAACACACAATCTCGGAACTAATCGCATGAGCGAGAATGCTCGCGACGGTGTGGTCAACAAGTTCGGCCAGACGCATGACATCGCCAATCTGTTTGTCTCCGATGGTAGCCAGTTCACGACTGGAGCGGCGGAGAACCCGACGCTGACGATCGTTGCACTGGCCATCCGTCAGGCCGACTATATTGCAGACCAGATGGCCAAGAAGGCGATCTGATACAGGCAGTCGTTACCTCGACCGGGGCAGGGCGGCGGATAGGAGATCCCGCCGCCCTGCCCGTCGCTCGCAAGCTCCAGCGGCTACTCGGCCGGCACGAGAGCCGAGGCGATCGACGGCGCTGCGCGGAATGCGGTGACGCCGGCCACGGGACAGGCGCATAATTCGAGATTCCGAGGCGGCAGGGCCAGCGCCCGTCACGACGTGCAGTCATGGCGCAGGCCGCCCGGAGTTAGAGGCCGCAGGCCTGGCGGGATTGGATCGGGGAGAGTTCGCGATATGGATACGGCATTGGATATCGGCACCCGCAAATCGGTGTATCAGCCGGAGCAGGAGGGGCGGATTTTTCCGCAAGAGTTCGTTTCGGATTCGCCGGCTGAGGTGCGCGCGCACCGCAAGCAGCGCCTGGTGGCCGCCTGTCGCGCGTTTGCGCTGTGGGGCTTCGATTACGGGTTCGCCGGGCATCTGACGGTGCGCGATCCGGAGCGCCCGGATCTGTACTGGACAAATCCGATGGCCGTGCCGTTCTCGCACGTGAAGATGTCGAACCTGATCCTGGCTGATCACGAAGGCCACGTGGTCGAAGGCGATTACGCCATCAATCAAGCCGGTTTCGTGCTGCACGGAGCGGTGCACGAAGCCCATCCGGATATCCTCGCGATGTGCCATGCGCATACGGAGTACGGAACCGCATTCGCAGCACTGGGCAAGCCGCTGGAGCCGATCAGTCAGGATGCGTGCGCGTTTTTTGAAGACCATGCGGTGATCCTGGACGAAGCGGGCGCCGTAGCGGTAGAGCAGGACGCCGGCTACAACATGTGCAAGTCATTCGGTGGCGTCAAAGCAGCAATTCACCAAAGCCACGGTTTGC
Organism: Gammaproteobacteria bacterium; assembly: GCA_011775625.1. Classification (GTDB taxonomy): domain Bacteria; phylum Pseudomonadota; class Gammaproteobacteria; order HK1; family HK1; genus JAABYT01. Next base: position 6,313 of record JAABYT010000011.1, on the reverse strand, counting down.
TGTCAGTGAGCCGCCACAGCATCGATGCAGCCGCGTTCTGGTTCATGGCGCTGGAGCGCTGCTGCAAACAGGAGCTCGTGGTGCGCGCGACAGGAATAGAGCCGACTCTGGTGCCGGAAGATCGCGCCCGCTACAGCCGCGAGCATGTCGGCAGTGAATATATCGGCTGGCTTCACTTCCAGCCGGTATACGAGCAAGTAGCGGCAAGCGAACCGGATATGTTCGACTGAGGGGGCCGTTTCTTCAGTCTTACCCGAAGCGCTACTCGATGAAATTGCGGCGTCGCACGTCGATGTTCGTCACGCTGCGATTCCAGGGCCGCTTCTATCCGGCTTTTGATGCGCCTTACGTACCCGGCGCCCGAGCATTTCCCGTCATCGCGGGTCAGCCGTCGCTTTTCCCCAGTAGCTCCGCATCCCTCGCTTTATGGATGATTGCCCGCGCTTTGGTGAGGGCGTTCAAGGCATCCGCGGTCTTGCCATCCCGGTGAAGCTTCTCGGCCTCCTCGCGAAGGCTCGTCATGCGTGCCTTGTCGTCGGCGCTGATCGGGACAGGCTTCGCCAGCAGCGCGTCGATTTCTTTGGAAACCGATTCGTAGCTCTCACTGCTGCAAGCCGTCACCGCGAGTAAGATAATCGCCACAGAGAAGAACCGCCGTATGATCATCGACCGCTCCCAATCAGATCACGTGAGCCAGGCTCGGGAGGCGCCGGGTGCGATGGCTTGCCGGTCGCCGGCAGCTATCATACAGCGAGCGACGGGCCGCAGGAATCGAAAATTTGTCCTCCGCCACGGGCGGCGCTCGTCCGCGCGTGAATGAACGCGGGCTGAAAAACGGGTCTAAATGGATATGAGCGAACCGCTCCATCACGCTTCGGGCATGGTCAAGCCGGCCCGTCCGGCCTTCGGCAGGGCGCTGCGCCACGCCGCCTTCTGTCTCGGTGTCGCGCTGGTGGCGTGGGCCGGGTCTGTCCCGGCCTCCGTTGGAGTGGACGACTGGACGCTCGTCAAGACCAGCGACGATGGCGCCATCGAGATATATCAGCACGACAGCGAGCACGGTTTTCGGGAGTTCCGCGCTGTCACCCGGCTGCGCGGGACGCTCGGCCAGATCATCGCCCTGTTCACCGACGTCGAGCACATGAACGAGTGGGTGTACCGCACAAAGGAGGTGCGCCGCCTGAATGTCATCAGCGAGCGCGAGCTCTACGCCTACACGATTATCGATCTCCCGTGGCCGCTCGATGATCGCGATGCCGTGTTGCACATTTTCGTCGATCAGGATCCGCAGACCTACGTGGTGACCGTGCGCATCGAATCCATCACCGACTATCATCCGGAGCAGGCGGAGCGCGTGCGCATGCCGCGGGTGAAGTCTACCTGGACGGTCGCGCCCCTGGAAGACGGCTACGTGGAAGTCTCGTTCCAGGGCTATGGCGATCCGGGCGGCAACCTGAGCCTGCCGGTGTTTCGCTGGTACGTGGACCTGACCTCGTGGGAAGCGCCGTTGAGCACGCTCACGGGGCTGCGCCGGCAAGTCGAGTCCGGTGCATTCCGCGGCCAGCGCCCAGCCTACATCCGGGAACGCCCTTGAGAGCGGCTCACGCCTGACAGTCGGGGCAGAAGTAGATGCGGCGCGAGCCGGCGGTGGCGCGTTGGATGGTCGCGCCGCAGGCGTCGCAGGGCTTACCCGCGCGGGCGAACACGGCAAAGCGGTGTGCGCCGCGGCTCGTGTCACCGGCCGCCTTGCGCGCGCGCACGCGCGCCGGGGGATTGGTGATGCCTCGCGTGCGATACGATCGCCGCGCGACGGCCAGGGTCTGCCGCGCCAGGCGCTGGCGCTCCGCGCGGCTCATGTCCGCGGGCCTGCGAGCGGGGTCGAGCCCCGCGAAGTGCAGGATCTCGCTCCTCAGGTAATTACCGGTGCCGGCGAGAAAACCCTGATCGAGATAAAGCGCCGCCAGCGACCGGCCGCGGAAGCGCGCCTGCGCCAGCCGCGCGGCGAGCGTGTTCCAGGTGAGCTGCGCGTCGAGGATGTCGGGGCCGATACGGCTGAGAAATGGGTGCGCCTCGAGACCTGCATCGTCGAGAACCTCGATGTCGGAGGCGCTGTAGAGCAGCGCGCTGCCGCTGGCCGTGTGAAGGGCCACGCGCAGAGTGCGATTGGTGCGCGGCATCCTGCCCGGCGCCGTCACGTACCAGCGGCCGTAGAGCTGGTTGTGGGAGTACAGGGTGAGTCCGTTGGTGAAGCGCGTGAGCATCGCCTTGCCGCGGGTGTCCACGCGTGCGACCGTCGTGCCGTGCAGGCGCTTCTCGAACCGGCGCAGTCGCGGTAGCGCGAGCAGCACCTCCTCGACGCGCTCGCCGATCAGCACCCGCGCGATGCGATCCGCGGCAATTCGAATCTCGGGACCCTCGGGCATGCCGGCACCTGTGCGTCGATGACTGGGGGCTCAGACCCAGGCAAAGCGCGCCAGCACGACCAGCACCACGAGCAGCTGCACGCCGTTGACGATAACGCTCGCGCGGTGCAGGCGCTTGAAGCGCCGCCCGGCGCTATCGTCTCCGGCAAGGTGCGCATCGCGCGAGCGGTTGATGCGTGGCATGAGCGCCTGGCGCGCCAACCAGAACGCCGCGCACACGCAGGCCATGGCGAATGCGGCGGTCACGCCGTGTCGATCGCTGAACGCGAGTGCGAGCGCAGCGATGCCGCTCGTGATGCCCATGGCCAGGTAGTAGACGGGAAAGACCTGCCGGATGAAACGCCCGGCCGCTTCCGCTTCGAGCTTGATGAAAACGAGCGGCGCGTAGACGGCTGCGAAGAACGCCATGCCGCCCCACAGCGCGCCCACGCTCAGCAGGGCGAGCAAATCGATCGTCGTTGCCAGCATTTGCTCAGAGAACACCCGTCGAGTCGATATGCCCCAGCGGCGATGAGGCGACGCCGCGCGCTCAATGCAGCCTCTGGTCGGGCGCGCCCGCGCCCTTGACAGCAATCTCCAATGTCGATCGCAGCATCTGTGCGCGCTCGGCGGCGCTCGGTGTCTCGACCAGCGCCTGCTTCTCTTCGACGTCGAGCGGCAGGTTGATGGCGAGGAAATCCACCACGTGCGACGCGGGCAGCTTGTGAAGCGTCTCCCAGTCCAGCCGAAGGCCGTTCATCTCGAGATAGCTTCTCAAGCTCTCTTCGAGCTCGTCCACGCTCACCGCCGCGTCGGAGCCTTCCTCGAGATCGGCACGATAGCGCTGCCAGTCCGGGCGCACGCGCCGGTAGCCTCTGTGCAAAACGAGCTCCTCGGCAATCTCGAAGCGGCATACGCCGGTCAGCTGGATGAGGAATCGACCGTCCTGGGTTTCCTGAAACGACGTGATTCGTCCGGCGCAGCCGACCGGATAGACGGGCACGGGCTCGGACGCCGCTTTCGATGTGGGCTGAATCATGCCGATATGCCGGCCGGCGCAAAGTGCATCCTCCACCATCGCCAGATAGCGCGGCTCGAAGATATTGAGCGGAAGAATCTGGCGCGGAAGCAGCACCGCGTTCGCCAACGGGAATATTGCCAGCACCTCCGGGAGTTCGATCCGGCCGCTGCCGGCTGAAGTCGTGCTCACGGTGTCCTCCTCATTCGACGCGCCGCTTTTGCCGATCGGCGCGTGCGTGCGCAACAGGCAGCTCGCATGCTCATCTGTCGAGGCTGATGCCTTCCACCTCCGCGACCCGGATGATGGCGTCCTCGAAGTGCGCGCGGGCGCGCGCGGCGCTCAGCCAGAGATAGTGATGCAGCTCCGCATCCTCGGCATTGCGATTCTCGCACTCCTCGCTGTACTCCTCGAAGGCGCGCAGGCTGAGCACGATATCTGCGAGGTGGTGCGGACACTCGCAGCGCATTTTCGGCGCGCTCATGGCGATGCGCGCGACCGTTTCCCGGGAAAGCTTGGGAGCGGGAATTCTTTCGTCGCCGGCGAGCGACGGACCCTCGGCGGTTTCCACGACGGCGCTGGTGATTCCGAAGAGCAGGCCGCGGGCGATCTGCTCGAGCTCGTCCATGTCGACGGGTGCGCGCATGACAGAGACGTTGCTCCGTCGCAGCGCGGCGACGTCGCCCTGAGCGCCGAACCCGTAGACCACGACGGCGCCACGCGCGGAGAATGTTTTGGTCAGTTCGGCGACCCGTGCACGCGTGTCGCGATGCACGGCGGGGCATTCGTATACGAGCACGTCGATGGACTGACCGGCGAGCGCGTCGCCGAGCGAGCGCTGCGAGTCGCCGCTGGCGACGACCTCGAGCAGGCTGCCCTCGCCGCCGCGCCGCTCGAGCAGCGCCGGCAGCACGTCGCCGAGGATCGCGACGCGGGTCTTCTCCGACGGGGCCGGGCCGCGGTGCGTCATCTGCATGCCGCTCGCCTGCTCCCACGTGCTCTCGAGCTCGTCGAGCGTTTGTCCGGCAATCTCGCGAAGCGACAGGCCGGCGTCGGCCAGCCGCTTGATGTAGGCGAGACGCTTGAGATCGGTGCGGGTGTAGATGCGCTCGCCGCCCTCGGTGCGCCGCGGCTCGACGGCGCCGTAGCGATCTTCCCATTTTCTCAGCGTGTGCACGGAGATCCCGGTCAGTCGGGCTACCGCACCGATCTTGAGGGCCGCTGATTCGTCGTCTGCAGATGAACGCGTCATGCTCGGTGTCCTGGGTGGTGGGGCGCGCTTGGATGCCGCCGGGTTCGTAGGGTATGGGCTCGAGCCGTGCATTTTAGACAGTTACTAGACGACCGCATAGAAGGTTGGACAAATTCCTGACATCAAGGCCCGGAAACCCAGACCGCGGCGCCGCCCAGGGCTAGACACGCCATGACGGCGAGGCTCAGGGGCACCCGCAGGCTGCGGTACCAGCGCGGTGCGCGCCCGGCCGCGACGGCGCTCAGATCGAGCGCCAGGGCGCCGGCGAAGGCGAGCACCAGCACGCCGAGCGCCGGCGCCGGCGCCAGCCACGTGGCGCCCCATGCCACCAGCGCCGGAGCCACGCCGAGCCCGTACCAGCGCCATCCGTCGCCGGCCGGGCGGGCCATGGCGAGTCCCCAGTGCACCGCGCCGAGAAAGGAGAGAATGACGGCGGCGTAAGCGACGAGCGCCGTCGCCAGAACGTTGATGTGCTTGGCGGGCGCCAGCCACAGCGCGACGCTGATGCCGAGAAACGGCACCACGCCGCCTGCTCCGAGCACCATGACCGAGGCGGGCACGCCGGCCTCGCCGCTTCCTCGCGAGGCCGTCACTCCTCGAGCCCCTCGAGCCATTCCGGGCGCACGGTTTCGCGCAGCTGCTCGAATGCGCGCGCCTCGAGCTGGCGCGTCCGCTCGCGGGTGATGCCGAGCATGCGTCCGATCTCTTCGAGCGTGTGCGCCTGCGTGCCGCCGATGCCGAAGCGAAGCCGCATGATGAACGCTTCGCGTGCGGGCAGCGTATCGAGGAGGGCGTCAACCGACTGCGCGAGCCGCTCGTCATGGGTGGCGACTCCCGGGTCTTGCCCCGCCGGGTCGACGATTATCGCGGACAGCGGCGAGTCCTCGACATCGGGCGCGGGGTAATCGAGCGACATGGGCGCGCGTGCGACGCTCGAGTAGTGCTCAATCTTGGCCTCGCTGAAACCGCTTGCGTCCGCCAGCTCCTGCGTGCTCGGATCCCGGCCGAGGCGTTGCTCGAGCTCGCGTGCGATCCGTTTCAGCCTGACGATGTCGTCGTGGGCATGCGCGGCAACGCGGATGGTGCGGCTCGACTCGGCAATGGAGCGTGTCGTCGTTTGACGAATCCACTGCACGGCATACGTGGAAAATTTGTAGCCCTTGCGGTAGTCGAATTTGTCCACCGCCCGCATGAGACCGATCATCGCTTCCTGCACGAGATCTTCGAAGGCCAGGCCGTTGCCCTTCACGCGGTGCGCCATGAAATACGCCAGCCTGAGATTGGCGTTGATCATGCGATCGCGGGCGCTCGCGTAGCGAGCGTGAGCCGACGCCGCGGCCCGACCGCACTCGCGAAGCGTCGTGAGATCGACGCCGGCCTCGTGGCGAATGCGCAGCAACGCCTCGCGTGCCTGCGCCTCGCCGTCGCGCTCGAGAATGTCGGCATGGAAGGCGCGCCGTTCGGTTTCGATATCGGACACGCGTTCATCCAGCGCTTTACAGACGTGCAGCGCCTCGCGCAGGGCAACCATGCCGGGCTCGATGCGGCGCATGAGATCCGCGAGCCGTTTGCGCAGGGTCTCGCTATCCGGCGAGCGCCGTGACGCGGCGTTCGATGCGCGCCATTCGCCGTAGAGCCGGC
>JAABYT010000008.1:19101-21285 GCA_011775625.1 Gammaproteobacteria bacterium | reverse complement strand
GGCGGCGAGCGCAACCGCGTGCACCTCGCCAAGCTGCTGGTCAAGGGCGGTAATCTTCTGCTGCTCGACGAGCCGAGCAACGATCTCGACGTGGAAACGCTGCGCGCGCTGGAGGAGGCATTGCTGGATTTTCCCGGGTGCGCAGTGGTGGTCTCGCACGATCGGTGGTTTCTCGATCGGGTCGCCACCCACATGCTGGCATTCGAGGGCGACAGCCGGGTGATGTGGTTCGAAGGCAATTACGCGGACTACGAGGCCGATCGCCGGCGGCGTCTCGGCGCCGAGGCCGATCAGCCGCATCGGCTCAAGTTCAAGCGCCTCGAGGTGTGAGGCCCAATTGTCGCTATAATCGCCGCATGCCGAGCAATGACAAATTCGATCGCCTGGTCGACCGCATCGAGGGGCTGCTCGACCGGGTCGAGACGCTGGCGCCGTCGAGCGCGCCAGAGCCCGATTGGTCCGGCGCTTACGCCTTCCGCTGGCGCAAGCACCGCGGCGGCGGCTACATCCAGACGGTCGCCCACCCGCACCACATCCGGCTCGACGATCTCCAGGGCATCGATCGGCAACGCACCGAGCTCGAGCGCAACACCCAGCAGTTCCTGAAGAGGCTGCCCGCCAACAACGCGTTGCTGTGGGGCTCGCGGGGCACGGGTAAGTCGTCCCTGGTGAAAGCGCTCGTCAACGAGTATCACGCCGAGGGGCTGCGCGTGCTCGAGGTCGACAAGCACGACCTCATCGATCTCCCCGACGTCGTCGAGAACATCCAGCATCGTGCCGAGCGTTTCATCGTCTTCTGCGACGATCTGTCCTTCGAGGCGGACGACTCGAGCTACAAGGCGCTGAAGGCGATCCTCGACGGCTCGGTGCACGCGCCGCCCGAGAACGTGCTCATCTACGCGACCTCCAACCGCCGCCATCTGCTGCCCGAGTACATGAGTGAGAACCTCGACGCTCACCACGTGAACGGCGAAATTCATCACTCGGAGGCTGTCGAGGAGAAGATCTCGCTATCCGAGCGTTTCGGACTCTGGCTTTCCTTTTATCCGTTCAAGCAGGAGCAATATCTGCAGATCGTCAGTCATTGGCTCAAGAGCTTCGACGTCGCGGCGCCCGAGAGCGAGGCGGTGCGCGCCGCCGCCTTGCAGTGGGCGCTGGCGCGCGGTTCTCGCAGCGGGCGCAGCGCCTATCAGTTTGCACGCGACTGGGCCGGGCGCCAGGGGCTCGACTGAACCCCCATGACCGATATCGCCATCATCGGCGGCACGGGCCTCAGCAATCTCATTGGTCTGACCATCACCGGTCGCGAAGTCGTGCGCACGCCCTGGGGCGAGCCGTCCGGCCCGGTCACCCACGGCACCCTCGGCGGGCGCAGCGTCGCCTTTCTCCCCCGGCATGGCACCGCGCACACCATTCCGCCGCACAAGGTGAACTATCGGGCCAACATCTGGGCATTGAAGGAAATCGGCATTCGAGAGATCGTCGCGGTGGCGGCGGTGGGAGGTATCCATGCGGATTTCACCCCCGGCGTCATCGCCGTTCCGGATCAGATTGTCGACTACACGTGGTCGCGGGGTCACACGTTTTTCGAAGACGATCTCAGCCACGTGGTGCACGTGGACTTTACCGAGCCCTATTGTCCACAGCTGAGGGCGTCATTGATTGCGGCGGCGGCCGAGGCGGGCGTCGAGGTGCGCGATTGGGGCACCTACGCCATCACCCAAGGACCGCGTCTCGAGAGCGCCGCGGAGGTCGACCGACTCGAGCGCGATGGTTGCCACATCGTCGGTATGACGGGCATGCCGGAGGCGGCGCTCGCGCGCGAGGCCGAGCTGCGCTACGCGCACTGCGCGGTGGTTTCCAATGCAGCGGCGGGTCGGGGGCAGGGGACCATCAGCATGCAGGACATCCTCGACAATCTCGAGACCGGCATGCAGTCGGCACGCGCGCTGCTCGCTCAGCTGCTGAGCGGCCGCTGAGCTCAGCCGCCGCTTCGATTGGTCGCCGGCTGCTCGCTGTCGATCTGCTCCGAGGGCGTCTCGCCCTGCGACGGCAACACCGCTTCCAGCGGCATCTCCGGCAGCTCCAGCGGCACGATCTCCACGAGCATGCCGAACAGCGGGTGGTCGAGATAGTGAAGCTCGCGCGAGCGCATGCGCCGACTCTCGGTCAGGCGGAAGAGTC
>JAABYT010000008.1:3454-18933 GCA_011775625.1 Gammaproteobacteria bacterium | reverse complement strand
TTGCGTAGGTGCACCAGGCGCGCCTGCTCTTGCGGGTAACCCGGCTGCACCCAGGCAATGTGCAGCAACGGTCGGAACGCGCTCGAGGCATCGAGCCGTTTCCAGGCCTCGGCCAGCCGGTAGTCCTCCTCGGGCAGCAGCTGAAAGGCCTGCGGCAGGCCCGTGGGCTCTGCCGCGGCCATCGGCGNNCCTTCGGCGGCCGCGGCGGGTGCCTGGCCGGCAAGCTGCTGCGGCGACAAGCCGTCGCGCGTCAGCTCGAGCGCATCGGCGAGGGCCGGGATTCCGGGCTCCATCGGCCATGCCTCGGCATTGCGCCCGACTTCGCTGCTGCGCTCGAAGACGATGATCTCGACGGCGTACCAGGTGAGCTCCTCCTGCTCGGCGCCGGACGCGGGCGGCAGCGCAGCACAGAGCGCCACCAGTGCCGTCAGCGGGGTGCGAAGCCACCGAATCATGGGGCTCATTCTACACGTGCCGGTCATGCGGCATCACGCAGGCTGAGCGCATCGAGCAGATGGTCGAGCGCGTCGATGCGTGCGCCACCGGTCTCGAGCTGCATGGAGAAGCGCAGCCTGTCGGTGCCGTCGAACTTGTAGGTGGTCGGCTCTTTCTGTATCAGTCGCACGATACTCGCGGGGTCTACCTGGGGCTTGGCGGCGAACACAATGCGCCCGCCGTCTCGGCCGACGTCGATCTTTCGGATGCCGAGCGGCGTCGCCTTCAGCTTGAGCTCGGTAATGTCGAATAGATTACGAACGGCTTCCGGCAGTAATCCGAACCGGTCGATCATCTCGACCTTGAGCTCGTGGAGCTCGTCGCTGTTGCGGGCACTGGCGATGCGCTTGTACATGATGAGGCGCGCGTGCACGTCGGGCAGGTAGTCCTCTGGAATGAGGGCGGGGACGCGCAGGTCGATCTCAGCGCCGTGATCGAGCGCGCGGTCGAGCTCCGGGGTGCGTCCGGCCTTGAGCGCTTCGACGGCGCGCTCGAGCAGCCGCGTGTACAGGGAGTAGCCGATCTCTTGAATCTGTCCGCTCTGCTCCTCGCCGAGGATCTCGCCGGCGCCGCGAATCTCCAGGTCGTGCGTCGCGAGGCTGAAACCGATACCCAGATCCTCGAGTGACTCGATGGCCTCCAGTCGCTTGACCGCGTCGGCGGTCATGGCGCGCTGCTGCGGCACGATGAGGTAGGCGTAGGCGCGGTGGTGGGAGCGGCCGACCCGGCCCCGAAGCTGGTGGAGCTGGGCGAGGCCGAAGTGATCCGCCCGGTTGATGATGATCGTATTGGCGCTCGGCACGTCGATACCCGTTTCGATGATGGTCGTGCAGACGAGCACGTTGAATCTTCGGTGATAGAAATCGAGCATCGTGCGCTCGAGCTCCCTTTCGCGCATCTGGCCGTGAGCGATACGCAGGTCCACTTCGGGCACCAGCTCACGAAGCTCCCGCGCCATGCGATCGATGGTTTCGACCTTGTTGTGGACGAAATACACCTGTCCGCCGCGATGTATTTCGCGCAGGAACGCTTCTCGGATGAGCGCGTTGTCCCACTGGCGTACGAAGGTCTTGATGGAAAGACGCCGCTCCGGCGGCGTCGCGATCAACGACAGGTCCCGCAGCCCGGACAGCGCAAGGTTGAGCGTGCGCGGAATGGGCGTTGCCGTCAGGGTCAGCACGTCGGCCTGAGCCCTGAGGGATTTCAAGCGTTCTTTCTGTCGCACACCGAATCGATGCTCCTCGTCGACGATGACCAGTCCGAGTCGCTTGAAACGGATCTCGGGCTGCAGCAGGCGGTGGGTGCCGATGACGATATCGATTTTACCGGCAGCGAGATCCTCGACGACCGCATCGCGGTCTTTTCGTGAGCGGAAGCGCGACAGTTGCTCCACCCGCACCGGCCAGTCGGCGAAACGATCGGAGAAAGTCTGATGATGCTGTTGCGCGAGCAGCGTGGTGGGCACGAGGATGGCGACCTGCCAGCCGTCCTCAACGGCCACGAACGCGGCGCGCATGGCAACCTCGGTCTTGCCGAAGCCCACGTCCCCGCACACCAGCCGATCCATGGGCCTGTCCGACGCCATATCGTCCAGCACTGCATCGATGGTGGCCTGCTGATCGGGCGTCTCCTCGAAACGGAAGCCCTGAACGAAGCTTCTGAGCTCGCTCTGGTGCAAATCGAAGCAATGGCCGGGGCGGGCCGCGCGGCGAGCTTGAATATCGAGAAGCTCGGCGGCCACGTCGAATGCCTTTCTGGCGGCCTTCTTGCGCGCCTTCTGCCACTGGGGGCTGCCGAGCTTGTGCAGCGGTGCGTGGTCGGCGTCGGCTCCGGTATAGCGCGAAACCAGATGCAGCGAGGACACCGGCACATAGAGCTTGTCGCCGTCGGCGTACTCGATACAGAGAAATTCTCCGCTCATGTGCTCGGTGCTGACGGTCTGCAGTCCGCGATAGCGCCCGACGCCATGGCTCTCGTGCACCACCGGCGCGCCGAGGTTGAGCTCGGAAAGGTCGCGCACGATGCTCTCCGCGTCGCGGCCGCCCGTGCGTCGTCGGCGCCGCTGCACGACCCGCTCTCCGAAGAGCTGCGGCTCGCTGACAATGGCGATGGCGGGCTCGAGCAGGACGGCGCCCTCTTCGAGCGGCGCAACGGTCAGCCCCAGGCGCGCTTCGTCGGCGAGGAAGTCCCGCCAGCTGTGGTAAGGGGACACCTCGACTCCGTGGGTCGTCAGGGTGTCGTGCAGCGCTTCGCGGCGCCCCGGGGTCTCGGCTACGAACAGCACCCGACCCGGAAACCTTTCGAGGAAGTCCTTGAGCACGGCCAGCGGCCTTTCGGCGCGTGCGTCGACGGGGAGTGCCGTGGGCACGCGAGTGGCAAAGCGATCGCAAGACTCGTCGGCATCGAATCTACCGATACGGATCTGCGCATAGCGCTCGAGACCGGCGCACACGGTATCCACTGGCATGAACACCTCGGCGGGCGGCAACAGCGGGCGCTCGCGATCGTGGCGCCGCTGCTCGTAGCGCTCACCGATCTCCTCCCAGAAGTGCGTCGCTGCGTCGTGCGTGTCCTCGAGCGTCACCACCAGCGTATCGTCGCGCAGGTAGTCGAAGAGCGTCGCGGTCGTCTCGAAAAACAGCCCCAGGTAGTACTCGATGCCGGCAGGGGCGAGATTCTGACTCACATCCCGATAAACCGGGCAGGCCGTCGGATCGCCCTCGAAGTGGATACGCCACTGGCTGCGGAACAGGGCGATGCTCTCCGGCGTCAAAGGAAACTCGCGGGCCGGGAGCAGGCGGATCTCGTCGACGGTTTCGACCGAGCGCTGGGTCTCGGCATTGAAAGTGCGGATGCTGTCGATTTCGTCGTCGAGAAGATCGATTCGCAGGGGGAATGGGCTGCCCATCGGAAAGAGATCCATAAGCGAGCCACGAACCGCGAACTCTCCGTGCTCCATCACCTGGCTGACGTACCGGTAGCCGGCGAGCTCGAGCCGGCCGCGCATCTCGGTCAGATCGAGCCTGTCGCCCCTGCCGAGGAGCAGGCAGTTGGCGTCCAGATAGGTGCGCGGGGCGATACGCACCATGAGCGTGGTGATCGGTACGATGAGCACGCCGCATTCCAGTGTCGAGAGGCGGCTGAGCGTGGCAAGACGCTCGGAGACAATGTCCTGGTGCGGCGAGAAAGTGTCGTACGGAAGGGTTTCCCAGTCCGGAAAATTCACGATCGGCGTCTGCTCCACGGCTGCTCCGAGAAAGAATCGGATCTCCTCCTCGAGGCGCTGTGCGCAGGCTGCGTCGGGCGTCACCACCATCAAAGGGCCGGCGTGGTTGCGCGCGGCCCCGGCGATGGCAAGTCCGCGACTGCTGCCGTAAAGCGACGTCCAGCGTCGGCACGCGCCCGCCGCCGGCGGCAGCCGGGGGTCGAGGACGCTCAGGTTTTCGTGCTCGGACACTGGGGTGATGGGCTTCTGCTGGGCGGCAGCGTCGCCCGCTCATCGTCGCGGGCGGCGCAGACGCGCGCGAAATTCTACCGGTCCGCCTGACGGCGCGAAAGCGTGCCCCAGGATGCCACACGCCGGTGGTGCAACTGTGACTGGCTTCTCAGACGCCGCACGCGGGGCCAGGAACCTCCCCGGCGCGGCGCCTGTCCCATGTTAAGGTATCGCCGTCGACTGCTTGCGCGGGTGCAATATGGCTGCCATGGGAATTCTCGAGCCACCGGGGCGCGCTGTGATGATTATGGCCGCGCTGCTCGGCGCCTGGTTGCTGCCGGGACCGCGGGCCGAAGCCGGCCAGATCGAGTCCTCGGCCTATTTCCATCTGCGCAGGGGCATGTCCGAGAGCGAGGTGCTGGTGCGCGCGGGGGCACCCGACCTGGTGACGTCGCCGGGCCTCGAGGCGGTGGAAGTCAAGCGCGGCATGGTCGATCGCGGGGTCGACGGCGAGATGAGCTTCGACACCTTTCGCCGCACGCGCATCCCGACTATCGCCCGGTGGCACTACGTTCCCGGTCCCGAGGAGACCGACCCGTTCATCACCATCATCACGTTCCGCGGCGGTGAAATCTGGGAGATCGAGCGCACCAAGGTGTTTTCACGCCATCGCTCCGAGGTCAGCGCTTCGCCGTCGCAGCGACAGATCAGCGACGCCGAGATCCGCCGCGAGCGTGCCGACAACACCCTGAAAGCGGCCGAGGCGTACGCGGCCACCCGCGCGCGGCTCAAGGAACAGGCGGGGCAGGCGGGCGAGCAGGCGGGCGACGATTCAACGACGGGCCGGAGCAAGACCATCTACAGGAGCGTGCAACCGGACGGCAGCACCTATTTCGGCGACGCCCCCCCGGGGGAATCCTCGAGGGTCATCGCCGTCGACTGAATGAAGGGCTCCTCGACTTGCTCGATGTGAGTGGCAGGCAGGAATCGAGCGGCGAGGCGGGCAGCGCCTCGGGGCCGTTCAAACGTCGAACCGCGCCCGCGATCCTCAGCGCAACACCGCGTCCGGGCCGTGACGCCTGAACATCTCGCCGAAATACGTCCTGTAATACGCGACAGCGCTCGCCCCGTTGGCCGACACGTCGAATATCCGCCAGCCGCGCTCGTTCCAGTAGAAGCGAAAGCTGAGGCGGGCCAGCACGCCGTCGGAGCCCACCACGCGTGCCGGAACCGTCGCCTGGCTGCCATCGGCGGTGGCACGCGCCGGGTACACGTCGACCCGCGGCAGCGGCCGGGTGAAGGTGCCGAGATTCCTCGCCAGCGCCGACAGGAAAAGGTTCTTGAGCACCTCGGTCATACGCGCCTGCTCGGGAGGGGTCAACCGGCGATGCATGGGTCCCGCGGCCCAGCGGGCCATGTACGTGAAGTCGAAATGCGGCGCGATCTCGCGATCGAGGAATCCGCGGATGACATCGGGTGAGGGGTTCTGGACGCCCATGAGAAACCCGCTCAAGCGATCGATGCCGCTTCTGACGACTTGATCGGGGGTTGTCGGCGCAGCTGCGTAGCCGGGTGTGAACAGAGGGTCGGGCTGACCATAGCCGGATTGCGCTGCCAGCTGGCTCGACACGAGCAGCAGGACGCCAGCGAGCACGGTTCTCATCGATTTTTTCCCCCTCACACGCATTCAAGGGGGCCGCTACCCCCTTGAATGAATCCTCGGCGCTTTGCTGATACGGCCGTCAGCGCTATTCGACGTCGTCGGTTACCGCTTCGTTTTCGAAGTCGAACGACAGCTTGTCGTCGGTGACGCCGATGCGAACGCGCCCGCCTCCCTCGAGCCGCCCGAACAGCAGCTCCTCTGCGAGCGGCCGCTTGATGTTCTCCTGGATCACCCGCGCCATGGGTCGCGCGCCCATGAGCTTGTCAAAGCCGTGCTCGGCGAGCCATGCGCGCGCGTTCTCGTCGACCTCGATCGAGACCCGCTTCTCTTCGAGCTGAGTCTCCAGCTCGATGATGAACTTGTCGACCACGTGGCCGATGGTCTTCTCGTCCAGTGGTCCGAACTGGACAATGGCGTCGAGGCGGTTACGGAACTCCGGCGTAAACATCTTCTTGATGACTTCGCCGCTGTCTCCGCTGTGATCCTGCTCCTTGAAGCCGATGGACGGCCGGCTCATCTGATCGGCGCCCGCGTTGGTGGTCATCACCAGGACTACGTTTCTGAAGTCTGCCTTGCGGCCGTTGTTGTCGGTCAGAGTGCCGTGGTCCATGACCTGCAGAAGCAGATTGAACACGTCCGGGTGCGCTTTCTCGACCTCGTCGAGCAGCAGCACCGCGTGGGGATGCTTGGAAATGGCCTCCGTGAGCAGTCCGCCCTGGTCGAAACCGACGTATCCCGGCGGCGCGCCGATGAGCCGCGACACCGTGTGGCGTTCCATGTACTCGGACATGTCGAATCGAATCAGCTCGATGCCCATGATCCGGGCAAGCTGCACCGTGACCTCGGTCTTTCCGACACCGGTCGGTCCGGAGAACAGGAACGAGCCGATGGGCTTCTTGCCTTCGCGCAGCCCCGAGCGTGCCATCTTGATAGCGGCCGAGAGGGTGTCGATGGCTTCGTCCTGGCCGTAAACCACCATCTTGAGGTCGCGGTCGAGATTGCGCAGCACGTCCTTGTCCGAGGTGGAGACGGTCTTCGGCGGGATGCGCGCCATCTTTGACACGACCTCCTCGATGTCCGCTACGCTCACGACCTTGCGCCGTTTCGATGCCGGCAAAAGCTTGTGGCGCGCGCCGGCCTCGTCGATGACGTCGATGGCCTTATCCGGCAGAAAGCGCTCGTTGATGTATCGGTCGGAAAGCTCCGCGGCGGTACGCACGGCCTGGCGGGAGTACTTGACCGCGTGGTGCTCCTCGAATCGGGACTTGAGGCCGTTCAAAATCTTGATGGTCTCTTCCACCGACGGCTCGGTCACGTCGATCTTCTGGAATCTGCGCGACAGCGCACGGTCCTTCTCGAAGACGCCGCGGTATTCCTGATAGGTTGTCGAGCCGATGCAGCGAAGGTCNNGCACCGATGATAGTGTGGATCTCGTCGATGAAAAGTATCGCACCCGGTTCCTTGTTCAGTTGCCCGAGCACGCCCTTGAGTCTTTTCTCGAAGTCGCCGCGGTATTTGGTGCCGGCGAGCAGGGCGCCCAGGTCGAGCGCGTAGATGGTGCTGTTCTCGAGCACGTCGGGAACGTCGCCGTCCACGATCATCTTGGCGAGTCCCTCGGCAATCGCCGTTTTTCCGACGCCGGCCTCTCCGACGTAGAGCGGGTTGTTCTTACGACGACGGCAAAGGATCTGAACCGTTCGCTGCACCTCGTTGCGCCGACCGATAAGCGGATCGATCTTGCCGAGCAGTGCCTGCTGGTTGAGGTTCACGGCATAGGCTTCAAGGGGCGACTTGCCGGAGGCTTCCGAGGGCTTGTCGTCGTCGCTGCTGGGCGCGAAGGCGTCGCCTTCCTCGTTGTCGTGCACCTTCGATATGCCATGAGAGATGTAGTTGACGACATCGAGCCGGGTGATGTTCTGGCGGTTCAGAAAATAGACTGCCTGGGACTCGCGCTCTCCGAATATCGCCACCAGCACGTTGGCGCCCGTGACCTCTTTCTTGCCGGAGGACTGTACGTGAAAGACCGCGCGCTGAAGCACCCTCTGGAAGCCAAGGGTGGGCTGCGTCTCACGCTCGTCCTTGGCCGGCAGCATCGGTGTGCTGTCGTCGAGATAGTTCGCCAGCTCCTGCTTGAGCTTGTCGATTTCGGCGCCGCACGCGCGCAGAACCTTGCTCGCGGTCGGGTTGTCCAGCAGCGCAAGCAATAAATGTTCGACTGTCATGAACTCGTGGCGCTTCTCGCGCGCGTCGCGAAAAGCAGAGTTCAATGTCGATTCCAGCTCTTTACTCAGCATGCGTGGGGCTCGCTTTAGTGCCTTTTCCTAGGCAAATTCCATCGTGCAAAGCAATGGATGGTTGTTTTCTCTCGAGTAGTCGTTGACTTGTGAAACCTTTGTCTCGGCAATTTCCCGCGAATACACGCCGCACACGCCACTACCCTGGGTGTGAACCTGTAACATCACGCGTATGGCTTTCTCTCTGTCCATGCCGAAGAAATACTCTAAAACATGTACCACGAACTCCATCGGCGTGTAGTCGTCGTTCAAGAGCATCACTTTGTAAAGCGGCGGCCGTTTTAGCTTCGGCTTTGCTTCTTGAACTGTCAGGCCACCGTCATCGTTGCCATGCGGCTCGTCAGCCATAAAAAGATTCTAGCTTATCTCTTGGGCCCTTCCAGACGGCGCCATACGGTACCGTGACGACGGTCGCGTCGATTTCACGGGCCGGTTAACGGGATCACATTCGACCTGTCGCGCCCGCTAAGGGAGAGCCCGACGGGCCGGAGTCCTCGGCCGGCGCACCACCGGGGGCGCTCCCCCCCCGGTCACCGGCACGCCACCACTATACCACTGGTTGTGGGACTCCGGGCCCTGCCTGGGCTCTCTCGGCCCCGCGCGCGCCCATCAGGTCGATGAAGCGCTTGGCCGCGGGGGAGAGGAACTTTCCGCGACGCAGCACGACCCCGTAGGAGCGACTCGGGAAGTACCTTCCCAGGGGCCGGACGCTCAGGCGGTCGTTGACGGTGAGACAGATGGCCGAGACGATGGACACGCCCAGGCCCTGCTCGACGTATTTCTTGATCACTTCCCAGCCGCCGGCCTCGAGGGTCACCTTGTAGTCGAGGTTGTGCTGTCGGAATACCAGATCGACGAGTCCCCAGGTGCTCAGGTGCCGGGGCGGCAGGATCAGGCCGTGGGGGCTGATGTCCTCCAGGTCCGGCTCCGGTTTCTCCGCCAGCGGATGGTCACGGGGTGTTATCAGCACCGTGTCGTAGTCGTAGATGGGCTCGTAGGAGATGTCGTCGGGAACCTCCAGCATCGAGCCGACGGCGAAATCCACCTCGTCGGCGCGCAGCTGGGCGAGCCCGTCGCGGCCGGTGACGTTGTGCAGACGCAGGCGGATCCCCGGATGCTGGCGGGCGAAGTCGGCCATCAGCTCCGGCAGTATATAGAGGATGGTGGATTCGCCCGCGGCGATGTTGAGCTCTCCCGAGTCCAGGTCGCCGCGGCGCTCCGCGAAGGCATCCGGCAGGTGGTCGATGCCGTCCACCAGCGGCAGGGCCAGCTCGTAGAGCACCTGGCCCTCCGGGGTCAGCGCGATGCGCGGGCCCTTGCGCTCGAACAGGGTGATATCGAGCTCCTGCTCGAGGGCGCGCACCTGCAGTGACACCGAGGGCTGACTCAAAAACAGGCGCTCGGCGGCCTTGGAGATGCTCTGGCTCTGGGCCGCGTGGCAGAAGGCGCGCAGCTGCTTGAGGCGGTTCTGCTTGTAGTAGAAGCGGCGCGAGCGCGTGGCCATGGCGGGCATTCCGGGCTGCTGAAGGACAAACATTAATCTAAGCAATAATAATCGCTGAGACAATTGGATTTTTTGGATACTGGGCGGCCGCAGGCGGCGCCGCGGCAGGTGGTCCGGGGCCGCCCGGCCGGGAATGGCCCGGGTGGGCTAGGCGAGCAGCTTCTCGAGAATGCGCTCGTAGATGCGTGACAGGATCTCGAGATCGTCGACGCCCACGTGCTCGTCGATCTTGTGGATGCTGGCGTTGACGGGGCCGAGCTCGACGACCTGGGCGCCGGTTTTGGCGATGAAGCGTCCGTCGGAGGTGCCGCCGCCGGTCGAGGGCGTGGCGTCGACGCCGCCGATCTCGCGCACCGCCCCGCGGGTGGCGTCGAGCAGCGCCCCCGGTCGGGTCAGAAACGGCTCTCCCGAATGCCGCCACGTGAGCGTGAAATCGAGGCCGTGGTCGGTGAGCACGCGCTCGACCCGATCGCGCAGCGCCTCGGCGCTGAGCGCGGCCGAGTAGCGGAAGTTGAACATCGCCTCCAGCTGGCCGGGGATGACATTGTCGGCGCCGGTGCCGGCGTTTACGTTGGAGATCTGAAAGGAGGTGGGCGGAAAGTCCTCGTTGCCCGTATCCCAGACCTCCGCGTCCAGTGCCGCGAAGGCACGCGCGAATGCGTGGATCGGATTGACCGTCCCCTCGGCGTAGGCCACGTGTCCCTGGGTGCCCGCGACGACGACGTGTCCGTTGAGGGAGCCGCGCCGGCCATTGCGCACGCAATCCCCGAGCCGCTCCTGGCTCGATGGCTCGCCCACCAGGCACCAGTCGATGCGCTCACCACGACGCTCGAGCACCTCGAGCACCCGCACCGTGCCGTCGACGGCGGGTCCCTCCTCGTCGCTGGTGATGAGCAGACCGAGCGCGCCCCGGCGCACCGGGTGGGCGGCGCAAAAGCGCTCGCAGGCGGTGATGAAGGCGGCGATGCTGCCTTTCATATCGGCGGCGCCGCGGCCGAAGAGGTATCCGTCGCGCACGCCCGGCTCGAACGGCGGCGAAGACCAGCGATGCACCGGCCCCGTCGGCACCACGTCGGTGTGACCCGCGAACACGAACAGCGGGCCGTCAGCGGCGTCGCGTGCCCACAGGTTACTGACCTCGCCGAAGGGCAGCGACTCACAGGCCAGCCCCAGCGGCTCGATGCGCGCACGAATCAGATCCTGGCAGCCCGCGTCGTCGGGCGTGACCGACGCGCGCGCGATCAGGTCCATGGCCAGCTCGAGCGTGGGGGTCACGGAGAGATCGGGCGCATCAACCCTGTTCCTCGCCGTCCTGCTCGGGAATCATGTAACGGACCAGGTAGAGAACCTGCGCGAAAACGAAGGCGAACATCAGAGCCGTGAGGCCGAACAGCTTGAAGTTCACCCAGGTGTCGGTGCTGAAGTTGTAGACCACGAATAGATTGAGGGCGCCGATGGACAGAAAGAACAGCACCCAGGACAGGTTGAGCGCCGTCCAGACGGAGGCGGGCGGCTCGAATTTGGAATCGAAGAAACGCTGCACCAGCGTCTTGCTGCCGACGAAATGGCTGCCGAGAAAGGCCACGGCCAGAAGCCAGAAAAAAACCGTCGCTTTCCACTTTATATAGATTTCGTCCTGCAGCAGAAGCGTTACGCCGCCCATGCTGACCAGCAGCGCAAGGGTGATCAGATGGACCTTCTCCACCCGTCGCTGGCGCCACCAGGTAACGCTTACCTGCACGCCGGTGGCGACGATGATCACCGCGGTCGCGGCGAGGATGCCCTGCTTCGGATCCGGGTACGACTTGAACGTGATGAAGAACAGCAGCAGGGGGAAAAAATCGAACAGCAGTTTCATCTGACCAGGGCGTCAAAGGGACGGTTCATCGACCGGCAGTATACTCGATCCGCGCCGGGCTCGATGCGGCCGGCGTCGCGTGTGGCGCAAGCCGACGTCGTCATTTAGAATGCGCGCGGCCGAACGAGACCTAGCCGATTGTCCGAATCCGCCCGTCTTGACGCCGACGCCGCGCCCGCCCCCGGGCCCCGAGCCACCGTGAGCCAGTATTTCGAGATCCATGCCGCCAACCCCCAGCAGCGCCTGATCAGCCGCGCCGTGGCGGTGGTCCGCGCCGGCGGCGTGATCGTGTATCCTACGGACTCATGCTATGCCCTCGGCTGCTGCCTCGGCGACAAGGCTCCGATGGAGCGCATACGGCGTATTCGCAAGGTCGACAGCAGCCACAACTTCACCCTCCTTTGCCGCGATCTCTCCGAGATTGCCAACTACGCACGCGTCGACAACCGGGCATTTCGACTGATGAAGTCGCTGACCCCCGGGCCGTTCACGTTCGTCCTCCAGGCGAGCCGCGAGGTCCCGCGGCGCCTTCAGAATCCACGTCGCAAGACCATCGGGCTGCGGGTGCCCGCAAACGCCATCGCCCAGGCCCTGCTGGAGAGTCTCGGAGAGCCTCTGATGAGCTCCACGCTGCTGCTTCCGGGCGACGACCTGCCGCTCACCGATCCCCACGAGATGCGCGAGCGGCTCGGCTCCTCGGTGGACCTGGTCATCGACGGCGGGTATTGTGGCCTCGAGCCCACCACGGTGCTGGATCTCACCGGAGAGACGCCGAAAGTGCTCAGGCGCGGTCGTGGCGATGTGAGCTTGCTGTCGCTATGAGGGCAGGCGCACGACATCGGTCGGTCCGGCCGAGGGCTGCTCGCTGCGCACGGGGAGGCCGGCAGCTTTGAATACCGTCCCCACGCAACACCAACGCGTCCTGTCGGGCATGCGGCCGACCGGCCGCCTGCACCTCGGTCACTACCACGGCGTTCTCAAGAACTGGGTGAGGCTGCAGCACGAGTACGAAAGCTATTTCTTCGTTGCCGACTGGCACGCGCTGACGACCCACTACGAAGATCCCAGTGTCATCGCCGAGAGCGTCTGGGAGATGGTCATCGACTGGCTGGCATCGGGGATCAGCCCGGGGGATGCCACGCTCTTCATACAGTCGCGGGTGCCGGAGCACGCAGAGCTGCACCTGCTGCTGTCCATGGTGACCCCGCTCGGCTGGCTCGAGCGGGTGCCGAGCTACAAGGATCAGCAGGAAAAGCTCAAAGAGCGCGACCTGGCGACTTATGGCTTTCTGGGCTATCCGGTCCTGCAGAGCGCCGACATTCTCGCTTACAAGGCGGGACTGGTTCCGGTCGGGGAAGATCAGGTGGCGCACATCGAGCTGACCCGGGAGATCGCCCGGCGCTTCAATTTTCTCTTCGGTCGCGAGCCCGGCTTCGAAGAGAAGGCCGAGACGGCCATCAAGAAGATGGGGAAGAAGAATGCGCGCCTGTACCGGGATCTCAAGCGACGCTACCAGGAGGAGGGCGACGCCGAGGCGCTCGGGATCGCTCACGCGCTGCTCGAGGACCAACAAAACATCACGCTCGGCGATCGCGAGCGCCTGTTCGGCTACCTCGAGGGCGGTGGCAAGGTCATTCTGCCGGAGCCGCAGCCGCTGCTGACCCCGGCCTCGAAGATGCCCGGCCTCGACGGCCACAAGATGTCCAAGTCCTACGACAACGTCATCGCGTTGCGCGACGATCCGAATGAGGTGACCGAGAAGCTGCGCACCATGCCCACCGACCCTGCGCGCGTGCGTCGTAGTGACCCCGGCGAGCCCGAGCGGTGCCCGGTGTGGCAGCTGCACCAGGTCTACTCCAGCGATGAGACCCGTGAATGGGTCCAGGACGGTTGTCGCGGCGCGAAGTTCGGCTGCCTCGACTGCAAGCAGCCGGTGATCGACGCCGTGCTGGCGGAGCTGGAGCCGCTTCGCGAGCGGGCGCGCGAGTACGAGGATAATCCGGACCTGGTGCGCTCCATCATCACCGAAGGGTGCGACCAGGCGCGAGACATGGCGCGCGAGACCCTCGAGGACGTGCGTCAGGCCATGGGACTCGAATACCGATAGCGGAATGCAATCATGATCGACAGTGACGGCGACACGCGCAGCGGAATCGACAGCGAAGACACCACGCTCGCCAGCGAGCCGCGGCAGGAGGAGCTTCCCTTTGCAGTGGTCGAAGGTGTGCCGATGACCGAGCTGCCAAAGGATCTGTACATTCCACCGAATGCGCTCGAGATTTTTCTGGAGGCCTTCGAAGGCCCCCTCGACCTGCTGCTTTATCTCATCAAGCGGCAGAATCTCGACATTCTCGACATACCTATCGCGGAGATCACGCGCCAGTACATGGAGTACGTGGATTTGATGAAGGATTTGCGCCTCGAGCTTGCCGCGGAGTATCTCGTGATGGCCGCCATGCTCACCGAGATCAAGTCGCGTATGCTGTTGCCGCGTCCGGAAGCGGAATTCGAGGAGGAGGGTGACCCGAGGGCCGAGCTCGTGCGCCGCCTGCAGGAGTACGAACGCTTCAAGCAGGCCGCCGAGGATCTGGAGGGTCTGCCGCGGGTCGGGCGAGACGTGCTGGTCACGGAGGCGGATACGCCACACGTGAAAATCGTCAAGCCGCAGCCCACCGTACGCATCGAGGATCTCGTCATGGCGCTTGCGGACGTGTTCGAGCGGGCGCGCATGTACTCCCATCATCATATTCAGAGCGAGCCGCTGTCGGTGCGGGAGCGCATGTCCTCGATCCTCGCCGCTGTCGGTCACGATCACTACACCGAGTTCACGAGCCTGTTCACCGTCGAGGAGGGCCGGCGCGGCGTTATCGTCACGCTGCTGGCGGTTCTGGAGCTCGTCCGCGAGATGCTGATCGAGCTGGTGCAGGCAAAACCCCTGGGTCCAATTCACGTCCGAGCACATACATCATGAGTCAGCAAGAGCTTAAGAACATTCTCGAGGCGGCGATGTTTGCCGCCGAGCGTCCATTGAGCCTCGACGATCTCGCGGGCCTGTTTGAGAGCGGCGAATGGACACCGGAGCGCAAGGAGATTCGGGAGGCGCTCGACCGGCTCGCCGAGGAGTGGCAGGAGCGCGGTATCGAGTTGAAGCAGGTAGCGAGCGGATTCCGCTTTCAGGTGCGTAAAGAATACTCGGGCTGGCTGGCTGGACTGTGGTCGGAGCGTCCGCCCCGTTACACGCGGGCGCTGATGGAAACGCTCGCACTGATTGCGTACCGCCAACCCATCACGCGCGGTGAGATCGAGGATGTGCGCGGCGTCAGCGTGAGCCCCTCGATCATCAAGACGCTGCTCGAGCGCGAATGGATCCGGGTGCTTGGTCACAGAGACGTCCCGGGTCGGCCCGAGCTTTTCGGAACCACCCGCCAGTTTCTCGACAGCTTCAATTTGAAGAGTCTCGACGACTTGCCACCGCTTTCCGAGATCAAAGACCTGGACAGCATGCCCGAAGATCTGTTCTCGACCGTGCCGGTGCTCACGGTGGTGGAGACGCCGAAGCCGGAGTCGACGCCGACCGAGGAAGAGCACGACGAGAGCCGTGCCGAGGGAGAGCCCGTAACCAGCGATGCCGGCTGATCGGCAGCAAAGACTGGCGCGGCTTTAGCGCGAGCCAGAGTGCGCCGTTTCGCGGGCACGCGCGCACCTCGCGCAGCCATGGTCCCGATGAAAAGGCAGGTCGCCAGCGAGAAGTTGCACAAGATCCTCGCCCGGCTGGGCTACGGCTCGAGGCGTGAGCTGGAACGCTGGATCGCCGCCGGTCGCGTTCGGGTCAATGACGAGCGCGCGATGGTCGGGATGCGGGTCGGCCCGAGAGACGTCATCCAGGTCGACGGCAAACGCGTCGAGCGGCGCGCCGCCGAGCCGCAAACGCCTCGCGTTCTGCGCTACCACAAGCCCGTGGGCGAGCTGTGCAGCCGCCGAGGCGACTCCGACGGACCGACCGTGTTCGACCATCTACCGGCGCTGAAACGGGGGCGATGGATCTCCATCGGCCGCCTCGACGTCAATTCGAGCGGCCTGCTGCTCTTCACCAACGACGGCGAGCTGGCGCACCGGCTGATGCACCCGTCGAGCGAAATCGTGCGCGAATACGCGGTGCGTGTGCACGGAAAGATCTCTGCGCAGAGCCTGCGCGCGCTCAGGCGCGGCGTGCAGCTCGAAGACGGTCC
>JAABYT010000008.1:2391-3426 GCA_011775625.1 Gammaproteobacteria bacterium | reverse complement strand
GCGAGGGCCGAAATCGCGAGGTGCGCAGGCTGTGGGCTTCCCAGGGAGCGCAGGTCAGTCGCCTGACGCGCGTGCGCTACGGGCCGGTAAAGCTTCCGCGCCGGCTGGCGCGCGGGCGCTGGGACGAGCTGTCGAAGCGCCAGATCGGTGAACTCATGCAGGCGCTCGATGCGGGATCCGGATCGAACCGCTGAGGCCGCCTTCTTGCGTCTCAGTCGAATTCGGTCGTCTCGCGCAGCAGCGGCGTTCCCACCTCTTCGAGCATGCTCGCAGGCAGCTTTGCCGAAGCCGCCTGTGCCGCTTCGGGCGAGTCGAATCGGCCGAACAGCAGGCGGTATCGGGCATTTTCCCCGTTCGCGGTATGCACCTGCAGATCGAGTGCGGGATAGCGATCCACCAGCCGGTCGATGTTCTCTCTGCTCGAGGATGCGAACAGCTGCAGGGTATAAGCCGGCGGCGGCTGCGCGGCCGCCGGCGTCGTCGACCCCGGTTCTGCGCGTAGCTCGCCGCGCAGCGCGCNNTTCGGGAACGCACCGTAGATCAAACGATAGCGCGGCTCACCGCCCTCGAAGGTGATCAGCTGAAGGGGTAGATTCGGATTGCCCGCTATCAGGCGCTCGAGCAGGTCGAGGCGGTTCACGGCGAACAGCTGGAGCGTGTAATCGTCGTCGCTCTGCGCGGCCAGCCACTGGGACGCGGTGAGAGCCTGCTGCTCTGCGTTCGCGGGCGCGACACCGCGATCGGGCGGCACCATGTCGGGCATTTCCGCGCCGATGCCGAGAAACTCGCCGAATGCGGCCAGCCGCCGACCCGTTATCGTCGACAAGCCGCTACCGTCGAACTCGGCGAGCGCCTTGTGAGCATTGATCTCTTCAGCGAGGGCGTCGGCGAGGCGCCGGAACCAGGGCGAAGAGCGCGCCTGCGCCTGGTCGTTCGGCGTCAGTGCGTTCCAGCTCTCGCGGAACTCCGCAAGGCTCTCACCCGACCAGTCCCTCGTCGTGAGAAATTCCTCGACCAGAGCCCGGGCCGCCGGTA
>JAABYT010000008.1:1422-2377 GCA_011775625.1 Gammaproteobacteria bacterium | reverse complement strand
GGCGTGGGGGCGAGAAAGGCCCAAAGGACGGCGACGACGACGCCTGCACCGATAATCAGCGGCAGCGGCGTGCGGCGCACGCTTTCATCGGGGAACCGATGCGGGGCGGTAGGCGTGCTGACATCCGCGCTGGCATCGCAGACCGATTCGATAGCGATGGATCCGGCAACGATGCCGTCAATCAAATCCGCACGCTCGCGCACGTAGTCTTCGTACTCGAGTCGACCCGACGCATAATCTTTCGCCAGGCGGCGCAGCTGGGATTTATTCATCAGCGACCCCGACCCGATATTCGACGCGAGTGTAACTGCACATCGGACTCGAAAACCACCGGCTCATCCGAGCTCGCGCACCAACCGGAATCCGGTCAGCTCGTCGGCCTGCCCGGAGTGCGTCTCGTCGAGCTCCGGGCCACANNNTGCGCACCCACTCCCTGGCGTTGCCGGCATAGTTGGCCAGTCCCCAGCCATTCTGCTGACCGGAACGCGCGTCGACCAGGTCGTGGCCGGCGATGATCTTGCCCGCTACCAGCACCCGGCAATTGAATTTTTGCTCCGGCTGCTGGCCATTGGCCGCCGCCGCATGCATCCATTCCGCATCGCTCGGCAGCCGATACGCGGTCGGTTGGCCGCTCTGTCGCGAGGCCTCGGCCGAGAGCCAGCGCGCGTACTCCTCGGCTTCGGCGATGGAAATCCCGGTGATTGGCAGCCGCAGCTCGGCGCCGGTGCGGGTGGAGCACCGCCCGCTCGCCTGGCAGAAGTGATTGAACTCGCTCACGCTCACCTCGTACTTGCCGATTGCAAAGGCTCCGGCGAAGCCGTTACCGGCGGGCACCACGACCATCTCCGGTCCCTTGCGGCCGGCCACCAGGTCATAACAGCTGCCTCCGGGGCGTGCGCCGTGGCCCGCAAGGCCATCGTGGCATTGGCCTTTGCGCGGTGCGGGTATCTCCAGC
>JAABYT010000008.1:0-1361 GCA_011775625.1 Gammaproteobacteria bacterium | reverse complement strand
TCATAAGCCTGTTGTGCAGCGCCCATGGCGGTTTCGAGCCGCGCGCGCAGCGCCTCGATTTGCGGATGGCCGGGATCTTCGCGCGCGCCCGCATCGAGGTCCCGCACCGCCGCGCCGAGCGCGCCTGCCTCGAGGTGGGCCCGT
The DNA here is from genome assembly GCA_011775625.1 of Gammaproteobacteria bacterium. GTDB lineage: Bacteria > Pseudomonadota > Gammaproteobacteria > HK1 > HK1 > JAABYT01. Next base: position 1,217 of record JAABYT010000008.1, on the reverse strand, counting down.
GCAAGCTCGATCTGCGGCATCGGCAACTCGCGAGATGCCATCACGAGGCTTTCGTGCGCTGGAAGAAGCGTGCGTGCCGCCGCAAGCAGCTGGCGGGCGCCGTCGGGGTCCTGCGCTGCACGCTGGCGAAATCCGGNNAAATTACGCACCACCGGGCGCAGCGCCTCGACGTCTTCGACTCTCGCCGGCGTCTGTGCTCGAAGCCGTTGTGCGACGATGGCGATCAGCTGATCGGCAAGCTCCCCGCGGTACTCGGGAAACAATGCATCGTGGGCGGAAAGCTGCTCGACCATGCGATCCGCAATCGGCTGCGCCGAGCGCGCGTAATCGAGCACCGCAAGGGTTCGAAGCGCCGCGAGCTCTGCCATCATCTGCCGGTAACGGTTCGGGAAGCGCGCCTCGAGACGTGCCAGATCGGCTGCCGTTGCGCTCACGTCAAGAGTCACCGGATCGGCGAGACGCTTTCTCAGCGCCCGTTCGAAGCGCTGGTTCTCGCGTGCAATCTCGTAGCCGGCCAGGCGCGCGCGAATCTCCTCTTGCTCAGGCCACTGCCTGAGTCCGGCCTCCGCGAGCGAGATGGCGCCGTCGAAGTCCTCGCGGGCGGCGCGCGTGGCGGCGAGCCGCGCGTACGCGTCGGCCAGCAGCCGCGGCGCCTCCTCACGCAGGAACGGATCGTCGTCGGCAAGCCCCCGGGCGCGCAGCTCCAGCAGGAGGCTTTTTGCCTCCTGCACCTGGTTGGTTTCGGCCTTGCTGCGAAGCTCGGCTTTCAAGCTCGCCCTGAGCGCGGTCACCCTCTCAGCCTCGCGCCGGGCGCGCAGCTGCGCCTGCGCCTCGGCGAGCGACTGGTCCTCCGCATCGAATGCCGGCAAATCCGGATGAAACAATCGTCCGGACTCGATGAACGTGAGCGCCTGTTTGAAGCTTCCGTCCTGGCGGGCGCGTCGTGCGCGCGACAGGAAGTGATCGGCGATGCGGTCGCGTTGCTCGAGTACGGCAGCGTGGCCTGCAGGCAGCAGCAGGACGAGCTGCTTGTACTCCTGCTCGAGCACGGCCTGGCTAGCGTTTTGCTCGCGCGGCTGCGAGAGCAGCTCGTTTATCGCATCGATATGCGCATCGATTCGAATGTCGTCGCGGCGCGCTGCCAGCGACGCCTCCCAGGGCAGGCGTTCGCGCGCAGCTTGCAGGTATTGGAGCTCGAGCAGCGGTGCGTGTTCGAG
>JAABYT010000007.1:125070-125280 GCA_011775625.1 Gammaproteobacteria bacterium | reverse complement strand
CCGTTGACTACGACCCCTCCCGCGAGCCCGGACAACGGCATTGCCAGCACCGCCAGTCCGCCTGCCAGGGTCAGGGATTTGAGAATTAATGAGCGCATGTTATGTCTCCTTCCACCGTTGAAACAGGGTCTCGGGGGGTCGCTGACCGGCCTCTCCTGAACCCAGCAAATACATTCTTGCACGTATTCCATCCAATCCGTGTGTCATTTG
>JAABYT010000007.1:116671-124945 GCA_011775625.1 Gammaproteobacteria bacterium | reverse complement strand
CCGGCGTAGACGCCCGCCCCGCCGGCCGCACCGGCGTCCGCCAGCCTGCCTTCGAGACCCGCAGGCGGCGCCACGAGATCGACCTCGCCGCCCGCGACGATGTCGTGGGAGCGCTGCTGCCGGTCGACCACCAGGGCCACGAACCACTCGTAGCGGGCCCCCGGATCGAGCCGCACGCCGTGGCGCGCGAGATCCAGGGTGTGGATACCCGCCTGGATGGGGGGCGCGATGGCGAGCTCGAGGAGCGGGTCGGCTTTGCGCCGGTCGATCACCGTCAGCTCCGCGGCCACGGCAACGGTGTCCGACAGGTACCAGTAGAGCCGCGGCTGGGGGTTGACCGTCAGGCCCGGGTGCTCGGGCGCGAGCACGCTCAGGGTGATGGGCTGCTCGGCGGTTCCCCGCGTGCCGCCGCCGATCCGGCCGCCGACGGTGGTTCCCCGCATGGGCGGCTGATACACGGGCATGAGGGCCGGCGTGCGCTTTGCGGTGGCGCCGCCGGTCTGTGCCGGGGACATCAGCGGTGTGGCCAGCAAGGCCGCCGCGCCGACCCCGAGGAGCAGGGCCCCGAGCGATTGAATCTTTATCAAATGTCGCGATCCTTCCGGGGCTGCCGCGCCATGCCGCTCAGAGCCAGTTGCCGATGAGCAGGAACGGGCTCCAGTAAATCGGATGCTCGTAGCGGCTGTCCCTGACGAGCTTGAGCTGCGCCTGCTGCAGGGCCTTCACCTTCGAGAGACTCGGATCCTGGAGCTGCGCGTAGAACTCGGAGACCAGCTCCGCCGACGCCTGGTCGTTGATGAACCACAGGGTGGCCAGCGCGCTGCGCGCACCGGCCTTGACCGCGATGCCCGCGAGCCCGAGCGCGGCGCGGTCGTCGCCGGCGGCGGTCTGGCAGGCGCTCAGCGTGAGCAGCTCGATGGGCTGCTCGCGGAACGTGGTCATGCTCATGGCGTACTCCAGATCGTCCATGTCGAGCCGGCCGTCGTAGGTGAGCACGAAGCTTTCACCCGCCTCGCGGACGAACTCGCCATGGGTCGCGAGATGAACGATGGAGTACTCCGTGTCGCGAAGCTCGCTCTGTACCCTCTCTTTGACGAAGGCCTTGTTCTCGAGCACCGTGCCGGGATACATCTTGCTGATTTTCTCGATCTCCCCCTCGACATTGGGCAGCGCCGGGTATCCCTGCACCGACTCGGTGATGCCGCTGAAGAGCACGCGGATGTTCTTGCGCTCGATGGGCGTCGGGTCGGTGAGCGTGAGGCCCGGCGAGGTGGCGACCGCGAACTTCTCGACCAGGAATTTCTCGCCGTCGTGCAGGGCTGCCATGGGGATCAGTCGCAGCACGCCGTCCGGGACGACGACCAGCGTGTCGATATTCTGCTCTTCGAGATCCGCCGCCACGGGCCGGATCAGCCAGTTGTAGACCAGCATCGAGAATCGCCGGTACTGGCGCGTGACGCGCCGCTCGAGCATGGTGCGGAAGGTGGTCACGGCTTTCTCGACTTTGTCCGACGGCACGCGGGTGGTGTAGAGCTTGGTGCCGCTCGGCAGGCTCACCAGCAGCTCGATGCGATCGTCGAAGATGATCGGATAGATGGCCGCGGTGCGGGCGGCGAGCTTGTCGATGCCGACGGTCCTCGACTTGAGCGCGGCGACGCAGTCGTCCTGGAAGTAGTCGGCGAGCTCCACGCCCTTGAGCGCCTCCACCGTTTCGCGCACGCGGCGCAGGCTCGCCTCGCGCTCGGCGGCGTCCGCCTTCGCCACCGCCTCCTGGAGCTCGAGATCGGCGAGCTGGAGGAACAGGGGACCGACTTCCTCGCGGAACGACGCCTTGCCGGCGCGGTAGCCGCCGACGAGATCGGGGCGGATGGCGTTGAGCGTGTAGACGGCGCGCTGGTAGGACTCCAACGCGGCGACGCTGTCGCCCTGCTCGGCGAGCAGGCGGCCGACCGCCCACTGCCAGAGGTACAGGCTCTCGGGGGCGTTGGCCCGCTGGGCGGCGAAGGTCGCCTGGCGGGCGAGCGCCAGCGCATCGTCGGCGCGCCCGGCCTTTTCGTAGAGCGCCGACTGATAGCCCAGCGCGTAGGCGAGCGCGCGGGGGTCGTCGATTTGCTCCGCGCTGGCGGTCGCGAACGTCAGCGCGTCGTTGGCGAGCACCTTTGCCGTCTGATTCGATGGGTCCGACTCGGCGGCGGCTGCCAGCAGACGCCCGGCACTGATGAGCGCGTAGGCCTGCTCGTGGGAGCTCGGCAGGCTTCGCAGCTCGGCGATGGCCTGATCGAGTGCCTGACGCGCCTCGTCCGGGCGCTCGGCGCTTTGCAGCACGCGGGCCAGGTTGACGCGGATCTTCGCCACCGTCAGACGGTCGTCGGCCCGCTCCGCATCCTGGAGGGCTTCGCGGTAGGTCTCGACGGCGATATCGAGACGGTCGGTGGACGCCAGGCGACTGCCCTGGTCGTTGCCGGCCCGCGCCGCGACGTCCCAGCGACCGACGGCGCGCGCCTTGACGATGGCGGCGCCCAACAGGTTGCCGGCCTCGTCGCTGCGGCCCGTGAGCAGGTAGCCGCTGCCGAGCCCGGCAGCGGCAATGGCGATCAGCTCCGCATCGGCGAGCGCCTCGGCGCGCGTGTGGGCGTCCTCGAGCGCAGCCACCGCCTCGGCGTGGCGGCCGAGCGCCAGATAGGCATTGCCCCTGCCGAGCAGGGCTCGAATCTGCCCCTTGGCGTCGCCGCTCGCGGCGAAGGCGCCGGCGGCCTCGCCCCATGCCACGAGCGCGTCCTCGAAATGCCCTCGGGAGGCGGCCTGGGCGGCCTGCTGGGCACGCACCTCGGGCGCTTCGGCCGCGGCGCTGATGCGGGCGGACAGGGCCAGGGTGAGCGCCACCAAGGCAGCGAGCATCCAGTGCAGGCCGCGCCCATCGCGGCGTGCATGCGAACAGTGATGATGATTCATGGCAGTATTCCAGTGCCCCTTTCGAAGGGGTCTCGATATGGGGTCGCGCACCGCCCACGCGGCGCCCGGTCAGACCACCATTGAACCACCGATCACCCCCCAGGTCAAAGCCCGCGCGCGGCCGAAAGATGTAAAAAAAATCCTCAAATCAGCCGCTTGCGGGCCGCCCCGGGGCCTGGCCGGGCATGCTCGGGGCGCCGCCGCCAGCCCGGCGAGGGCCGGCCCGCCGGCGCCACGGCGAGCCCCGGGGGGCGTGCTCCCGATCGCCGGGACGGTCCTCGAAGGCGTCGATGCCGGCCTGCGTGTCGAAGCGGCCGTGGCTGCAGATTGAACGCGATGCCGCGGGCCTCGCCCCCGCCGCGGATGATCGGGATCAATAACATGTCCGGCGGGCTGCGTATGTTTTCAAGGGGGCACCAGGGCGGGGATTGCGCCGATGGCCGACAGGGTTCGCGAACCAGCGCAGCCGTCGCAAGGCAGCGACGAGTCGCTGCATCATCGACTCAAGCTTCGCTGCCTCGAGGCCTCGGACTACGACGCCATTCGCGCGATCATGGACGCGGTCTACGATCGCGCCGGCGGCGCATGGACGCGCCGGCAGTTCGCGTCGATGCTCGCGCGCTTTCCCGAAGGCCAGTTCTGCATCGAGGACAACGGCACAGTGGTCGCCGCCGCCCTCAGCCTCATCGTCGACTACAAACGCTACGGCGACTACCACACCCACGAGGTGATCACGGGCAACGGCTACTTCACCACCCACGATCCGAGCGGCGACAGCCTCTACGGCGTGGACGTCTTCGTCCATCCCGACTACCGCGGCCTGCGTCTCGGGCGCCGACTCTACGACGCGCGCAAGCAGCTGTGTCGAAATCTGAATCTCAGGCGCATCATCTTCGGCGGCAGGATCCCCAACTACGACAAGTACAGCGACGAGCTGACGCCGCAGGCCTACATCGAGCGGGTGAAGAGCCGCGAGATCTACGATCCCGTGCTCACCTTTCAGCTGAGCAACGACTTCCACGTTCGACGCGTCATCACCAAATACCTGCCCGAAGACGAGGAGTCACACGCTTACGCCGTCATCTCCCAGTGGATCAATATCCATCATCAGAGCGAGGCGCCCGCGCTCATCGGCGAGCCCAAGCGGGTCGTGCGCGTTGCGGCCGTGCAGTGGCAGATGCGACCCGCATCGACGCTCGACGACCTGCGCATCCAGCTTCGTTACTTCGTGAGCGTCGTCTCGGACTACGGTGCGGACTTCGTGCTGCTTCCCGAATACTTCAATGCCGCCCTGATGGCCCATTTTCACACCAGGAACAGCGCCGATGCGGTCCGCCAGCTCGCCGAGTACACGGAATCCATCCGCGCCTATCTCGAGTCGCTCGCCGTTCAGTACAACATCAACATCGTTGCCGGCTCCCTTCCCGAGCTTCGCGGGCGGAAGCTTCGCAACATCTGCTATCTGCTTCGCCGCGACGGCACCTGGGACTATCAGTACAAGCTGCATGTCACCCCTGCGGAGAACGATCACTGGGCGGTCACGGGCGGCGACGAGCTCAAGATCTTCGACACCGACGAAGGCAGGATCGGAATACTTGTCTGCTACGACGTGCAGTTTCCCGAGCTCGCACGGCTGCTCTCGAGCCAGGGTCTGCAGATACTGTTCGTGCCCTATCTCACCGACACCAAAAGCGGCTACCTGCGGGTCAAGCGCTGCTGCCAGGCGCGCGCCATCGAGAACGAATGCTACGTGGTGGCGACCGGCAGCACCGGCAGCCTGCCCAATCTCGCCTACATGGATATCCACTACTCGCAGTCGGCCATCTTCACGCCCGCGGACTTCATCTTCCCCCACGACGCCATCAAGGCCGAGGCGACGCCCAACACCGAGACCACCCTGATCGCGGACCTGGACCTGGATCTGCTGAAAGAGCTCGGCCGGCACGGCTCGGTGCGTAACCTCGAGCAGCGCCGGCTCGACCTGTATCGCCTGCAATGGGTCGGTGCCGAAGGCGAGGGCGGTGGCGCTGGGGACTCGCCCGAGTAGGGCCAGGCCGGCGGGCATCGCCCGCTGCCCTGTGAGGCCCGTGCTAAACTTCCGCTCCCGCGGGCATTTGCTCCGCCGAGTTTCGAGAAAGCGAACGGGCTCATGAGTGGTGGCAGGACATCGCGCTCCACGGTCTCCATGTGGGGCGGCGGAGACTATTCCCTTCACACCATCGGCGCGAAGCACGTCATCGACAATACCGGCGAGCTGGCCCTCGAGGCGCTGGACGCCATCGACGTCGCCGGGCAGGCCGGCAGCTTTCAGCTCGCCGACTTCGGCGCTGCCGACGGCGGCACGTCCATCGACCTGGTCAGACGCATCATCGGCAACGTGCGCGCGCGTGCGCCCTCGCGTGCCATCTGCATGACCTATACGGATCTGCCGCGCAACGACTACTCCGCGCTGTTCAACCTGGTGCACGGCGGCCGGCCGGACGTGAAGAGCTATCTCGAGGAGCACGACAACGTCTTCGTCTACGCGTCGGGCACGAGCTTCTATCTGCCCATCTTCCCGGCGCAGACCCTCGACTTCGGTTTCTCCGCGACCGCCATGCACTGGCTGAGCCGCCTGCCGGGCCGCATCACCGATCACGTGCACGCCGTGGGCGCGAGCGGCGAGGAGCTGGAAGTCATCCGAGGCCATGCGCTGGCGGACTGGGAGACGATTCTTCTCAATCGCGCCCTTGAGCTGAAGCCCGGTGGGCGCCTGGTGATGAGCAATTTCTGCATCGACGAGCAGGGCCGCTATCTCGGCAACACCGGCGGTGTGAACATGTTCGACACGTTCAACAGGCTGTGGCGGGGGCTCGCCGAGGACGGCACGATCAGCGAGGCCGAGTACCAGATCACGGCCTTTCCGCAGTTCTACAAGACCGTCGAGGAGTACTGCGCCCCGCTCACCGATCCCGGGAGCGTCGTTCACCAGGCGGGGCTGCGTCTCGAATCGGCGCAAACGCGCGTGGTGCCGTGTCCCTACGCGGCGCGCTTCGCCGAGGACGCCAACCTGGAACGCTTCGCCGTCTCCTACGTGCCGACGCTGCGAACCTGGAGCGAGACGGTGTTCTCGAACAGCCTCGACGCTGCGCGTCCCGAGCAGGAACGCCGCGATATCGTCGAGCGTTTCTATCGAAGCTACGTGGATCTCGTGCGCGCGGACCCCACCGGGCACGCCATGGACTACGTGCACATCTACATGGTGGTGTCCAAGGTCTGATTTGCGCAACCACTTCGATTACTTCGTGGCCGAGCGTCCCTCGGCGAATTGGGCAACCAATGCGTCGGTAATCCGCGAGAGGTCTTCCTGGCTGCCTTTCTCACGGTAGCTGACTTTCCGGGTGACATCATAAAGGTAACCTTCGACGACGACGTTCGAGCAATAGGTGCCGCCGGCCTCGTACCTCAGGACGAGAACCCCGTCCGCGCCCGTCGAGTCTCCGTAGACGAAGATCTTCTCGTCAACTGGTTTCAGACGCAGGCCCGACTTCTGCCACATCGATCGCGTGTCCTCGGCCCGGTACCAGCGATTCAGAAAAGTAAATCCGTCCGCCGCCTGGATGCGGTTGCTCGCCTCCCTGGCGAGGGCGCCAGAATCGATACCCACGCACTGGTGGCCCCACAGCGTGCCGTCAGGCGATATCACCGCGATGAGATGAGGCAGATCGTCGTCGCCCCGCGTGGTCGGGCTTGGCGCGCTCGCCGCAGTCGCGGGCTCGGCCTTGGCGAGGAGAGTAGTGGACGCCCCGGCACTGCCGGTATCCGATACCGGTGCGCCGAAGTCGGAAACAATCGGGCTGCTTTGCGTCGCCTCGAGCTCATCGAGACGGATGCGCGCGAGTTGGACGAACACGCCCCCGGGGTACTGCCGCAGATAGGCCCGATACGCTTCGGGATTGTCGCTCGCGCTGACGCTCTGCCAGAAGAGCAGCTCCGCGTCCCTGCTCGCAGCGCCGGGCGTAGCGGTCGATGTCGCCGCCCGCGGATTGAAAACGAAGCTGCCGATGAGCGATGACGACTCCCACGGGATCTGCTGCTGGTTGGTGCGAAGTGCAACACCCACGCGAACCCGCTTGAAGACTTCCTCGACCTCGAGCCCCGGGTGGCGCAGCGCGCGCAGCAGCTCCTCGGTATAGAGTCCGTTGGCTCCGTCGCCGTCGAGCGCGACCGAGCCCGGAGCGGTCGCGTAGGCGATGAGCGTGCCGCGTGCCGCGTCGATGGCGGCCAGTCCCCGCGATGCACCGCGCAGGCGACGCTCGAACGGGTTGTTGCGGCAGGCATCGAGAATCACGATGTTGATGCGGTTGTCCGAATAATTCAGCTCGTCGAGCACCAGATGCACTCCGACGGTCTCGATGCGTATCTCTCGTTCGGACTCGATTTCCGCATCGACGGGCACCAGGTAGTTGCGCCCGTTCACCTGCACGCCGTGACCGGCGTAATAGAAGAGGCCGGAGGTGTCCTTCTTCAAGCGGCCCGCGAACCGCACGATGGCCTGCTCCATGCGCTGCTTGTCGGCGTTTTCCAGGCTGAAGACTTCGAAGCCGAGATCGCGCAGCGCCTCGGTCATGGCGCGGGCGTCGTTAACGGGATTGCGCAGTGGCGCGGTGGGGTAGTCGGCGTTGCCGATGACGAGAGCGACCCGGTCCACGGCGAGCGCCACCGCGGGCACGAGGGTCACGAGGATTGCCATCACCATCGTCGGCAATGACGCCCCTCGTCGGTGGGCGAGAAGCTTGTTCATGGTTCGCGGCGACGCACCTCTGTGCAGGCTCGATTCTACCGAACTCGACAGACGAGGTCCCGCGTGATGTGATCGCGTGGACACCTGGTTGGAGGCCAGCAAATGCCCAAAGGATTCAAAGACTACCTCGCCGAGGCCAACGCCCGCGTCGAGACCTGCTCGGTTCAGGATGCGATGCGCCTGCACGGGCGCGCGGACTGGATCTTCGTCGACGTGCGCGATGCGGCAGAGCTCGCCACGGAGGGCAAGATCCCTCAGGCGGTGCACGCTTCCAGGGGGCTGCTCGAATTCCGCATCGACCCGGCGTCGCCCATGCACGATCCGGGCCTGGCGCCCGCCGAGAACAAGCGCTTCGTTTTCTACTGCGGCACCGGCGGGCGCTCGGCGCTTGCCGCCGAGCGCGCCATGGAGATGGGGCTCGGCGAGGTGATCAGCATGGCCGGCGGCTTCAATGCGTGGAAGGCGGCCGGCGGACCGGTGGAGGGGGGTGGGTAGCCCGCCCGTGCGCGAGCGCCTCGCCGGGCATACGCGACGCGCCC
>JAABYT010000007.1:84813-116654 GCA_011775625.1 Gammaproteobacteria bacterium | reverse complement strand
GCCCGGCCGATGGACGACTAACCCTTGACCGAGATCTTTCGCTGCTTGGACTTCGCCTCCGCCGACTTCGGCAGGGTGACCGTCAACACGCCCTTGTCGAAGCTCGCGTCGATCTTCTCCGCGTCGACGCCCTCGGGGAGTGTGAACGATCGCCGAAAGGCGCCGTAGCTTCGTTCCGAGAGGTGATAGTCCTTCTCGTCGACGTCGCGCTCCTCGCGCTTCTCGCCGCGGATCGAGAGCATGCGCCCGGTGACCGAGATGTCGATGTCTTTCTCGTTGAGGCCGGGCAGCTCGGCGGTCAGCTTGTAGCCGCTTTTGCTCTCGCTGATGTCCACGCGGGGAGAAATCGCCAGGCGCGGGAAGCCCAGATCCTTGAGCGGCTCGGTGCCTGCCCACGGCCAGCCGAATCCGTGAGAGAAACGGTCGAAAACTTTCGAGATCTCTTCGTGGAGCTCCGCCAACGGGCCCCGATCCCAGATGCCGGGTAGCCCGGCCGGCTTACGCGCCGGCGCCTTGCCGGGCGCTGCCTTCTTCGCAGGCGCTTTCTTCTTGGCGGATTTCTTCGCCGTCACTTTCTTTTTCGTTGCCATGGTTCATCTCCTCGGGCGTCGCGTCTCGGAGCGGGCGCCCCCTTGTGCTCCCCTGCCGGCTTCCGACTCGTGCATCTCTTTGCCGACGAAGAAGCGCTCGAGCGGACACTCGATGTTCTCGCAGTGGTGCTCGCGCGCGCATTGTTTCTGCGTCTGGTCGAGCAGCACGTACTCGTTGCAGACCGGACAGATTTCGAACGGTGAATCGATGAGCTTGGACACCTTTGAAGTGCTCTCCCTGACCGCCGCTATCGTTACAAATATTAGGGCTCCAAGGTGGATCCGGAACAATGATGCAGATCAACTGACGAGACGAATGCCGGTCCGTGCAAGGGCCCGGGCCCGGCCGAGGTCTCGACGCGAGGCCGGCATCGGCCTATCCTGCGGTTCCGGCTCCCAGGGCATCGAATTCATCGACAGGGCAGGCACGTGAGCAGCGATCCGATCGATACGCGCCCCTCCTCCGGCCGGCTGCCGCGCCTGCGGCTCGGCCTGGCGGCGGGGCTGATCTTCATTCTCGGCATGACGCAGGCAAGCTCGTCGCAATGGGTCGAGAAAGAGGCGACCCGGGAAACCATGCGGGTCATCTTTCAGAGCCTTCGTTACCTGCTGCAGGTCGACATATCCGGCCAGGCATTCGGCGAGGCAAGTAACCGCGACAAGGTCCTCGCCGCGCTCAGAGAGCTGGACGACCAGGCGGCCATACTGGCATCGCACGGCTTCGTCGATGACACCGGCGGCATGTTTCTCGCGAGCGTGCTCGAGCGCTACTCCCTGCTGCTGCTGCGCAGCTTCGAGCAGGAGGAGCCCGGGAAAGTGCAGGAGCTCCTCTACGGCATTACCGACGTCTGCGTCGCGTGCCACACGCGGCTGCCGAGCCCGCGCGATTCGCCCGTGGCCAGGCATTTCGCCGATTCGAGTTCCATCGCGTCGCTGCCGGCGAGGAAGCGGGCGAGGATCCAGGTGGCGACGCGGCGATTCGACGATGCACTGGATACGCTCGAATCGCTGCTGGAATCGCAGGGCGACACCGACACAGTCGTGCTCGAGGATGCGCTGCGCTCTTATCTGATCCTCAATATTCGCGTCAAAGGCGACATGGAGCGGCCGATTCCCATCCTCGAGGCCTTCGAAGAGAAACTTGCTCCAGACTCGGCCTTGCGTGGGGACCTCGAGGCCTGGCTCGCGAGCCTGCAGCATTACCGTGACGTGCCGTTCGTGAGCGATCCGCTGCAGACGGCGAGGCAGATCATGGCCGCGGCGGACAAGGGTGACTTTCCAAGTCCGCGAAGCGCGCTCGTCGAGTACATCGCGGCCTCGAGTCTGCTGAGCCGCTATCTGCTCTCGAACCCCGCCGATGCCATGGACGTATCCGAAGCGCACTACCTGCTGGGAGTCGCGGAGTATCGCATTCATCGCGACGACTGGCTGCCTCAAGCCGAGCTGTATCTGGAAATTTCCATCGTTCTGGCGCCCGATGCGCCCTGGGCCAACCCGGCCTACAAGCTTCTGGTCGAGAAGATCGATCGCACCTACACGCGCTTGCCCGGCGGGCGGCTGCCGCCCGATGTCGAGGAGCGGCTGTGGGAGCTGCGCCAGGCCATCGACAGCGCGCGCCCGCCGAGCGCGGGCTATCCGCCGAGGGCCGCAGCAGGCCTCGCGTGATTGCTTCGGCATCGGCGGCAGCGCGCATGAGACCGAACGTGAAAACCGAGCGGAGAAGCACATGACAGTTCATTACGAAGGCGACATGCCCGAAACCATGGAGGATCTCAAGCACGGCATCCGGATGATGCGAAGCGCGTCTCCTGAGACCTGGGAGGCTTGGGCCAAGTTCATCGATGCATCGCTCGCCCCATCGGCATTGGACCGCAAGACCAAGGAGCTGGTTGCGTTGGGGATGAGCCTGACGACCCAGTGCAAATACTGCGTCGGTGTCCATCTGCAGAAATGCCTCGATGCCGGCGCATCGGAGCCGGAAATCATCGACGTGTGCAACGTGGCGATGGTGATGGGAGGCAGCCCGGCGATGACCTACATTGCCGAGGTCCACAAGGCGCTCGAGCTGTATCGGGAGAAGCAGGAGCAGCTCGCCTGAGGCGGGCGTTCACGGCGGCCTCGGGGGAAGCATGGCAAACGACAGCAGCGCACCGATGCGCATTGTCATCATGGGCGCCGCGGGCCGCGACTTCCATAACTTCAACACGGTCTATCGCGACAATCCGCGCTTTCGAGTCGTCGCGTTCACGGCCACGCAGATCCCCGGGATCAGCGGCCGGCGGTATCCGACCGAGCTCGCGGGTGCCGGCTATCCGGATGGCATCCCCATCGTCGACGAGGCCGATCTGATCGACATCTGCCGGCGCGAATCCGCCGACCAGGTGGTCTTCGCCTACAGCGACGTGACGCACGCCGAGGTCATGCACGCTGCGTCCCGCGCCATGAGCACCGGGGCCGACTTCGTGCTGCTCGGGCCGCGGCGCACGATGCTCGCTTCGCAACGGCCGGTGATTGCCGTGTGCGCCGCGCGCACCGGCTGCGGAAAATCGCAAACGGTCCGCTACATTGCCGACTGGCTGGCGGAGTGGGGCCTGCGGGCCGCGGTCATTCGTCATCCCATGCCCTACGGCGATCTGGTCGCCGAGCGCGTGCAGCGCTTCGCGTCGCTCGAGGATCTCGACGCCGCCCACTGCAGCAACGAGGAACGCGAAGAGTACGAGCCGCACCTCGCTGCGGGGCATCTGGTTTTCGCCGGCGTCGACTACGCCGAGATCCTCGCCGCTGCCGAGCAGGAAGCCGACATCGTCCTGTGGGATGGCGGCAACAACGACTTCTCCTTCGTCAAGCCCGACCTTTCCATCGCCGTCGTCGACGCGCTGCGTCCGGAGCAGGCCGGCACACATCATCCCGGCGAGACGGTCGTGCGCATGGCCGATGTCGTGGTGGTCAACAAGATCGCTTCCGCCGCGAGCCAGGACGTGCAGCGTCTCATCGAATCGGTGCAGTCTCTGAATCCGAACGCGACCATTATCCGCGCCGCTTCGCCCGTCACCCTGGAGGATGAGGACGCCGTGCGCGGCCGGCGCGTGCTCGTCGTGGAGGACGGTCCGACCATCACCCACGGCGGCATGCCTTACGGTGCCGGATATGTCGCGGCGATCAACGCTCACGCGCACGTCATCGTCGATCCCCGCGACACCGCGACGCCGGAGATCCTGAGCGTGTACGAGCACTACCCGCATATCGCAAGGGTCCTGCCGGCGGTCGGCTACGGCGATGCGCAGCTCGCGGCGCTCGGCCGGACCATCAACGCCTCGGACGCCGAGATCGTCGTATCGGCCACACCCAGCGATCTCGCCTCCCTCGTGGTCATATCGAAACCGGTCGTGCGCGCCCGCTATGGGTTCGCCGAGACCGAGCGCCCCGGTCTCGCCGGCATCGTCGAGGAATTCGTCACCCGTTCGCAGGCGCAGTCGGCCGCGCCCCGCTGAGCGCAGTGCCGTGTTGCTGGTCGTCGCATTGGGCGGTAACGCATTGCTCGAGCCCGGGCAGGTGCCCGATGCCGAAACCCAGCGCGGCAACATACGTCGCGCCATCGAGCCGATTGCCGCGCTCGCGCGCGCTCACGACCTGGTGATCACCCATGGCAACGGCCCGCAGGTGGGCCTTCTCGCCCTGCAGTCCGAAGCCCTCGCCAGCGTGCCCGGATACCCTCTGGACATTCTCGACGCCGAGAGCGAAGGCATGCTCGGCTACCTGATCGAGCAGGAGATCGGCAACGCGTTGCCGGGGCGCGAGGTCGCGACGTTGCTGAGCCGGGTCGAGGTCGCTGCCGACGACCCGGCCTTCGAAACGCCGAGCAAGCCCGTCGGTCCGGTCTACACGGGTGACGAAGCGCGCCGGCTCGCCCGCGAGCGCGGCTGGGCGATGCGCGACGACGGCGCGGGATTTCGACGCCTCGTCGCTTCGCCGAAGCCGCGGCGTATGCTCGGCCTCGCCGCTGTCAGGACACTCGTCGAAGCCGGGCACATTGTCGTGTGCGCCGGCGGCGGGGGCATTCCCGTGACGGTCGACGCCGAAGGCGTCGTCACGGGTGTCGAGGCGGTCGTCGACAAGGATCATGCGTCGGCTTTGCTCGCCCGTGAGCTCGACGCCGACAGCCTGCTGTTGCTGACCGGCGAGCCGGTCGTGTGGAGCGCGTGGCCGCGCGCACGCGGGCGCGCCATCTCGCGCGCGTCGCCCGCTGCGCTGCAGGGATTGACCTTCGAGGCCGGCACCATGGGCCCGAAGGTCGAAGCCGCTTGTGAATTCGCCACGCGCAGCGCTAAGACGGCGTATATCGGCGCGCTCGAGGATGCGGCGCGCATCGTCGAGGGTCGCGCGGGCACGGCGATCCGCCCGAGCGGCGAGCTGGCTTTCTACGCCGACGACAGTGTCAACGTCGCGCGCGATGCGCGCTGAGCAGCGCAGGCGAGAAGTGCCGTTACGAAACCGTGGGGGTGTTCATGTTTGTCAACCAGCGATCCAGTGGTCACATGGTCGAGGTATTGAGCCTGAGGGATCTGTGCGACCCGTATCACGCGGACGTCGTCGGCCGCTATCACTACGGTGAGGAAGTGCAGGACCCCGAGAAGTTCGCCAAGGCGGATCTCGAGTTTCTCTCCGGTGAGGCGCTACCGCGCTGCTGGACCGATCCGCACTACAGGGACGATCAGCTGAGGAAGTAACGCCCGCGCACGATCACGCGGCATCCGCCGGCGCCGTCTGCGGCGCCTCCTCGAGGGCCGCCTGCACCGCCTCGTCCAGGTGCTCGAGCCAGACGAAGTCGAGCTTGCTGCGCGCGCTCTGCGGGATGTCCTCGAGATCCTTGCGATTGCGCGCCGGCAGCAGCACGGTGCCGATGCCCGCGCGCACCGCCGCCAGGCACTTCTCCTTGATACCGCCGACCGGCAGCACCAGGCCGCGCAGGCTGACCTCGCCGGTCATGGCGAGCCCGCTTTTCACCGGGCGGCCGGTCGCCAGGGATACGAGGGCGACGTACATGGCCACCCCGGCGCTCGGCCCGTCCTTGGGAATGGCGCCGGCGGGAACGTGAATGTGTATGTCGCTCGACTCGAGCTCCCCGGGGTCGACACCGAGCGCCGCGGCGCGCGACTTCAGCAGGCTGAGCGCGGCCTGCGCGCTCTCGCGCATCACGTCACCGAGCTGGCCGGTCAGAATCAGCTTGCCTTTGCCCGGCGAGCGCATCGCCTCGATGAACAGGATGTCGCCGCCGACCGGCGTCCAGGCGAGCCCCGTGGCGACGCCGGGCAAGCCGGTGCGCGCGGCCGTCTCGCGCTCGAAAGGCGCCGGGCCGAGAATGGCGGGGACGTCGTCGGCGCTTAACGACAGCTGCAGGGTCTCGTCGGCGGCGATTCGCACCGCCGCGTGGCGCAGCAGCGCACCGATCTGGCGCTCGAGATTTCTCACGCCCGCCTCGCGGGTGTAGTCGGAAATGATGCGCGCAAGGGCGGAGTCGTCGACGGCCACCTGCGACGCATCGATGCCGTTCTGCTCGCGCTGTCTCGGCAGCAGGTACTCGCGCGCGATCTCGAGCTTCTCCTCGTCGGTGTAGCCGGCGATCTCGATGACCTCCATGCGATCGCGCAGCGGCCCCGGGATGTTGTCGAGCACGTTGGCGGTGCCGATGAACAGCACGCGGCTCAAGTCGAACGGCACGCCCAGGTAGTTGTCGCGGAAGGTCGCGTTCTGCTCGGGGTCGAGCACCTCGAGCAGCGCCGAGGCCGGATCGCCGTGGAATCCGACACCGAGCTTGTCCATCTCGTCGAGCATGAACACGGGGTTACGCGTGCCCGCTTTGCGGATCGCCTGGATGATGTTACCCGGCAGTGCGCCGATGTAGGTTCTGCGGTGGCCGCGCATCTCCGCCTCGTCGTGCACGCCGCCGAGGCTCGCGCGCACGAACTCGAGGCCCATCGCACGCGCGATGCTCTTGCCGAGCGAGGTCTTGCCGACGCCCGGCGGTCCCA
The DNA here is from genome assembly GCA_011775625.1 of Gammaproteobacteria bacterium. Lineage (GTDB taxonomy): Bacteria > Pseudomonadota > Gammaproteobacteria > HK1 > HK1 > JAABYT01. Next base: position 110,035 of record JAABYT010000007.1, on the reverse strand, counting down.
CCAGGCACAGAATGGGACTGCGGCCCTCGGGATTGAGCTTGCGCACCGCGAGGAACTCGAGGATGCGCTTCTTGACCTTCTCCAGTCCGTGGTGATCCTCGTCGAGAATGCGCTCGGCCGCGGCGATGTCGATGACCTCGTCGTCCAATCGCGACCACGGCAGGGCCGTCAGCCAGTCGAGATAATTGCGCACCATGGAGTACTCGGCGGATGCATCGGACATGCGCTCGAGACGCTTGAGCTCCCGGCGCGCCTCCTTCTCGGCCTCCTCGGGCATGGCGGCGCTTTCGATGGCCGCCTCGATCTCCTCGACCTCGGCGCCGCCGCCTTCGTCCTCGCCGAGCTCGCGGCGAATGGTCTTGAGCTGCTCGCGCAGCATGTACTCGCGCTGCCTGGCGCTCATCTTCTCCTGGGTTTGCTCGTCGAGCTCGCGGGTGAGGCGCAGCACATCGAGACGGTCGCTCAGCAAGCCGATGACCTTGTCGAGGCGCTCGTGCAGATCCCGGGTCTCGAGCAGCGCCTGCTTCTCGTCCAGATCGATGTCCATGAAGCTCGCGACCATGTTGGCGAGCGCCGCAGGATCCGCTGTCTGCTGAAGGGCGCCCGAGAGCTCGGCCGGCGCCTGGGGCAGCAGCTCGATGGCCTCAAGCGCCTTCTTGCGCAGCAGCAGTGCGCGCGCCTCTACCTCCTTGGTGTCGGTCGTCGGCTCATCGAAGTAATCGATGCGCGCGACGAGAAACGGAAAGCCGGGCAGGAAGTCGAGGACGCGAAAGCGCCGCTCGCCCTTGCAGATGAGGTGGTGAACACCCTCGGCGGCGGCGACGTAACGCAGCACGCTCGCGACCGTGCCGGTCCTGTGCAGGTCGTCGGAACCCGGTGCGTCGACGGACGCGTCACGCTGCAGAAGCACGCCGACCGGTCGCTCGCTGCGCACCGCTTCCTGAACGGCAGCGATGGATTTCTCGCGCCCGACGGTGATGGGCATCACGACGCCGGGGAACAGCACCGTGTTGCGCATGGGCACCAGAATGAGCACGTCCTCGGGCAGCGCCTTCGACGCGTCCGTGGTGTCCGTCGGCCCGCTCGCGGCCTGCTCGGCCTTGTCGCTACGTGGGTCGAGGATCTCGTTTTCCATATTCATCACCTTGTCGTCGTGTCGCTCAGGACCTGCGCAATCGAAGGCGCAGGCAGCCGTCGCGCGCGTCGCACGCCACCAGCGCGTAGCCCGGTGACGGCAGCTCGATGCGCCGCTCGAGGCGACCGTGGGGGATCTCCAGGCGTCGTATCAGCGCCGAGCGCGGCTCGATTCGAAGCCTGCGCACGCCCGAGATGTGCAGCGTCGCGCCGTCGAGCGCGATCTCGACGTGCTCTGGAGCGACGCCGGGAAGCGCGACCCAAACCAGCAGCTCGCGGCCGTTCTCGAAGATGTCCACCGGCGCCTGCCATGCCGACGCGGATTCGCCCGCATCGGCCTCGATTTCGAAAAACTGCTGTCGCAGCCGCTCGGTGCGCGCCAGCGTCTGGCACGCCTCCGCCCACATCCACGCGGTCGAGCGCCGACGGATCACGCGCGTTTCACCTCGATGCGGCGGCTCTTGGCCACCGGCGTGGTGCGCGGTATCCGCAGCCGCAGCACGCCGCGCGTGTAGCTCGCCTCGGCCCGGCCCTCGTCGACGGCCGCCGGCAGGCGAAGCGCGCGCTCGAAGCGCCCATAGGCGCGCTCCATGACGTGGAACTCGCCGCGCTTGCGCTCGCGCTGCACTCGCTTCTCGCCGCGCACCACCAGCACGTCGTCGACGATCTGGATGTCGAAATCGTTGGCATCCATACCCGGGATCTCCATCTCGACCTCGACCTCGTCGTCGCCGAGCACCACCTCAGCCGCCACCAGGCCCCAGCGCGCGCCCGCGCGGGCCGTGCGATCCTCGGCGGTCTCGACATCGCCGCGCGTATGTCCGGGCTGGAAGCGGGTGAGCGCGTCGCCGGCGCGCTCGACCAGCTCGCGCCAGCCTTCCGATACCGTTTCCCAGGCCCGCGACAGGCCACCTTTCAGATGGTCCAATGTGCTCATCGTCTTCGACTCCCCTGATGACTGCCTCGACGATTCCGGCCCGCGACCGCGGGCCACTCCCGCTATATGGGGACGGCCGGTGCAAATTTCACGTACCCGATGGCGACACCGGGCTGCGGCTCGCTTCGGCGGGCGCCGCGGGTGCGGGCATTGATCCTCATCAGCCGGCGACGGCGCGGGATATGAGAAGTTTCGCTGGCCATCGGTGCAGAATCCGGGTAAACCAAGCCGCTGAAGGCGGGCGGGGCGTATGCGTATCGGCATCAAACAGGGATTGGACGTGCAAATCGCGGGGGCGCCCGCGGGCAATGCCGCCCATGCCAAGCCGGTTGCCACGGCGGCCATTCTCGGGCGCGATGGCCCCGGGACGCGGCTCGAGCCGATGGTCGAGCAGGGCCGCCCGGTCAAGGCAGGCGAGGCGTTGCTGCACGACCGGCATCGTCCGGACATCGTGTTCACTGCGCCGATGTCCGGCACCGTCGGCAGCATCAACCGGGGTGCGCGCCGGGCGCTGACCTCGCTCACCGTCATCGGCGACGGAGGTGACGACGCCGTCGTGTTCGACGTCGCGAGCGCGCCCGGCAGGGATGACATCCGCGGGCTGATGCTGCGCGCGGGACTGTGGCCGTCGCTGCGCACGCGGCCTTTCGGTCACGTCCCCGATCCGGACGCGGATCCGAAGGCGCTGCTCGTCACCGCCATCGACAGCGAGCCGCTCGCGCCGGATCCGGCGGCGATCATCGCGGCGCACGCTGATGCCTTCGGTGTCGGGCTCGATGCGCTGTCGGTGCTCACCGACTCACCGCTTTACCTGTGCCAGGCCTCCAACGCCGGCATTCCGATCGGCACGAGCGTCGACATTCGCGTCGTCGACTTCCACGGCCCGCACCCGGCCGGTCTACCCGGCACGCATATTCACGCGCTCTGTCCCATCGGCTTCGACGGCGCGGAGGTCTGGCACATCGGTTACCAGGACGTGATCGCCCTCGGCACGTTGATGGCGAGCGGGCGCCCGTGGCGGCAGAGGATCGTCGCTCTGGCGGGGCCCGCGGTCAGCAACCCGCGCCTGGTCGCGGTGCCACCCGGGGCGGCCGTCGACGAGGTGGTGGCGGGCGAGCTCAACGACGACGGCGCGCGGGTGATTGCGGGTTCGGTGCTCTCGGGGCGCATCGCCGCCGCAACCGAGGCCTATCTCGGGCGCCACGATCGCCAGATTACCGCGCTGCCCGAGGCGCTCGACGACACGCTCTGGCCGTGGCGCCGAGCGGTGCACGACACCGCCCTCGGCGGCGAGCCGGGCCCGCTGGTGCCGACCGGCGATTTCGAGTGCGTCGCGCCGCCCGGCATTCTTCCCGTGCCGTTGCTGAGAGCGCTTCTCGTTGGCGACGTCGACCGGGCGCGCGCGCTCGGCGCCCTGGAGCTCGTCGAGGAAGACCTGATGCTGCTCTCCTATGTGTGTCCGTCGAAGACGGACTACGCGCCGTTGCTGAGAAACGTGCTCGATCAGCTGCACAGGGAGGCGCGATGAGCCCGCGCATCCGCACAGCCGCGGCACCGCATGCACGTGCACGCTCGAGCCTCGCGCGCATTCAGACCATTCGCCTGCTGGCGCTCGTGCCGGCTCTGATCGCGGCGGTCATCAACACCGGTTATCAGTACCTGGCGGCGCTGCGCGCCGTCGGCGGCATCGAGGACGGCGACTGGCGCGACCATCTCATCGCCGGCCTCGGTCTCAACTATGCCGAGCCTTCATGGCTCGACATCATCACCGCCGGGCTCGTGCACGTGCTGCCGGTGCTGGTCACGGCGCTGATCGTCGGCGGTGTCTGGGAGCAGGCGTTTGCCATCGTCCGCCGCCGCCGGCGCGAGAGCGGCCTGCTGGTCATCGCGGTGCTCATGACGCTGCTCATGCCGCCGGCGGTCTCCATGGCGCACCTCGCGTTCGGCATGTCGTTCGCCATCATTTTCGGAAAGGCCATCTTCGGTGGGGAGGGCAAGACGTTTCTCAACCCGGCCGTGCTCGGTGCGGCCGTGCTGCTGATCAGCTTTCCGACCGCGCTCGCCGGTCATCCGCTATGGACGGGCATCGTCGGCTACGCCGGTACGCGGGCGTTCGCGCTCTATGCAGGCTCGGGAGGCGAAGCCCTCGCCGCGGCCGGCATCGACGGGTGGCATGCGCTGCTCGGAAACGTGCAGGGCATGATGGGCACGACCTCGCTCGTGGCCATCGCCCTCGGCGGTGCCGTCCTCGTCGCGACACGCATCGCCTCGTGGCGCCTGATCCTCGGTCAACTGCTCGGCCTGGTCACGGCGGTCGCTTTATGCAACGCCTTCGGCGAAGGCGCGGGGATCGCGACCCTCGCCTGGCACTGGCACCTCTTGCTCGGCGGTTTCGCGTTCGGTGCCGTGTTTCTCGCGACCGACCCGGCAAGCTCGGCGTCCACCAACGCGGGACGCTGGGTGCAGGGGCTCATTGTCGGTGCGCTGGTGGTCATGATTCGCGTCGGTAATCCGGCGCATCCGGATGGTGCGATCCTGGCTGTCCTCATGGGATCGGTTCTGGCGCCGCTCATCGATCAGGTGGTGGTCTGGTTCAACGTCAGGAAAAGGGCGAGGGCGCATGGCTGAGCGGGCAGCGAGTAACGTCGAGACGCCTGCACGCACGCTGCTCGTGGTCGTCGGCGTTGCAGTGGTGTGTGCGATGCTGGTGTCGCTGACAGCGGTCAACCTGCGCCCGCGCTACACCGCCAATCTCGAGGCCTACCGCCTGGGACAGCTCGAATCAATCCTGGACGCGTTGTCGCAACGTGGCTACCCGGTCGCTGCGCAGGACATCGAGGCCCGCGTGGTGGAGCTCGCCAGCGGCCGCTACTCCGATAAGCTCAAACCGGCCACCTTCGACGCTCGCAAAGCAGCAGCCGATCCGGGCACCAGCGTCGCCATACCTGCCGATCGCGACGTCGCCGCTCTCAAACGACGTGCCATCCACGCCACGGTGTTCCTGGTGCGCGACGCCGGGCGCAACGTCACCCTGATCATCCTGCCGGTTTACGGCGTTGGCTATCAGTCGACGCTGCGCGGTTTTCTCGCCCTCGAGGGCGACACCTCGAAGGTGTTGGCGCTCAGGTTCTACGAGCAGGGCGATACGCCGGGACTGGGCGCGCGTATCCAGGATCCGTCCTGGGAAGCGATGTGGGACGCAAAGCGCGTCTACGACGACAGTGGTGCGCTGAGGCTGGGGGTCGCCCGCGGACCGGTGCCGCGCGGCTCCGAGGATGCGGCCTACATGGTCGATGGCATCTCCGGCGCGACCCGCACCAGCCGAGGCGTGCACCAGCTGCTGCGCTTCTGGCTCGGTGATTTCGGCTTCGGGCCGTACCTGGAGCGCGTGCGTCAAGGGAAGGGTTGAATCGTGGCCAATCGTTTGTTGAGCGCTCTCATCACGCCGCTGGTCGGCGAGAATCCGATCACTTTGCAGATCCTCGGCATCTGCTCGGCCCTGGCGGTGACCACGACGCTCGATACGGCGCTGGTGATGTCCGCCGCCGTCACCTGCGTGCTGGCGCTGTCCGGCGCATCGATAAGCGCCATTCGACGCTTTCTGCCGCGCTCCGTGCGCATCATCGTGCAAATCACGATCATCGCCTCTTTCGTGATCATCGTCGACCTGGTTCTCAAGGCGTTCGCCTACGAGATCAGTCTGAGGCTGTCGGTATTCGTCGGGCTTATTGTCACCAATTGCATCATTCTCGCCCGGGCGGAGGGTTTTGCCATGCACAACGGCATCCTCGCCAGCACCCTTGACGGTATCGGCAACGGTCTCGGTTACGCCCTCATACTCGTTGTGGTCGGCTCGATACGCGAGCTCTTCGGTCACGGCACTCTGCTCGATATCCAGATCTTCTGGACCACCGCAAAGGGCGGCGGCTTCGAGCCGGTGCAGCTGATGCTGCTTCCACCGAGCGCGTTCTTCATCATCGGTTGCATCATCTGGTTCATTCGCACCAGGCGACCGGAGCAGGTGGACAAATCGGAATTCCAGATTCGCCGCGAAGCGCAGGAGGAAGCACGATGAACGAAGCGCTCGATCTGCTGCTGCGCTCGGTGTTCATCAACAATCTCGCGCTGTCGTTCTTTCTCGGCATGTGCACGTTTCTTGCCGTCTCGAAGCGTCTCGACACCGCTCTCGGCGTGGGACTCGCCATCACCTGCGTGCAGACCGTGACGGTGCCGATCAACAACCTCATCTACGCATACATTCTGGCGCCCGGGGCGCTCGCGTGGGCCGGACTCCCGGAGCTGGATTTGTCCTTCCTGAGCCTGATTGCCTTCATCGGCGTCATCGCAGCAATGGTGCAGATTCTCGAGATGCTTCTCGAGTACCGCGTGCCGAGGCTCTACCGCGCGCTTGGAATCTTCCTGCCGCTGATCACCGTCAACTGCGCGATCCTCGGCGGCACTTTGTTCATGGTCGAGCGCGCTTACACCTTCACCGAGAGCGTCATCTACGGCTTCGGCACGGGCGTCGGCTGGGCGCTCGCCATCGTCCTGCTCGCCGCTATCCGCGAGCGGCTCAAGTATTCCGATATTCCGGACGGGCTCCAGGGCCTCGGCATGAGCTTCATGGTCGTCGGCCTGATATCGCTCGGATTCATGGCGTTCTCGGGACTGGGCTAGGGCGGCGTGGAGATCGGCATCGGCATTGTCTCCTTCACCGGCATCGTGCTGGTGCTCGGCGTGCTGGTGCTGCTCGCGCGCAGGCTGCTCGTTCCCTCGGGGGAATGCCAAATCACCGTCAACGGCCGCATGATCATCAATGCGACTGCCGGAAGCAGGCTTCTCGAGACCCTGGCCGCCGCCGGTGTGCGCCTGCCGAGCGCCTGCGGGGGTGCCGGCACCTGCGGGCTGTGCACGCTGCGGGTCCTCGAGGGCGGCGGCGAGGCCGGCCCCCAGGAGCTGGCTCTCATGACCCGCGTTCAGGCGCTCAGGGGCACGCGCCTCGCCTGCCAGGTGCCGGTGCTCGAGCCCATGGCGGTGGAGGTCAACGAGGCCTACTTCGGCATTCGCACCTGGATGTGCACCGTCGAGCGTACCCGCAACGTCGCCACGCTCATCCGCGAGATCGTGCTCGCATTGCCCGAGGGTGAAGAGCTCGACTTCCGCGCCGGTGGCTTCGTCGAGATCACCTGTCCGAGTTTCCACGCCAGGTTCGCCGAGTTCGACATCGAGGACGCCTACCGCGACGTCTGGGATCGGGACAAGCTGTGGCGGCTCGAGGCCTCGTCGGCGCGACCCGAGACGCGCGCATACTCGATGGCCAACCATCCCGCAGAGAGGGACAAGGTGGTCCTCAATGTGCGCGTCGCGCTTCCGCCACCCTACGCTGCCAATGTGCCGCCCGGCATCGTGTCGAGCTGGCTGTTTTCGTGCAAGGTCGGCGACACCGTCGAGGTGAGCGGTCCTTTCGGCCACTTCTTCGTCGACGATACCGACAGGGAGGCGGTGTTCATCGGCGGCGGCGCCGGCATGGCACCGCTGCACGCACAGATCCTCGAGCTGCTCGAGCTGCGCAAAAGCACGCGTAAGATCAGCTTCTGGTACGGGGGGCGGTCGAAACGCGAGCTTTTCTACAGCGAAACGTTCGAGCGTCTCGCCGCCGAGCACGACAATTTCTCATGGCAGGTGGCCCTTTCGGCGCCGGACCCGGAAGACGACTGGAAAGGCCACGTCGGCTTCATACACAGGATTGTCTATGACCAGTACCTCGCCGACCATCCGGCGCCGGAGGACTGCGAGTACTATCTATGCGGGCCGCCCTTGATGGTGAAGGCAGTGCTCGCCATGCTGGACGATCTCGGTGTCGAGGCCGACCACATCCATTACGATGATTTCGGCGGGGCGAGCTCGGCGGGCGGCTGAATGTTAACCGTCATCATGGCAATCGTGGTTTTTCTGCTGGCCGCGGCGGGGCTCGCGCTGGGCGTGGTGTGCAATCGCCGGCCGATAAAAGGCAGCTGCGGCGGCTGCTTGAACTGCTTGTGCAGTAAGGATCGACAATGAGCAGGCCGACACCTACCGTCGACGACTACATGAGCCGGAATCTGATCACCTTCAGTCCCGACGACGACATCCTGATGGCTGCGAAAATCCTGCTGACCGAACGGGTTTCCGGAGCGCCCGTGCTCGATTCCGGTGGGCGCCTGGTCGGTATGCTGTCGAAAAGGGACTGCCTCGGGATCGTGTACGCAAGCGGCTACCACCAGGAGTGGGGCGGGCGCGTTCGAGACTACATGAGCACGGACGTGGCGACTATCGATTCGGGCACCGATATCATCAAGGCCGCAGAGCTCTTCATGAGCTCGCGCTTTCGTCGTTTTCCGGTCATGGAGAACGGTCGTGTGAAGGGGCAGATCAGCCGCGCCGATCTCCTGCGTGCCCTGGTCGAGCACTGGGGAAGCGTTGCATGAGCATCCGGGTGATCGTGCGCGTGAAGTGAGAAATGGAACATGAGTAACGACGAACCGAGTGAGCCGAGGGTGCTGATGCTGGGCAGCGAGAGCGCTTTCTCGGGAACCGTGCTGCGGTGCCTGCTGCAGACGGACACCCGTGTCTGCGGTTTCGTCATCCACGAGGCGACGCCGCTCGCCAGATCATTCGAATCGCTCGGCGAGCGCATTCCGGTGGTGGTCGCGGGGACCGGGCCGGCCATTGCCGGCGAAGGCGGTGTGCCGGTCATCCATGTCGCTTCCATGCGCGACGAAGCGGTGCTCGAGCAGCTGCGATCGCTCGCGCCGGACATCGTGCTCGTCGCGTGTTTCCCGATGATTCTGAGTGGACCCTGGCTCACGCTCGCGAAGCACATGAGCCTCAACGTTCATCCCTCGGTGCTGCCGTCCTATCGCGGTCCGACGCCGCTGTTCTGGCAGTTCCGGGAAGGCGAGCACGAGACCGGCGTCACGCTTCACATGATCGAGCAAGGCGTCGACGCCGGGGACATCGTCGCGCAGAGCGTCATGCCGCTGCCGATCGGCGCGCGCTTCTCCGAGATCAATGCCAGCCTGGCGGAGACCGGCGCCGCGCTCGTGGTGGAGCTGCTGCACAAGCTTCGGGTCGGCATCGCGGTGCCGCGCACCGTCCAGGACGAGACGCTCGCGAGCTACCAGCCTTTTCCCAAGGAAAAGGACTTCCGATTCGACACCCACTTCACCGCTGAGCGCGCGTTCCGCTTCATGCGCGGCACGCAGGAGTGGGGCATGCCCTTCGAGGTCGACGCGGGCGAGGAGGTGCTGCTACTCGAGCAGGCCCTCGACTACCACGACGACGCACGTATGGCCGTGCCGTTCGAGTTCGACGGCGAGCGCGTTTGCATACGTTTTTCCGAAGGCGTGCTCGAAGCGCTCGGCAGGCGTACCGGCAAAAGCTGAGCCCCGCTCTCGCGCGCCGCCAGGCCGGCCAGGTGGCGATCGGGCAGGAACAGGGCCAACAGGAGCAGCACCACCAGCACGATCAGCACGATCCACTTCATCAGTCGGATCGCGCTGCTGCGCCTGTTCCCCGGGCCTGCGAAGTGACGATTGGCTGTATTCAATGCGCACCCCTCTTTTTTATGTAATTGTAGCGGCTCCGAGACCGCATCAATTGACGCAGATCGGATAAGGCGCCGGATATTTCATGCATCCGCGAAGCGAACCGGGAGCTGCTCGAAACGGCGGCGGCCTGCCGCCGGCAGCGCCTGTAGACGCGCCTTTTCCCATCATCGAGCACATGCGCGACCTGCTCGACGCACCGGCACGCGAGCGCGCCGCCGCTCTCGCGCGGGAGCTGCTCGAGGCCGAGCCGCATCTTTGCGCCATCGAACCCTTCGCCGAGGGCGTGAGCACGGGACTCGATGCCGGAACCTGTCTGTTCATCGAAGATCATTACGGAATAAGGCTGTTCGAGCGTCTCGGTAATCTCGCCTACACGTACCGTGCGCTGCTCCTGGCGAGACCCGGCGACCTGGTTACCATCGGCCTGGATCGCAGCCCGGCGTTCGAACGTTACTGTGCCGAGACGCTCGGCCTCGGCGAGGTCGAGATCCTCGAGCCCGCGCCATCGAACGCCATGAATTCGCTGGCGGCGCGCTGCGCGCGGGATCCTCGCGTCATCGAGCGGCTCGCGCAGTGCGCGCGCCGCAACGGCGGCCTCAATATCGTTCCCTACATGGGCACCGGCGGCGTCTGGGCGCTGGCCGGCGCCGTCGCCGCGCGCACGGATGCGCCGGTGCGTGTGGCCGCGCCGCCGCCGCGCCTCGTGCGTCGGGTCAACGACAAGATATGGTTCAGCCGCTGCGTCGATCACCTGATCGGCACCCGGGCGGTGCCGGCGGTGGAGACGGCAGCCGGGTCCGCCATGCTCGCCGCCAAGGTGGCGGCATTCGCGCGCAGCCATGCGAGCGTGGCCGTCAAGCTGCCCGACAGCGCGAGCTCGAAGGGCAACCTGGTTTTCGATGCGGCTTCGCTCGCGCCGCAGCCGCTGGCGCGATTACGGCGTCATCTTCTCGAGCGCATGCGCCGCGCCGGCTGGCGGGACGATTTTCCCGTGCTGGTAACGGCTTGGGAGAAGCCGGTGCTGGCGAGCCCGTCGGTGCATCTCTGGATCCCGGAGCAGGGCACGGGAGATCCGATCGTCGAGGCCGTGTTCGACCAGCACCTGATCGGCGCAGGCGGGGAGTTTGCCGGCGCCGCGCCGAGCACACTGCCGTCGGCGTGGCAGCGCCGACTCGGCTGCGAGGCCGCGCTGCTCGGCGCCGTTTTCCAGGATCTCGGCTACTTCGGTCGCTGCAGCTTCGACGCCATCGTGGTGGGTTCGGATCTGGAGCGCGCCGGGCTGCACTGGATCGAGTGCAACGGCCGCTGGGGCGGCGTGTCGCTTCCGCTCACNNCCGCTCACGGTTGCATCGCGGCTTTTCGGCGACTGGCGCCGGCAGCCGTTCGTGATCACCGAGCGATCGGATCTGAACGGCGCGTCACACCATCTCGCGGATGTCCTGGCGCGGCTCGAGGACGATCTCTACGTCGCCGGTGGCGAGCCGGCGGGCGCTGTGATCATGTCTCCGTGGCAGCTCGAGCAGGGCAGCGGCTTCGAGCTCGTGGTCTTCGATGCCGACGTCGAACGCGCCGGCGCGCGCGCGCGGCGCATCGCCGCCTCGCTGAGCGCCTGGCTCTAGGGCGGCGACTCGCGATACTCGGCGAGTGCCGAGCGCGCCACCGCATCGAAGTAGGACGCGCCCACGTTGAGCACCGCTTCGTCGATGTCGAACTCGGGACTGTGCAGGGGAATGTACTCGTGCTCGAGGCGGCGTGCGCCGAAGCGCACGTAGCAGCCGGGGATCTCGTCGAGATAATACGAGAAGTCCTCCGAGCCCATGCTCGGGTGATCCATTTTCATCAGTCCCTCGCCGCCCACCACCTCGCGGGCCGCGCGGTAGCAGATTTCCGCCTCGCGACGCGAGTTGACCACCGGCGGGTAGCCCGGCTCGATGTCCACCGAGATGCGTGCGTTGTGCAGCTCGCCGAGGGCTTTGGCCATGCGCTCGAGGCCGGCGTGCAGGTGGGCACGCACTTCGGTCAACGTGGTCCGGATGGAGCCCTGCAGCAGGGCGGTCTCGGCGATGACGTTCGGCGCGCTGCCCGCCTCGACGCGACCGATGGTGACCACGGAGGGGTAGATGGGATTGATCTCCCTCGACACCAGGGTCTGGATGGCCGTGATCAGCATGCCCGCGATGACCACCGCATCGGTGGCCTCGTGGGGCCGCGCGCCGTGCCCGCCGCGTCCCTGCACGCGGATGGTGAAACGATCGGACTGGGCGGTGATCACGCCTTCGGCCACCATGATCTCGCCGACCCGGTAGTGGTGGGTGACGTGACCGCCGAAGATCGCCGCGACGCCTTCGAGCTCGCCGGACTTCAAGACCACCCGTGCGCCACCGCCGCGCTCCTCGGCGGGCTGGAAGACGAACAGCACGTTGCCCTCCGGTGGCGACTGCGCAAGCACAGCGGCGGCGCCGAGCACCATGGCCATGTGCGCGTCGTGACCGCAGGCGTGCATTTTTCCCTCGATGCTCGAAGCGAACGGCAGGTCGGTGTTCTCGGCGCCGGGGAGCGCGTCCATCTCGGCGCGCAGGGCGACCGTCACCTCGTGCCGCTCGCGCAAACGTCCGATCACGGCGCTGCCTTTGCCCGAGTAGCTGTAGGGGATACCGAGCCGGTCGAGCTCCTCGATGATCACGCCGGCAGTGTGCTCCTCCTCGAAGGCGAGCTCCGGATGGCGGTGCAGCGCCCGCCTGATCTCGACCATGCGCGGATAGAACGGCTCTGCCTTGAACGACCGCTCGCTCACGATGGCGTGCCCGGCACGATTACTTCACGGCGATGCAGGTGCAGGGCGCCTGGTTGCTGACTCTCTGCGAGACGCTGCCGAGCAGCAGCGATTTCACGTCGCTCAGGCCGCGGTGGCCCATGACGATGCAATCGACGTCCTGGCGCTTTGCGTACTCGAGAATGCGCTTGGCGGGATCGCCGTCGAGCACCGCGACGCTGACGTTCTCGACGCCGGCGCCCTCGGCCTCGTGCCTGGCGGAGTCGGCGATATGCTCGGCGATATTCGCCAGCACACCCGTGGAGATGGATTCGATTTCGCCAATCCGCAGGATCTCCGTTCGGCTGTCCACGACTCTGAGACGATCGACCTCGGGCGTCACGGTCTTGGTCAGTCCCTCGATCTCGGCGAATCTCTGCAGCTCCGGCGCGTCGACGTTTCGCAGCAGAATGTGCAGCAGCAGCAGCTGCGCATCGTATTTACGCGCCAGATCGATGGCCAGCTCCAGCGCCTTGCCGGCGTGATCGGAACCATCGATGGCGCAGAGAATTTTTTTGAACATTGCCTCCACCTCCCTCGCTTATCGGTTGTCCCGGCGCGTTCGCGCAGCTCCAGACGACGCCGGGCTTCGTATGCGCAGAGTATGCAGGCTCGGCGCGGAATATTCACTTGATGTGGGTCATACGCGCCGCCCAGCGTGCGCTCCCGATCATCCTTTTATGCAGACCACGGGCTCGAGACGCGCGACGCGGCGGGCGAGCCCTGCGTGCTCGGCCGCCTCGACGACGGCGCCCACGTCCTTGTACGCCCCCGGTGCCTCCTCGGCGACGCCGCGCGAGGAGGGACTGCGGATGAGAATGTTGCGCTGCGCGAGCTCGTCCACGAGCTGGCGTCCGCGCCAGCGCCGGCGCGCGGCGTGGCGGCTCATGGCGCGGCCGGCGCCGTGGCACGCGGAGCTGAAGGCGCGCGTTTCGCTCACCTCGGTGCCGGTCAGTATGTACGAGCTGGTGCCCATGCTGCCGCCGATGAGCACCGGCTGGCCTGTCTCGGAAAGATCCTCCGGCAGCGCGGGATGACCGGGACCGAATGCGCGCGTTGCGCCCTTGCGGTGCACGAACAGCGGGCGCGAGCGGCCGTCGACGGTATGCTCTTCCCGCTTGCAGGTGTTGTGCGAGACGTCGTAGAGCAGCGTCAGCCCGGCCTGCGGGAAAATGCGCGCAAAGACCTCGCGGGTCAGGTGAGTGATGATCTGGCGATTGGCGAGCGCACAGTTGATACCGGCGCGCATGGCACCGAGGTAGCGCTGGCCGAGCTCGGATTCGATGCGCGCGCAGGCGAGCTCCCGATCCGGCAGCGTGATGCCCTGGCCCGGCGCCCCGGCCGCCATGTCGCGCAGGAACTCGGTGCCGATCTGGTGGCCGAGGCCGCGGGATCCGCAGTGGATGCTGACAACGACCGCCCCGCGCTGCACGCCGAACACCGCTGCGGTCGCCTCGTCGAAGAGCTCCACCACCTGCTGCACTTCCAGATAGTGATTGCCCGAGCCGAGGGTGCCCATCTCGCGCCTCTGGCGATTCTTGGCACGCTCGGACACGCACTCCGGCCGTGCCCCGGCCATGCACCCGTGCTCCTCGACGCGCTCGAGGTCCTCGGGCGATCCGTAGCCGCGCTCGACCGCCCAGCGTGCGCCGCCGGTGAGCATGGCGTCCATCTCCTTCGCGTCGAGCGAGATCTGACCCCGGCTGCCGAGGCCTACGGGAATGTGGCTGTAGAGCCCATCGGCCAGCGGCGATTCATGGCCCTCGAGCTGCGTGCGCGTGAGTCCGGTGAGCAGGGTGCGCACGCCGCAGGAGATGTCGAAGCCGACGCCGCCGGCGGACACCACGCCGCCCTGCTCGGCGTCGAAGGCGGCGACACCGCCGATGGGAAAGCCATAGCCCCAGTGCGCGTCGGGCATGGCGTAGGAAGCCTCGACGATACCGGGCAGCGTCGCGACGTTGGTGACCTGCTCGTAGACCTTCTCGTCCATGGCACGGATGAGATTCTCGTCTGCGTAGATCACGGCGGGCACGCGCATGGCGCCCGACGGCGGCACGCGCCACTCGAACTCGCTCACTTTTTCGAAGCGTTCGGCCTGCATGGTGTCCTGTACCTCGCTCGCGTGTCGGCGCTTGCCTCAGACGTCGACCACGCACTGGGCCATCCAGCCGCCGTCGGCAGCGCGCGAGACCTCGAGGGCGGTGTACGTGGCACCCTTGACCTCCGCCGCCGGGCGATGCCGCTCGACGTCCACGTCCTCGCCCCAGGCCTGCGCGGACAGCGCCGTGCCTTCGATGGTGACGGCAAAACGACAAAAAATCATGTCACGGGTGGCCATCTCGTAGATCAGCGCATTCAACCATTCCACCAACAGCAGATCCGGCTCGGGGGCCTCGCAGGCGATTTCCACGCGCTGCCTCGACTCGATGCCCTCGACATCCGCAATCGCCGCCATCATCGCCAGCGCCGCCTGCTCGAACGCCACCGACAGGCTCGGTCCGTAGCCGCGAATGCCCACATCGGCCTCGTGTGGAAAGTGCTCCCAACCGGTCATGGACATACAGAATCGGTCCTTTGCACGCGCGCCGTCTTGACCTGAATCATCCCGCCGTTCGACTGACGGAGATCAGTGAAACGCGGGTTCGAGAGGAGTAGGTTTAAGTCGTAACGTGAACAGGAGGATGGTTTCATGAAATTCGTGGTATTCCAATGCACCAAGGATCCCGACTACTTCATCGTCACCGACGCCGCTAACAAGGACGCGGTCAGCGGCAAGCTCTGCCCCAACGGCGGCGACCTGGAGGAGGTCGGCGATTTCGCGGAGATGGGAGAAGAGCGAGCGGCCTTCGACGAGACCCTGGCGAAGAACAGCATCGAGAAGCAGGGTTATTATCGCTTCGAGGCGCCGGGCATGGCGGCCGTACCGCCGTCCCCGGAGATGCCGTGAGGCGACCTTCGGCCTGACCGGCCACGCGTTCCAAGTCAGGCCGGCGCCCCTCGGGGCGCCGGTTTTTTTTCACCATCGAAGCCGGACCTGCGGCGATGCGCGCATGACCACCGACCTCATCACCATCGACGGCAGCATGGGCGAGGGCGGTGGGCAGATCCTGCGCTCCTGCCTGTCGCTGGCTCTGTGCACGGGTCGACCCGTGCGTATTACCAACATTCGCAAGGCCCGCAAGCGACCGGGTCTGGCCCGGCAACACCTGGTGGCCGTGAAAGCCGCGGCGCGGGTCGGCCGTGGGCACGTGGAAGGGGCCGCGCTCGGCTCCCGGGAGCTCACCTTCGTGCCGTCGGCGGTGGAGGCGGGTGACTACGCATTCTCCATCGGCAGCGCGGGCAGCACGGGACTGGTCCTGCAGACGATCCTTCCGGCGCTGCTCACCGCGGCCGGCCCGTCGCGCCTGCGCCTGGAAGGCGGTACCCACAATCCCCTGGCGCCGAGCTTCGACTTCATCGATCTCGCCTTCGCGCCGCTGATCCGGCGCATGGGGCCGCGGGTCGTGTTGCGTCTGGAGCGCCCCGGCTTCTATCCCCGCGGCGGCGGCGTGGTGCACGTGGACATCGAACCCGTCGAGCACCTGCGCCCCTTCGAGCTGCTGGAGCGTGGGCCGGTGCTGGAGCTGGACGCCACGGCCATGGTCGCCAACCTGCCGATGCACATCGCCCAGCGCGAGCTCCAGGTCATCGGCGACGCGCTCCAGCTCGCCCCCGAGTCCCTCGCCGCGCGTCGCATCGAGGGCGCGGTCGGGCCCGGAAACGCCGTCACCGTGGTGGTGCGCAGCGAACGGGTTACGGAAGTCTTCAGCGGCTTCGGCACGCGCGGTGTCCCCGCCGAGCGCGTTGCCGGCCGCGTGGTGGACCAGGTGCAGCGCTACCTGACCGCGGACGTCGCGGTCGGCGTGCATCTCGCCGATCAGCTGCTGCTGCCGCTCGCCCTGGCGGGCGGCGGATGTTACTCGACCCTGTCGCCGAGCCGGCACGCGACCACGAACGTACAGGTGATCGAGCGCTTCCTCGGGGTGCGCGTCCAGGTCGGGCAAACGGATCGCGGGGCTTGGAAGATCGCGCTCGTCCGAGTCGACGACCCATGAGGCGGGATCAATGATGCCCGGCTCGCCATCGGGTGATCGGTATCAGTGCAAGCGGGGGCCGATTGAGGCCAACCATTTATAATGGTGTCGATGAAGGAAACCTTGCTTCGCGATCTGCGCGACCCTGAGGCACGTGCGGCGGTGACAGCGGCGGTTGTCGCTCTTTTCGATCGGTGGCATCTCGGCGAGCGGGATCGCGCGATCCTGGTGGGGCTTTCCGAGGCATCGCAGGGCGCCCTCGACGAGGCGCTGCGGCGGGGCCGCGGCTCCATGGAGTGCATGGGCGAGCTCCTTGCCATCGGCCGTGCACTCGATGTGAAATTCCGCCACCATGCCGAGCTTCGTGACCACTGGATAGCAACCTATCCCATGGAGCTGGGTGGCAGGAGACCGCTCGATATCATGTTGCGCGGCGGTCTGCCGGGGATGAGAGAGGTGCGCGCTTTGCTGCAGAGCGGGCAGGAGAAGCAACGGGAGCGTCCGGTATGAGGAGAAAGACACGGTGAACGCCGGGAAGCCACTGCCACCGGAAGCGCTTTTCAACCGCTGCGATCCCGAAGGCTTCGACTTCGAGACCACGGAGACGCTGGAAGACCTCGTGCGCATGGTCGGGCAGGATCGCGCCGTGGAGGCGGTGCGTTTCGGCGCCGCCATGCCGGTCGACGGCTACAACCTGTTCGTGCTCGGTCCGTCCGGCACCGGGCGCCACCGCTTCGTGGAGGATTTTCTGACCCGGCTGGCCGCCGAGCGCTCGTCGGCCCCCGACTGGTGCTACGTCAATAACTTCGCCGAGCCGCAGAAGCCGCGTGCCCTGGAGCTGCCGGCGGGTCGCGGCGTGAGGCTCCGCGACGACGTGGAGGCGCTGATCGCCGAGGTGCAGACGGCGATACCGGCTGCCTTCGAGACCGAGGACTACCGCATGCGAAGGCAGTCCCTCGAGCGCGGCTTTCAGGAAGAGCAGACACGGGTTTTCGAGGAAGCGCAGAAGCACGCCGAGGCGCGGGGGATTCGCATCATTCCGACGCCGACCGGGGTCACCTTTGCACCGATACGCAACGGCGCGGTGGTCACGCCCGAGGAGTTCAGCAAGCTGTCCGAGGAAGAGCAGAAACGCCTCGAGGAGCAGGTCGAGGAGGTCGGCAAGGAGTTCCAGGCCCTGATGCAGGACACGCCCATGCGCATCCGGCGACTGCGCGAGCAGCTGCGCGAGCTGGATCGCGAGGTCACGGTGTTCGCCGTCGGTACGCTCATCGAAGATCTGGTGCGCTCGTATTCCGATCTGGAAGAGGTGGTCGAGTACCTGCGGGAGATGCGCGACGATTTGATCGCGAACGCCGAGCTGTTTCGCGGTACCCGGGAGCAGGGGGAAAATCTCGCCCAGCTCATCGCCGGGATCGGTGGGCGGGCGCAAAAAGAGTCGGACCCGACGCGCCGTTACGGCGTCAACCTGCTGGTCAACAACGCCGAAGCCGAAGGTGCGCCGGTGGTATTCGAGGATCATCCCGCTTACGTGCACCTCATCGGCAGGATCGAGCACCAGGCTCATCTCGGTACCCTGGTCACGGATTTTCATCTCATCAGGGCGGGTGCGCTGCACCGGGCCAACCACGGCTACCTGGTGCTCGACGCGCGCAAGGTGCTCACCGAGCCGTTCGCCTGGAGTGCGCTCAAGCAGACGCTGCGATCGCGCTGCATCCGCATGGAATCCCTGGGTCAGGCGTACAGCCTTGTGAGCACGGTCTCCCTGGAGCCCGAGCCGATTCCGCTGCAGCTGAAGGTCGTGCTGATTGGTGAGCGAATGCTCTACTACCTGCTCGAAGCGCTGGATCCGGAGTTCTCGGAGCTTTTCAAGGTGGCCGCCGACTTCGACGATCGCATGCCGCGCAGCAGTGAGAACCAGCAGCTGATGGCGCAGCTGCTCGGCACGGTCGCCAGGCGCGAGGGACTCAAGCCGCTGCACCGCGCGGCGGTGGCGCGCGTCATCGAGGAAAGCGCCCGCTACGCCGGCGATGCCGAGCGACTGTCTGCCGAGGTGCGGCGCGCAGCCGACATCGTGCGCGAGGCGCACACCTGGGCGGGTCAGAATGGCAAGGCGGTGATCGAGGCCGAGGACGTGCAGAACGCCATCGATGCCCGCGAACGGCGCCAGAGCCGCGTGCGCGATCGCGTAAACGAGGAGATCCTGCGCGGCACGCTGCTCATCGATACCGAAGGCGCCCGCGCCGGTCAGATCAACGGGCTGGCGGTTTCCCAGGTCGGACAGTATGCGTTCGGACACCCGAGCCGCATCACCGCCCGGCTCACGGTCGGCTCCGGCAAGGTCATCGACATCGAGCGCGAGGTCGAGCTCGGCGGACCGCTGCACTCCAAGGGCGTGCTGATCCTGTCCGGCTACCTCGCTTCCCACTACGTCACCGACCGTCCGCTGTCGTTCTCCGCGACGCTGGTGTTCGAGCAATCCTACGCAGGCGTGGAGGGCGACAGCGCATCTTCGGCAGAGCTCTATGCGTTGCTCTCGGCGATTGCGCGCGTGCCCATCGAGCAGAGTCTTGCCGTCACGGGCTCGGTCAATCAGCACGGCCAGGTGCAGGCCATCGGCGGCGTCAACGAGAAGATCGAGGGCTTCTTCGACGTCTGCGAGGCGCGCGGCCTGACCGGCGAGCAGGGCGTGATCATTCCCATGTCCAACGTCAAGCACCTGATGCTGCGCAAGAAGGTTGTCGATGCGGTCGCGGCGGGCAAATTCCACATCTATCCGGTGGAGACCATCGACCAGGGCATGGAGCTGCTGTGCGGCATGCCGGCCGGGGAACGCGACGAGGGCGGCGAGTATCCGCAGGGCACCATCAATCATCGCATCACCGCGCGGCTCATCGAGCTCGCCGAGAGCCGCCGGGCTTTCGCGTCCGAGCAGGGCGGGGAGGAGGCATCGTGAGCACGGCAACGGAGAAACGCCGCGCCCGGCGCATCACGGTGGCCCTGCGCGGCGAGGCCGCGGAGGCCCAGCTGCTCGGCTGGGCCGCGCGCTTCGCGCGCGAGACCGCGTCGGAGCTCGCCGGGATATTTCTCGAGGACATCGATCTGCTGCATCTCGCCGAGCTGCCGCTCGCCATCGAGATCTGCCGCACCACCAGCGTGCGCCGCCCGGTGCAGGCGGGCGAGCTGTCCCGTCAGCTCGCCTCCCAGGCGTCCGCCGCCGAGCAGGTGCTGGCGCGGGCGGCGGAGGAGGCCGGTGTCGCCTGGTCGTTCAGCGTCGCGCGCGGCGCGGTCACGGCGCTGCTGGTGAAAGCCGTCGCCGAAGCCGATGTGACGCTGGTTCCCGCGATGAGACGCGTGCTGTGGGCGTACGAGGACGCCGCCGCGCAGGCGCGTCGCTGGCGCGAGGGGCGGGCGCCGGTCGTGGTGGTCTTCGACCGCTCGGCGGCGGCGAGGCGCGCGCTCGAGGTGGGACGTCGGCTCGCCGAGACCGAGAAGCGCCCGCTTTCGGTGATCCTGACCGCGGCGTCGACGCAGGGAGGCGAACGCCTGCGTGCGCGCGCCGAGGAGACCCTCGGCGGGCAACCGGCGCGATTCCACACCCTCATCCGTCCCGACGCCGCCGCGCTGCTCGACACCGTGCGCGAGCAGCACACCGGCATGCTGGTCATGCCGGCCTCGGCGAGTGCGCTCATGATCGACACCGTGCACGCCCTCCAGGGGCGCCTCGACTGCGCCGCCCTGCTGGTGCGCTGAAGCGGCCCGCAGCCCGCCACGCCGGGCCGGCGCGGCTTTCGCGACCGAAGAGAAAAATCAGCTAAAGCAGGAACTTACTGCCATTTCCGCGGTCTATATCGATGACTTTTACGGCGCGCAAGCGCATTGCAGCACATGAAGCAGATGAACGAGCCATTCAAAATCGGGCGATCGCGGATGCGGGCGGCGATCCGCAGGGGACGTGAGCAGGGCTACCTGACCTACGACGAGCTGCGCGACGCGCTCAGAGAGCCCCTCGGCGACGTCGACGCGCTCGAGCCCGTGGTCGCGGTGTTCGCCGATCTGGGCGTCGAGATCGTCGACGAGGCGCCGGACGGGAACCTGTTGTTTGGGCCGCTCGAGAGCGTCGAGGACGAGGACGCGGCGCTCGACGAATTCGCCGCCGCCCTGGCCGCGGGCACCGATGATTCGCGTCCCTCCGCGGACCTGATGCGCGCCTACATGCGCCAGATGGGCGGCGCCGAGCTGCTCACCCGCGAGCAGGAGGTGGCGCTGGCGCAGCGCCTCGAGGAGGGACTCGCCGAGCGCCTGCGGGCGATGGCGCTGTGCCCCGCGGCGAGCGCGTACGCGCTCGAGCTTGCCGCGCGCGTGGCGGCGGGCGACGCCGGCATGCACACCCTGGTGGTGCGCGCGGCGCGCGACGAATACGACGAAGGCGATGAGCGGCCCGCGGAAAGACCGGAGTTCCTTCTCGCGAGGCGCCGCCTGGCGCGGCTGCGCTCGCTGCACGCGCAGCTCGAGCGGGCGCTCGCGGAGCACGGCATCGACAGCGAGACGGCGCACGATGCACGCGCGAAGCTGACGCGCGCCTTCATGCGCATCGATTTTCTGCCCAAGGTCCTGGATGAGGTCGCCGAGCGGCTGCGCGATCTCGCGGCGCGCGCGCGCGCAGACCGTGGCCGGGCCCACACGGCACGAATCGAATCCGAGGCGGGCCTGCCCGTTGCGGAGCTCGAGGCTGCCTGTGCCCGCATGAATATCGGTGAGACCAAGGCCCGCCGGGCAAAGAACCACCTGGTCGAATCCAACCTGCGTCTGGTGATCTCCATCGCCAAGAAGTACCGCAACCGCGGCATAGGTTTTCTCGATCTGATCCAGGAAGGCAACATCGGGCTGATGCGGGCCATCGACAAATTCGATCACCGCCGGGGCTTCAAGCTCTCGACCTATGCCACCTGGTGGATCCGTCAGGCCATCACCCGCGGCATCGCCGACAAGGGGCGCACCATTCGCGTGCCGGTGCATCGCATGGACGCGTTGAGAAGGGTCAACCGGACGTCCTCGCGAATGCTCCAGGAAAGCGGAGAGGAGCCCGCCACCGAGGATCTCGCCGAGCGCGTCGACATGCCCATCGAGAAGGTCAACGAGCTGCTCAATCTCACGCGCGAACCGATCTCGCTCGATGCGCCCATCGGTGACGACGAGGAGTTCCGCCTCGGTGCCGTGCTGGAGGACGAAAGCGCGGAGGCGCCCTTCGACACGGCCACGGATCTGGCGCTGCAGGCCGACGCCCAGGCGCTGCTCGCCGACCTCGACCCGCGTGAGTCGAGGATTCTGGCCATGCGCTTCGGCATCGGAATGAACGCCGAGCACACCCTGGACGAGATCGGCAAGGAGTTCGGCATCAGCCGGGAACGCGTGCGTCAGATCGCCAACCGGGCGCTGCGCAAGCTGCGCGCCCCGGGCGCCGCCGAGCACTTGCGCAGCTTTCACGATAGCTGATAAAAATCCTCGCGAGTCGCGGTGCTCACCGGGTCGCGCCGGTTCGGGGTGAGACCGTGCACTCGGACGCCTGATGGGCTGGAATTCGCCGAGGGGGGGCGGAGCGATGTCGTCGAAACCGGGAGGCCGAGCGTTCGGCTTTCGCGTCGGTCGGATCGCCGGTATCGCGATTCACGTGGATCCGAGTCTGGCGATCATATTCGCTCTGATCACCTACGCTCTCGGAAGCTTACAGTTTCCCGTCTGGCATCCCGACTGGCCTGCGCTGGTCACGTGGACGACGGCCCTCGCGGCGGCCTTTCTGTTCTTCGTCTCCATTCTCGTCCACGAGCTTTCCCACGCCCTGGTCGGCCGCGCCAAGGGGATCCCCGTCAACGCCATTACGCTTTTCATTTTCGGCGGTGTCGCGCAGCTCGAGAGCGAGCCGCACACGTGGCGGGCGGAGCTGTGGATGGCCGTCGCCGGCCCCATCACGAGCTTCGTCCTCGGCGTGTCGTTTCTGTTCCTCGCCGGGATATTTGCCGGGCCCGTGGATCTGGAGCAAGGCGAGGCCGCCCTGGCCCAATTGAACCCCGTCTCGACGCTGCTGGTCTGGCTCGGCCCGGTGAACATCATTCTCGCGTTGTTCAACCTGGTGCCCGGCTTTCCCCTCGACGGCGGGCGCGTGCTGCGCGCCATCCTGTGGGGCGCGAGCGGCGACCTCATGCAGGCGACCCAGTGGGCGTCGCGCCTCGGCCAGGGCTTCGCGTGGCTGCTCATCATGCTCGGCGTCGCCATGATGCTGGGCGTGCAGGTGCCGTTTTTCGGCAGCGGTGTCTTTCCCGGCATGTGGCTCGCGCTCATCGGCTGGTTCCTCAACAACGCCGCGCTCATGAGCTACCGCCAGCTGCTGGTGAGCGAGGCGCTGCACGGCGTGCCCGTGGCGCGCCTCATGCGGCGCGATCTGTTGTCGGTGAACCCGGCCATGTCCGTCGAGACGCTCATCGATGAGCGACTCATGCGCAGCGATCAGCGCGCGTTCCCCGTCATCGATGACGGCCATCTGCTCGGCCTGGTGTGCCTGCACGATATCCGCCGCACGCCGCGCGAAGCGTGGCCCGCCACGCGCGTCGGCGACATCATGACGCCGGCCGAGCGGCTCGCCAGCATCGGCACCGACACCGACGCGGCGCAGGCGCTGCAGCGCCTGTCGCGAGAAGGCGTCAACCAGCTGCCGGTGATCGACCACGGCCGCCTGGTGGGCCTCATTCAGCGCGAGGATATCCTCAAGTGGCTTTCGCTTTACGGCGGTCGCATGCGCCCGTAGCGTGCCTTGCCGTTCGCGGGCGGCGTTGATCACAATCGCCGGTAGGTGCAGCGGGCGCCGTCCCAGGGGCGAAAGCCGGTGCTGTCCCCGGCAAGCGACTCGTGGATACCGACGACCAGCGCCGCCCCCGCGTGCATGTGCGCGTGCAGCTGCGCGAGGATCCGGCGCTGCAGCGAGTCGGCGAAGTAGGTGAAGACCAGGTTCCGGCACAGCACCAGATCGAAGGGGCCCGCCGGCAGCGCAGCGCGCACGTCGCCTTCGACGAAGGCGACGCCCCGGCGGAACTCCGGGCGCAGGCACCATTCGTCGTCGGCACGCTCGAATGCGCGACTGCGCCAGGACTCGGGCAGATCCTTGAGGCTGCCCGGGTGGAAGCAGCCGCGGCGCGCCCGCTCGAGCATCACCGGGTGCGCGTCGATGCCCGTCACGCGCAGGGCGAGGCCATCGCCTTCACCCGCGCAGCCGAGCTCCCAGAGAAGCTTGACAGAGTAGGGTTCCTCGCCCGAGGCACAGCCGAGGCTGAGGCAGGCAAGCGCGTGCGCGCCGCGCGCGTGCGCCGCGCGCGCGAGCGCCGGGATCACGATCGCGCCGAGCGCGTCGAACACGCCGCGGTCGCGGTAGAAACGCGAGATGGTGATGCGGCAGGCGCTGTCGAGAAAGCGCCACTCGTCGGCGTTGCGCGCGAGGATTTGGCGATAGGCCGTGGTGTCCGGCAGTCCGAGCTCGCGAAGCCGCCGCCCGATGCGCCGGCAGACCTGCCGGCGCACCTTTCGAAAGCCGGCCCAGCGCATGTCGAGCCGCGGCAGCGCCCACTGCAGAAATGCCACGCACTCGGCGTCGGTCATGGTGCGTGCACCCGGCCACCGGGCGCCGCACGGCGCGGGCACGTCGGCCACGGGACCGTCGCGCGAGCCTCGGTTGGCATGGCATCCGATGGGTGAGAATGAGCCATCCTGGTTGTCCGCGGGCGTCATCATCGTGCGTCGCTTCGACGACGAATGGCGCTACCTGCTGCTGCGAGTCTACAACTATCGGGACTTTCCCAAGGGTGAAGTCGAGCCCGGCGAGGATCCGCTCGCCGCGCTACTCGTGGGAGCGGGATGTCTGCAGCGCTCGGACGGCTTCTGCATCGTCGACGTCGGACCAGTGCTGGTAGGCGTCTGCCACGGCGAAACGCCATCCACTGCGCACGTTCGCACAGTAGACGGACTGCACGGGTGAGGGGAAATCCGCGAGGGCATCGGCATGGCCGGTGGGAACGGCCACGGCGATGCAAGCGGCCCCCTCGCGCGCCAGCGCCTCGACCGCCACGCGCATGGTGAATCCGGAGGCGAGACCGTCGTCGACGACGATGAGTGTGCGTCCAGTGAGGTCGAGCGGCGGCCGGCCGCGGCGCATGCAGGCGACGCGTCGCTCCACCTTGCTGCGCGTGCGCTCGATGTCGGCTTCGACCTGGCGCCTGTCGAGACCCGTGCGGGCGAGCAGCGTCTCGTTCAGGCGCAGGGTGCCATCGAAGGCGACCGCTCCGTAGCCGGCCTCCGTGTTCCAGGCGAAGGTGATCTTGCTGACGACGGCGATATCCACCGGCAGGCCCAGGCACCGGCCAACGGCCGTCGCAACCGGCACGCCACCGGAGGGAATCGCCAGTATCAGGGCGTCGCCGTGGCGGTATTCGGCGAGAATCCCGGCAAGCACCTCGCCGGCCTCGCCGCGATCGCGAAAAACGTGCAGGCGCTCCCGCAGCTCGGGCACATCGACGACGCGTATCATGCGTCCACACTAGGCACGCGGCAGCGGGCGCGGGCCATGATCCCGATCAACCGGCCGCCGCAGGCGGGTATCATGGCACGCCGGAGCTGCTGAGCGCACGGGCGT
>JAABYT010000007.1:84348-84798 GCA_011775625.1 Gammaproteobacteria bacterium | reverse complement strand
TCGAAGTCAACTGAGGAGGCGGACATGTCTGCTGGTGAATATTGCAACCGTGACGTGGTTGTCATCGACAGAACCGAATCGGTGCGCAAAGCGATCGATCTCATGCGCACCCACCACGTCGGCGACGTCATCGTCGTCGACAAGACAAACGGCGCGTCCAAGCCTCTGGGAATCCTGACCGACCGCGACATCGTGCTGGAGATCCTTGCCGAGGACGTGGATCTCGAGGCCGTCAACGTCGGCGACGTCATGAGCTACGAGCTGCAGACCGTCGACGAGGACACCAAGCTGCTCGATGCGATAAAGGTGATGCGCACGAAGGGGATACGCAGATTGCCGGTGGTGGACTCACAGGAAAATCTCGTCGGCATCCTCGCCGTGGACGACGTGCTCGGGCTCATCGCCGAGCAGCTCTCGGATCTGGTCGGACTCATCACCCGGCAACAGGCA
>JAABYT010000007.1:76972-84324 GCA_011775625.1 Gammaproteobacteria bacterium | reverse complement strand
CCGCGCGAGCCGGATGACTTCCTCGAGGGTGCCCGGCTCCTCGAAAAGATGCGTCGCCCCCGCAACGATCTCCAGGCGGGTCACCGCCCGCATGGCCTGCTGGGCCTCGCGATTGAGCTCGAGCACCTGCCAGTCGTTGCCGCCGACGATGAGCAGGGTGGGGGCCATGACCCGGGCCAGCGCGTCGCCGGCGAGATCCGGCCTGCCGCCCCGTGATACCACCGCCGCCACCTGCTCGGGACGTGCCGCGGCGGCGCGCAGGGCGGCCGCGGCGCCGGTGCTCGAGCCGAAGCAGCCGATCCTGAGCGACGCGGTTTCCGCTTGCCCGGAAATCCAATCCACCGCCCCGCTCAGCCGCTCGGAGAGCAGATCGATGTCGAAACGCAAATGCCGCGTGCGCAGATCGATCTGTTCCTCTTCCGCGGTCAGCAGGTCGATGAGCAGGGTGGCGAGCCCCGCCTCGCGGAAGTGTCCCGCCACCATGCGGTTGCGCGGGCTGTGCCTGCTGCTGCCGCTGCCGTGGGCGAACAGCACGATGCCGCCGGCGGGCGCCGGAATGCCCAGATTTCCCTCGAGCGTGACGCCGGCGGTCTCGACCTCGACCAGGCGCTCCTCCTCGTGCGGCTCCCGCGACACCACCGAGCCCCCGTCAGCGGCCGCGCATCATTCGGATCGCGCGACGCGCGGCTCGTTGGCGGCCGCGAGCAGCCTGGCGACCTCGGCGTCGCTGGTCTGGGTGAAGTTCTGATACCACCTGCCCACGGCCATGTAGGGCCACGGGGTCGCCAGACATACCAGCTCGTCGGCCTCGCGGCGCAGCGTCTCGCAGGTCTCCTCGGCGCCGTGGGGCACGGCGACGACGATTTTCGCCGGTGCTAGCTGTCTCAGTGCGGCGATCGCGGCCCGCATGGTGGCCCCCGTGGCAACGCCATCGTCGACCAGAATGACGACCTTTCCGGCTATCTCGGGGCGCTTCCGGTCACCCCGGTAGGCCTGCTCCCGGCGTGCAAGCTCCTTGAGCTCGCGCTCGGCGACGGCGGCGATCGCCTCCTCGCTGATCGCGCACATGCGCAGCACGTCCTCGTTCATGACGCGCACACCGCCGGTGGCGATGGCCCCCATGGCAAGCTCCGGCTGCCCGGGCGTGCCGAGCTTGCGCACCGTCATGACGTCCAGGGGCGCGTTGATGGCGGTCGCGATCTCGAAGGCCACCGGCACCCCGCCACGGGGCAGCGCCAGAACCAGGACCTCTGCCTTGCCCTTATAATCCTCGAGGCGCGCCGCAAGCTGGCGGCCCGCATCGGCACGGTCGCGGAAAAGCGTCATAGATTCAAAAATACTCAACGCCGAAATCGGCCGGGATGAGCCAGGTCAAGAAAATGCCACCGAGGACCCCGTTGGTAGAGCGCCATCTGGGAAGGGCGCCGAGCCGCCGAGCGAGCGGCAAGGCCGGTGCGTGATGCGCGCATGAGGCCGTCCACTTACCGGCGCTTCGACGACGGCACCGAGGCCAAGCTGGCGTTTCTGACCCAGCCCGCGGCGTATGCGGACGCAACCCGCAAGGTGGAGTGCGTCGAGACCCACATGGCGTGGGTGTTTCTCACCGACCGCCATGCCTTCAAGCTCAAGAAGCCGGTGCGCTACGACTTTCTGGACTTCAGCACCGTCGAGGCCCGGCGCGAGGATGGCGCCCGGGAGATCGCGCTCAACAGGCGGCTTGCCCCGGATGTGTATCTGGATCTCGTGCCGCTCACCGTCGACGCCGGCGGCCGGCTGGCGCTCGCCGGCGACGGCGAAACGCTCGACTGGCTGGTCAAGATGCGCCGCCTGCCCCGCGAGCAGATGCTCGACTGGCAGCTCGAGCACGGCAACCCGACGGCCGACGAACTTCGTCCCGCAGCGTTGCTGATGGCCGGGTTCTACCGCAACGCCGATGCGCTTGCGGTCGCGCCACAGACCTATCTCAGCGACCTTCACAAGGCCGTTCAGGAGAACACGGCGGCGCTCAGCCTGCCCGACTACGCGCTGCCCGCCGAGGTGCTCGGACGCATCAGCGACGGGCAGCTTCGGTTTCTGGACGACCAGGGCGAGCTGCTGCGCGAGCGGGCGCGCGCGGGACACATCGTCGAAGGCCATGGCGACCTGCGACCGGAGCACATCTGCCTCACCGATCCGCCGGTCGTCATCGATTGCCTGGAATTCAACCGCGAGTTCAGAATCGTCGATCCGGTGGACGAGTTGGCCTTCCTGACCCTCGAATGTCATGTCCTGGGAAGCGCGTGGGCCGGCGAGCTGTTTCTGGAGATTTACTGCGAAATCACCGGCGATCGCCCGGCAAGCCGTCTTTTCGAGTTCTACAAGAGTCAGCGTGCTTTGCTGCGCGCCAAGCTCGCGGCCTGGCACCTTCGCGATTCGGAGATTGCCGATGCGGAGAAATGGCTGAGAAGAGCGAGCGTTTACCTCACATTGGCGAGCGACTTTCTCGGCAGGGCGCTCGAAGCGTAGTCTCAGAGCGAGAGCAGATCGACGATCGAGCCGTCCCCGTGCAGCCGCCGGATGGCCTCGGCGAAAAGAGCCGCCGAATCCAGCAGCACGATCTTGCCGGCGGCCGGGCCCTCGAGTCCCGAGACTGGAATGGTGTCGGTGATCACCACCTTCGTGAGCGCATCGAGGGAAAGATTATCGCTCGCGTTTCCGGTGAACACGCCGTGCGTCGCCGCGGCATAGATGTTTTCCGCCCCCGCCGCTGCGCACGCGTTCACCGCGCGTGCGATGGTCGTGCCGCTGCTGATCAGATCGTCGAGTATTATCGTGGCTCGGCCCGAGACGTCGCCAACGAGCGTGTCACCGCTCACGACGCCGCCGCTTCGCTGCTTCTCCATGAAGGCCGAGCCGATGTCGCCGCCCATTGCCTGCTGTAATGTCTGGCGAAAAAGCTCGGCCCTTTTCACGCCACCGATGTCCGGGGACACGACCGCGATGCGATTGCCCGAGAGAACCTGTGAAAAGAACGAGACCATGAGCTTGGTCGCCACGAGGTGCTCCGTTCGGCAACGGAAGGCATTGTGAAAAGCCGCAAGATTGTGCACGTCGAGGGTCACCACACGGTCGGTGCCGACGGCCTCGAACATCTGGGCGACGTAGCGCGTCGTGACGGGATCCCTGGACTTTGATTTCTGATCCTTGCGCGCGTAAGCGAGATAAGGTGCGACGACCGTGATCCGCTCGGCCGACGCATCGCGAAGCGCACCGACGAAGAACAGCAATCTGCACAGCTTGTCGTTGACGCTGTTTCCCGGCTCCGCGTAGAGAGACTGAATGACGTAGACGTCTTTGCCGCGCACGCTGGTCAGAGGTCTTGCCTTGTGCTCGCCGTCTTCGAACTCACGCTCTTCGTGGGGACTCAAAGCGACGCCCAGCTCCCGGCTCAACTTGTCGGCGAACCCGCGGCTGGCGTTGAGGCAAAATAGACGTAGATTCTCGCTCTTCAAGCTGGCATCCTGCTCGGTCAGGGGGCGCGACGACACAACTATAATGCATTTGCCGAGAGAGGATGTAGTGGCATGGCGCGGAGGTTGCTGAGAGGCGGATTAAGCGAACGGGCCGCTCTTCGCCGGGTGAGCAAATGAGCTCGAACGTGAAACCGGGCACCGGCGATGCCTTGCTGGTGGTCGACGTGCAGAACGACTTTCTGCCGGGAGGCGCGCTGGCGGTTCCCGATGGCGACGCCGTCGTGCCCGTGATCAATCGATACATCGAAGCGTTTGCCGAGCGTGATCTGCCGGTATTTTTCTCCCGTGACTGGCATCCGGTGAACCATTGCTCGTTCAAAGAGCAGGGCGGACCCTGGCCGCCGCACTGTGTCGCCGGGAGTGACGGCGCGGCATTCGCATCCGATTTGATGCGCCCACCCGGCAGCACCGTGGTGGACAAGGCGCAGACACCGGAGCGCGAAGCGTATTCGGATTTCGAAGAGACGGATCTGGCAGAAGATTTGCGCGAGCGTGGGGTAGAGCGCGTTTTTGTCGGTGGTCTGGCCACGGACTACTGCGTCCTGTACACCGTCAAGGACGCGCTGTCGCACGGCTTCGAAGTTTTCCTGCTCACCGATGCGATACGCGCCGTCGATGTCGAGCCGGGCGATGGCGAGCGCGCCGTCGCGCAGATGCAGGAGCTCGGTGCAACACCCATCGACCTGAGCGAGCTCGAGCAAGCCTGATCAGCATAGCCGGATCGGCGTGCGAGATGGACACCCCGATCGCCGTAAGCACGCGCACCACCAACAGACCCGGCTGAGTGAGCAGCGATATGGCTTATGCGACCAACAGCGTACTGCTGACCGACCTGTACCAGCTCTCGATGCTGAATGGATACGTGCAGCAGGGAATGCACGACGAGGCGGTATTCGAGTTCTTCGTTCGCCGTCTGCCGGAGAAACGGAACTTTCTCCTCGCGTGCGGACTCGAGCTGGCGCTCGATTTCCTCGAAGGGTTCGGCTTCACTGAGGCCGAGCTCGAGTGGATGGCCTCCACCGAGCGATTCAGTCCGCAGTTCATCGACTACCTGTCGACGCTGAGCTTTACCGGCGATGTGTATGCGGCGCCCGAAGGCACCGTGTTCTTCGCCGACGAGCCGATTCTCAGGGTCGTGGCACCCCTGCCCCAGGCCCAGATCATCGAAAGCCGGCTCATCAACATCCTGCACGTGCACACGCTGATTGCTTCCAAGGCCGCGCGCTGCGTGATGGTGGCCCCGGACAAGCTGCTGGTGGACTTCGGCATGCGCCGGGCCCACGGCGCCGAGGCGGCGATGGCCGCGGCCCGGGCGAGCTACATCGCGGGTTTCGCCGGTACGGCAACGGTGCTGGCCGAGAAGGAGTTCGGCATACCTTCGTTTGGAACCATGGCGCATTCGTTCGTTCAGGCGCATGACTCCGAGACGGAGTCGTTCTTCGACTTTGCGCGCTCACAGCCGAATAACACTGTGCTGCTGATCGACACCTACGATACCGAGGCCGGGGCTCACAAGGTCGTCGAGTTGAAACCGAGGCTCGACGAGCTCGGTATCGCGATCAAGGGCGTGCGCCTGGACAGCGGCGATCTGGATGCGCTCTCGCGGCGTGTGCGCCGCATACTGGACGAGGGCGGCTGCGAGAGAACCGCCATCTTCTGCAGCGGCAACCTCGATGAGTACTCCATCCACCGGCTGCTGTCGGCCGGGGCGCCGGTGGACGGATTCGGTATCGGCACGCGCCTGGATATCTCCGAAGACGCCCCCTCGCTCGACTGTGTCTACAAGCTTCAGGCCTACGCCGGTCGCCCGCGACGCAAGCGCTCGACCGGCAAGGCGACCTGGCCGGGAAGCAAGCAGGTGTACCGTTACGAGGCCAGCGGGGGCTTTTTTTCCCACGACGTGCTCACCACCGCGGACGACACGAGGGACGGCGAGCCCCTGGTAGAGGCGGTCATGAAAGGTGGCCGGCGCACCGCGCCCTCGCCATCGCTCGAGCGCATACGCGAGCGCACCGCCGAGCAGCTTGCCCGTCTGCCCGAGCCGCTGCGCAGCATCGACAAAGCGCCGGCCTACGAGGTGAATGTCTCCGAGCAGATGAAGGCGCTGGCCGCCCGGGTCGATCGGGAATTCTTCTAGCTCCCGGGCACGATGCGATGCACGGCCGCTTTCCCGGGCCGTAACGGTTGCTCGAATCGGCAACAGGCGAAGAGCCTTCAGTCGACGTGTTTCCCCGCGCGGAGTTTCTCGAGCATGTCCGCGGTCATGGCGTGCAGATCGAATTGCGGCGCCCACTTCCACTGCGTGCGTGCAGCCGAGTCGTCGATGGAGCGCGGCCAGGTATCGGCGATCGCCTGGCGATGGTCCGGGCGGAACTCGCAGACAAAGTCGGTAATGTGCGCCCGGACGGCCTGTGCGAGCTCGCCCGCCGAGAAGCTCATGGCGGCCACGTTGAAAGAGTTGTGGTGGCGAAGCGCGGAACGCTCGGCTGACATGAGATCCAGCGCAGCCTTGATGCAGTCCGGCATGTACATCATGGGCAGAACCGTGTCCTCACGGACGAAGCACGTGTAGGGTCGTGATTCGACGGCGGCGTAGAACATCTCGACTGCGTAATCCGTGGTGCCACCCCCCGGCGGCGCGCCGCTGCTGATGACGCCCGGGTAACGCACGCCGCGAACGTCCAGTGCGTAGCGGCGAACGTAGTAATCGCAGAGCAGCTCCCCGGCGACCTTCGTAACCCCGTAGACGGTCGTCGGGCGCATGATCGTCTCCTGGGGCGTGCGCTCGCGCGGCGCGCCGGGACCGAAAACCGCGATTGAGCTCGGCCAGAACACCTGGGCGACCTGGAAGCGACGGGAAACCTCGAGAACGTTGTAAAGACCGTTCATGTTGACCGCCCACGCGAGCTGCGGATTGTCCTCACCGACCGCAGACAGGATCGCGGCGAGATGGTAGATGACTTCGATGCGCTGCTGCTCGACGATCTGCGCGAGGGCGCCGGCATCGGTGACGTCCAGCCTGGCGAAGGGTCCGGAATCGGAGTGCGCCGGGGTCGATCGGCGGCTGGTCGCAAGGACGTTGTCCTCGCCGTAACGCATGCGCAGGGCTCGGGTAAGCTCTGTTCCGATCTGTCCCAGCGCGCCGGTTACCAGGATTTTCCTGTGTTGCACGGTTTCTTGCAGCCGCTACGCCGTTCGTCCTTCGTCGTCCGCACCCTGCCCGGGTCGCGAGCTCAGCTCTTTTTCGACGTTTTCGCGAAAAAGGTGCCGAGAATCTGCGTCACCTGCGTGCTCTTACATTTTGGGCAGCGCTCGTGCCTGGAGCCGTGCTCCTTGATGCGCTCGATGCGCTCGAATTTCCGGCCACACTTCTGGCATCGATATTCGTACACGGGCATGACTACTCTCCCGCCGGGAGGGCCGCCCCGACATACGGTCCATGCCGAAACGCCCATCCGGCTCATAGCTGAGATATCTCGCGTGACGCTCGATTTACGTGCATCACGGGCGCACTTCGATGCGATTTACGACCTTGTCGACGCCGAGCACGTACCATGCGTCGAGCTCGGCCATCTCACGCTCTGACTCGCTGGGCACGAGGCCCTCGAGAGTCACCACATAGTTCGTTGCGCTCACACGCACCCTGGCTGCGTCGACGAGGGGATCCTTTTCCAGCACCATGCGAACCGCATCGGTAACCTCACCGTCATGGTCCTGCTCGGGCGGCTCCACGCCGAGGCCGTCGACCACGTCGCGGCTTCCGGGCACCCACCATGCCAGCACTCCGGCGAGACGTTTGTGGGTGAGGCTCGGCACCTCGCCGTCCAGCGTGACGATGCT
>JAABYT010000007.1:75149-76939 GCA_011775625.1 Gammaproteobacteria bacterium | reverse complement strand
ACGTGGTCGCGAATCTCGCCGTCGCCCATGGCCTGGGCGGGGGTCACGTGCAGCCTGTCGACGATCCCGGTGACTTCGGCTACGGCTGCCGCGCGCTCGAGGACGAGCTTCTTCACCGCGATGTCCTCGACGTCGCCCTCCAGCGTGAGGACGCCGTTCTCGTAGGCTGTGTGCAGCGGATAACGGTGCAGGTCCACACGGCTCTCCGCGCCGATAGCCTTTCGCACCTGCGCCAGTACGTCTTCGTCGGAGTTGCTCACGCTCAGCGCTCTGTGTTCATTGACACAGAGCATCGTCCGGCGTGTGGCCGGTCGCTATGATCGGCGTCATGAATCCGAGTCGTAGAGGTGCCTTGAAGCGCATCGGCGAGGTGGCCGTCGCCGGGTCCTCCGGCGTCGGCCGGATTCGACTGTCGGCGGGCCCGGGGGCGGAGGCCGGCGCCTCCCCGCGACGGCTTAGCGGCGCGAAGAGCCCGCTCACCCTGTTTCTGTGCGGCGACGTAATGACCGGCCGAGGGATCGATCAAATCCTGCCCTCGCCGGGCAGCCCCGTTCTGCACGAGGCGTACGTGCAATCGGCACGCCGCTACGTGGAGCTTGCCGAGGAGCGGCATGGCAGCATCCCGGCTCCGGTCACATACGACTACGTGTGGGGAGACGCTCTCGCCGAGTTCGAACGCGTCGCTCCGCACGTGCGTATCGTCAACCTCGAGACGGCGATTACCCGCAGCGACGATCATTGGCGCGGCAAGGGAGTCCACTATCGCATGCATCCGGACAACATCGCCTGCCTGTCCGCGGCCGGCATCGACTGCTGCGTGCTCGCCAACAACCACGTGCTCGACTGGGGCTACGCCGGGCTGGAGGAAACGCTCGCCACGCTCGCGTCGGCCGGCATCAGCGCGGTCGGCGCAGGCCGCAATGCGCACGAAGCCGCGGCGCCCGCGGTGCTCGACGCAGGCGCTGCCGGCCGGGTAGCGGTGTTCGCGTTCGGCGCCGTGTCGAGCGGTATCCCGCAGCGGTGGGCGGCGNNNNGGGGCATCGCGGACGGCGTCGCGCGGGTAAAGCGGGCGGGGGACATCGTGGTTGCCTCCATTCACTGGGGAGGCAACTGGGGCTACGCGGTGCCCGAGGAGCAGCAGCGGTTCGCGCACATGCTGATCGACGAGGCGGGCATCGACGTCGTTCACGGGCATTCGTCGCATCACGTAAAGGGCATGGAAGTCCACCGGGGCAGGCCCGTCATCTACGGCTGTGGCGACTTCCTCAGCGACTACGAGGGGATCGAAGGCTACGAGCAGTTCAGGGATGACCTCGGTCTGATGTATTTTCTGACCATGGATCCCGCCAGCGGCGGGGCCGCCCGTATCGCGCTGACGCCGACGCGCATACGGAACTTTCGCATCTCCCGCGCCCCGGCTGCCGATCGGCGCTGGCTGCGGGAGGTGCTGAACCGGGAGGGGAGACGGTTCGGCACCCGCGCAGACGAGGGGCCGGAGCAGACCCTGGTGCTTCAGTGGCCAGGCGGGGGCGGGCTGGCGTGAGCCGGGATGGCCGCCGAGCCTGCCGGGCGGTGATGCCGCTTCACTTGATCGCGCTCAAGGGGGCGGTCGCGGAAACCGGTATTAATCCGCTACTGACTTCGAGCGAGAACATGGAGACTGCAAGCGTGTATTCAGTGACTCTCGAACATGGCGAGTGGCGCCCGCCGGAGGACGTGCCCGAGCCGGGCGCTCCCCAGGAGGAGCCGCCGAGCGAGCCGGAGACGCCCCCGGCGCCGCCGGCAGAGGA
>JAABYT010000007.1:63470-75131 GCA_011775625.1 Gammaproteobacteria bacterium | reverse complement strand
CGCCGGCGCGCGGCGCGATGCCCGCTAGCCGACGATGTGGTGCTTGCCGACGATCAACACCGTGCTCGCCTGTGGCCCCTCGTCGCCCATCTCCTCGGTGAAGCGCACCTCGGTGCCGATCTCGAGCTTGTCGAAATCACCGTTGACCACGCTGTTGCGATGAAAGTAGATGAGTCGGCCGTCCGGTGTGTTGAGCTGGCCATAGTCCATGTGCGGAAAGAGCTCGACGACGTGGCCGTGCGGTGGCACCTCGTGGGTCTTGACATGGCCTCGCTCGCGCCGCACGAAATCCTGAAGCTGTCGCTTCATCGCTTCGAAGGCGTCACGGGCTGCGACGAAGGCATCCTCGTGGGCATGATCCTTGCGGTGCTCGTGGTCTACGACCAGGGTCTTGCCGGGAACGGACACGTCCACGCGCACGTTGAACAGATTGCCGCGATGCTTGTGTCGATGGACCTGTTCGACTACCACGCGGCAGCCGATGATGTGGTCGCAAAACGTCTCGAGCTTCTCCGCCCGCTCGCGAATGTTGGCTTCGAGGGCCGGTGACGGATCCATACCCCGCCAGTCGATCTGCAATGGTTGCTGCATGACACCTGCTTTTAAGAAAAGGATGGCAAAATAATCCAATCAATCGCCGCGGTCTGCGTTGATCGGGATCAACCAGTCCGCTGTGCAGCGGCTCGCCGCGCCTGCGACGGCGGCCCCTTGATCGGTATCATCGCTCGGCTGCGAGAATATGCGAAAAAGGCCTGATTGTCAGGCGAGCACGCGGCCGCCAGCCGGCCGGGGGGACGACAGGGTGAAGTTTTTTCTTCCTCACGCGCATGATGCGTCAGAGCAGCGCAAGATCTACAGCGAACTGAGAGACTTCCTCGCGGGCGAGCTCGGAGCTTGCCTGGCGGACCAGAAGATATTCCGCCTCACTCACCGCCACGGCGACGAGGTGTATGCGATCGAGGTCGGCAAGGTTCATCCGCTCACGGAAGAGACGGTGGAGGCCATCCTGCACGACGAAAGTATCGGTGTGTATTACCTGTGCACGCGCACGCACGGCATGGTGCGCGGGCATCCCATGGCCGTCGGCGCCGCCGACGTCGAGTCAGTCGTGCTGTTCGACGATTGACTCAATAAAAATGCAGGAACTCTTCGGCCAGGGCGCCCATGCCGTGGCGCTCGATCATCGCGTCGATCTCGTCGAGCAGCGACTGCTCGTCCTCGCTGTCGAGCTGGCCGTGACCGACCAGCCTCGCGAGAAGCCCCTGCTGCATGGCATCGCGCACCGTGGATAGCGTCGGCGGCGGGCCCTCGTCCGTCTCGTCCAGGAAGGCCTCGATGACGGTGGTCAGGTCCTCGCTGGCGCGGGGGCGGGTGAACCTCACGGCGAGTGCGTCGTCGCCCGAGCCGTCGATGAGCGCCTCGACCTCCAGCATGAGATTGGCTTTGTCCTCGGGCCGCACCCGTCCCTCAGCCGCCAGGTGCTCGAACAGGCCACCGGCCATCGCCTCGCGCACGGATCTCAGCGTTGCCGGGCCATGGCCCTGGGCCTCGTAGTTGTCGATGACGGCTTCCATGACGTTCGAGAGCTCTCGCGTCACGGTTTCCTGGATGTCGGCTGGAAGCGTCATGACGTGTCTCCTCGTGGTTGGACCTTTTGCCTATCTTCGGTCGAAGGGGGAACCGGCCACGTTGATCCGCGTCAAGATGCAGCGAGATGGTTGCGATTAGCGTCGAGGCGAGGATAACGATGGGTAAGTCGGGCAGCAGGTCGGCTCGCCGTCCCCGGGCAGGGAGGGCGAGCGTCTCGAACGGCGAGATCGCCGCCATGCTCGACGAGCTGGCGGACCTGGAAGAGATCGCGGGCGCCAATCCCTTTCGTATCCGCGCCTATCGCAACGCCGCGCGGTTCATCGCCGAAAGCTCCAGGAGCATGATCGATATGCTCGCCGAGGGGCGGGATCTCTCCAGCCTGCCGGGTATCGGCAAGGCCATCGCCGCGAAGATCGAGGCCATCGTCGAGACCGGCAGGCTGCGCCAGCTCGAGGAGGCAAAGAAACGCACGCCGGAGGCGCTCGCTCGGCTCACGCACGTGCGCGGTCTCGGTCCCAAGCGTGTCAAAGCCCTCTACGACGAGCTCCACATCCGCAGCGTCGCCGACTTGAAGCGCGCCCTCAAAGCGGGTCGGGTGCGCGAGCTCGAGGGATTCGGCGCCAAGACCGAGCGGCTCATCGAGGAAGGCCTGCGGGATATCACCGCGGGCGAACGGCGCACGCCGTTGATGGTTGCCCGGCGCACCGCCGCCGAGCTTCTCGCGTATCTGGAAGCGGTCGAGGGAGTCACGCAGGTCACCGTGGCGGGCAGCTATCGCCGCGGGCGCAGCACCGTCGGCGATCTGGACATCCTGGTCGCCTGTCGGGACGGTTCGCCGGTGCTCAGCCGCTTCGTCGAATACGCCGACGTGGGCCAGGTCGTGTCCCGGGGAACCACGCGCTCGACGGTTATCCTGCGATCGAAGCTGCAGGTGGATCTGCGCGTCGTCGCCGAGGCGAGCTATGGTGCGGCGCTTCAGTATTTCACGGGCTCCAAGGCGCACAATGTCGCGATCCGTTCCATTGCCGCGCACGAGGGGCTCAAGGTCAACGAGTACGGCGTGTTCAGAGGCAGCGAGCGCATCGCCGGCAGAACCGAGAAAGAGGTCTACGCGAGCCTCGGTCTGCCTTACATCGAGCCGGAGCTGCGCGAGAACCGCGGCGAGATCGAGGCCGCCGCCGGCGGGCGACTGCCGCGTCTGGTGACGATCGCGCAGATCCGCGGCGACCTGCACTGCCATACGAGCGCCAGCGGCGGTCAGATGAGCCTGCGCGCGCTCGCCATGGAGGCGCGCAAGCGCGACTACGAGTATGTCGCCGTCACCGACCACACAACGCGCGCCGCCGTTGCGCACGGCCTCGACGTGCGCCGGCTCGAGAGGCAGATCGCCGCCATCGAGCGCCTCAACGACGAGCTCGAAGGGATCGTCCTTCTCAAGGGCGCCGAGGTCGACATTCTCGAGGACGGATCCCTGGATCTCCCCGACGACGTGCTCGAGAGTCTCGACATCGTCGTGGGCGCGATCCACGAGGGTTTCGCGCTCGCGCGCCGCAGGCAGACCGAGCGGATTCTTCGCGCCATGGATCATCGCTGCTTCAATATCCTCGCCCACCCCACCGGTCGCCTGCTCGGTGAGCGCGAGCCCTACGACCTCGACCTGGAACGCGTCATGGAAGGCGCGCGCGATCGTGGCTGCTTTCTAGAGCTCAACGCTCAACCCGCACGCCTCGATCTCTCCGACACCTACTGCAAGCTCGCGCGCGAGTCGGGTGTCAAGCTCGCCGTTTCCGCCGACGCCCGTCGCAAGGCGGACATGGAGCTGATGGAGCTGGGGATCAGCCAGGCGCGGCGCGGCTGGCTCGAGCGCTCCGACGTGATAAACACCCTCGGATGGAAAAGCCTCGGGCGTCTGCTCAGGCGCGGCTGAAGGGTCGGCCGCGACGAAAACGCCCGGGGTCAGAGCTTGGGGCGCCCCGGCTGGACGTGCGTCTGCTCGTGACGTGCCTGGCATCGATGGCAACGCAGGGCCGTCGGATAGGCTTCCAGTCGAGCGGCATCGATTTCGTCGGAGCAATCGGCGCAGCGGCCGTAGGTTCCGTCGGCAATTCGCATCAGCGCGGCGTCCACGTCGCGGACCTCCTCCACGTGCCGATCGATGACGGCCAGGTTGACGTCGGCGAGCAGATCCGCGACCGACTCGTCACCGGTGTCGTGAACCCTGCCGGCGAGATCCACGTACTGCTCCGTGTCCGAAGCCAGCAATTCCTGACGGATGAGCTCCCGCAGCTCGCGAAAGCGCGACTCGAGCCGCTCGTGCATGCGGCGTACGAGCTCATGTGAAGGTGCTTGCGTCATCGACGTCTCCTGTTATCACGAACTCTCCCCGGGCCACAGGTCGCGAACCGGCTCCGGCAGCGCGTGCTTCACCTTCTC
Source organism: Gammaproteobacteria bacterium (assembly GCA_011775625.1). Classification (GTDB taxonomy): domain Bacteria; phylum Pseudomonadota; class Gammaproteobacteria; order HK1; family HK1; genus JAABYT01. The sequence continues at coordinate 71,108 of JAABYT010000007.1, read as the reverse complement.
GACCTCGCCGGCGCTCACTCGCTCGGCGAGGAGCCGGAAGACGGCACGCGCCACCTGCTCTGCGTCCAGATGCTCGCGGCCGCGCAAGCGTTCCTGCACATGCTCGAGGAACTGCTCCTTTGATCGTTCCCGATAAGGACGGCCCGCAGGATGCCATCCCTCATAATAAAAACCCCGCACCAGCATTGGAAGCTGCGCGCCGAGGTGGGTGGCGTCGTCGACGCTGAGGCGGTCGCGAAGCGCCTGCAGCACGGCGCGCAACGCCGCGTAGGCGTCCTCACGGTCTTCGCTGCCCGCCTGCTCCATCACCCCCTTGAGCCATGTGTTGGTCACCTGCAGCGTCTCGTCGAACGCGCGCAGACCCGTGTTGCTCATGACGCTCTCCCTGCCCGCGGACGCGGCCGCTCGGTTCACCGCCGGCGGGCGCCTCGACGAGCCATGCTTTTGAGGCAGTCTCCGACAGCGCCGGCGATCGCTTATTGATGAGGATCACGAAATCTGCCGTTGCCGTCGCGGTCGCCGCCGCGGCCGTTTCGTCGATCCCGGCCGGCTGATCGCGATCATTGTGCACGCGATGGCGGCCTGCTTTCTTGCACCAGAGACGACGCTTGTGCGTGTCCCGAGATCAAGAGGCAGACGCGTGCGGGCAAGGGTCAATCGCGCCTTCACGGCGCTCGCAATCAGACGGGGAGGATGATGGAGGACTGGAATGTCGTAGTCACGCTGCGCGAGGATGATTTTGACCAGACTTGCACAATCCTCGAAGCGCTGGGCGAGGTGGCCCGCACCGACTACTACAATGTGCTCGCCATCAAGGTCGCGGATGTCAGCGCCTTTGCCGACGCAATCGAGGCGCTCGCGCAGTCGAATCCGCTGCTGAGAGAGTCGGTTGCGCGTGCCGTTCCGTGCACGGACGTGTTCCGGTTTCAATCCCCAGAGGAGCTCGAAGCGCGCGCCAGGGAAGTGGTCGCGCAGTGGTTGCCTGAGCTTTCGGGTAAATCGTTTCACGTGCGCATGCATCGGCGCGGCTTCAAGGGGCGCATCTCGAGTCAGCACGAAGAGCAATTCCTGGACGGATTCCTGCTGTCGGCGCTCGAGGCGCGCGGTGCACCGGGACGTATCACCTTCGACGATCCTGACGCGATCATCGATCTCGAGACCATCGGGCAGCGGGCCGGCCTTTCCCTGTGGAGCCGGACGCAGCGGCTGCGCTATCCGCTGTTGAAGCTCGACTGAGCGGCGCCGTCAGCCGCCGTTCGGCGAGCCGCGCCCGTCTGGGGGTACAGCAGCCACAGCAGCAGCACGACCACCAGCGCGATGAGCAGCAGCCACTTGAGCAGCCACATGCGGCCCGCGGGCCTGGCCGACGAAGTATCGGAGCGTTTCGCCGCCGATCGCTGCGAGCGGGCCACCCGTGCTTACTCCAGCGGCGCCTTACCGAACTCGACGATCTCGGCGAGAATCGGGCAGGTCGCGCTGTGCGCACCGAAACCGTCCGCGTACTCGTCCTGAGGCGCGTGGCCGCATGCCGGACAGGGCGCGTGTCTCAGGTAGACGAGGCTCACGGTGTTTGCGACATAGCTCGAGTAGTCCTGGAAAGCCCGCACCTCCCGTTGCCAGTTGAGCCGTGCCAGGTAATACACGGCCAGGCCGAGCACCAGCCCGCTGGCACCTCCGAAGAGAAAGGGCCCGGGCTGGTCCCAGATGCGCGCCGCGGCCAGGTAGGAGCCGTAGGCAAAAAGCACCATCAGGCTCAGGGTCGGCAACAGTGGCTTGCTCATCGTTCAGTGCCTCTCGATCGCGGACAAGGCGAGGCGGCGGCGAGCGCGCCAGCCCTCATCCGGCCTTGCGGGGATTCGACGCCGCCGGCGCGGCCCTCCCACGGCTCCCATGCTGCAGCGAACCCCTGCGCCGAGCCAATGACGTCGATCATGGAACAGCTTCACGCCGAGCTTCTGAGCGGCGAACGCTGTACGAGCAGGATCGTGGCGAGGGGCAATGCGAGCGTGATCAGCGCGACTGTTATCAGCAGCACACCGAGCTCGCTGTAGTCTGCCGCAATCTTGATGACGTCCGTTCCCGGCTCGCGCACTTCCCGCGTGACAACGAATATCTGGTTCAGATACTTCGTGCCGAGACTGCTTGCCGATAACGCCAGGTTGGAAAACGACGCGACCACCGCGAAGAAGGTGGCCTTGAGATGCGGCGGCGCGTTCCTTGCTATCCAGGCGAGCATCGGGATCATCGACACTTGCGCCAATGGCGATTCGATGGCCGTGTCGATGATGGCGATGAAGCGCGCGTCGACGATGCCGGCCGTTCTCGGCGCTGTCCATTCGTGCAGGCCGAAGTAGAGACCGATGTTCGGCAAGGAGAGAATTCCCGCGGCGATGGTGAGAATAGCGACGACGTATGCGATGGACTTCGTCGCCATCATAGGCCTCAGGAGAACCATGCCCGCCAGGGCCAGCATGGAGGTGATGAGTGAGAGCACCGAGAGAAACTGCTGATCGAAGCCGAGCACGTCGATCTCGAACCAGGTCGCGCCCGGTCCGGGCAGCGGAACGGCCCGAAACGCAAAAATGATGATTGCGGTGCCGACGAATGCCCGGCGCTCGCCGGGACCGAGCTCGAGGATCAGCCGGTGCATCAGAAAAAGCACGATCGCGAGAGAGCCGATCAGCACGATCTCCTGGGCCAGCGGCACCTTGCCGAGCCCCATGATCAGGGTGAACACAACGAAGGCAAAGCTGCCGCCGAAGATCCACCAGTTCGGCCTGGTCGGCTCGGCAGGCTGATACAGCATGCGCTCGATGGCGGCCTCGTCCAGACCCTGCTCGCGCAGCCCGCGTGCCCGCTCGCGCAACAGCAGCCCGCCGAGCACGACACCCGTGACCGAGATGATCGGGATGAACATCGCCAGCAGGTAGATTTTCGCGTAGACAGCGGCCTTGTCCGCCACCGTCATCTCGGCAACGCCCGAGAAAAGGGTGATGTTGAGGGCCGCGACAGCCACCAGGCCACTGATGATGGCGATGCGGCCCAGCGTCTGCATGGTCGTGTGCATCTGCTTGGTTTCGCTCTCGGCGAGCGGCTCGCCGCGCTCGTCGACCCTCGGCACGGCCTCCACGGTCATGGCATCCGCAACCACGTCCTGGATCACGTAGCCCGTGGGCGCCAGCAGCGCGCTCATCACGAACCAGGACTCGGCGCTGAGGATGGCGGTCATGGCAGCGCCGTGGGCGATGAGGCCGTACATGATGGCGAGGCTGACGGCGATGAGGCCGGCGCCGAGGTAGACCAGGCCTGATTTCCAGCGCCAGACGAGATCCACGAGATGGCCGAGGGGCATCTTCAGCACCCAGGGAATGCCCGCCCAGAAGCCCAGGGCGGCGATGAACGCGGCGGACAGGTCGAGGTATTCCTTGACGAAGAAGGTTCCGACGATGCCGGTGAGTCCGGAGACGCCGGCGGCGAAATACACCATCAGGGGAGGAAGATACGACCATCGGAACTGCCGTCCGAGGTCGAGGATGGTTGCTTCGAACCAGCGGCCGATGCTGTCGGCTTTCATGGCTCCCCCGGCGCTGAGACTGGGCGGCGCGCCCCAAGCGGGCGCCGCATGACGGGCGCGCGGAAACTCCTTGATATAGATCAATCGGCTCGACCGGCGCTCGAGTAGTCTGATACAAAGCGGGCTCGGCCCGAAAGAGGGCCGTGGAGGCTGAAGGCAAGCCTATGGCAGACAACACGCCACGCGACGCGCCCCCGGGGAACGGGGGACCGCGGCAAAGCCCGCTCTGGCAGAGAATGCTTCTGCCGGTGCTGTTTCTCGCCGTCATGCTGTTTCTGTTCGGCCGCATGGGCGAGCGCGCCGTCGGGGTCGACATCGCCTACAGCGACTTCAAGGCCATGGTCACGAGCAACCAGGTGGCGCGGGTCACGATGCGCGGTGACGTGGTGGAGGGTACGCTGCACAGCGCCCGGCCCATCGGGCCCGGCGGCCAGCAAAGCGAGCATTTCAAGACACGCACGCCGTCGGCGGGGGACGAGTCGCTGCTGCCGCTGCTCGAGGCGCACGGCGTGACCGTGAATGTGGAGCCGCCCGCCTCGGAGACCGGCTGGGGCCAGGTGCTGCTGGCGCTGCTGCCGTGGGTCGTGTTCATCGGTCTGTACTTCTGGTTCATGCGCCGGTTTTCGCGCAACGTGATCGGCGGCATCGGCCGGGGCGGCGACCTCGGCAAGTTCCTCAAGCCCCGCGATACGGTCGAGGTCAAACGTCCGGACGTCACTTTCGATGACGTCGCCGGTCAGGACAATGCCAAGCGTGAAGTGGCGGAGCTGATGGAGTACTTCGCGCATCCGGATCGGTATCAGCGCCTCGGCGCAGAGGTGCCCCACGGCGTGCTGCTGCTCGGTCCGCCAGGCACCGGCAAGACGCTGCTCGCGCGGGCCCTCGCGGGCGAGGCGGGTGTGCCGTTCTATTCCATATCGGCATCGGAGTTCATCGAGGTCTTCGTCGGCGTAGGGGCGTCGCGCGTACGCGAGCTGTTCAAGCAGGCCAAGGAGCACGCTCCGAGCATCATTTTCATCGACGAGCTCGACAGCGTCGGAAGGGTGCGCGGCACGGGCCTCGGCGGAGGTCACGACGAGCGTGAGCAGACGCTGAATCAGATACTCGCCGAGATGGACGGCTTTTCCGGTCACGAGGCCGTCATCGTGCTCGCCGCCACCAACAGGCCCGACGTCCTCGACCCGGCGCTGCTGCGACCCGGGCGCTTCGATCGTCACATCGTTCTCGACCTGCCCGATCGCAAGGCGCGCACCGCCATTCTCAAGCTGCACACCGCCAAAGTGCCGCTCGACGAGGACGTCGATCTCGAGCAGGTATCCGCGGGCACACCGGGTTTCTCGGGCGCGGACCTCAAGAATCTCGTCAACGAGGCGGCCATGCGCGCGGCGCGGCACAACCGAAGCGAGGTCAGGAAAGAAGATTTCGACACGATGCGCGATCGGGTGCTGATGGGCACCGAGCGCAGCCTCGTCATTCAGCCCGAGGAGCGGCACCGTCTCGCGGTGCACGAATCGGGACACACGGCGGTCGCGTATTTTCTGCCCAAGGCGGATCCGCTCTACAAGGTCAGCATCATCCCCAGGGGCAAGGCGCTCGGTGGCACCCAGCAGCTTCCCGAGGCCGAGCGCTACACGCTGCCCGAGGACTATCTGCGCGATCGCCTGGCGGTCATTCTGGCCGGGCGAACCGCGGAGCGTATGTTGCTCGGCAACGTGAGCTCGGGCGCCGATGACGACATCCGTCAGGCGACCGCGCTGGCGCGGGCCATGGTGGCGCGCTGGGGCATGTCGAGCGAGGTCGGGCCCGTGGATCTGCGCGACAGCGAGGAGCACCCGTTTCTCGGGCGCGAGATCGCCCAGCCGCGCAGGCACAGCGAGGCCTCGGCGACCATCGTCGACAATGCCGTGCGCGGCCTGCTGCAGGAGGCGGAGGCCCGATCCGAGCAGGTCATCGGCGCGCACCGGCAGAAGATCGAGCGACTCATCGCCTTGCTCGAAGAGCAGGAGACCCTGCACCGGCAGCAGATCGAGGAATGCCTGGGCCGCGCTGGCCCGGCGGCCAAGAAGGCGAAAAACATCGCCAGCCTGAAGTGAGCTCGCCGGCCGCGGGGCCGACGTCCCCGCTCCAATCGAGCGCCGGCGCCGAGTTCTTGCCCGAGATCAAGGAAGTCGACGCCGAGCCGGGTAGATTGTCCCTCCATAGCCGAGAAGCACCGGGAGGGTCACGGATTATGCGAACCAGCAGTTTAGTCGACGTGGGCGCGCCGGATCCCGAGCTCAAGAATTCTCCGGTCGTCGACGTCGAGATCGAAGAAGCAGAGTTCTCGGGAATCGATCAGGACGTGGAGGTCTGTTACTTCAACGGAGTGCGTTACGCGAGCGGCGACTACGTCTGCTCGGGCGATGAGCTCCTGCGCTGTGAGAACGGCGTCTGGGTGCGCAGCGGCACGCGTCCGGACTGAGGGCGCCGTCCCGAAACTCAGCTGAGCAGCGCAGACACCTGCTGCTCGAGCGTTTTCTCGTCGGCCTCGACGAGATTCTTGTGGAGCTCGCCGATAACGGCCTCTCTGGTCGCCTTGCTCAGCTCCGCGCGCACTCGCCCGAGAAACTTCGGCGGGGCGATCAGCACCAATGCGTCGAACTGCCCGTCGAGTCGGTTGCGGTCCAGGTGCCGGGCGATCTCCACGGCGAATGAATGCGCCTCCTGCTCTTTGAGATCGGTCGCCTGTTCCATGCTGTGGCGACCCTGGCCGTGGCTGTCGAATGCACGGCCGGGCAGGTCGCTCGAGAGCTCCCGTGCGTGCTGGCGGGATTCGGGATGGGTGAGATCGGTAATCTCGCGCAGCTTTTTCCCGATTTCAGATACGGCGAAGATTCTGGCGCGAGCGCTTTCCGCCACGAGGATCCAGGTTGCGTTCATTTATTCCTCTTGAATGAAGTCGATATAGAAGACGAGTGAAAGGATGCGCCCGTGAACCAGGGCGTCGGCTCCGACGTTCAAGGGCAGCGGAAGCTCCCGGAGTGCCTCGGCTCGATAGCGGTCACCCCAGATGGGCATCTCCCTGCTCCCGTGCGGGCGTATTTCATTGCGGCCATCGATGATGCGGTAAACCCATGAGGTCGGAAATTTGCCACCATGGCGCTTGCGCAAGGAAGTCAGATCCGGCGGCGCCACGACCAGCATGTCGGCGAGCATGCCATCGCCTTTGCCGCTCTCTCCGTGGCACGCTGCACAGGAACGGACGAACTCCTGCTTTCCGAGCTCCTCGATTGGCTCCTCCGCGGCAAAGGCCGGCACGAAAATGAGCGTCAGCAAGCCCGCCAGCGCCGCTATCGCCCGGGCGCGGGTCCTCATCGGTGCTGGCGGCTCAGTAGCAGGCATATATGAATAAACTCCTACAGCAACCCGCCGAGCGCCATGACCGGGATCAAGGCCGCCGATCAGATACCCATGTTGCCCAGTGTGACCATGATCTGATTGAGGATTGCCGTGGTTCGCGGATGTGACACCTCGAACTGCGCGATGGATTGACGGATATCCTCTATCAGCGACTCATGGTGAGCAGCATCCTCGGGCTTGTCCAGACGTGTTTCGACTCCCGCGATCAGGGTATCGAGCCGCTCCCGAATCTGGGCCTCCTCGGCTTCCAGCCGGTCGAGCTCCGAGCGAAGCTCCTGGAGGGATTGGCGTAGCTTGTCATCCGACATCAGGGTGCTCCCTGGCTTGCGGAGCCTCTTTTTGCACGACGCGGGCAGGTGGCGTCAAGTGCAGGGTTTTGCCCGGGCCTATACGGCACCGTAAAGGTAGAGCACGTACCCATTGAGCACGTATACCACGAACAAGACGACGCTCGCCCAGCCGACGGTCCTGAAAATCCGGGTGCGAGGCCGGTAGAGCAGTCCGCCGATGGCGACTCCGGTCATCATGAGCGCCGAGAAAGCGGACATTGCGTGCACGGGGGAAATCGAAGCGAGCAGCGGGCCTTCCAGGTAAGCGATGTCGTCCACCACGAGCACCAGGACGTTGAACAGGTTGCTGCCGAAAAGATTACCGATAGCCATGTC
>JAABYT010000007.1:63286-63428 GCA_011775625.1 Gammaproteobacteria bacterium | reverse complement strand
GTTGCAAAGGCGACGAACAATGTGCCCACGAAGCTCTGGCTCCAGCCCATCTGGGTTGCGAGCCCTTTGGCGACCAGGGGCAGCGCCACGCCGGCGCCGATGACCAGCGCTGCGGCGAGGGAGTAACCGAGCGTTGCTCGCG
>JAABYT010000007.1:61780-63166 GCA_011775625.1 Gammaproteobacteria bacterium | reverse complement strand
GGAGCCGCCGTTGGCGCTCAGCACGATGTTGAAGCCCACGAAGCCGATGAGCATGATGCCGAAGGCGCCGGCGAGGATGTGGCCCTGGCTGGCAATCCGGTAGACCGATTCGCCTCTGTGCATCAGGTCGATCGCGACGACGATGAGCAGATTGAAAACGCAGCTTCCCAGCACGTCGCCGACAGCGATGTCGGGCGCTGCGGCGGCCGTCACCGAGGCCACGCCGGTGCTGAGCTCGGGCAGCGAGGTGACCGTTGCGACCATGATCAGTCCGATCCAGGTGCCACCCAGTCCCGTCTTGTCCGCGATGACATCGCCGTAATAACAGAGCTTCGCGCCCGCGATGCTGATCACGAGAACGCACAGGGCAAACGCGACCCATTCAAACACTGTTATGCTCTCCGCCAGGCCCGTTACCGAGCGGTTCGATCGTCTGGTCCGGCCAGCGATCCTGCCACTTCAGGCATGCCGAGACTATTGCTTCCGCGCAGGCTGCTGCACATCGTTCGACGCCCGATCCACGTCGATCTGGAGGACGGCGTCGGCAGCGCCCTGAAGACCCTCGAGTTCGACGAGTCCCTGCGCCTCGGCTACGGTGAGCAGTGCGAGCTGCGCCTCGACGGTGAGGGTGGACCCGAAATCGTCTGCGGTCTCGAGCGCGCGCACGGCCCGTTCCGGATCTGGACGCCGACGGAGCCCGGAAAGCGCGACGAGCGCGTGGAGATCCAGGTGGACGGACGGCCGCTCACCGAGCCCGCCAGAGACATCGGGCCGGGCAGTCGGGTGGAGGTGTTCGATCGGCGCACGGGACGGCATTACCGGCTGCTGGTGGAGCCGAGACCGCCGTGGCTGATGCGTCCGCGAAATCTCGCCCTCATCGTGCTCGTGCTGGCCGCTATCGGTATCGGTTACGGCGCGTATTTTTACTACAGCCTGGAGGGCGCGCAGACCCAGATCCAATTCGCCGAGGAGCGGTTGCGCCAGGCGGAGTCGGACGTCGAGCGCGCGCGTCGAAGCCTCCTCGAGGTCGAACAGCGCCTTGCCGCCACCGAGGGCGAGTTCGCTCTGGCCATCCGCGATATCAAGCAGGCGCAATCGGTCTCCGAGCGCGCCATCCGCACCGAGTTCGATCTTCAGATCGCCTCGCTCACCGAGCGCGCCCGGGCGGAGCTGCAGCGCATTTCCGAGCGCGACGTGGAAGCGCGCGAGCGGCTGCAGGCCGAGACCCGCGCGCAGATGGCCGAGCTCAGACAGGAGCTCGAGGACCGCATGGTGGGCGCGTATCAGGAGTTCAAACGGGTCGAGCAGCGGCTGGTCCAGTCCGTGGGCGCCCGCCTCGCAGCCATGGAGCCCGCCGGCGCGCGATTCAAGCGCGTGCTGCAGAGC
>JAABYT010000007.1:58337-61718 GCA_011775625.1 Gammaproteobacteria bacterium | reverse complement strand
TGGCACTACGATCGGGAGCTGCAGGTGCTGGTGGCGCTGGGGCTCGCCCGGGTGCTCACCGACACCGTCGACTGGAGCATGTGGACCGCGGACGCGCGCGTGCTCGCCGGCGAGGATGCGACCGGCGCACCCCGATTCGATGCCGATACGGTATGGAGCAGCCGCTCGCAGACGCGGGCCTTGCGCCATCTCTACTCGCCGCCCCTGCAGTTCACCGAGGAGTGGGTCGAGGCGCCGGTGGGCGCGGTGACCATCCCGGTTCCCGTGCCGGGCTCCGATGACGTCGCCGTGCTGCAGCTGATGCAGTTCGAGGAGCCGGTCGTGCGGCTGCCCATCGCGCAGCACGAGGCGGAGCCTCTCGACGAGGCGCTGGTCCTCGGTTATCCGTTCTCGCGGCTCGAGGATGGCCGGGCGGTGCCCCAGGGCGTCACCGGCTTCGTGCGTCGGGTCAGCGAGAGAGTCCTCGAGCTCGACACCGCCCTGCATCCGGGGCTGAGCGGCAGCCCGATTCTCAACCGCGACGGCGAGGTCATCGGCATGGCCGTCGGTGTGCTGCAGTCCGAGGCCTACGGTCTCGCCATTCGCGCGCGCGATCTGCGCCGGGTGCTCGCCGATGCGGCTGCGCGCGTGCGCGACGAGGAGGCCCGACTGCAGGCGCTCGGCTGCGATCCCGGGGAGGTCGACGGGCGCTTCGACGCGCGAACCTGGCAGGCCTACGCCTGCGAGCGGGAGAGACAGAACTAGCGCGTCAGCGGCGAAGGCTCATGGCACGGCGAACGCGCCGCTCGGCCATGGACTGTGCCGCGTGGCGGGGCGGCTCGCCGCTCTCGGCAGCCTCGGCGAGCACGGTGGTCGTGTTGGCGCGGATCTTTTCCTCGATGACGCCGAAAGCCTGTGTCGCGGTGCCGCCGTGATACTCCACCGACGCGCAGATGACCCCGCCCGCGTTGGCAATGAAATCCGGCACCACGAGCACGCCGCGATCGTGCAGGACACGCTCGGCCTCGAGGGTCACGGGGATGTTGGCGCCCGACAGGATCAGGCGCGCGGTGACCCGATCCACGTTGTCGGCGCGAATGACATCGGGGCGTGCGGCCGGCACGAAGATGTCGCAGTCGACGTCGAGAAGCGCATCTCCGGAAATCGATCGGCCACCGGCAAAATCGGTGACGCTGGCGCCTCCGGCCTTGTGCTCGAGCAGGGCATCGAGCTCGAGCCCGGCCTCGGCGACGACGGCGCCACGCGAATCGGCTGCGGCGACGATGCGTGCGCCTTTCTCGGCGAGAAAGCGCGCCGCGTGCCGCCCGACCGATCCGAATCCCTGGACGGCGACCCGGGCGCCGTCGAGCTCGACATCACAGAAGCGCTGCGCGGCCTCGGCGCAGACGCTCAGTCCGAATCCGGTCGCACCGATCTCGTCGAGNNATCTCGTCGAGAGGGATGCCGCCGATTTCCGGTGGAAGGCCCACCGCCCGACCAATCTCGTCACGGCACCAGGCCATGCAGGTCTCGTCGGTGCCCATGTCCGGGCCGACGATGTAGTCGCAGATGTCTCCGATGGCGCGGGCGAAGCTGCGAATCAGGCGCTCCTTCAGCACGGGCTCCATTTTCGGATCCGCGACGATCACCGATTTGCCTCCGCCGTGCGGAATTCCGGCGGCGGCATTCTTATAGGTCATGGCCCGCGCGAGTCGGAAACACTCGTCGACCGATACGTCCACATTCATGCGCGCGCCGCCGATGGAGGGTCCGCAGGCCACGTTGTCGACGACCAGTATGGCGCGAAGTCCGGTCGCGGGATCGTGCAGGTACGCGATCTTCTCGGGGCCGAGATCGTCTGCAAAGCGCCACATTTCGTCTGTCATTTGCGTCAACACCTCAAGTCTGACCCGACGCTTCGAGCTCTTCCTTCATCTGCTCGCGCATCACGAATTTCTGGACCTTTCCTGTCACGGTCATGGGGAATGCATCGACGAACTTGATGTACCTGGGAATCTTGAAGTGCGCGATGCGCCCTTTGCAATACTCGCGAATTTCCTCGGCAGTGGCCTGCTCGCCCTCGTGCAGCTTGATCCACGCGCACACCTCTTCCCCGTACTTCGGGTCCGGAACACCGATGACCTCGACCTCGTCGATCTTCGGATGCGTGTAGAGGAATTCCTCTATCTCGCGCGGGTAGATGTTCTCGCCGCCGCGAATGAGCATGTCCTTCACGCGTCCCACGATACGACAATAACCGTCTTCGTCGATACTGGCGATATCGCCGCTTGCGATCCAGCGAGCGCTGTCGATCGCTTGAGCGGTGCGCTCCGGATCGGTCCAGTACCCGGGCATCACGCAGTAACCGCGGGTCTTGAGCTCGCCTGCAGTGCCGCGGGGGACGATGCGTCCCTCGTCGTCGACGATTTTGATCTCGATGTGTGGCAGCACCCGGCCGACGGTCTGCACGCGCCGCTCGAGAGAATCGTCGACATGTGTTTGAAAGCTGACCGGACCGGTCTCTGTCATACCGTAGGCGATGGTGATCTGCTCGAGATGCATATCGGCCATGACACGCTTCATGAGCTCCACGGGGCAAGGTGCGCCGGCCATGATTCCGGTGCGCAGACTGGAGAGATCGAATTCCTCGAAGCCCGGCTCGTCGAGCTCGGCGATGAACATGGTGGGAACGCCGTGCAGCGCCGTGCAGCGTTCGGCCGCAACGGTCGCGAGCACCGCCCCTGGCACGAAGCTTTCCGAGGCGAAGACCATTGTTGCGCCGTGAGCGACGCAGCAAAGGGTGCCGAGCACCATGCCGAAGCAGTGGTACATGGGAACCGGGATGCAGACGCGATCGCGCTCGCTGAGGGCCATCTGCCGGCCGACGAAAAAGGCATTGTTGACGATGTTGTGATGAGTGAGCGTCGCCGCCTTTGGCTGACCGGTCGTTCCGCTGGTGAACTGGATGTTGATCGGATCGTCGAACTGGAGCCGCGCGCTCGTGGACTCGAGGGCCTCGCGGTGCGCGTTGTCCGCGCGCTCTGCAACCTGATCGAAGTTCAAAAAACCCGGACTCGTCTCGTCGCCGAGACGAATGAGCCAGCGAAGCGTCGGCAAGCGTTCGCAGCGCAGCTGTCCCGGCTCGCTGTCTGCGACGCCGGGGCACAGCTCGCGGATCATCGCAATGTAGTCGCTCGACTTGAGCCGCGGTGCGACGATGAGCGCCTCGCAGCCGACGCGGTTGACGGCGAACTCGAGCTCTGCGAGCCGGTAGGCGGGATTGATGTTGACGAGCACCAGGCCGGCTTTGGCTGTCGCGAACTGCGCGACGACCCACTCGGCGCAGTTCGGAGCCCAGACGCCCACGCGTGCGCCGGGCTCGAGCCCGAGCGACAGCAAGCC
>JAABYT010000007.1:45221-58331 GCA_011775625.1 Gammaproteobacteria bacterium | reverse complement strand
GCGACGACGAGCGCCTCGCGATCCGGGAAACGCCGGGCGCTCGCATCGAAGCACCCGCCCACCGTCTCTCCCTTGAGCGGCTCGTCACTCAGTCCGTGGACATAGCTCAATCGCATTTCCGGCTCACCAAAGCATCATCCGGTCGGCGAGTGGCAATCTGCGTCGATCTCGATGGCGATGCAAGCGCTGCCCGGGTTTCGCCAGGCGGCCGTATCCCCGGCCGCCCGGCAGCGCCGACGCGATGGCCTTTTCGATGGGGTGCCTCACCCGATGCCGCCACGCTCGCGCCCCGCCAGCCGCGCGCGTGCCCCTTCAGCGCTCGTCGCCCGCCGTGGCGGGCGGGTCGGGAATGATCTGCTCGCGCATCAACGCGGTGGTTGCGTCGCGGGCGTTGCGAATTGCGAGGCGGGCCTCTTCGAAGAGCACCGCCGCGCTTCGGTGCAGGCGCGCGAGCTTCTGCTCCTGTGCCTTGATCCCCACCGCGGCCGCGACCCTCGGGTGTGCATCCCATTCGTCCATGCGCGGCAGGATGGAGTCCTCGTCGATGCCGCGCGCCTGGGCGAACTCGGCAAGCGCCCTCGCCGCGGCCAGCGCCATCTGGTCGCTGATGCGGCGGGCTCGAACGTCGAGGACGCCGCGGAACATGCCCGGGAAACACAGCGAGTTGTTGAGCTGGTTGGGGAAATCGCTGCGTCCGGTGGCGACGACGGCGGCGCCGGCCTCGTGCGCCTCCCAGGGCCAGATCTCGGGCTCGGGATTGGCGCAGGCGAAGACGATGGGCCGCGCCGCCATGGTCCGGATCCACCGGGGCTCGATGATGCCCGGTCGCGGCGCGGAGAACGCCACCACCGCATCGGCCCCGCGCATGGCGTCGGCGATCCCGCCCGTGACGTGCTCGGCATTGGTGTGTTGGCAGATGTGCCACTTCTCGGCGTAGATTTCCTGCGCCGCCTCGAGATCGCTGCGCCCGGCATGCAGCACGCCGCGCGAGTCACAGGCAATGATGCCCGCCGGGTCGACGCCGGCCGCGCTCAGCAGCCGGAACGCGGCCACGTTGGCCGCGCCGACGCCAATCATGGCGATTCGCACCGCTTCGATGTTCTTGCCGACGACCCCCAGGGCGTTGATGAGGCCGGCGAGCAGGACGGTGGCGGTGCCCTGTTGATCGTCGTGCCACACCGGAATCGCGAGCTCCTCGCGCAGCCTGTCGAGAACGCGGAAGCACTTGGGCTGGGCGATGTCCTCCAGGTTGATGCCACCGAACGCGGGCTCGATGAGCTTCACGGTGCGGATCAGCTCATCGGGGTCCTTGGTGCCAAGGCACAGCGGTACCGCGTCGACGCCGCCCAGGTACTTGAACAGCAGCGCCTTGCCTTCCATCACGGGCAGTCCCGCCTCCGGGCCGATGTCGCCGAGGCCGAGCACGCGCGTGCCGTCCGAGACGACGGCAATGGTGTTGCCTTTGTTGGTGTGCTCGTAAACCAGCGCCGGGTCCTCGGCGATGGCGCGACAGGGTGCCGCGACGCCCGGCGTGTACCAGGTGGAGAAGTCCTCGAGGCCGCGCACCGCGCACTTCGGCATCATCTGCACCTTGCCACGGTAGTAGGGATGCAGCCGCATGGCCTCTTCGGCGGGCTTGCCCGCTTTCGCGAGGCGGTCTCTGGCGCTCGGTTCGGTCAACGCTTGCTCGCCGTTTTCGGTTCCCACACGCGCCCATCATAAGTAGGGCACGGGGGGAGCCGTTGATCTGGATCACCGCGCGCCGCGTTTGGCGGCGGGCGGGCGCCGCCGCACGGGTGCCGCAACCCATGCCGGCGAGTATGATTCGACGATGCCACCGTCATCGCGCCCGCGCCGTTCGCGATCGGCCACCCGCACGCCCGACTGGAATCAGGAGGTGGCGGACAAGCTGCGCGAAGCGGCCGATTTGCTGGCCGTGCAGGGCGCCAATCCGTTTCGGGTGAGCGCCTTTCGCCGCGCCGCGAAGACCGTCGAGCAGATGAGCCGGGACATCCGCGAGGTCGCCGAGTCCGAAGGGCCGGCGGGGCTCATCGCCATTCCGAGCATCGGCCGCGGAATCGCCGCGGCCATCATCGAGATCGTCGCCACCGGGCGCTGGAGCCGTCTCGACAGGCTGCGCGGCGAGCTCGATGCCGGGCGTCTTTTCCAGAGCGTACCGGGCGTGGGTCCGGCGCTCGCCGAGCGCATTCACGACAAGCTGCACATCGACAGCCTCGAGGAGCTCGAGGTGGCCGCGCACGACGGCAGGCTCGAAGCCGTGCCCGGGGTCGGTCGAAGACGCCTCGCCGCCATACGCGCTTCGCTCGAGGCAATGCTCGGCCGCGCACGCAGCGCGGGCGGTGTGAGCGCGGACGCGCCTTCGGTGGACGTGCTGCTGGCGATCGATGGCGAGTATCGCCGCAAAAGCGAGCAGGGCAGCCTGCCCCTCATTGCGCCGCGACGATTCAATCCCGAGGGCAAGGCCTGGCTGCCGGTGATGCACGGCGAGCGCGGCGGTTGGCACTTCACCGCGCTCTATTCCAACACCGCGCGCGCCCACGAGCTCGGCCGCACGCACGACTGGGTCGTGCTCTACTACTACGATCACGATCACCAGGAAGGGCAGTGCACCGTGGTCACGGAGATGCGCGGCCGTCTCGCCGGCAAACGCGTGGTGCGCGGCCGCGAGCGTGAATGCGGCGGGTTCTACGCGCACTCAATGCCCGTTGGTTGAGTGGGCAGCGTTCGGTACTTCCCCCGCGTAACGCAGCGCCATGCGCGTCAGCACCGGTCCGGCGATCTCGAAGATGACCGTGGCGCCGACGACAACGGGTATGATGATTTGTCCCAGGGTGGGTAAATGTTGCGCTGCTATCAGCGCCATGCCGAGGGCCACGCCCGCCTGGGGCAGCATGGCCAGGCCCAGCCACCAGCGTTGCGCGGCATCGACGCCGCACAGCGATCCACCGAGCCAGGCACCCGCGAGCCGGCCGAGAACCCGCAGAACCAGGTAGCCGAGCAGGCCGGCGCCGGCCGCCCACAGCGCGTCGATCTCGAGCGAGGCGCCCGCGAGCACGAAGAACAGCACCAGGAACGGCCACTCGATGCCCTCGATGGCGTGGAAAGGGCGCCTGTGGTGACGGGCGAGGTTCGTGACCACCGCGCCCATGACCATGGCGGCGAGGATGAACGACACCTCCAGCCACAGGGCGAGCCCGCCGCACAGGAACACCATGCCGAGCGCTTCGGCCTGCAGGGGCTCGCCCGCCGAGATGCGGCCGGATAGATACGCCATCGGCACGCCGAGAAGCGCACCGAGTGCCAGGGCGCCGACGAGCTCCCACAGCCCGTGCAGCATGACGCTGGTGGTCGCGCCGTCGCCGTTGAGGACGTGCACGAAGGCGAGCACCAGCGTGAACGCAATCAATCCCCAGGCGTCGTCGATGGCGACCATGCCGAGAAGGGTTTGCGAGAACGGCCCTTCGGCGCCGATCTCGTGCACGACATCGGCGGTCGCGGCGGGCGCCGTAGCGGTCGAGATCCCGGCGAGCAGCAGCGCCACCTCGATGGGTACGCCGATCAGCGTCAAGCCAACGCCGACGAATATGAGCGTGACGAGCACCATGGTGGCAGAAATTGTCAGCACGCGCCGGCCGTGGCGGCGCAGCATTTGGCGCGTCAGCGTGCCGCCGATCAGGAATCCGATCATCACCAGCGCCATGCTCGAGAGCAGGTAGAAAAGCTCGGGCGCGATCTCCGGCAGCAGTCCCGTGCCCGAGGGCCCGATGAGGAATCCGAACGCGAGCAGCAGGGTGACGCGCGGAAGCGGCGTGTGCCTTCCGAGCAGATCGGTGACGAGGCCGAGCAACATGATACCGCCGAGAGTAATCAGGGCTATGGCGATCGTTTCCATTGCAATACCATGGAGCTCCGAGAGCCGCGGGAGAATACCAGAATGAGCGCAATCACCCCGAACGCCGGCAACCACGAGGGCCTCAGTGCCAAGGACTCGCGCTTCGTGAACGTGCCGGAGCTTCCCTGGGAAGATACCAAGTTTCCCGGCGTCAAGGCCAAGACCCTGCTGGTGGACCCTTCGACCGGTCTGCTCACCGTGCTGCTTAAGATGGAGCCGGGCGCCCGGCTGCCCGACCACGAGCACGTGCTCATCGAGCAGACTTATGTCATCGAGGGAGAGCTCGTCGATCCGGATGGTGTGTGCAGTGCAGGTAATTTCGTCTGGCGCCCGGCAGGAACACGCCACGCGGCCTACACCCCGAAGGGCGGGCTCATGCTGGCCATGTTCCAGGCGCCGAACAGATTTTTCGAGCGCGACGGATCGGTAAAGGACATGCTCGACCGGGACTGGGACGAGCACTGGAGCCGCGCTTCGAACCTGCAGACGCAGCGCTGAGTGTGCGCGCAGCTTACCGCTGCGCGCTGCGCCCGAGATTACTCGCGATGGATGGACAGCACGTCGCAGGGCGAATCGTGCATCACGGCGCGCGTGGTCGATCCCAGCAGGCGTTTCATGCCGCCCTCACCGGAGGTGCCTATCAGGATCAGGTCGACGTCTTTGTCCCTGGCCAGTTTGGCGATCTGTTTGCCCGCTGGTCCCGTCAAGACGATCTGCTCGGCCTTGTCGAGACCGACTTCCTTGCTCCACTGTTCGAGGTAATCGGTGGCACGTTGCACGATCTCCGGCGCGGACGTGTGCTCGGACTGCGCGGAAATGAACGTCGGCGGCAGGTAGTCCACCACGTGCACGACGCTCAGGCGCGCACCGAAAATCTTACCGAGCTCGAGGGCCTTCTCCGCAGCATGCCGGCTGTAGTCGGAGAAATCCGTCGGAACGAGAATGTGCGTGTATGCTGACATGACTCAATCGAGACTGAAGTTGGCTACCGTGGGTTTGACGAGACGCTCGAAATCGGCGTAGTCGAGCTGGATCAACTCACTGTGCGTGCCCGCATTGAAAGCGATGCGCTCGTCTCGCGTCAAGCCCTCGTCCACGTAAACGGCCATGTCGTAGAGGTTGCCGAACGGTGGCATGGCGCCCAGGTCGACGCCGGGAAACATGCCCTGGAACTGAGCCTCCGTGGCGAGCTCCGCGTGCTTGGCGCCGGCGGCGCCGCGCAGCAGATCGATGTCTACCTTGTCGGTGCCGCGAAGGACCGCCATGGCCATGCGGTCGTCGAGCTTGACCATGACGGTCTTGGCGATCTGGTCGCCCGGAATGTGGGCCGACTCGGCGATTTGCTGGGCCGTGTAGGCGATGGAGTGACGAATGGTCACGTACCTGACGTGATTATCGTCGAGAAACTGGGTGAGCGTCTTGACCGGCATCTTTCGCCTCCGCCTGCCAGGGGCCAATGATTATCCTTATAAGGGGTCGCGGCGGTATGCCCATTGATCCAGGTCATCTACGCTTACGGAGGTCCCGGGCAGGTTAAACTGGCAGCCCTTGGCATGGATGACGTCATGAGCACGACATTCGAAGCACCCATCTCGCAGCACATCTGGGAAACGCGCTACCGCTACGACGCCGACGGGTCGGCGGAGACCGGCATCGACGCTACCTGGTGGCGGGTCGCGGGGGCGCTGGCGGCGGTCGAGGCGCGTGACGAGGAAACCTGGCGCAAGCGCTTCCACGCGTTGCTCACCGGGTTCAAGTTCCTGCCCGGCGGGCGCATTCTGGCCGGCGCCGGCACGGCTCACCGCGTGACCCTGTTCAATTGCTTCGTCATGGGCACCATCCCGGATTCGCTGCCGGGTATCCTCGACGCGCTGAAGGAGGGTGCGCTCACCATGCAGCAGGGCGGAGGCGTCGGCTACGATTTCTCGACCCTGCGTCCCGAGGGCTCGGAGGCGCCGGCGACCGGCACCATCGCCTCCGGGCCGGTCTCGTTCATGCGCATCTGGGACAGCACGTGCGCGACGCTGCTCTCCACCGGGGCACGGCGCGGGGCGATGATGGGCACGCTGCGCTGCGATCATCCGGACATCGAGACCTTCGTGGACGCCAAGCGCGACCGCCGCGAGCTGCGTCACTTCAATGTATCGGTGCTGGTGAGCGACGCGTTCATGCAGGCCATCGAGGCCGACGAGGACTGGCCGCTGGTGTTCCCGCTGGCGGCGGCCGGGGAGAGTCATGGCGATGGCATCGTGACGCGCGAGTGGCCCGGCCGGGATGCGCCGGTCGCGTGCCGCGTGCACCGCGTCGTCGGCGCACGGGCGCTCTGGGATCGCATCATGCGCGCCGCCTACGACTGCGCAGAGCCCGGCGTGCTGTTCATCGACCGCATCAACGCCAGCAACAATCTCGCCTGGCGCGAGCGCATCAGCGCCACCAATCCCTGTGGTGAAATTCCGCTGCCTCCCTACGGGGCCTGCGACCTCGGCGCCATGAACCTGACGCGTTTCGTGCGCGAGGCATTCACGCCGAAGGCGCAGCTGGACACGGCCGCCCTCGGGGAGGCCGTTACCACGGCCGTGCGCATGCTCGACAACGTCATCGATGCATCGAGCTTTCCGCTGCCCGCCCAGCAGCAGCAGGCGCACGGTTCGCGGCGCATCGGGCTCGGCCTTACCGGTCTCGCCGACGCGCTGGTGATGCTGGGACTGCGCTACGACAGCGAAGCGGCGCGCGGCGTGGCCGCCGACGCCATGCGCAGCATCTGCCACAGTGCCTATCGCGCATCGGTCGCCATTGCCGCGGAAAAAGGCAGCTTTCCGTTCTTCGACAGCGCGCTCTTCCTCGACCGGCCTTTCGTGCGCGCGCTGCCCGACGATCTGCGCGACGCCATCCGCGAGGGCGGCATTCGCAACAGTCACCTCACGGCCATTGCGCCCACGGGAACCATCAGTCTGCTCGCAAACGCCATCTCCAACGGCGTCGAGCCGATTTTCGCCGATCGCTATCAGCGTGCGGTCCTCGACGCGGGCGGCGGCACCCGTCAATTCCTGATCGAGGACGACGCCTGCCGCCGATGGCGCGCGCGCGGGGCGCAGGACGCGCTTCCTCCGGGGTTCGTCGATGCCACCGCCGTCGCGCCACAGGATCATCTGGCGATGCAGGCGGCGCTGCAGCCCTACGTGGACGAGGCCATCTCCAAGACCGTGAACGTTCCGCAGGACCTGGACTTTGCCGACTTCCGATCCCTCTACACGCAGGCCTACGCTCTGGGACTCAAGGGGGTTACCGCGTATCGGCCCAATCCCATCACCGGGGCCGTGGTGACCATGCCCGGACCGGAGGCAGACTCGGCCCACTGCTGCACCATCGAGCGCGAGGTCGACTGAGCGCTGACCCGCGCCCGCGCGCTGATCGGATCGACCGACCCGCCCTCGCCAGGCTGCCGCGCGAGGCGCTCAGCCGGCCGCGCGCCGCTGGCGGCGCGCCGTGTGCTCGCGGATGTCGGCCTCGAACAGCTCGGCGAGCTTCTCCATGACGGCGCCGCCGAGCTGCTCCGCATCCACCAGCGTCACGGCCCGGCGGTAGTAGCGGGTCACGTCGTGGCCGATGCCGATGGCCAGCAGCTCCACGGGGCTCTGGCTCTCGATGGAGTCGATGACCTGGCGCAGATGCCGCTCGAGATAGTTGCTGGGGTTCACCGAGAGGGTGGAGTCGTCGACCGGCGCGCCGTCGCTGATGACCATCAGGATGCGGCGCTGCTCGGGCCGCGCGATGAGGCGCTGATGCGCCCACAGCAGCGCCTCGCCGTCGATGTTCTCCTTGAGCAGCCCCTCGCGCAGCATGATGCCGAGATTGCGCCGCGCCCGGCGCCAGGGGACGTTGGCGGATTTGTAGACGATGTGGCGGAGATCGTTCAGGCGCCCGGCGTTGGGGCGTTTGCCCTCCGCGAGCCAGCGCTCGCGGGACTGGCCGCCTTTCCAGGCACGCGTGGTGAATCCCAGGATCTCGACCTTGACGCCGCAGCGCTCGAGCGTTCGCGCCAGTATGTCGGCGCTCATCGCGGCGACCACGATGGGTCGTCCCCGCATCGAGCCCGAGTTGTCGATGAGCAGGCTGACAACGGTGTCCCTGAAATTGGTGTGCTTCTCGCGTTTGAACGAGAGCGAGTGATAGGGGTTGGTGACGACGCGGGCGAGACGCGCCGAGTCGAGCAGTCCCTCCTCCAGATCGAATTCCCAGGCGCGGGTCTGACGCGCGAGCAGACGCCGCTGCAGCCGGTTGGCGAGACGCCCGATAACACCCTGCAGGTGCACGAGCTGCTGATCGAGGCTCTGGCGCAGGCGCTGCAGCTCGTCGGCGTCGGCGAGCTCGTCCGCGTCGATGACCTCGTCGAACTCGGTGGTGTAGGCGCAGTACTGCTCGGGGTCCGGCATGTTACGCCCGTAATAGGGCGGGTAGGCGGCTTCCCCGGGCGTCTCCGAGCCGTCGTCGCCGAGATCGAGCTCGCCGGTATCGGCCTGCTCGCTCTGGTCGCTCGAATCGGCATCCTCGCCTGCAGCCTCGCGCAGCTCCAGGTCTTCCATGGATTCCGGGGTGCCGGGCTCGGCGTCGCCGGCTTCGCCTTCGTTGAGCGCGCTGCTCTCATCGCCCTGTTCGGACTGTTCGTCGCGGGATTCGTCGCGCTCCTCCTCGGGCGGCTCGTCGGGATAGCCGAGCGCTTCGAGCAGCGCGCGCAGCGCCGCGCCGTAGTCGGACTGATCGTCGATGCACCCGGCGAGCGCCTTCAACGCCGCGCCGATCTGCGATTCGAGCTGCGGCCGCCACAGCGAGACCATGCGCGAGGCCGACTGCGGCGGGGGGTTGCCGGTGATCGCCTCGCGCGCCAGCAAGCGCACGACCTCGGCGAGCGGCGCCTGCTCGCGGTTCTCGACGTTCGCGTAACCTCTGGATTGGCAGTGGTCCTCCACCGCCGCGTCCAGGTTCATGGCGACGCCGGCCATGTGCCGCATGCCGAGCGACTCACAGCGAGTCTGTTCCAGGGCATCGAAGATGGCGCGGGGCTCGGCGGCAGCCGGCGCAATCTTCTGATGCAGCTTCGCGTCATGGTAGCGGTAACGCAGCGCGGCCGAGTCCGCCTGTCCGCGCACGCGCGACACGTCCTCGTAGGGAAGATTCGCGGCGGGCTGCGCCAGGCGCAGCGTGTCCCCGTCCGGTGGCGACGATTCCGGCACGAACTCCACGTTGAGCTCCGGATGATGGGCAATGGCGCGGGTGGCGGCGGCGGTCTTCTGGCGGAAGATCTCCAGCGGCGCGCGCCCGGGATCGTATTGAGACTTGCTGCGCTGGTTCACGACTTCATGGACAGGGGAGCGTGTCCCCTTTGCGGCGTTTCCTGACGACTCAGGCCTTTCCTACCTTGACGCTGCTCTCGGCCAGCTCGCTGCCGAAGCACCTTTGGTAGTACTCGGCGACGATGGGCCGCTCGATCTCGTCGCACTTGTTGAGATAGGTGAGCCGGAAGGCGAATCCGATGCCCCCGAAGAGCTGGGCATTCTCCGCCCAGGTGATGACCGTGCGCGGACTCATGACCGTGGAAACGTCGCCGTTCATGAATCCGGAGCGCGTCAGATCGGCGAGCGCAACCATCGCGCTGATGGTCTGGCGGCCCTCGTCGCTGTCGTACGCCGGCACCTTCGCGAGCACGATCTCCACCTCGGCGTCGTGTCCGAGATAGTTGAGCGTCGCGACGATGTTCCAGCGGTCCATCTGGCCCTGGTTGATCTGCTGGGTGCCGTGGTACAGGCCGGTGGTATCGCCGAGACCCACGGTGTTGGTGGTGGCGAACAGCCGGAAAGACGGGTGCGGGTGCAGCACACGCGACTGGTCGAGCAGGGTCAGGCGGCCCTCGGCCTCGAGGATGCGCTGGATGACGAACATCACGTCCGGGCGGCCGGCATCGTACTCGTCGAAGACCAGCGCGGTGGCATGCTGATAGGCCCAGGGCAGAATACCCTCTCGGAATTCCGTCACCTGCTGGCCGTCCCGCAGCACGATGGCGTCCTTGCCCACGAGGTCGATGCGACTGATGTGGCTGTCGAGATTGACGCGGATGCAGGGCCAGTTGAGACGCGCCGCCACCTGCTCGATGTGGGTGGATTTGCCGGTACCGTGGTAGCCCTGGATGAGCACGCGGCGGTTGTAGGCAAAGCCCGCGAGAATCGCCAGCGTCGTGTCGTGGTCGAAGCGGTAGGCGTCGTCCACCGGCGGCACGTGCTCGCTCGGCTGGCTGAAGGCGGGCACCTCCAGTTCGCTGTCGATGCCGAAAGTCTGGCGTACCGAGACCTTGATGTCGGGGGTGCCCGTCATGTCATCAATGCTCTCAACCGTGGGCTGCATGTGAAATCTGTCCTGTTCGGGAATTGGCTCGTGGCTCTGATCGTAGGCGATCGTCAAGCGCCGCGCATACGATGCAGGAGCTTCTATGTACTTGGTTTTTCAATGCCTTGCAACCTGCCCCGGGACGCCGGGGAGGACGCGCGGCTCAAATCGCCCTGGAAAAGCGCTGCGCACCGGACGCCCGGCGCAGATAGCGGTCGAAGACCATGCAGATGTTACGAACCAGCAGGCGTCCCGGGTCGAGCACGCGAATGCTCCGCGCGTCGTCCTCGATGAGGCCATCCGCGCGCATGGGCTCGAGGCGGGCGAGCTCGTCGGCGAAATAGCCGTCGAAGTCCGCCGCCACGGCCTGCTTGTCCACGCGACCGTGGCAGATCAGGTCCGCGATCACCCGGCGGCGAAGGCGGTCGTCCTCGTCGAGGCGAACACCGCGGAACACCGCCAGCCTTCCGGCGCCGATACGCGCGTAGTAGGCATCGATGTCGCGCACGTTCTGTGCGTAACAATCGCCGATGTTGCTGATGGCGGTGATGCCCATGGCCACCAGATCGCACTCGGCGTGGCTGGAAAAGCCCTGGAAGTTGCGTTGCAGGCTGCCATCGTCGAGGGCTCGAGCCAGGGCATCTTCCGGGCGTGCGAAATGGTCCATGCCGATGTACACGTAGCCCGCCTCCTGGAGGCGCTCGATC
The DNA here is from genome assembly GCA_011775625.1 of Gammaproteobacteria bacterium. Taxonomy (GTDB): domain Bacteria; phylum Pseudomonadota; class Gammaproteobacteria; order HK1; family HK1; genus JAABYT01. The sequence goes on along the minus strand of JAABYT010000007.1, from coordinate 47,333 downwards.
GTGAACGCCAGGATACGAAGCTTCTCCTCCGGCGAAGGCAGGGCGCTCGCGTCGATCTGGCGCTGCGTCTTGAAGATTTCCGGCAGATGCGCGTAGTTGAACACGGCGAGACGATCGGGCCCGGCCTCGACGACCTTGTCCAGCGTCACCGAGAAGCTTTCGACGCTTTGAAAGGGCAGGCCGTAGATGAGATCGATTCCGATGGAGTGAAAGGCGTGCCGCCGCGCTGCCGTCATGACTGCCAGCGTCTGCTCGTAAGACTGAAGTCGATTGACGGCCTTCTGAACCCGCGGGTCGAAGTCCTGTACGCCGAAGCTGACGCGGTTGAAACCGAGCTCGCGCAGCAGGGCCATGTCATGCTCGTTCACGGTGCGCGGATCGATCTCGACGGAGTATTCACCTTCGTCGTCATCGCGCATGCGAAAGTGCCGACGCGTGGTCTGCATCAGTCGCTGCATCTGCTCGCCGGAAAGGAACGTGGGTGTTCCGCCACCCCAGTGCAGCTGTTCGACCGGGCGTCGCGTGTCGAACAGAGCTGCCTGAAGGGCGATCTCCTGCTCGAGCGCTGCCAAGTAGGCGACGGCCCGGGATCGATTCGCGGTGATTATCTTGTTGCAGGCACAGTAGTAGCAGACCGTGCTGCAGAACGGGATGTGAAAATACAGCGACAGCGGCCGGGGCGAAGCGCCCTGGTTGCTTTGCGCCGCCGCGGCGCGGTAGTCCGCCTCGCCGAAGCCCTCGTCAAAGACAGTCGCCGGCGGATACGACGTGTAGCGCGGGCCGCTTCGATCGTAGCGCCGAACGAGCTCTGGAAATAGCGTGACCGTCATGCGCTGGACCCCAGGCCGACATCGGCTCAATGGGACATGAGCACCGGCACGGTCATCTGCTCGAGCATCTGTCGGGTCGTGCCTCCGAGGACCACCTCGCGCCAGCGGGCATGCCCATACGCGCCCATGACAATGAGATCCGCGTCGTGATCGGCTGCCCGCGACAGGAGCGCATCACCGATCTCGATGTCGCTGACCTCGAGGGTCTGCGCCTCGGCCTTGACGCCGTGACGCGCCAGGTGAAGGCACAGGTCGGCCCCCGGCAGATCGGCGCCCTCGAGCTCGCCGCGCTGCGGATCGGCGCACATGACCTCGACCTTGTCGGCCCCCTTGAGAATCGGAAGGGCGTCGTTGACGGCGCGCGCCGCTTCGCGGCTGCCGTTCCAGGCGACGATGACGCGCTTGCCGGGAGGCGTCTTGACGCCGATGTAGGGCACCACCAGCACCGGACGCCCGCAGGCGAGGGCGACGGTGTCGGGAAGCCCGCCGATGACCACCTTCTGGTCATCCGTGCCTTCCTGACCGAGCACCGCGAGGTCGACGTAGCGCGCGTGGCGCGAGAGGGTGTGGCCGAGCTCGCCCTCGGCAACCCGCCACTCGCTCTTCACATTGGAGCGATCGAGCGTTTGCCGGAACTGCTGCTCGGCGCGCTCGCGTCGCGCCCGGTGCTCGTCTTCCAGCTCCTCGATGAGACTCGGCGAGATAGGCACGTCGACCAGGGTCGGCAGCGCGAGCCCCGGGTCGACGTAGACGCCGACCAGGTGAGCGTCGAAGCGCTCGGCGAGCTCCACGGCGACCTTCAACCGGGCCGGTGTCGACGCGCTGTCGTCGACGTGAACGAGTATGTCCTGGTATTGCATGAAACCGCCCTTCGCGTTCTGACCTCGCTTCAGTCTGGGCTTATTCTCACGCGGAGCATTGACGAGGATCAATGCCCGTCGTCGAGACCGGCCTCGAGGCGTCGCATCACAGGCGCCCCGGCGCGCCCGCGCAGGCAGCGCCGGGCGAGGGCCTCCAGATCCGGCGTGTCGTCGCCCGGCACCTCGATGGCGGCCTCGCGCTCCTCGTCGTCGAGCGCCTCGAGGCTCGCGCGCTGCCCGCGCAGCACCTCCAGGGTGGCCTCGGATGCGTCTGCCGCCTCGCTCAGGCGCCGTGCGACGCGCGCCTCCAGGACGCTCTCGGCAGCGTGCAGCGAGAGTATCACCAGGCGTGCGCCGAGCTGCTTGGCCAGCGACACGAACAGCAGGCGATGGTCGTGCTTGAGGAAGGTGGCGTCGACGAT
>JAABYT010000007.1:19519-45216 GCA_011775625.1 Gammaproteobacteria bacterium | reverse complement strand
CCCTCGCGAAGCTCGCCTGTGCGCACAAGGCGCTGGCGCTCGACGTCCGAGCGAATGCGAACCGCGCCGACGAGCTGAAGCAGCTGCTCGCTCAGCCAAGACTTGCCCGAGCCCGAGAGGCCGTGAGTGATGATGAGCGGCGTTGCCGGCGCCGGCTTCAGGTAGGCGTGAGCGAGCGCGACGTGCTCGCGCAGCTCCGTCATGCACTGCTCGTGCTCGGCCGTGCCCGCTCGGCACTGGCCGGCGCGAAGCGCCGCGACCTTGGCACGGACCATGGCACGGTAGACCTTGTAATGGCGCAACAGACGCAGGCCCGCGTAGTCTCCGCTGGCGTCCAGATAACCGCTCAGCAGCAGCCACGCGTAGTTCGCGAGGCCGCGATAGTCGAGGTCCATGGCGAGGAAGGCAAGCTCGCTCTGCACGTCGATCCAGCGAAAGTTCTCGTTGAACTCCAGGGCGTCGAAAATCGTCACGCGGCCTTCGAGCAGGGCCATGTTCGCAAGGTGCATGTCGCCGTGACATTCGCGAACCATTCCCTGCTGCTTGCGCAGACGGAAAAGTCGGCCGAGGTCGACCAGCGAGTGGGCCGTCCAGGCGCGAATGTCCTCGAGCAACGATGCCGTGTCCGCGGGCAGTGACTGCGCCGAGAGGCTTTCGAAGTTTTCCATCATCTCCCGGCGAAGATGCTCCGAGTCGGCGAACGGCGACCCTCTGTCGGCCACCGCCACCTCATCGTGAAACGCGGCGATCTTGTCGGCGAGCGCCTTGATATGCACGACGTCGAGCTCGCCGCGCTCGGCCACGCGATCCAGCCTGTCGGCGTCAGGAAACTGAACCATCTTGACGGCGTATTCGATGGGCCGGCCATCGCCGTTCATGCGCGGCGCCGCCGGCGTGCCGGTGATCGGCACCACGTCCACATAGAGCTCGGACGCCAGGCGGCGATTGATTCGCAGCTCCTCGTCGCAGTAGTGCTTGCGAAAATCCAGGGTGCTGAAGTCGAGAAAGGGGAGGGTGAGCGCCTTCTTGATCTTGTATGCGAAGCGACCGGTGAGAAGCACGTACGAAATATGCGTCTCGAGCACGACGATGGCATCGGTCGGGTGGTCGTAGCACCCGGCGTCGCGGAGCGCTGCGATGAGTGGCGGCAGGGATTCACCAACAGCTCGGTCGTTGCGACCGCGTGACGTCATTGTGGTCTCCTAGGCGGCGCTTGCGGGCGTACCCGGGAATGGTACTCAGCTTTGCAGCTGTGCGCGCGTATCCGCGTAGTGCCGAATTCGATTGCCGCCGTCGCCTTTGGCCGCATACATCCCGACCCGGGCATTCGTAATCAGCGCTTCGGCTGTGTGTGCGTCCTCGGGATAGCGCGCCAAACCGATACTGGCGGTTATCGTTACCGCTGGTTGATACTCGTCGTGCGGCTTGGCGATGGCGGCTCGAATCCGCTCGCAGACGTCGACCGTGCGCGCGCCGCCTTCGGTGTCATAGAGCAGGATGCTGAACTCGTCCTCGGCGAGTCTGCCGATGCAGTCGCATTCGCACAGCTCTTTCTGCATTCGGCGGGAGATGTTCTGCAGAATGCGATCGCCGAAGAGGAATCCGTATCGCTCGTTGACTTCCTTGATGCAATCGACGTCCACGACCAACAGTGATACGGCCTGATCGTTGCGCCGGGCAAAGGCAAGCGTCTGCGCCAGCCGGTCGTGAAACAGCAGCTGATTGGGCAGCTCCGTGAGCGGGTCGATATAGGCAAGCTGCTCGAGCTGGTGCTCGCGCGATTTGATCGAGCTGATGTCCGAGAACATACCGACGTAAACGACCGTTTCCTGCGCCTCGTTGCGCACGGCGTTGACCGTCAGCCACTCCTGGTAACACTCTCCGTTCTTGCGTCGATTCCAGATCGTGCCCGACCAGCTGTCCCGGGTCAGGAGACTCTCCCACATGGCCTGGTAGAAGCGTTTGCTCTGGCGTCCCGACTGCAGGATGCGCATGTTCTTGCCTATGACGTGGTCGCGGCTGTAGCCGGTGATACGGGTAAAGGCCGGGTTGACGTACACGATGGCGCCGTCCGGCTCGGTGATGACGACGCCGTTTTCCGTTTGATTGATGACGGACTCGAACAGTTGCAGGCGGGTCGCGTGCTCCGGCAGGCCGGGTTCGATAGCGAGGCTCGGGCTCAACATCTTGTCATCCTCCGGGAACGGGCGTTCCGGCGGGGTGATCAGGCTCTATTATTCGCGCCCGCGCGCGTGCGTCGATGATCTGGATCAGGCCAGTCCGAGCCCGGCGTCGTGGTGCAGCGCAACAGCGAAGATGTAGGCGAGCAGCAGCAGCGACACCGCGAGCGCGGCGGCGCGTTGCCGGTAGGTGCGCCCGCGTTTCAACGCGATGCTGCCGGTCACCACGTAGGCGACGATCGCGAGCAGCTTGATCGCCAGCCATGAATGCGCGTGCGGCGAGATGGAAAGCCCGATCGCCATGGCGATGCCGGTGGCGAGCAGCAGTGCGTCGACCACGTGCGGAAGACGCCGCACCCAGGGCGCGTCGAGACGCGGCGAGCGGGCGAGCATCCAGTAGCCGCGCAGACAGAAGCTGCACGCGGTGAGCAGTGCCAGCGCCACGTGCAGCTGCTTGATGAGCGGCCAGGAGATGGTCGCTGTCGACTCCATCAAATCGGACTCTCCGTGCTCGCGCCCGTCCGTTCGCTTCATCATGCTCTCAACGCGACAGCCGCGGGTCGTTGACCTGGATCAACGCGCGCGCTGCCCAGGGGCTGCATGATGCCTGCGTGGTCCTGACGATACCAGCGAGCCGGCGTGCCATGGAGATCCTCTACTTTACCGTCACGGCGATTGCCCTGTACGTGATTTCCGACTGGGCGCTTAACCGCATGGAGGAGTTCGCCGGCCGGCGATTCGAGCATCGATCGCTCATCTTTTTCGGAATCATTCTCGTTCTGGCGCTGGTCAGCTTTGCGCTCATCCGAGAATTCACCGGCGGCTAGGGATGCGGGCTCTTTGATCGAAGTCAATGAGTTCGGAGACCAGGCAGTCATAAGGTTTGACTTGTGGCGATCGGCGCGATCGCGTGCGTGGCCGCCACGTAATTTCACTACCGGGGAGTAAGGCTCATGTCCGACGCCAGCGGCGAAGACGAACGCATTCCTGTCATGCAGCGGATCCTCGACAACCCGTTTCTGCTGTTGTTCCTGGGTGTGGTCGTGCCCACGGTCTTTTACATCATCTGGGGCGTGCTCGAAATCGTCCAAATTCCGATTGCCCAGTAAGGGCCCGGTTAGACCCAGCTAGAGGGAGAACAGCCCATGGCTATATCACCCCCAAGCGAACGGATCTGGTGGAAGGAGCCGATCGCGAAAGTGGAACTCGTGTGGATCGCGGTGGCCTTCATATGGGGCCTCGTGATGTTCGGGATGATGATCTACTGGCACGCCGAGGGTGAGCAGAATCTGTCCAACGAAGCGTATCGCACGACGCCCGAGATGTTCGCCAAAAAGACCAATGCAATGGTGGATAAATACACCGTGCGCCAGGAGGCCGGATTCCCCGTTGTGCGTCCACCGCCGGGAAGCGATGTCTATCTCATCGCGCGACTCTGGCAATGGTGGCCGATTCTCGAGTTCGAGAAAGGCCAGAGCTACCGCCTTCATATCTCGTCGATGGATTGGCAACACGGCTTCTCGTTACAACCGGTGAATATCAACCTGCAGATCCATCCCGGTTACGAGATGGTGTTGACGGTGACACCGGATACGGCGGGCGAATTCGGAGTCGTGTGCAACGAGTTTTGCGGCATCGGGCATCACACCATGATTGGAAAAATCCACGTGGTGGAATGAGGAGACAGCGCCATGGCAATCAGTGAAGTATTTCGGACCTGCCCTTCCACGGGCTTGAAGATTCACCGCCCGGCGGAAAACCTCATCAAGGCAAACGCGGTCGCGGCCGTCGTGTTTCTCACGGTCGGCGGCTTATTTGGCCTCATGGTGGCGCTGACCCGCTGGCCGACGGTGCATCTGTTGCCCGCTGACTGGTTCTACCTCGCGCTCACCGCCCACGGCCTCGACGTGCTGCTCGTATGGATCATCTTCTTCGAGATGGCCGTTCTGTATTTTGCCTCGGCGATTCTGCTGAATTCGCGTCTCGCTACGCCGCGCTGGGCGTGGCTGGGCTTCTGGATGATGCTCATCGGCGCGCTCATCGTGAACGCCGCCGTGCTCGCCGGTAATTCCAGCGTCATGTTCACGTCTTACGTGCCCATGCAGGCCTCGCCGTGGTTCTATCTCGGCTTCCTGATTTTCGCGGTGGGGGCGCTGATCGGATGTTTCGTGTTCTTCGGCACCCTGGTGATCGCGAAGGAAGAGAAGACCTATGAGGGCTCGATACCGCTGGTCACCTTCGGCGCCTTGACCGCTGCCATCATCGCGGTCTTCACCATCGCCTCGGGTGCGATCATCCTGATCCCGACGTTGCTGTGGTCAGTGGGCATCATCAGCTACATCGACCCGCTCATGTACAAAATCGTGTGGTGGGCGATGGGCCATTCATCCCAGCAGATCAATGTGTCGGCGCACGTTGCCGTCTGGTACGCCATCGCCGCCATCGTGCTCGGCGCAAAACCGATCTCGGAGAAGGTCAGCCGCATGGCCTTTCTCATGTACATCCTGTTTCTGCAGATCGCGAGCGCCCACCATATGCTGGTGGAGCCGGGCATGAGCTCCACGTGGAAGATCTTCAACACCAGCTATGCCATGTATCTCGCCGTGCTGGGCAGCATGATTCACGGCATGACGGTGCCCGGATCCATCGAGGCGGCCCAGCGTGCGCGCGGACTGACGAACGGAATATTCGAGTGGCTTCGCAAGGCGCCGTGGGGTAACCCGGCGTTCGCCGGCATGTTCCTGTCGTTGGTCCTGTTCGGTTTCCTGGGCGGCATCTCCGGCGTCGTCATGGGCACCGAGCAGCTCAACCTCATCATGCACAACACGCTGTATGTTCCCGGGCATTTCCACGCCACGGTGGTCGCCGGCACGACGCTCGCTTTCATGGCAATCACCTACCTGCTGGTGCCGCTCATATTTCAGCGTGAGCTGATCCTGAAAGGCTGGGCGAAGCTGCAGCCCTACGTGTTCGCGGCCGGTGTGGCGGGGATCTCGCTCTTCATGATGGGTGCCGGCACGCTCGGGGTGCCGCGTCGCGTGTGGGACATCACGGGCGCGGACGCGGTCTTGACGTTCGACTACCCGGCAACCGCCTACCTCATGATGGGATTGAACGGCCTTTCCGCCATTCTCGCGGCGGTGGGCGGTGTCATGTACATCGTGGTCGTTGTCGGCTCGATCCTCTTTGGTGAGCGCACCGCGGAGAAGAAGCCCGAGCCGGCTGTCGCCACCGAAGCCTCTGTGGTCGGGCACTACGGAAGTGCGGGAACGTTGAAGCTGCCGGGCACTGGCGTACTCGTGGGCGTGTTCTTCACCGCTTTCGTGCTCTACTACTTCGTCAACTGGAAGTTCCTCTCGGAGGTGTGGCCGCTGCGTTGACGCTCGACGCATGACTTCGCGCGTGCCCGCGCTTTCTTCCGGGCACGCGCGGCGCCACAGGTGGAACTCCGGTACGCGAGTGAGGGAGACGATGAAAGAGACAGCAAGTTTGCTCTACTCGGTGTTCAAGCTGCGTATCGGCATGGCCATCATGCTGTGCGCACTCGCCGGTATCGCCATCACGCCGGGCGCGGCTCCGGGCGGGTGGCAGATTGCGCTGCTGGCAATCGCCGTGCTGCTGTCGTCCGCGAGCGCCGGCGCGTTCAATCACTATGTCGAGCGGGACCTGGATGCGCGCATGCAGCGCACCCGCGGGCGACCCTTCGTCACCGGGCGATTCCGCGCCGGGCCGGTGTGGCTCGCGAGCATCGGGCTGATGCTGCTGGTCGCGGTCGGCGCGACCGCGATTGCGGTCAATCCGTTCGCGGCCGCCCACGTGTTTCTCGGCGCCTTCGTCTACGGTGTCGTCTACACCGTCTGGCTCAAGCGCCGCACCTGGCTGAATATCGTGGTCGGAGGGCTCGCGGGGAGCTTCGCGGTGCTCGCCGGCGCCGCCGCGGTGGATCCCGCCCTCGGTCCGGCACCGCTGATTCTCGCCGTGGTGCTGTTTCTGTGGACGCCGCCGCATTTCTGGAGCCTGGCCTTTGCCTATCGCGCGGACTACGCCGAGGCCCGGGTGCCGATGCTGCCGGTGGTCGTGGCGGACGGTCTGGCCGCGCGCGTCATTCTCCTGCATGCGGTGGTCCTGGTGCTGCTGTCGCTGACCCTGGTCGCGTTCGGCATGGGCTGGATCTACGCGCTCGGCGCGGCGCTGGGCGGCGCGTACTTCGTGCATGCGTGCACGCAGCTCGTGCGCGAGCCTGGAACCAAGACCGCCATGCGCGCATTCCGCGCATCCCTGGCGCAGCTGTCGCTGCTCCTGCTGGTGGTTCTGCTCGACAGCTGGCTGCTCGGTGCATGAGGCGCGGGCGCGCATTCCTCGCCGCAATCGCCCTTTTCGTGCTGAGCGCGCCGGTGGCGGGGAGTGCTGTCGAGGCCGGCAGCGTTCTCGACCGCGACGAGGCCCTGCGGGCCAGCCAGGCGGCCATCGGCAGGCGCCTGTCCGATCATCGACTCGTCGATCGCAACGGCCGCACGGTGCGCTTCAGCGACTACCGGGGACGCCCACTCGTCGTCAATCTCATCTATACGAGCTGTTATCACAGCTGCAGCGTCTCGACGCGTTACCTCGGTGAGGTCGTCGACGTGGCCCGCGAGGCATTGGGTGACAGTGCCTTTTCGGTCGCCACCATCGGATTCGACAGCGCCAACGACAGCCCGGGGCGCATGGCGGTCTACGCAGCGCGCCAGGGCATCGACGCGCCGGACTGGTCCTTTCTCAGCGGTGACGCGGGCACGCTGCGGGCTCTCGTCGATGAGCTGGGCTTCACCTATGCGGCGTCTGCGAAGGGCTTCGATCACATGGCCCAGGTGAGCGTCGTCGACGCCAACGGCACGGTCTACCGTCAGGTCTACGGGGACAGGTTCGAGCCGCCCGTGCTGGTGGAGCCGCTCAAGGAGCTCGTCTGGGGACTCGACCCCGACGCCAGCACCCTCGATCGCTGGGTGGAGAACGTCAGGCTCTTCTGCACCATCTATGACCCGAGCACCGGGCGTTATCGCTTCGACTATTCGATATTTGTCGCTATCATCGTCGGTAGTCTTTGCCTGGTCGCCATTGCCGTTTTCGTTGTGCGAGCATGGCGCGAGAACTCGTCACCGCTTCCACACTGATGTCGAATACAGCCAGGAGCCGCGTGTCACGCCCCAAGAGACTCGCGAGATGGGCGTTCGAGCGCGTCGAAAGCGCCTTTGATGCCGTGTTCACACCGGACTGGAATCCGCTTTATCAGCTCGGCGCGCTGGGATGGTTCTTCTACTGGATCGTCGCAGTCAGCGGTGTGTACCTGTACATTTTTTTCGACTCCGGCGTCACCGCGGCCTACGAGTCGGTCGAGGCCATCACGCATGTCCAATGGTACGCGGGCGGCGTCATGCGCAGCCTGCACCGTTACGCATCGGATGGGCTGGTAATCGTCATGATGCTGCATCTGGTGCGCGAGTACGTCATGGATCGCCTGCACGGGCCGCGCTGGTTCGCCTGGGTGATCGGCGTGCCGATCCTGTGGCTCGTGTTCGCCGCGGGCATCAGCGGCTACTGGCTCGTGTGGGACAAGCTCGCCCACTATGTCGCGCTCGCCACCTCCGAGTGGCTGGACACGCTGCCGCTTTTCGGTGAGCCCATTGCGCGCAACTTCATACACCCCTCCACCTTGAGCGGGCGGTTCTTCACGCTCATGCTCTTCATTCACATCGCCGTGCCCCTGATTCTGCTTTTCATCATGTGGGTGCACATTCATCGTCACACCCACGCGCGGGTCAACCCGCCGCGCGGTCTCGCCATCGGTACGCTCGCGGCGCTGGTGGTGCTGTCTGTGGCGCGACCCGCCGTCAGCCAGGGCGCGGCCGACCTGGGCACCATACCCACGCAGGTCGGTCTCGACTGGTTCTATCTGTTTGTCTACCCGTTGCTCGACGAGTACTCGGGACTCGCCATGTGGGGGCTGCTCGGGGTCGCCACGGTGCTGCTGGCGGCATTGCCGTGGCTACCGGCCAAACGGCCGGTTCCCGCGGTCGTCAGCCTCGCCAACTGCAACGGCTGCGGGCGCTGCGCGGTGGACTGTCCCCACGGAGCGGTACGCATGGCGCCGCGCAGCGACGGCAGCCCGTACTCCGAGGAGGCTGTCGTGATTGCGGATTTGTGCGTCGCCTGCGGCATCTGCGTGGGGGCCTGCCCGACGGCGACGCCGTTTCGACGCCGCACCGCGCTCGAGGCCGGCATCGAGCTGCCCGCGTATCCGCTCTCGGACCTGCGCGAGCGCTCGCTGGCCGCGTGTCGCGCCCTGCAGGGCAACGACCGCGTGATCGTGTATGCGTGCGGGCAGGGGCCGGACTTGAAAGCCATCGCCGGGCCATCGGTGGCGGTTGTGGAGCTTCCGTGCGTCGCCATGCTGGCGCCCTCGTTCATCGACTTCATGATCACCCGCCGCCACGTGGACGGCGTTTTTCTGACCGGCTGCCGGGCGAACGACTGTTACGAGAGACTGGGCGCGCGCTGGACCGAGCAACGCATCGCCGGCGAGCGCGATCCACAGCTGCGCGCACGCGTGCCCCGAGAGCGTGTCGCCAGCTTCTGGGCCGGCGTGGACCGCGGTGGCGAGCTCGCCGAGGCGCTCTCGGCGTTTCGCGCGCGCCTGGGCGAGCTCCACGCCTCGCAGGCACCGGTGGTCGCCGCGCGGCCCGGGGCGGTGAGCCATGCGGGTTAGCCCGTTACAGCTGATCGGCCAGGGCGTGCTGTATGCGGCCTTCGCGCTGCTGATCGGCTACTTTGCGACCCTGCCCGTGTACACCCACATGGATCCGGCTGCGTCGGCCATCACGCTGAGCTTCGGTCACGCCGGTCAGCGCAAAGCGCCCTGCAGGCGCCTGACGCCGGAGGAGATTGCCGCGCTGGCGCCGAACATGCGCAGGCCCATGGACTGCCCGCGTGAGCGCGTGCCACTACTGGTCGAGCTGCTGGTCGACGGTGAGCTGGTCTATCGCGAATGGCTGCCGCCCGCGGGTCTTGCCGGCGACGGCACCGCCACCGCCTACGAGCGGTTCGTCGTGGCGCCGGGTCGCCATCTCGTCACGGCCCGCCTGCGTGACAGCCGCAGGCAGGAGGGCTTCGACTACGAGCACGAGCAGAGCGTCGAGCTCAGCGCCGGGCAGAACCTGGTCATCGACTTCCGCGCCGACACGGGAGGTTTCAGACTGCTGTGAGTCTCATCGAGTGGAAAGAGCAGTACAGCCTCGGCGTCGCGGAGGTGGACCATGAGCATCGCGAGCTCATCGCGCTCGTCAACGCGCTCTACGAGCGTCTCGGCCAGGCAAAATCCGACGCGGACGTGGCCGAGTTTCTCGGTGAGCTCTACGCGCGCATCTCGGCGCATTTCGCCCTCGAAGAGAGGCTCATGCGCGACAACAGCTACGACGAGTACGCCGATCACAAGGCCGACCACGAGCGCCTCCTGGACGGAATTCGCGATCTCATGGATGATTACGAAGACGGCGTGTACGTGGATGTGGAGCGGTTCGGAAAGCGTCTGGACGAGTGGTTCAGCGAGCATTTCCGCACCCGCGATGCGCGCCTGCACCAGAAGATATCCTGAAACATGGGCTCGGATTCCATGCAGCGTTCTCTGCCAGGCGGCGACGTCGTCGCCGGCGTATCGAATGACTTGGGCGCGCCGCGCGCGGCGACGCGAAACGGCCGCCCGATTGCCTGGTGGCTGCTGGTGTGCTGCGCGCTGGTATTCGCCATGGTGGTGCTCGGCGGCGTCACCCGCCTCACCGGCTCGGGACTTTCCATGGTCAACTGGAAACCCGTGTCAGGCGTTTTGCCGCCAATCGGTCAGGCCGCGTGGGAGCGGGAGTTCGAGCACTACCGTGAGACGCCCGAGTACAGGTATGTCAACAAGGGAATGTCGCTCGCGGAATTCAAAGGAATTTTCTGGTTCGAGTATGCGCACCGGGTGCTGGGTCGGCTGATCGGCATCGTTTTCCTGCTGCCCTTTCTCTACTTCCTGCTACGTCGTCGCATCGAGGCGTCGCTCGCCCCGAAGCTCGCTGCCATGTTCGTCCTCGGCGGTCTGCAGGGACTACTCGGCTGGTACATGGTCAAGAGCGGGCTCGTCGACGATCCTCACGTGAGCCAGTACCGTCTGGCGGCGCACCTGGGGCTCGCGGTGCTCATATACGTCTTCATGCTCTGGACGGCCTTCGATCTTCTGCGCGGCGCAGATACCGGCGCGCATCGCGCGAGGAGCCGCGTGGCGGCAGGCGCGCTGATCCTGACCATCGCCGTGTTCGTGACCATGATGTCCGGCGCATTCGTCGCCGGGCTCAAGGCAGGTTTCACCTACAATACGTTTCCTTTGATGGCGGGTCGTTGGGTTCCCGACGGCATGTGGTCGATGACCCCCGTGTATCTGAATTTGTTCGAGAACCCGACGACGGTTCAATTCACGCATCGCGTGATCGCCATCGCCACCTTCGTGGGCATACTCGCCCTGTGGCTCGCTGCGAATCGCACTGCCATGACCCGGCCACAGCGCCTGTGGCTGCACGCGGCCGGCGGCGCGGCCATGATCCAGGTCGCGCTCGGCATCTCCACGCTGCTGCTTCGCGTGCCGGTGCCGCTCGCCGCGCTGCATCAGGCCGGTGCGATGGTGCTGCTGACGGTGCTGCTGGTGCTCGCGCACAAATCCCGCTGCTGAGCGGTCCGGGTCGAGGCGCGCTATGATGCGCTGAGGCATGCTTACACAGACTGCGGTATTCACCCGCCGGGTGAGCGATCACATGGACCCGCCTCCACTGGTGGTCGCGGCATCCGACTCGTGTCGTGACGTCGTCGAGCGACTCGCGAGTGTCGGCGCATCCGAGGTCATCGTCGAGGATGCGCACGGACGCGTCGCGGGTATCGTCACCGAGCAGGATGTCAGCCGCCGGATTGCGTGCGCCGGCCGCGACGACGCGCCCATCGAGACGGTGATGAGCGCTCCCGTGGTGAGCGTTTCCGAGGATGATTATCTCTACCGCGCCATTGCGCGCATGCGCCGGCGCGGGCTGCGACACCTGCCGGTTGTCGGCGAGCGGCAAAAGGTCGTCGGCGTGCTGCGGCTGCATCGTGCCATGGCCGTGGCGGCGGCGCCGATGCTCGAACGCATCGAGCGCCTGAGTCACGAAGACGACCTCGAGGGCATCAAGGCGACCAAGGACGCCCAGATTCGCGTCGCCCTCGAGCTCATGAACGATGCGCTGCCCGCCACCGAGATCCAGGCGTTCCTCAGTCGTATCAACAACGACGTCTACCAGGGAGTCGTGCGCCTTTGCCTGCGCGAGATGCGGGAGTCCGGTCTCGGAGAGCCACCGGTGGAATTCGACGTGGTGGTGATGGGCTCGGGTGGACGAAAGGAGAGCTTTCTTCGGCCGGACCAGGACAACGGGTTCGTGATCGAGGACTATCCGATCGCGGATCACGATCGCGTCGATGCCTGGTTCATCGAGCTCGCGGTGCGCGTCACTGACGCGCTGGCGGAGGTCGGTTTCGAGCGCTGTCATGGAAATGTCATGGCCATCAACCCGGTATGGCGCAAGACCCTCTCCGAGTGGCGAGCCCAGACCCGCGCCTGGATGGGAAAGGGCGAGGGGCTTTCGCTGCGATTCTGCGACATTTTTTTCGACTTCGACTGCGTTTTCGGACCCGGTGCGCTCACTCGCAGCCTTCGCGAGCACGTCACGACGCTTGCGCCGCATCCCCATTTTCTGCGGGAGCTTTTCAAGGTGGACGAGGAGCACGGCGTGGCGCTTGGGTTGTTCGATCGCCTCAAGCGCGATCCGCTCCCGGGCCCCAACCAGGGCAAGCTCAACCTGAAGCTCACCGGAACCCTGCCGCTGGTCGGCGCCGTGCGCATCATGGCGCTGCGCGAGCGCGTCGAGAGAACGGGCACGCTCGAGCGCATCACCGCCCTGCACGAGCGCGGCGTGCTCGGCGCGGATGAGCAGGATTACCTGGGGGGCGCCTATCGCCACATCTCGGCGCTGATGCTGCGCCAGCAGCTCGCGGACTATCGCGAGGGCCGGGAGCCCGGCAACCACGTGCCCGTGGAAGCGCTGTCCAAGCGCGAGAAGGACATGCTGGTGGACGGTTTCAAGGCCATCCGGGCCTTTCGATCGCGACTGCGTCACGAGCTGACGGCGGGGATCTTCTAGGCGCCCGGACAGGCCGGTCGTGCCGGCCACCCCGGCGTCTGGACAACATCGCGGCGATACGGTATCAAACGCCTCAACCTATGCCTTACACGACGCTTGCATCGAGCGCCCTGTCGATCTGGCGCGCTCTCGAGTCCTACGGACTCGAGCCCCGCACGCTCTTCGAGCGCGCCGGTCTCGATCCGGCCAAGCTCTACGATCCCAACGCACGCTATCGGGACGCCAAGCTCTACGATCTCTGGCAGCTCGCCCTCGAGGCGAGCGGGGATCCCGGTCTCGGTCTGAAGGTCGCCTCCCACTGGCATCCGAGCACGGCGCACGCGCTCGGCTACGCGTGGCTCGCCAGCGCCACGCTCAAGGACGCCCTGGAGCGAACCGTTCGCTACTTCCGCATCATGACCGACAAGGAGCGGCTGACGCTGGAGGAATCCGAGGAAGAGCTGCGCCTGATCATCGAGAATCCGGCCGAGGACTATCCGACCGCGGCCGAGGATTTCGACGCCTCTTTCGCGGCGCTGGTCAGCCTTTGTCGGATGTGCCACGGTGAAGCGTTCAATCCCCTGCGCATCACCTTTCGGCGGCCGGAGCCGCCCGACCCGGCGGTTTTCGCGGAGCATTTTCGCGCCCCCATTCAGTACGCGGGCAACGAGGATTCCGTTTGCTTCGACAGAGCGGATGCGGAGACGCCGCTTCCCACGGCCAACGCCGAGGTTGCCCGGGCCAACGAAAAGATCGTCCAGGATTATCTGGCGCGTTTCGATCGCAGCAGTGTCGCCATGCAGGTGAGAGCGCGGCTGACCGAGCAGCTGCCCTCGGGCCACATGAGCCAGGAATCCGTCGCCGAGGCCCTGCACATGAGCCTGCGCAGTCTCCAGCGCCGGCTGAGGAACGAGGGCACTTCGTACAAAGATCTGCTCGACGAGACGCGCCGCGAGCTCGCCGCTCACTACATGGCCGAGTCGCACCTGTCGATCAACGAGATAACCTATCTGCTGGGATTCTCGGAGCCGTCCAACTTCTCGCGCGCTTTCAGGCGTTGGACGGGAAAATCACCCACCGATTACCGCTCGCACTCGCCCGCCTTCGCAGGCTGATTGCGATCGCTGGCGCGCGGCGCCGGCGCCGCGCCCCGACGCGCTATCATGCGCTTTTTTCGCGGCGCGCATGACGCCCGCCGCCCGGTCCGGAGCCGAGGGTCTGTGGAAGAGCTCAGATTGCAGGAAGCCGTGGTATTTCTCGCAGCCGCTGCGCTCGTGATACCGCTCGCCCGGCGACTCGGCACGAGTCCGGTGTTCGGCTTCCTGCTGGTGGGGCTCGTGGTCGGCCCGCACGGTCTGGCGCGCCTCGCCGAGCATCAGGAGTGGCTGCGCCATGTGCTGATCACCGATGTCGCCGGTGTGCGCGCGCTTGCCGAGCTCGGCGTCGTGTTTCTGCTCTTCATGATCGGTCTCGAGCTTTCGCTCGAGCGGCTCTGGGGGATGCGGCGGCTGGTGTTCGGCATGGGTATGGCGCAGATCCTGGTCAGTGGCATCATCATCGGCGCCATCGCGCGGGCGTTCGGCAACTCCACCGAGGCCTCGGTGGTGCTGGGCAGCTGCCTCGCGCTGTCCTCGACGGCGATCGTCATGCAGCTTCTGACCGAGCAGGGCCGCTTCGGAACCGCCGTGGGGCGCGGCAGCTTCGCGGTGCTGCTCGCCCAGGACCTCGCGGTGGTGCCCATGCTGTTCGTCGTCGCGAGCTTCGGCGCCGACAGCGCCGGCTCCATCATCGGCGCGCTGGGGCTCGCCATCGGCGAGGCCGCCCTCGCCGTTGCCCTGATTCTCGGCATCGGACACCTGGTGGTGCGGCCCCTGTTCGCCTACGTGAGCGGCCTGCGCAGCCCGGAGCTGTTCATGGCGGTCACCCTGCTCATCATCATCGCCACCGCGTCGGCGACCCATGCGGCGGGGCTCTCGGCCGCGCTCGGCGCCTTTCTCGCCGGCCTGGTGTTCGCCGATACCGAGTTTCGCCACGAAATCGAAGTGAACATCGAGCCATTCAAGGGGCTGCTGCTGGGGCTGTTCTTCATGTCGGTGGGCATGGTCATCGACCTGGCGGAGATCCTGACCGAGCCCGTGTGGATTGTGCTCTCCATCGTCGGCCTGATGGCCATCAAATCGCTCTGTACGGCCGCGTTGGCGCGCCTCGCCGGGTTCACATCGGGACAGGCGGTCGAGATGGGGCTGCTGCTCGCCCAGGGCGGCGAATTCGCCTTCGTTGTCGTCGCGCTCGCCGCAACGCTCGGGCTGGTGCCGGATCCGACGGCGCAGTTCATGCTCATCGTGGTCGGCGGGACGATGTTCCTCACGCCGTTGATGGCCCGCGTGGCGCGCAGCACCGGTGCCGCCGTCGACGCCCGCGCGTCCGCCGGCGCCGAGGCCGAAGCGGACATCCCGGCCGGTCTCCGGGACCATGTCATCATCGTCGGCTACGGCCGTATCGGCAGATTGCTGGCGGAGCTGCTGGACCGCCAGCAAGTGGCCCANNTATCTCGGAGACGCGAGCCGCACGGCGATGCTGGAGAAGGTCCGGCTGCAGGGCGCGGCAGCGCTGGTCGTCAGCACCGACGACCCGCAGGCCGCGGAACGGGTGGTGATTGCCGCCCGCCGGCTCTCGGCGGAGCTGCCGATCCTGGTTCGGGCGCGCGACGATCGGCACGCCGAGCGGCTGCTCTCCTGCGGCGCCTCGCAGGTCGTGCCGGAGGTGCTCGAGGCGGGGCTGCAGCTCGGACAGGTGATGCTCGAGCACGTCGGCCTCCCCAGCGAGGCGGCCCGGGAAATCGTCGACGCAGAGCGCGCCGCGAGCGCCGGCCAATAGTTCAGCGGCTCTGCAAAACGGGCCGACTTTTGCGATAATCCCGCCCGTCCGCGCCAGCCCGCGGGAAGACGGCAGGAAATACAACAAACAGGCCTATTCGAGGCCGGATACAGGGAACCTCGTGTTACCTCGATTTTGCTAACGGGAGATTCTCAGATGCGACAGTTGCTCACCCAGGACAGAGCCCGGCGTTCGATGACGTCGAGGGAGTTCATAACCGATCTCCTGGCACGCGCCGACGTATCCGTCGGAGGTAACTCACTCGGTGACATCCGAATCCACGACGAGCAATTCTACGACCGGGTCATCGCGGAGGGTTCGCTCGGTCTCGGCGAGTCGTACATGGATGGATGGTGGGACTGCGATCATGTCGATGTGTTCTTCGCCAAAGTGCTGCGGGCACGGCTCGATGAGGTCGTCAAATCGAAAGATCAGATCTTTCTATATCTGAGATCCCTGCTGCTCAATATGCAGTCGAGGGCCAGGTCCCAGAGGGTCGCCCAGCAGCATTACAATCTCGGCAACGAGTTCTACGCCGACATGCTCGACCCGGGCATGCACTACACGTGCGCATTCTATGAGAACGCGGAAACGCTCGAGGAAGCTCAGAACGCCAAATGCGAGCTCGTCGCCAGGAAGCTCATGCTCCAGCCGGAAGACTCGGTGCTCGAGCTCGGCTGCGGCTGGGGAGGATTCGCGGAGTATGCTGCCAGGCGATACGGCTGCCGCGTGACGGCTTACAACATTGCCGAGGAGCAGGTCCGCTACGCAAGGGAACGATGCAAGGGTCTCGACGTGGAGTTCGTGCTCGATGATTACAGAAGCGCAAAAGGACGTTACGACAAAATCGTTTCAATAGGACTTTTCGAGCACGTCGGCCCCAAGAACTACAGAAGTGCTCTGGCGCTTGCGAAACGTTGCCTCAAGGACAACGGGCTGTTTCTCTTGCACACGATAGGACGAAACACGAGCTACATCGCGACCGACCCGTGGATTGAGAAGTACATTTTCCCCGGCGGCTGCCTGCCATCGATCCAGAAGCTTACGGCGGCCGCTGAGGGGCTGCTCGTGCTCGAGCATTTCCACAGCTTCGGCCAGCACTACGACACGACCCTGATGGCGTGGTACGAGAAGTTCCGCCGGAACTGGCACAAGCACGAGGCACAGTATGGCGATCGTTTCTTCAGGATGTGGTCATACTACCTGTTGACCTGCGCGGGCGCTTTCCGCGCGAGGCGAAATCAGCTCTGGCAATTCGTGTTCTCGAAGCACGGCGTAGCCGGCGGCTACAATGCGTTGAGCTGGAGCACCGAGTAAGACGGCGCCATTCCCCGCGCAGCTGGAGCCCGCAGCTGATTCAGGAATCGCTCTTCAGCTGGTAGTAGCGTTCGTTCAGATACTCGGTGACGTCGTCGACCTCCGTGGCGTCCCACTGAAGCTCAAGCTGAGCCTGCCAGCGGCGTATCCAAGACTGGATTTCCTCCCGTGTCGTGGCTTTTCGCTGCTCGCGCAGGTGCACGACGCTCGTGTGGCAGCCCGTGCAATGATTCTCATAGAGCAGCCGGCCGCGCTCCGGGTCGGCTGCTCGGGTGTCATCGGGCGCGAGAAGCAGCAGCACCAGCGTGGCGCCGGCGATTGCCGTGCAGATCAGGGGATAAGCCGGGACCGTCGTTCGTCTACGCATGGATGCTTCCTTCAGTGTGACAGCAGGGTCGGTACACGCGTGTGCGCCAGGACGTGGGCCGTGACGCCGCCGAGGATTATCTCACGGAAGCGGGAATGACCGTAGGCGCCCATGACGAGAAGATCCGCTGATTCGTCCTCGACCGCTTGAAGGAGCAGCTCACCAATGGCGGCGGGAGCGCCGAACAGGCTGCTGGTCTGCGTGTCGATGCCGTGACGCGCGAGATGCAGGCCGATGTCGGCGCCCGGGATCCCGGCGTTGTCGGGGTCGGCGTCTTTCGCATTGATGCACACGACGGTGACCCGCTCGGCGGACTCGAGCAACGGCATGGCATCGCTGATGGCGCGCACGGCCTCGCGCCGCGCGTTCCAGGCGACCACGATGTTCCTGCCGATGGGTCCCGTCACGCCAGCGGCCGGAATGACCATCACGGGACGACCCGAAGCGAGGGCCAGCTGGTCGGCGAGACCGTGACTGACGCACTCCGGATCGCCCTCATCGGCCTGGCCCGCGACGAGCAGATCGACGTAGTGCGCGTGCAGAGCGAGGGCGTCGACGCGCCGCTCCTCGACACAGCGCCATTCGGCGCTGATGCCGGCATCGCCGACAAGACTCTCGAATTGCTTTTCGGCCGCCGCGGCGGCTGCGCTGAAAGCTGCCCGTTGGGCCTCGATGATTCTCGCAGGAATCTGGGCCTCGGCGTAGGAGGGCAGGACGGGTAGCTCGATGACATAGAGGCCGGTCAGATGCGCCCCGTGCACGCGCGCGAGCCCGGCGGCGGCCTCGACGCGCCCCGCCATGGCGCGGCTGCTGTCTACGTGAACGAGAATGTCTTTCAGGGCCATTGGCTCGAACCTGCGAGATGAATACGAAACACGCTCATCATGAGAGCCGCCCCGGGAGGGTGCATTGACGCAGATCAAGCGCGCCGGGACGGCTCAATGGCTGGTGCCGCGCGAGCGCGTGATCTTGTTGTGGACGTTGTACTTGCCGGAAGGTTTCTTCATCGGCAGGCGCTTGACCTCCTGCAGGGATTCGGCGTCGTAGACCACCACGGCGCCATCCATATCCCAGATGCTGAGCAGCGCGTAACGGCCGTCGCGGGTGAACTCCACGTGCGCCGCGGTCTTGCCCGGGGCCGGGCGCAGGGTCTTGACGATCTCCAGGGTCTGCTTGTCGATCACGTGCACGGCGTCGCGATTCGGACCGAAAAAAACGTCCACCCAGGCGTAGCGGCTGTTCTCGTGGCTGCGCATGAAGAATCCCGGCCCGAGCGTCTCGATACGCTTCAGCGTTCGCCAGCTGCGCATGTCGATGACGCTGACGACGGATTCACGAAGATTCGGCGTCGCCAGCACCGGCACCTCGCCGTAATTCCAGGTAATGCCGGAGCCGAGATGGGGCAGTCCCGGCAAATCGATATCCGCAACCTTGCGGCCCACGATTAGATTGATGACCTGGCCGTTCGCCGCGTCACGGGCTGCGCCGATAATATTCTGGTAACCGACGTCGAAGAAGAAGTCATCCAGATAGTCGTCGAGCCGCACGCGCCGAATGGGAAATC
Source organism: Gammaproteobacteria bacterium (assembly GCA_011775625.1). GTDB lineage: Bacteria > Pseudomonadota > Gammaproteobacteria > HK1 > HK1 > JAABYT01. The sequence continues at coordinate 26,700 of JAABYT010000007.1, read as the reverse complement.
GCTCCGTCTGCTCCGGCACTCCCTCGTAGCGGTAATCGTGCACGACTCCGTAGTACACGGGATTGTCGCCGTACTGGATCTCCCAGAGTTCTTTCAGATCCTTGAGTGCGACGATGAAGCTTTCACGCGGTGGGGCGTCGTAAACCGCGCTCACCCGCGAACTGATGCCCTTGTCGTCTTCGACCCGGATGATTTTCTCGAGAGTGAGGTCTTTCGCATTCAGGACGACCAGGCTGTGGGGCAGGTAGTTCGCCACCATCGCGTAGCGCCCGTCGGCGGAAACGGCCATATTGCGCGTGTTTATTCCGGCTCGTATCTCCGCGAGCATGCGCAGGCCGTAGAGGTCGAACATCGATATCCACCCGTCCCGGGAGGCGAAGTACACGAAGCGCCCGTCCGGGGAGAACTTGGGTCCGCCATGAAGCGCGTAACGTGTTCTGAAGCGGTGGATGGGGGTAAACGTGTCGCCGTCGAGCACCGTGACGTGATGGTCACCCGTTTCGACGACCACAAAGAGATTCATGGGATCGGATGCGTGGCGTTTTTCCGCCGCGTCACCGGCGGGCAACCCGTGCACGACGCGGCTCGCTTCGATTTGCGTCTCCCCCCAGACAGGCAGCGCGGGGAGCGGCGTGTAGATGAACTTCGCCAGGGCCTCGATATCGGCTTTGTCGAGCTTGTCCGAGAATGCCGGCATCTGGGATGCGGGCAGGCCTTCGCTGATGGTGGTGATGGCCTTACTCGGCTTCAGGCGGCGCAGGTTCTCCGGAAGCAGGGCAGGGCCGGTGCCTCCGAGGCGCCCCGCACCGTGACAGCCGGCGCAGTGTCGCGCGTAGATCGCAGCGACGTCTTCCTCGGCCTGCGCCGCGCCGCCCGCCGCGCTAATCGAGACAAGGGCGGCGGCGAGCGCAGCGGCAAATCTCAAGCCTCGCCCCCGCCCGCCGGGGGTGCGACGTGCACACGGTTGCGCGCGGGCGGGCGCGGCGGCGCCGAGGCGGCGCCCGCGCGCGCAGCCGTGTCGGCGGGGTCGGCGCACAGGCCGATCTCGCCGTCGCTCAGGTAGCAGGCCGGATCCTCGCTCCATACGTTCCCGGTGAGCTGGTGTGCGCGCACGCGCGTATTGCCGCCGCATACGTCGAGATAATGGCAGGCGCCGCAGCGTCCCTCAACGGGACGGGGTCGTTTTCTCAGACCCGCCATGAGCGGATCGGAGTTGTCCGACCATATCGCCGAGAACGGCCGATCGCGCACGTTACCGAGATCGTAGTGCCACCAGAAGGTGTCGGGATGCACGTTGCCGAGGTTGTCGATGTTGGCGATGTTCACCCCGGACGAGTTGCCGCCCCACTGCGCGAGCTTTTGGCGCAGATGCGCGATGCGCCCCGGAAAACGGCTCTGTGCCCAATGCAGCAGATAAACGGCGTCGGCATCGTTGTTGCCGGTGACGAACTCGCGTCTTCGCCCCGCCTTCACGTCATCGAGACAGGTCTCGAACAGCATGTCCATGGCCCATCGCGTGGTCTGGTGCACCACGTCGGTTTTTCTGTTGCGGTTTCCGCGCCCGGCGTAGTTGAGGTGTGAAAGATAGAATTTGTCGACGCCTTGCTCATCCATGAGCGATAACAGCTGGGGAAGCTCCGAGGCATTGTCCTGGGTCATCGTGAATCGCAGGCCTACCTTGATGCCGTGCTGCCTGCACAGACCGATTCCGTGCATCGATGCGTCGAAAGCACCGTCGCGGCGGCGAAAACGGTCGTGGGTCTCGCGGATGCCGTCGATGCTCACACCGACATAGTCGTAGCCAATCTCCGCGATTGCGCCAATGTTGGCCTCGTCGATGAGCGTGCCGTTGGTGGAAAGGCCGACGTAGAAGCCCATTTCCTTCGCGCGCTTCGAGATCTCGAAGATGTCGGGCCGCAGCAGCGGCTCGCCGCCCGAGAGGATCAGAACCGGCACCCCGAAGGCGCGCAGGTCGTCCATCACCGCAAATACCTCGTCGGTGGCGAGCTCGCCTGGAAAATCGCGGTCCGCGGAGATCGAGTAGCAATGCTTGCAGGTGAGATTGCAGCGGCGGATCAGGTTCCAGATGACCACCGGTCCGGAGGGCTTGCGCGCCTCGCCGATGGGGGTCGGCGACACGAGCTCGCGCATGTACTGGGAGATCCGGAACATCGGCTAGATCTCCCTGCCCAGTCGCATGCCGGTCTTTTTCAGAATGCGCTTGCTGTAGAGCACATCGTGACCGCGGCTCCGGGGCCCGAGGATCTCCGCGATGCGCTCGACCTGTGCTTCGACCTGCTCGCGGCAACGCGCGTGCACCATGGCAAAAAGATTGTAGGGCCACTCGGGCAGATGGCGCGGGCGCAGATAGCAGTGACTCACGAAGGGCAGCTCGCCGATCTCCCGACCGCAGGCCGTCGCGGCCTCGTCGGCCACGTCCCACACCGACATACCGTTGGCGCGAAAGCCGAGCGCATAATGGTTCGGCACTGCCGCGATGCGGCGGATGCTGCCGTTATCAATCATCTGCGCGAGGCGTTCCAGCACCGACTCCTGAGTGGCTCCCAGGCGAGCGGCCAGCGCCTCGTAGGGCCGAGCGCACAGGGGAAGCCCCTCCTGCGTGGCGGCCACCAGGCGCCGGGTGGCGTCGTCGAGCCTGTCTGCAACCTCATTCATCAGCCTGTCCGGACTCAGACCTCGAGCTTCAATCCGACGAAGAACTCTTTCTGCTTGGGAAACTGCAGCACGCGGCAGCCCGTTTCCTGCTCGATCTCCGCAACCACCTGCGCGATTCGATCGGCATCCTCTGTCGCCAGCACGAACCACATGTTGAGGGCGTGCTCGCGCTCGTAGTTGTGGGCCACCTCGGGGTGCGCGTTGACGCGCTCGGCAATCGCGTCGAAGGCCTCGGGCGCGGCGCTGAGCGCGCACAGGCTGAGCGCTCCGCCCATGCGTTCGGCGTTGTACAGCGGACCGAAGCGGGAAAGGATGCCCTCGTCGAGCATACGCGCGAGGCGAGAGACGATTGTCTGCTCATCGGTCTCGAGCGCGGCCGCCAGAGCAGCGAACGGTTCCTCGCACAGGGGTAAACCGTCCTGCAGCGTGTTGACGATGCTGCGATCAAGCTCATCCATTGGCGCGCCGCCCCCGCGCAGCGTCGTCGGATACGTAAACGGCGCCGCGCTGCTTGAATCTGCGGCCGCTGAACAGCACGCAGTGGGGGATGTTTTCGATCCCATGGGTGCGCCTGAGCGCCGCGATCCTGGCCTGCACGCTCTCCCGGTCCAGCCCGTGAATCATGCAGAAGAGATTGTACGGCCAGCTCGGCAGGCGGCGCGGACGGCGGTAGCAGAGGGTTACGTCGGGCTCCTCGGCAAGGCGGTCCGCGATCGCTTTCACCGCCCCGTCGGGGACGTCCCACACGACCATGGCGTTGGCACGAAAGCCGAGCTCGTGATGGCGCACGACCACGCCGAAGCGCTTGATGGCACCGGTCGCCTGCAGCTCCTGCACGACGCCGAGGACGGTCTCCTCGTCGCTTCCGATACGCTCGGCGATGGCTGCGAATGGCCGCGCGGTGAGCGCGAGGCCCTCCTGCATGGCCTTGATCACCGATTGCCTGATGTCGTCCACAGCGGAAATCCCAAATCGATGTGAAAGGCCTCCAGCAGCGGGAGATCCATGACGTCGAGACCGGTGCGGCGGCGCACGTCATCGAGCACTTCGGCCACGGCCTGCTCGTCCCTTGCGGTTACAACGAACCAGAGATTGAACGGGTGCTCGCGCTCGTAGTTGTGGTTGACCGCCTCGTAGCTGCTCACCAGCTCGGCCACTTCGTGCAGACGCTCGCGGGGCACCGCCATGGCCGCGAGCGTGCTGGCGCCCAGGCGCTTGGGTTGGAACACTGGTCCCACCCGGCTCACGTAGCCGTGGCGCGTGAGCCATGCGAGGCGCTCGATCACCGACTGCTCGTCGCAGCCGAGTCGCCGCGCGATGGCCTCATAGGGCCGGGGGCAGACGGGGAAGTCGTGCTGAAACTCATCGAGCAGCCGTTTGTCGAGCTCGGTGAGGCGCGTCGAACCTGCGCCGCGGCGCGGCCGGGCGCGCGACAAGCGGCGCCTGCGTGCGTGCGCGCTCTCGAAGCCTGTGCCCGCACCCACGACCGCCATGGCTAGAGACCGATCCGATGAGCGCGGGCGGCCAGGAAGATGCCGCTCGGCTTCTCGGCCGACAAAGCTGCGAGCTTCTCGTAGGAGGCGGTGTCGTAGACGTCCACGCGGTCCTCGTCGCGCACCGAGATCCATACCTGCTCACCGCGCGGCGTGAACTCCATGTGCAGGACCGCCTTGCCTGGCGTCATGGTGCGCGATACCGCCAGCGTCTGCACGTCGATGATCTGAATCGTATCGTTATCGGGCAATGCGAAATTGACCCAGACCTCGCGCGCATCGGGGCGCGCCATGACGAAGATCGGTTGTCCCTTGACCGGAATGCGCGCACGCTCGCGCCAACCGTTGCGATCGATGACCAGCACCTCGTGCCGTCCGACCGCCGGCACGAATGCGAGGTCGCCGGCCATGGCCCAGCCTTCCATGTGCGGCATCTTGTAGACGGGCAGGGGCGCCTCGCCACGCCCGTAGCCGGGCATGATGCGCTCGACGCCTTTTTCCATGTGCCAGAGGTCGAGCAGCGCGAGGCCGTCCTCTCCGTAGAGGCCGGCCACGTAGTAGCGCCCCTCGGGAGTAATCATGGCGTCATAGGGCTTGTCGCCGATATCGGTGAATTTCCGGATGCCAGGATTCGACGGCTTGGACAGGTCCGCCACCCAGATCTGGCCGGCATCGTAGAGGCTGAAAACGAAGCGGCGACCGGGAGCGTCGACCAGCCCCACCACTTTCGAGCGCGATCCCGCATCGTCGTAAACCGCCGGAATCTCCGCAACCAGCGCCAGGCTCTCTGAATCGAAGATGCGCACGCCGCCGGGCTCGTAGTTGGAGACCGCCACCAGAGTTCCGTCCTGGGAGATGGCGCCGCCGATGCTGTTGCCGGCCTGCACGATGCGTTTGTCGATGCGCCCGGCGAGCAGATCGACCTTGGTGAGCCCGCCGTCGCGTCCGAACACGTAGGCGTAGCGCGCGTCGCGCGAGTACACCGCGGATGCGTGCGACAGATCGCCGAGACCGTCGATCTGCGACAAGGTGCGTCGATGCGTGGTTTCGATGACCAGAACGCTGCCTGCGGCGCGCTCGACGACGATGCCGAGATCCCCCGTTCCGCGAAGCGCCTCTTTCGCGACCACCTGCTCGGCCCCGGGCATTTCGGCGCAGGCAACGAGCGCAGCCAGCGCGAGACAGGGCAGCGCGATTCGCAGCAAATGCCTGATCATGGTTTCGGGCTCCCGTTGGGCGAGTTCTGTTTCATGAGCTCGGCGAGCCAGCGTGCCTCCTCCGCGCTCATCAGTGCCCTCCACGGCGGCATCGGAGTGCCCGGAACGCCGTGCAGGATGATCGCCGCCAGCGCGCGCGCCTCGCGATTGGCCAGCTTCGCGGGCGTCAGCGCCGGCCCGAGCCCGCCGTTCATTCGCAGACCGTGACAGGATCCGCAGTCATGGGTCAGCATGTGGCGCAGCTGCGCCTGGCGCGCGGCGCTGATTTCCGCCACGGCCAGGCTCGGCAACAGGGCCAGGGCGAGCAGCAAGCCGAATCGTTCAGCCATAGGCGCTCGCGTCGCGGCTCAGCGCCTCGGGCTCCGGCCCGCCATGCGGCGCGTACCAGGCAAGCTCTGCCGCGAGGGCCGCGACGCGGCCGATGATGACCACGGCCGGCGTGCCGACCCGCTGGCTTCGCGCCGCTCGCACGAGCGCCTCGAGGGTGGTATCGATGGCGCGCTGCCGCTCGGTGGTGCCCGACTCCACGACGGCTGCCGGTGTCGAGCCCGGCAGGCCCGCCGCCAGCAATCGGTTGCGCACCTCGCCGAGGTTCGCGAGCGCCATGTAGAACACCAGCGTCGTGTCCTCGTCGGCGAGCCCGCGCCAGTCCAGGTCGAGCGGCAAATCACCGCGACAATGACCGGCGACGAAGCGCAGGCTGCTGGCGAGTCCCCGGTGGGTGAGTGGAATGCCCGCGTAGGCTGCGCAGGCGAGCGCTGCGGTCACGCCGGGCACCACCTCGTAGGCGATGCCGTGGCGCACCAGGTGCAGCGCCTCCTCGCCGCCGCGTCCGAAGACGAACGGATCGCCGCCCTTGAGGCGCACCACGCGGTGTCCGGCCCGCGCCAGGCGCACGAGCATGTCGTTGATGGTGTCCTGGGGCGCCGGATGGTTTCCGGGTGCCTTGCCCACGAAGATCTTGAGCACGCCTGCCGGTACCAGCTCCAGCACCGCCTCGGAGACCAGCCGGTCGTACACCAGCACGTCGGCCTCCTCGAGCAGGCGTCTCGCCTTGATGGTGAGCAGCTCCGGATCACCGGGGCCGGCGCCCACCAGGAACACTTTTCCGACCTTTTCGCTCATTGCGCCCGCCGTGCCCTCAGTAGATGTCGTTCATCGTGTTGAACACGTTGAACTTGCCCGTGGGGGTCACGAGCCTCGCGTCCTTGATGACGTGCTTGAGCTTGCGTGTCTTGTCGTCGACGATGACAAGGGCCGACTCCTGATCCTTGCCGCTCCATACGGAGAACCACACCTCGTCACCTGCCTTGTTGTATTCAGGCTGAACGACGCGTTTCGGTCCCTCGCCGAGGCCGGCCCACTCGGCAATCGGCAGGACCTCGAAGCCCTTGTCCAGATTGTCGACATCGAACACCGCCACCGACTGGCTGATCTTGGTGTCGGGATTGAGCGGCGTGTCGACCCAGAGATTCTTCGACTTCGGATGGCTCTTGACGAACAGCGAGCCGCCGCCCTGACCCTGCAGCACCCGCACGACCTTCCAGGCCTTGTCCTTGTGTCCTTTCGGGTCGGTGCCGATGAAGGTGATGTCGGCATTGCCGAGCGCGCTCGTCACCCACACCGGTCCGTGCTTCGGATCGACGAGATTCGCTCCGCGGCCGGGATGCGGAATCTCCTTGGCGTCCACCAGTGCCTCCAGGGTGCGCTCCTTCGAATCCACCACAGCGATCTTGTTCGACTTGTTCGCCGCCGTCAGAAAGTAGCGATGGGTCGAATCCCACCCGCCGTCGTG
>JAABYT010000007.1:19254-19499 GCA_011775625.1 Gammaproteobacteria bacterium | reverse complement strand
ATGAAATCGGGATTCTCGTGAGACGCCACGATGGCGGCGACACGCGGCTCGGGGTGGTACTCCTGCGTGTCCACGGTCATGCCACGGGTCGAGACGATCTTCAGCGGTTCGAGCGTATCGCCTTTCATGATCACGTACTGTGGCGGCCAGTAGGTGCCGGCGATCGCGTACTTGTCCTCCCAGCCCTTGAACTTGGAGGTCTCCACCGAGCGCGCCTCGAGGCCTATCTTGATGGTCGCGACCGT
>JAABYT010000007.1:2392-19160 GCA_011775625.1 Gammaproteobacteria bacterium | reverse complement strand
GCAACCTGCCCGCTGTCGCGCAGCGTCACCGAGAAGACGTTGTCGAGGTTGTACGCGTTCATCTTCTTGGTGGGACGCTCATTGGCCGGCACCAGCACCTTCCAGGTTTCCTTCATCTCGGCCATGCCGTACTCCGGCGGCATGGGGGGCTCATGCAGCAGAAAGCGCGCCATGAGGTCCACATCATCCTCGGTGAACTCACCCGAGGTGCCCCAGTTCGGCATCCCCGCCGGGGACCCGAAGTTGATGAATACCTTGAGGTAGTCCTTGCCGCGCTGCTGGGTGATGTCAGGCGTCAGCGGCTTGCCGGTGGCTCCCTTGCGCAGCACCCCGTGACAGCCGGCGCAACGCTCGAAGTAGAGCTTCTGGGCCCGTGCGAACTCCTGCTCGCTGAGAGGCGGGGCACCAGGAGTGACAATCTGGGCGCCGCCGACTTCTTCGGCGGGCGCCCCCTTGTAGCGGAGCTCGCCCGGCGTGGTCTTCGGATGAGACGTGGTCTGGGCCTGCGCCACGCCGGAGATGGCGATTAACGCAGTCGCTGCCAGTGCGAGGATGGCGCGCGTGGATGCAAAGCTCATTCTGATGCCCTCCTGAATGGGAAATCGAATCGCGGGAATCTCTACCTGCCTTCTAATACCCTGGCCGGCGAAGGGCATTGATCCGGGTCAAGGCGACTACAGCTTGCGCGTGAAGGGCTGTCCGCGACGCTCGCAGCGCCTGAGCCGCTCCACCATCGGCGGGCATCGACGCGGATTCCAATAGGTCACCTGACAGTCGAGACAGTAATGGCACTCGTTGGCGTCGATCTCACCGGTCGGACGGATGGCCTGGGAGGGGCACTCGACGGCGCAGATTTGACACGGTCGGCCGCACTCCCTGTGGCGACGCAGCCAGGAGAAGATGCGGAAGTGGCTGGGGATGGCGAGCGCGGCGCCCAGCGGGCACAGATACTTGCAGAAGAATTTGCCGTTCACCGCCGACACCAGCACCAGCGCCAGGGCGTAGGCCACGAAGGGCAGCTCGCGCTGGAAGCGCAGGGTGATCGCCGTTTTGAACGGCTCCACCTCGGCGTAGCGAGCGGCATCGGCCATGGACTGGAGGAAAAGCCCGAAAAGCACCAGCAGGATGACGTACTTGATCGCCAGCAGCCGCTCGTGCACCAGCGCCGGTATACGCAGCTGGCGCAAGCCGAGTCGCTGGGCGCCCTTGTTGACCAGCTCCTGCAGTGCGCCGAAGGGACACAGCCAGCCGCAGTACACGCCCCGGCCCCACAGCAGCAGGGTGACCGCGACGAAGCTCCAGAGAATGAACGTGAGCGGCTCGATCAGGAAGGTCTCCCATCGGAACTCGCGCATGATGGCGTCGATGAAAGTCAGCACGTTGATGATGGAGAGCTGCGCGAGCGCATACCATCCGATGAACACCAGGGTGTAGACGAGGAATCCGAGACGCAGGTAGGCGAGCAGCGTCGCGTGCCAGGCGAGCCAGTCCTGCAGCACCAGGATGAGTGTCAGCATCAACAGGCCCACGACCAGCACGCCGATGCGCACCCGGCGCGCCTGCCACACGTCCATCCACAGGGGCTGCGGCTCGGCGGGCTCGACGAGTACCGGCTCGGCGCCGCTCGGCGTGCGGGCCTGGTCGCCGTCGCCTTCGCCTCTCGCCAGGGGCACGCCCCTCGACTCGGCGACCGTGCGTGCCGATCGGGTGATCGATGCGTTGAGCACCATGACGGTGATGGTGGCGCCGCTGATGCCGTCCACCGTGACGTAGCCGGGGCGCGTCTCGCCGCCCACCTTGAAGCGGTCGAAGACACTGCGCCCCGTGTATTGGTCCACATAGCCCTTGAGGTCGCTCTCGGTGACGCCGACCAGGAGGATCGGTTCCTGGTGCGCGAGGATCTGCACCCCGCGGATGCGCCCGGCGACGTCGAAGCCCACCAGAACGCTGATGGGCTTGCCCGAGTAGGCTGGAATGCGCACCACGTCGTCGCTGAGAAAGACGTAGCCGCGCAGCTCGTCGGCGCTGAGCACCGGCGCCGCCGGGGGGGTTCCCGAGATCTCTCCGACTCTGTCCGCTTCGGGGAAGAACGACAGCGCGAGCGTCCGGGCGTCGGCGGGCAGGGCCGCGGCCCGGGCCGCGTCGAGCCCCATACCGGCCAGGAGCAGCGCCGCCACCAGGGCCACGCAGGTGCGTGCGTACAGCGCTTTGGTTCGAGCGACGTTTCCGGCCATCGATTTGCTGGGCGCCTTCAGGGCAATGGGAGAAGCGATGTGTGAATGGTCCGGCGACAGGAAGCGCTGGCGCCTTGATCCTCGTCAATTTCATCTGCGCTTAGGAGGGCAAACTAGGCTGTAGTCCCAAGCCAGCGGTGTCTGCACCCATGAGCACGATGATCGACGAAGTATCCGAACTCGCTTCTGCCCGCGATTTGCGCGTCGCGCTGGAGGCGAGCCCGCTGTTTCACGGGCTCGATGAGGATTCCCTGGCCGGCTTGGTGCTTTTCAGCGCGCTGCGCCGCTTGAGAGCGAGACAGACGCTTTACTCGCAGGGACAGTCCGGAGAGGCGATTTTCCTTCTCCTCGAGGGTTCCATGAAGCTCACCCGGCGCAGCGGCGGCGCCCGTGAACACGTCGTGCGGCTGATCCGGCCGGGCGAGGTGCTCGCCGAATCGGTGCTGTTTTCCGACAGGGTATACGCCGCCACCGCCGTCGCCCTGGAGGATTGCCGCGTGCTCGCCATCGATGCGAGGCGCTTCGCGGAGCACCTGCGGCGCGACCCGCATCTGGCCTGGAACGTGCTCGAGCGCCTGGGAAAACGAATCGAGGAGCTGCAGTCGCAGACCGAGCTGCTCGCCACGCACACCGCCGAGCAGAAGGTCGCTGCTTATCTGATGGATCGCTACCGCGCGATGTCGCCCTCCGATGCGGTCGTCGCGTCGTCGTGTCGTCGCAGCGATCTGGCGAGTCTCCTCGCGCTCGCGCCGGAGACCCTTTGTCGGGTCATCACCGCGTTCAAGCGCCGCGGCTGGATTCGAAGCGAGAACGGCCGAATACTGGTGGTCGATGCCGAGGCGCTGTCGAAGGCCGCACCCGGCTGATTTTCAAGGAACGCGTTCCGACGCCATCAGCCTGTCGGCCAGGGCATGCTCGCGATGCTCGTGCTCGTCGAGCCGCTGCAGCACCTGGGAGACCTCGTCGAGGAGCGTCGCCACGTCGCTTTCACGCCCGATTCGGGTGAGCTCGAGCAGGCCGCGAACCGATGACAGGATGGTGCAGTGTTCCTCGATGAGAGTCTTCAATTCGTCGTGGTAGCGTGCGTCGTGTGCGCCCATGCAATCGTAGAGGCCGCCGGGAAACTGCTCATGGGAGAAATGCCTGATGAGCAGGGCATGGAGCTGCTCGAGCAGGGGCCCGAGCCCGACGACCTCGCCATGCGCTCGAATGCGCTCGACCAGAGACATCAGCTCTCGATGCTCCTCGGCGAGTTCGCTGTAGACTTGCTGGAACGAGGGATTCATGATCGGACGATAATTTTCCAAGGCACCGGAGGACTGGTCTCAATGGGCAAGCCCAATCTCGTCGTCGCCGACGTCATGACCAAGGAGGTCTTGACTCTCGAGCGAAACGACAAATTGAGCATCGCTGACGATGTGATGAAGCAGAGACGCATCCGACACATTCCGGTGCTCAATCGAGACGGCGATCTCTGCGGCATTATCACGCAGCGCGACCTGTTCCGAGGCATTCTGCTCAGGTCGCTGGGCTTCGGCAGCCGTGCAGAGGACAAGATGCTAGAGTCCCTCGCCGTCAAAGACGCAATGCACGACAATGTTATCACCACGTCTCCCGATACGCCGCTCGCCGAGGCCGCGGAATTGATGCTTTCGAACAAGATCGGTTGTCTTCCGGTGGTCGATGGTGAGCGCCTGGTGGGGCTCATAAGCGAGGCAGATTTCGTCAAGCAGTTCGCCGGCAAGAGCGAATGTTAGATCAGCCGGCGCGTCGAAGCCGAGAGATTTCTTTGCGTGCCGAATCAAACCGGGAGGTGTCGTCATGTCTGGTCAGATTCTGGTTCCAGTGGACGGGTCGGAGCACGCTTTTCGCGCACTCGAGGTAGCCTGCAGTCTCGCAAAAGCCGAGGACAAAAAGATCAGGCTGGTGCATGTCGTACCGAGCAAGGATATCCCCGAGGCGCTGAAGCGATTCGCCGAGGTTGAGCACATTCACGACTCGGTGGGGCAACTCTATGAATCCGCGATTGCCGAGAACGTCCTCAACGCGGCGCGGGATCAGGCTCTTGCAATCGGTGCGAGCGACGTCGAGTGCTCTGTGGAGCGCGGAGACGCCGCGACGGGCATCCTGGCGATAGCGTCCGACAGTGATGTCGACACGATTGTCATGGGCACCCGCGGGCTCAGTGACATCCAGGGACTCGTTCTCGGCAGCGTCGCGCACAGGGTTGCCCATGGCGCCGATTGCCGGGTCATTGCGGTGAAGTAAGCGGCTCGGCATGGCGGGATCGGCGCTTGCCGATCCCGCCGGCCGCACTCCGGATCGCTTAACGGGGATTTTTCGTTGCTTCGCCTTCGCTTCTTCGAAACGGATCGAGTTCCATCAGGTTGCCCACGCCCATGTGGAGTCACTCTTCGGAAAAGAGCTGGTCGAACATGCGGTCCAGCTCGTCGCGAATCGCTTGACTTGGATTAAATATTCCGCGTGCCGCCCCCGGGCTTGTAGACACCCCGGGAATGGTGTAAACGCTTCTAGCATGGCCAGTGGAGGTAGAGTCGTGCCGGATTCCGACAACGGGCTCAGCGAGTCGCAGATGGCCGCGCTCGAAAGCAAGCTGCGCGAGCGTCAGGCACACCTGCGCGAGGAGCTGCGCGGAGAGCGTGCCGACTCGGAGAGCGAGCGCGACCGCCGCAGCGCCCGGGAGGTGCAGGACCGCGGCGATGAAGCCAACACCGGCCAGTGGCGCGAAGCGAACGCCGCTGTCATAGACCATCACGAGGTCGAGATTCAGGGCATACAGGCGGCTCTGTCGCGACTGGCCTCGGGCACCTACGGCATGTGCGTCGACTGCGGCGAGCCCATTGGCTTCAGTCGGCTGCAGGCCTGGCCTTTGGCGAACCGCTGCGTGGCCTGCCAATCGAAAGCCGAGGGCGGCTGACCGTTCAGGTCACGAGCACGAGGGGAACGGCGAGCGACTCGAGGTAGTCCAACATCGCTTCGTTCTCGAGCGCCTGGCTGTGCTTTGCCAGCACCAGCAGGCTGCTTGCTCCGAGAGGCAGCGACTGCTGCAAAAACGCGCCATTGCCGGCGACTTCCACGAAGCGCAGATCGAGGTCATGGATGGCCGAGCGCGCCTCGTGGGTGAGCGCCTCGGTCTGTCCGGCTGAGCGACTCGGCACCATCACGACCAGAGAGCATGTGAGCAAGCGCGCGAGCCTGGCCGCAACCCGAAGCGCGCGCGCGCTCCCCGGGTCGCCCTCGTAGAGGATCCAGACCGGTTTACGCCGCGGCTGCAGCCCCCGAGGCCGCGAGCCCGCGAGCGGGCTCGCCTGCGCCGGCGGCGTTTGCGAGCGGCCCTCGCAGGGCAGCGTGCGTCTGGCATCGAGCACGAAAGTCACGTCGACACCGGCAGATGCCGCCAGCGCTTCGATGAGCATGCGCCCGCGCACGACCCGCAGCGTCGATCGCGTCGAGGACGCGCGTTGGATGCGCGCCAGCTGCTGGCGCAATCGCCGCGCCTCGCCCTCGAGCGCGCGCTTCAGACGGGCACTGTCGAGATTCCGGGTAACGCCCGAGACGCGGTCGGTCTCCCGGGTCACGGGCAGATCGGCAAGACGGGACAGATCGGCGCTCTCGACGAGCACGACCTCCAGATCGGCACCAACGCTCGCGGCCAGCGCTGCCGCGGTCTCGAGAATCCCGGCGCAACGTCGGCTCGCGCTGAGGGCGACGACGATGGGGCTGACCGTGCTCGATGCGCCCGGCTCAGTCACCATCGCCCGTGCCTTTCTCGCCGTCTTCGGCCTTGCCGCCGAATTCGCGTCGGATCTCCGAGAACTCGACGAGGCGTGACTCCACCCGCGCATTGACTGAATTCCTGGTGAAGCCACCTTTCTTGAGGGGATCGCCCGCGGGGATCCCCGTGAGGATTTGAATGGCCTCGTCGACCGTCTTGACCGCGAAGACGCGAAATCGTCTGTCCCTGACGGCCTGCACGACGTCGCTGCGCAACATGAGATTCTTGACGTTGGACTCCGGTATGATGACGCCTTGCGCACCCGTCAGTCTGCGCGAAGCGCAGACGTCGAAGAAGCCTTCGATCTTCTCGTTGACACCGCCAATCGCCTGCACCTCTCCGTGCTGGTTTATCGAACCCGTCACGGCGAACGACTGATGCAACGGCGCGTCCGAGAGGGAGGAAAGCAAGGCACACAGCTCCGCGAGCGAAGCGCTGTCGCCATCTATCTGACCGTAGGATTGCTCGAAGACCAGGCTTGCCGCCAGAGAAATCGGGTGCTGTCGAGCATAGCGCGACATCAGAAAGTTCGAGATTATCAACACACCCTTGGAGTGAATTGCACCGCCGAGCTCGATCTCGCGCTCAATATCGACGACCTCGCCATCGCCAACACGCGTGGTGGCGGTAATTCGGCCGGGTTGACCGAATATCAGGTCGCCGTGCTCGAGCACTGACAAGCCGTTGATCTGTCCGACGCATTCTCCTTCGGTATCGATAATGACGGTGCCGCGCCGAATCTCCTCCTGTAGCCGCCTTTGCACACGACTGAGGCGATAATGCTGCTGATCCACGGCGTGCTGGACTTCCCGCGCGCCGATGCGCTTTCGATTGGCCTGTTGCGCCCAATAGTCGGCCTCTTTGAGCAGGTTGACCAGGCTGCGCCGATGCAACGAGAGCTTTTCGGCATCTTCTGAAATTCGCGAGGCGCGCTCGATGACGCGCGCTACGGCTCCGCGATCGAGCGGTAACAGATCCTCGTGTCGAGCGATCGTCGCAACCAGCCTTGCGAAATCGTTTTGATTCTCGATGGTGCGATCGATCGTATCGTCGAAATCCGCCGCAACCTTGAAAAGGTTATTGAAGTCCGAATCGAGTTCATGGAGGTAGTAATACAGGTAGCGCTCTCCGATCAGGATCACCTTCACATCGAGCGGTATCGGCTGGGGCTCCAGAGAGGTGGTCGTGACGAGGCCGAGGGAACGCTCCGGGGACTCGATGCGAATTTCCTGGCACTGCAGCGTGCGCTTCAGACTCTCCCATGCGTGGGGCTGCATCAGCACTTTCTGTGCGTCGAGAATCAGGTATCCGCCGTTCGCGCGATGCAGCGCGCCGGGCTTGACCAGGGTGAAGTCGGTCACCAGCGTTCCCATCTGTGCCTGATGCTCAACGTTTCCCACGAGATTTCCGTGACTCGGCAGGGTTTCCAGGATCACCGGCGCGCCGCTGAGTGCGCCGTTGTCCACGATCAGGTTGACCTGGTAGCGCTTCAGCGCCGCCGCCGGCTGGCCCATGCCGGCAGCCGGCGTGGGTTCGCCGCTTGGCAGGAAGTCGTTGAAGTGCTGAACGATGTCGTGCTCCACGGCGTCGAGATGCAGCAGCACCGCTTCGATGCCGGCGTATTCCTCACGCAGGCCGTCGATGAGGTGCCCGACCGCAAAACGGGTGATCTCCCGGTGCAGCTCGCGCAGCTTCTCGCGGGTCTCCTTGTGCCAGCCCTGGAACTGGCGCAGCAGCTTCTGCAGGCTCTCCTGGAGCTCGGCCACGTCTTTTCCGATGCGCGCCTGCTCGGATTCCGGCAGCTGCTGGAACTGCGTCGGGTCGAGGATCTGCCTGGCTTCGCCGATGGGCGCAAACGTGAATCCGGCGGGGGTCTCCACGAGCGCGATGCCGCGACGCATCGCCTCCTCGCGCAACGTGTCGAGCGCACCGGCGCGACGTTCCCGGAACTCCTCCTCGATTTCCGCCAGTCGCGCATGGGTGTCCTCGTTATCGAACGCCGCCGGAACGACGCCTCCGAGCTCCTCGACCAGTGCCTGCATGTCCGTTCGAAAACGCGCGCCGCACCCCGCCGGCAGGCGCACGGCGACGGGCTGACGCGGCTCGCTGAAGTTGTGCAGATAGCACCAGTCCGACGGCACGCCCTGGGATTCGGCGAACTGGCGCACGAGCTCCTCGACACAGATGAACTTGCCGACGCCGGGCATGCCCAGCGCAAAGACGTTGTAACCCCGACGCCGAATGCCGAGCCCGAATCGCAGCGAATCCGCGGCGCGGACCTGGCCTGCCGCGGCGTCGACCGCTTCGAGGTCGTCGGTGGTGGTGAAGCCCAGGGCTCGGGCGTCGCAGGCCCGATACAAGGCCCTTGCTGAGAGTGGCTTTGGTGTTCTCATGATTCTTTTCGGCCGCCGCGCGTCCTTGACCGAGATCACGCCAGCCAACCCGTTGGCCGATTATAGTCGGCTGGCGTCGCGCCGGTTGAGGCTGTCGACGCTTGACAGGAGACCGTCTTTGTCCGTGCATGCGACATGGGTGGTGGTGGCCGATCAGACCCGGGCGACGATTTATGCCGTGCCGAGGGGCATGTCGCGGCTGCGAGAGGTTTTCGAGCTCGAGAGCGGCGGTGAGCGTCCCCCGGGCGGGCGGGCGCGGGCCTGCGCTTTTGCCGCGCAGCTGGCCCTTTACATCGACGAGGCGCAACGCGACGGTCGCTTCGACGAGCTCATCCTGGTGGCGCCAACGGCCTTTCTCGAAGCGCTGCGCGAGAAGCTGAGCAAGGCGGCGCGCGGCGCCCTGATCGGGGAGATCGGCAAGAACCTGGTGGCGGCGGGGCGCGAGACCCTGCAGGAGGAGGTCTTACGGGTGCTCTGAAGCGACGCAAAAAGAACCGACCAAAAAAAAGAGGCGATTCGGGGGAAACCGCCTCTCCAATGACACCTAGAGAGTCCAGGAAGAGATAGACACAAGCATGCGTTTACCGCTGTTCGTTACGCTACCCTCCCTTGGCTCGCTTCGGTATAGGGGATTCTACGTACTAAACCTCGCGCCCATCAGTGAAGCGGCCGGGCCACCCGCGATGGCCGGGGCCGTGCTTCGAGGGTTTCCTCGGCAATGGTTGCCAGCCTTTGCAGGTCCAGGATCCGAACGCGGTTTCGCTGCACGTCGAGCAGACCGCCGTCCTGGAGCCGCGTCAGCACCCGGCTGACGGTCTCGACCGCGAGCGCCAGGTAGCTGGCGATATCGGCCCGCGACATGGGCAGGTTGATGTCCAGCGCGGAAAGTCCGAGATCGTGCTGGCGCCGGGAAAAATGCAGTAGAAACGCCGCCATACGCTGTTCCGCGGTCTTCTGGCCGAGGATCAGCAGCAGCGCCTCGTGGTCGACGATCTTGCGGCTCAGCCTGTTCATGAGCCGTGACTGCACGTCGGGCACGCGCTGCGAAAGCCGGCACAGCTGATCGAAGCGCAGTGGGCAGATACACGAGGTATCCAGCACCATCGCATTGCACATGTGCCCGCCCGACTCGATGGCGTCCAGTCCGACGATATCGCCCGGCGTGTGGAAGCCGATCACCTGCTCCTCGCCGCTCTGCAGGATGACGTAGGTCTTTATGGCCCCGGAGCGCACCATGTAGATATTCTGGAAATCGTCGCTGGTGCGAAACAGGTGGTCACCGCGGTGCAGCACTTTGGGCGCCACCATGACCTCGTCAGCGCGAGCCGGCGCGCAGCCTCCTTCGCCGCATGCGACGCACTCGCCCCGGAATGCACACTCCGCGCAGCCGCTCTCCCTTGCCCTGATTGAGACAATTTGTGCCGTGCTCTGCATGATGCTGTCTCCCTGATTGCCCCTACCCTCGATTTCAGTATCGAAGAGCGCGGACAGCCCGGATATAAGGGATTACCCCTAGGTTCGAGGGGGGAGGCCGCAGAGCGGCCCGGGGACCCCGCCCGGCCGCGCCGAATCAGGTGCCGACGTGGCCCTGGGGCAGCACCATGCGCATCAGCTCGGCGAGCGCGCGCGCCTTCATCTTCTTCATGATGCGGCCGCGATGCAGCTCGACGGTACGCTCACTGATCGCCAGCTCGATGGCGATGACCTTGTTGGCCTTGCCGGCGACCACCAGGTTCATGACCTCGCGCTCGCGCGGTGTGAGCAGGGCGACCCGCTCGGCCACCTGGGCCTGCTGGGTGGCCAGCTCGTGCACCTCGACGTCCTTGGAGATGGCCTGCTGAATCAGGTCGAGCAGCGCCTGCGGATTGAAGGGTTTTTCGACGAAGTCCACCGCGCCTCCCTTCAACGCTCTCACGGCGGCGGGTACGTCGCCGTGGCCGGTCAGCACGATCACGGGGATGCGCACGTCGTCGTTGACGAGCCTTTCCTGCAGCTCCAGGCCGCTCATGCCGGGCATGCGGATATCGGTGATCAGGCAGCCGCGGCGCTCCGGCGTATAGGCGTCGAGAAACTCCTGGGCGCTCGCGAACGTCTCCACCGCCAGGCCGGCGGAGTCGACCAGCAGCGCGAGGCTGTCGCGCACCGCCCGGTCGTCGTCGACGACGAACACCGTACCCGATGCGTTCAAGACGCCGCTCGCCCGTGTATGGGAATGGCGACGTGAAAGACGGCGCCGCCGGCGCCTTGGCTGGCCCACAGCCGGCCGCCGTGGTCCTCTATCATCGTGCGGCTGATGGCGAGCCCCATGCCCAGCCCATCGGGCTTGGTGGTGAAGAACGTCTCGAATACCCGCTCGGGTCCGCTGTCTCCGAGTCCACCGCCGCTGTCCTCGACCTCGAGCACGATACCGGAGTCACTGCCGCTGCCGGTTCGAACCGAAAGCTCGCGTGCCAATGGCTCCACGTCCGCCAGCGCATCCATGGCATTGCGCACGAGATTGAGCACGACCTGCTCCAGCTGAATGCGATTGCACTCCACCGGTGGCAGCGATTCGTCGAAATCGAGGTGAAGTGCGATGTTGCTGGTCTCGAGCTCGTTCTTCACGAGGGCGAGCACGTCGCACACCATGCGGTTGATATCGACCTGCTCGTGCTCGCGTTCGGCCTTACGCGCCAGCCGGCGCAGCTGACGGGTAATCTGACCCGCCCGCTGCCCCTGTGCCGCGATCTGCTCGAGGACATTCTCGAGCTTGTCGCTGTCCGAATCGCCCGATCGCAGCATGCGCAGGCAGGCTTCCGAGAAGCTGACGATGGCGGTGAGGGGCTGGTTGATCTCGTGGGCGATTCCGGAGCTCAGCTCGCCGATGGTCGACAGGCGCGCGGCGTGGGAAAGCTCCTCGCGTCGGCGCCGCGCCTCCTCCTCGGCGCGACGGCGGTCGGAAATGTCGCGCACCATACCGGTGAAAAGCCGCCGGCCACCCGAGTAGAACTGGCTGACCGCCAGATCGATGGGAAAGCGCGTGCCGTCCTTGCGCAGCGCCTCAGTCTCACGGCCGATGCCGATGATGCGCGCTTCTCCGGTTTGCAGATACCTGGAGAGGTAGCCGTCGTGTCTGCTGCGATCGGGCTCGGGCATCAGCAGTCTGACGTTCTGTCCCAACAGCTCGTCCGGTTGGTAACCGAATATGCGCTGAGTTGCGGCGTTGACCGATTCGATGATGCCGCTCTCGTCGATTGTTATGATGCCGTCGACGGCGGTATCCAGTATGGCGTTGAGACGTGCTTCCCGATCCTCGAGACGTTCACGGGCCTGCTTGAGCGCGTCCTCGGCGCCGGGCGGTGCATCCTCGACTCTCGCCGGCGGGCTTCGTCTGCGATTCATAGCTGCGGAACCCTTCACAGAATCCTTCGCGGGGTGCTCGCTGGCGCGATCGAGCCCGCGGCCGACCGGCGCTTTGGCGCGGTCTCGGCGTCGGGTTACAATTTGCCAAGCTCGTTGATCCCGATCAATACCGCCAGGGCGCTCATTCTAGTACGCTGCGCGCCGTTCGGGGAGGCATCCGGGGTTTTCGCGGATCTCCGGCAAGCGGGGGGACTCATGTCGATCGGCCATGTCATCAAGCTTTTTGCCAACCCGAAGTCCGGCTGGGAAGCCATCCACGCCAGCCGTTACTCGATTGGAGGCGTGTTCTTCAAGCACACAATCCTGTTCGCGCTGATTCCGCCCGTCGCCGGATACATCGGCACCAGCCAGGTGGGCTGGCAGGTCGCGGACGGGGAGGTGATCCGGCTCACTGCGGCGAGCGCCGCGAGAATCGCCTTGCTCTACTATCTGGCCATGCTCGCCGGTGTCGGCACCGTCGGCTGGGCCATCCATTGGATGGGCAAGACCTACGGCGCCGACCAGCCCATCGGACAGTGCGTGGCGCTGGCGTCGTTCACCGCGACGCCGCTCTTCCTCATCGGCGCGCTGCAGGTTTACCCCGTGCTGTGGCTGAATCTGATAGCCGGTCTGCCCGTGCTCGCTTTCACCACCTACATATTCTATTCCGGCGTTCCGGTCATGATGGAGATTCCCCCTGAGCGCGGCTTTCTTTTCTCGTCGGCGATGCTCGCATTCGGCCTCGTGACCCTGGTGGCGCTGCTCGCCATCACCGCGCTGCTATGGGGCACCCCGGGAATCGCACCCGCATTCACCAGCTGACGGTGCCGACCACGCTCACGGAGGATTAGATGGCAGAAGCACAAACGTATAACTACAGGGTCGTGCGGCAGTTCGCCGTGATGACCATCGTGTGGGGCATCGTCGGCATGCTGGTGGGCGTGTTCATCGCCGCCCAGCTGGCGTGGCCGGCGCTCAACTTCGACGTGCCGTGGCTGACGTTCAGCCGCCTGAGACCGCTGCACACCAACGCGGTGATCTTCGCGTTCGGCGGATCGGCGCTGTTCGCGTCCTCTTACTATGTGGTGCAGCGCACCTGCCAGGTGAGACTGATCTCGGACCAGCTGGCCGCATTCACCTTCTGGGGCTGGCAGGCTGTCATCGTGCTGGCAGCCATCACCTTGCCTCTCGGTATCACCACGACAAAGGAATACGCCGAGCTCGAGTGGCCCATCGATCTTCTGATTGCGGTCGTCTGGGTGGTCTACGCGGTCGTGTTCCTCGGCACCATCGTCAAGCGCCGCGTCAAGCACATCTACGTGGCGAACTGGTTCTTCGCCGCCTTCATAGTCACCGTCGCAGTGCTGCACGTGGTCAACAGCGCGGCGCTGCCGGTGAGCCTGTGGAAATCGTACTCGGTCTACGCGGGCGTGCAGGATGCCATGGTGCAATGGTGGTACGGGCACAATGCAGTCGGATTTTTCCTGACCGCGGGCTTTCTCGGCATGATGTACTACTTCGTGCCGAAGCAGGCCAATCGGCCGATATACTCGTATCGGCTCTCCGTCGTGCATTTCTGGGCGCTCATCTTCACCTACATATGGGCAGGCCCGCATCACCTGCACTATACCGCGCTGCCCGATTGGGCCCAGTCGCTCGGCATGGTCATGTCGATCATTCTGCTCGCGCCGTCCTGGGGTGGGATGATCAACGGCATCATGACCCTGTCTGGAGCATGGGAGAAGCTTCGCACGGATCCGGTTCTGCGGTTCCTGATCGTGTCGGTGTCCTTCTATGGCATGTCGACCTTCGAGGGACCCATGATGTCGATCAAGACGGTCAATGCGCTGTCGCATTACACCGACTGGACCATCGGTCACGTGCACTCCGGCGCGCTCGGCTGGGTGGCGCTGATTTCCTTCGGCACCATGTACTACCTCATTCCGAGGCTCTTCGGGCGCGAGCTCTACAGCCTGCGGCTGGTCGAGCTGCACTTCTGGATCGCCACCATCGGCATCGTGCTCTACATCACCGCCATGTGGGTATCCGGCATCATGCAGGGTTTGATGTGGCGCGCTGTGAATCTCGACGGCACGCTTACTTACAGCTTCGTCGAATCGGTGCAGGCCATGCATCCTTTCTACATCATCCGTTTTCTCGGCGGGCTTCTGTTTCTCGTCGGAGCCGTGGTGATGGCGTATAACATGTGGAAGACGGTTGCGGGCGCGAAGACCGTCGACGCTGTCATTCCCGCTCCGGCGCACTGAGGGGTCGCACCGATGGCAAACGGACACGAGAAGCTCGAGACAAACATCGGTTTGATGGTTGTCCTGGTCATTCTGGTGATCAGCGTCGGCGGCATGGTCACGGTCGTTCCGCAGTTCTTCCAGAGCGAGCTGACGACGCCGGTCAAGGGACTGAAGCCGCGCGGTGCACTCGAGCTCGCCGGAATGGACATTTATCTGCGCGAGTCCTGTAACACCTGTCATTCGCAGATGATTCGGCCGTTTCGTGCCGAGACCGAGCGCTACGGTCACTACTCGGTGGCCGGCGAGTTCGTCTACGACCGTCCGTTTCAATGGGGCTCGAAGCGCACGGGACCCGATCTGCATCGCGTGGGCGGGCGCTACAGCGATGCATGGCATCGCGTGCATTTGATCAATCCGCGTGACGTCGTGCCGGCTTCGGTGATGCCGGGTTATCCCTGGCTGGACGAAAATGCCGTGGATGGAAGTCTCATACAGCGCAAGATGCGTGTGCTGCGTGTGCTCGGTCATCCTTACAGCGACGAAGAGATCGAGAATGCTCCGAAGATGCTCGAGGGCAAGACCGAGATGGATGCGATCATCGCCTATCTGCAGAATCTCGGCACTTCGATAAAGACACGCAGGTAACAGCTTGGAAATCAGCGTTTTTCATGGCATCTGGACCGCAGCGCTGCTGGTGATATTCATCGGCATCGTGATCTGGGCATGGAGCGGCAAGAGGAAGCCGGATTTCGACAAGGCGGCGCGCATACCGTTCGACGACGAGCCGGGGCCATCCGATGGCGGGATAAAGAGGAATCAGAATGACTAGCTTTACCGATGGCTTGTGGAACATGCTGATTTTCGTCGGAACCATTGGCGGAATCGTGGGCTTGTTCCTTTTCACCAGGAGCCAATCGGCAGGCCGGCCGCCGGGCGAAGGCGTTCAGAGCATGGGGCACAAGTGGGACGGTGACCTGGAGGAGCTCAACAATCCGCTTCCACGCTGGTGGCTGAACCTGTTCTACATCACGCTCGCGTGGGGCCTGGTCTATCTACTGCTGTATCCCGGCGTTGGCACCCATGCCATGCTGCTCGGGTGGTCTCAGGCCAAGCAGTACGAAGAGGAGATGGCGGCCGCGGACGCGCGTTTCGGGCCGATATTCGAGCAGTACGTCAACCAGGATATCGCCGCCGTGTCGCGCGACGCCGATGCCTTGAAGATTGGACGCAGGCTGTATCTCAATTACTGCGCCGGCTGTCACGGCTCGGATGCCGGCGGCAATCCGGGATTTCCCAATCTGCGCGATGATCACTGGCAATATGGTGGAACGCCGGAGGCCATCAAGACGTCCATCTTGAATGGCCGAAACGGCATCATGCCTCCGTGGCGGGACGCCGTCGGTGAGCAAGGCGTGAGCAACCTGACGCAGTATGTCCTGAGCCTGAGTGGCCGTGAGGCGGACCCGGCNNGGAGCGGATGGCACCGGCAACCAGCAGCTCGGCGCTCCGAATCTGACCAGCAATGTCTGGCTCTACGGCGGCTCGCCCAAAGCGATAAGCCAAACCATCGCCGACGGGCGTCAGGGTCAGATGCCGGCGCACGCGGACTTTCTCGGCGAAGCCAAGTCGCATCTGCTGGCAGCCTACGTCTACAGCCTGTCGAATAAGTAGGGCGGCTATTGAATCGCCGAGCCGAATCATCGGGCATGCCACTGGTGCAACGCGTCAGCGCCGTGCTGTGGCCCGCCTTCCTGTGCGCGGGCGCAGCCACGGCCGTTTTCTTCACCTTCTTCGATCCGATTACGCTGCTGGAGTGCGAGGGTGAGCCGCCTCTGAGCCGCATGGGAGCTTACAGCCTCGGCTTTTTCATGTTCTGGTTCCTGTGCATCGCGTCGTCGATCGGCACTTCGTACTTTCTCGGACCCCGCACCGGCGATTCCCCGCATACCGCACGCACGCCGTGAGGCCGCCGGCAGTCGAGGGGACGAACGGCCCGGTGAGTTCCAAGGCCTCTGCTAAAGCGCTCGACGAGCGCGTCGAGCAGTCCCTGTACGCGCAGCGGGAGCAAATCTACCCGCGGGAAGTTCACGGCATTTTCGCGACCATGCGGATCCTTGCCGTCGTGGTGCTGCTGGGGCTGTTCTATGGCGTGCCTTGGCTGCACTGGGAAGGACAGCAGCTGGTGGTTTTCGACCTCCCTGCACGGCGCTTCCACATATTCGGGCTCACGCTGTTCCCCCAGGATTTCTTCTATCTCGCCGCACTGCTCATCATCGCCGCTTTGAGCTTGTTCTTCTTTACCGCTTTGGCGGGTCGACTGTGGTGCGGCTATGCGTGCCCGCAGACGGTATGGACCGAGGTGTTCCTGTGGATCGAGCGCAAGGTAGAGGGCGATCGCCGCAAACGCATGAAGCTCGACAAGAGCCCGTGGTCCGGGCGAAAGCTCACCGTCAAGGGTGCCAAGCACGCGATATGGATCGTTTTCTCGTTATGGACGGGCTTCACTTTCGTTGGATATTTCACACCGGTGCTCGATCTCGGCGCCCGCGCTCTGACTTTCGAACTGGGGCCATGGGAAACTTTCTGGATCCTGTTTTACGGATTTGCCACCTATGGAAACGCCGGCTGGATGCGCGAGCAGGTGTGCATTTACATGTGTCCCTACGCGCGCTTCCAGAGCGCGATGTTCGACAGTGACACGCTGGTTATATCCTA
>JAABYT010000007.1:2141-2316 GCA_011775625.1 Gammaproteobacteria bacterium | reverse complement strand
GCCTGTGCCGCCTGCATCGATGCCTGCGACCGGGTCATGGATCAGATGGGGTACGAAAAGGGACTCATCCGTTACACCACCGAGAACGCGGTGGCGGGCAGGGCAGTACATACCCTTCGCCCGAGAGTTATCGTCTATGCGGCGGTGCTGATAGCGCTGATCGGCGCCGTTGGAT
>JAABYT010000007.1:0-2083 GCA_011775625.1 Gammaproteobacteria bacterium | reverse complement strand
TTCCCGTCTCCGCCCACGAGGTGATGAGCGTTTCCGCACGCGTGAGGGCGGACCCTTATTCATTGAAGCGCGCCAGCTCGACCATCACTTTCGCACTGCAATCGGTCGACGACGAGTCGTTGCGGGCCGAACAGGAGGCACGTTTTCTCGGGCCGGCGCCTGCGGTACGATGAAAGTTTGCGAAATGCCATGACATCGAGCCCGAAACAGCGCAAATGGTACCGTGAGCCGATGGTCTGGCTGGTATTGATGATCCCCGCTTCAGCGGTGGTCATGGGCGCTGTGATGCTGACACTCGCTATCTCGACGTACGACGGGCTGGTCGTCGACGACTACTACAAGAGGGGATTGCAGATCAATCGCTCCATTGAGCGCGACGCTTCGGCGCAGGCATTCGGTCTCGCTTCGATCGTGCGCCTCGGTGAGAGCGGCGGTGTGATCGAGGCGAGCCTCGACGGCGATGCGTCATTCGAGGCGCCGGAGATGGTCAACCTGCGGCTTTATCACGCTACCCGTCCCGGTCTCGATCTTCACCTGATGCTGCGGCGCATCGCGCCGGGTCGGTATCTGGCCAGCCGGCCGGAGCTCGCCCCGGGGCGCTGGTACGCGCAGCTGGATGCCGAGGGATGGCGACTCAAAGGCGAGTTACAGGGAATAAAAGGTGCTCAGCAAATGCGGCTCGGCCGAGCTGCGATGCCGGCCAGGTAGGGCTCAGTCAGCTTTCGCGCTGAATGTAGTCGTAGAGCGAGCGGAATTGGTCGGCGACGACGGGACCGAAAACGGGATCGGTGCGTGCATCCATGCCCGATTCGACATCCGCCCAGTCCTGCTCGGAGAGAGCACGCTCGGCTCTCGGGAAAGCTTCGCTGTCCTCAATCTCCATGTGGCTTCTCAGGAAAGCGATGTAGTCGCGGCCGGCCTCTTCCAGCGCATCGCGCTCGACGAGCGCACCATCGACCACATGACGCAGCATCTCGAGAAAACGCCCGCCCTTGTCGGCGAGACCCTCGTGCTCGCGCTCGAGACGGGCAACGATTTCTTTCGCGCTGTCGTCCTGTGCGATGAGCTTCTCGAACATCAGATCTTCCATCGGGTGGTGTGTGTGATCCGGATACTGGGTCATGTAGATCATGATATCGAGCATCAGATCGAAATCGGCCGATCTCTCCTCGTGCACGATCTCCATCTGTTGCTCCAGGGTGACGAGCAGGCGCGCGATGTTTCTGTGATCGGTCTTGAGCTGTTGCATTATTCCACTCATGCAGCTTTCCCCGCCGTTCGCTCTCTTCGATGTATACTGATAATAGTATTAGAGTCGTGAATCCGCGATCATTGATTTCGGTCAAACCTCCCGAGCGCCAGCGTTGCGCTTGCGGCTGTCTGGTGTGCAGGTTGGTGACGACACGGGTTGCTCGTCTTCGTCGCTGAGAATGCGGTGAGCGGGTCCCTCCAGGTCGTCGAACTGCCCCGAGCGGATTGCCCAGAGAAACGCAGCCACGATTATCGCCACCAGCACTACCGACAACGGGATGAGGATATACAGAATGTCCAATTCAACGATCATCCCCGGTGCGCCGCCGCGAGCGGGCAAGACGCATACTGTTGGCAACAACCAGCAGTGAGCTCGCCGACATCCCGATAGCGGCCATCCAGGGCGCAACGAAGCCGGCCGCTGCAGCCGGGATTGCGAGCAGATTGTAGGTCGCCGCCCAGAGCAGATTCTGACGGATGACCGAGAGTGTCCGGCGCGCAATCGCAGTGCCTTCGGCGAGATTCGACAAATCGTTTCCGATCAGAATCATGTCTGCGCTGGCGCGCGCGGCCTGCGCACCGTCGCCCATGGCGATGGAGACATCGGCGCCGGAGAGCACCGGCGTGTCGTTGATGCCGTCACCAACCATCGCGACGACCTCTCCGCGGTTTTGGAGCTCGCGCACCCGGGCGAGTTTTTCCTGAGGTGAAAGGCCCGCGGCGACGTCGTCGATACCGATCTCGGCGGCAATGCGCGAAGTAATGTCGGTGCGGTCACCGGAGTAGAGACTGACCGCATTGCCGTATCGGCGCAGCGATGCGACGAGCTCGC
>JAABYT010000019.1:139184-140604 GCA_011775625.1 Gammaproteobacteria bacterium | reverse complement strand
AGGCCCTCCCCCCGCGCCGCCAGCATGACGTTCTGAATGAACATGCCGAGATCCATCCAGCTTCCGGTATTGAGACGCCGCTCGATGCCGAAGAGCATGCCGACGGGCGCGTCGAAAAACACGTAGTTGCGAGCACGCTGCTCGCGCATGCGCTCGTTCTCACCGCGCTCGATGCCGAGCGATCCATAGAGCCCCCAGCCGCAGGCGCGGCGCCGGCCCAGATAGGGCTCGTACCAGTCCGTCGGGTAGTACTCGTACTCGCGCTCCTCGCGCTCGTCGTTCTCCGCGTAGTCGGCGAGGATCGCGGCGCTGAGCTTGTCCTTCACATCGCCGCCGAGCACGTACACGTGCCAGGGCTGGGTGTTGGTGCCGCTCGGCGCGTAGCGGGCGAGATCCAGCAGGCGTTCGACGGTCTCCCGGGGAACCGGTCGCTCGAGGAAGGCGCGCACGCTGTGGCGGCTGGTGATGGCTTCGGCAACGGTTGAGGCGATGTCGTTCATGGGGTCGATCAGGATTTTGCAATGACAGAGTCGATGGGTGCTTTGAGCACGCGTTCGCGTTGCTCCACGTAGCGCTTCGGCTGGTATTCGGGAAGCTGGCTCTCGCGCAGATCGAAGCCGAAGGCGCGCTTGCTGACGACGATGATGGGCGGCGCCTGGATGCGCTTGAAGTAGCTCGTGTGCAGCTGGCGTGCGACCCATTCGAGATCCGCGAGCCAGCTTTCGGAATCGGCGAAGTAGCCGCGGAACTTGGCGTCGTCGCGCCAGCCGATGGCGTCGAAGAGCGTTCCGTCGAGGAACCAGCCGAGAAAATCCGACGCGTGATGCCGGTACTCGATCATCTGGCGCAGCACCGCATCGTGGTAGCCGTACTTGATGGGATCGCCGAGCCCCCTGGTGACGTCCTGGGCGTCGGAGAGCTCGGCGCTCGGCACCACGCTGCCGTCGATGAGGTTCCAGGGGATCACCTCGCGGCCGTAGATCCGCTCGTTCATGTAACGCGCCAGCCCATAGACCTGCGTCTTGTAGAGATCGGCAATCGGCGCGATGGCGCCGCTCACGTCGCCGTAGAGCGTCGAGTAGCCCAGCGCCACCTCGGTCTTGTTGCCGTTGGCGGTGAACACGAGCCCGTGCTTGGCGGCGAGACCGGCGAGGATGTCCGCGCTGCGTATGCGCGCCTGGATATTCTCGTCCACCAGGCCCGTGTAGTCGCCCTCCTCCCGGGCGAAGCGCGCCGTGCGGATCTTCTCGGCGAGCAGCCGGTACACGTCCTCGATGGGGCAGCTGAGATAATCGACCCCGAGCGCCTCGCACAGATGACGCGCGTTGTCCTGGGTCACCTGTGCATTGAAGTGCGTCGGCATGTTGACGGCGAAGACGCGCTCCGGCCCGCAGGCCTCGGCCACGAGACAGGTCACCAG
>JAABYT010000019.1:138544-139099 GCA_011775625.1 Gammaproteobacteria bacterium | reverse complement strand
GATACCGGTGAGCAGCGCGTCGTGGATGGCGTCGTACTCGCCCTGCTCGGCGCTCACGCGGGCCTCGCCCGCGGCCGTCAGCACCATGTCCTCGCGCCAGTGCTCGGCGCGCGCGCGGATGCTGCCGTCGCCGTCGTAGGCGCTGGTGTCGCCGTCGAAGACGAGGATGTCCTTGCCGTTGTTCTGCGCGCCCACGTGATTGACGTAGAAGAACGGCAGCGGCGAGCGCGCCAGCACCTCGCGCACGGTGCGGTTGCGCTTGTCGTTCTTCTGCCAGGTCCAGGGGGATGCGGACAGGTTGAACACGGCCTCTGCGCCGCGCGCGTGATACGCTCTCAGGGTGTCGAGGATATCGCCGTCGTGACGGTAATCCTGGCACCAGATGTCCTCGCAGAGCTGCACGCCGAACCGGAACACGCGCCCGTCGCGGCGCGGCACTTCGAAGGGCAGCATCCAGTCGTACACGGAGCACCCGCTGCTCTCGGCGAGCTTGCGAAGCGAATAGAAGTGGCGGTCGTCGTCGAAGAAGCGGTAGTTGGGGTGCAGCGTCTTGGC
>JAABYT010000019.1:133165-138536 GCA_011775625.1 Gammaproteobacteria bacterium | reverse complement strand
TTGTACTTGCGCGCGCGTCCGTCCTCGCCGATGCTGCCCTTGTCGATGACCACGTTGCCGAAGACGACGGTGATGCCGTTGCTCGCGTCGCGGACCACCTCGCTCCAGGCGGCAAAATCCTCCACCAGCGCATCCAGCTCCCAGGTGTCGCCGATGAGATAGCCGGCCACGCACATCTCGGAGAACACCACCACCTCGATCTGCGCCTGCCGCGCGCGCTGGATGAATTCCAGCATGCGCGCGACGTTCACGTCGGGACGGCCGGGGACCACGTGCATCTGCACCAGGGCGATGGCGGGAAGGTCAGAGAATCCCATGGAAGCTGCTCATAGCGGCGGTCTTTGCCCGCACAGGCCGGGAGATGCGCCGGCATCCCCGCCCGTGCTTACACAGGCGAGCATCTACGCTACCATCCGCCGGCGTCAAGCGCCGCGACCGGGCGCACACCCTCGCACAGGAGCCGCTCATGGCCATTGCCATCTTCAAGGCCGATCCATCCAGGCTGCTGGTCACTCTGGCCGCCTTCGTCGTCGTCGTCGCCGGCATGCGCGCCGCCTCGGACCTCATCGTGCCCTTCCTGCTGGCGCTGTTCGTCGCCATCATCAGCGCGCCGGCGCTCGACAGGCTGGAACGGTGGGGGCTTTCGAGAGCCGTGGCCATGATCGTGGTGCTCGTCGCCGTGGTCGTCATCGGCACCGCGATCACGGGGCTCGTCGGCACGTCCCTGCGTCAGTTCACCGCCAACCTCCCCGAGTATACCGAGCGGCTGAACGGGTACGCACAGGCTGCGCAACGCTGGCTCAACGACTTCGGCGTGCCCTTCGATGCCCGCAACCTCAGCGGCGCCATGGATGCGGGCAAGGTGATGCGACTCGCCGCCGACGTTTTCAACAGCTTCGGTAACGTTCTCACCAAGGCTTTTCTCATCTTCCTGACCGTGGTGTTCATCCTGCTCGAGGCGGCGAGCTTCACGGTCAAGCTGCGCGCGGTCGCCGCCGATGCCGAGGACACCCTCGAGCACCTCGGCAACGTTGCCGACAGCGTCAAGCGCTACCTGGCCATCAAGACCCTCACGAGTCTCGCCACCGGGCTGGTGATAGGCGTCTCCCTGCACCTCATCGGCGTCGAGAACGCGGTGCTCTGGGGCCTGCTCGCCTTCATGCTGAACTACGTGCCCAATATCGGGTCCATCATCGCGGCGGTGCCGGCGGTGCTGTTCGCGCTGGTGCAGCTCGGCGTCGGCGGCGCCATCGCGACCGCAGCCGTCTTCCTGGTGGTGAACGTCGTCATCGGCTCGGTGCTGGAACCGCGCTTCATGGGCCGGGGACTGGGTCTCTCCGCCCTGGTGGTGTTCGTCTCCCTGGTCTTCTGGGGCTGGGTGCTGGGACCCGTCGGCATGTTCCTGTCCGTGCCGCTCACCATGACCGCCAAGATCGCGCTGGGCGCCAACGAGAAGACGCGATGGATCTCGGTGCTGCTCGGGTCGGCCCAGGGAGTGAGCCGGGAGGCGGCGGTGGCGTCTGAATCGGCGGAGGATGAGATACAATCCTGAGCCGGATTATCCGGGGGGAGGTTCATGCAGGCCAACGAAGTTCGCAGCGCCGACGACGCCCGCGCCATCGTCGAGGCGCGAGGGCTCAGCCACGTCAAGGTCGGCGTGTTCGATGTCGACGGCATCCTGCGCGGCAAGTACATGTCCCGGGAGAAGTTCCTCTCGGCTCTCGAAAAGGGCTTCGGCTTCTGCGACGTGGTGCTCGGCTGGGACTCCTACGATCAGCTCTACGACAACGTCAACTACACCGGCTGGCACACGGGCTACCCGGACGCGCCGGTGCGCATCATCCCGGAGAGCTGCCGCGAGCTTCCCTTCGAGGACAGCGGACTGATCTTTCTCGGCGAGTTCTCGCCGCCCGCGGATCTGCTGTGCCCGCGCGGCGTGCTCAAGCGCGTCATCGATCGCGGCGCCGACATGGGCTTCAAGGCCTACGCGGGCTTCGAGTACGAGTTCTTCGTCTTCAACGAGACGCCGCATTCGGTGCGCGAGAAGCACTATCGCAACCTCGAGCCCATGGCGCCGGGCTTCTTCGGCTACTCGGTTTTGCGCAACACCGTGCACTCGGATTTCTACCGCGAGCTGCTGGCGCTCTCCGAGACCATGAACTTCCCGCTGGAGGGCCTGCACGAGGAGACCGGCCCCGGCGTGCTCGAGGCGGCCATCTCGGTGGACGAGGGATTGAGCGCCGCGGACAAGGCGTCGCTGTTCAAGTCCTTCACCAAGATCCTCGCCCAGCGCCGGAACATGATGGCGACCTTCATGGCCAAGTGGTCGCCGGACTGGCCGGGACAGAGCGGCCACATTCACATGTCGCTGCGGGACGCGGGCGGCAAGAGCGTGTTCTTCGATTCGGCGAAGCCCGATCACATGAGCGACACCATGCGCCACTTCGTCGGCGGCCAGCAGAAGCTCATGGGCGAGCTGCTCGCCATGATCGCGCCGACGGTCAACTCGTTCACGCGGCTGATTCCGGGCTTCTGGGCGCCCACCGAGGCGAGCTGGGGCGTCGACAACCGCACCTGCGCGCTGCGCGTCATCACCGGCAGCGAGAGCTCCCAACGCGTGGAGTTCCGCATCGCCGCCGCCGATGCGAATCCGTACATCATCCTGTCGGCGGCCCTCGCGTCGGGGCTTTGGGGTATCGAGAACCGGGTCGAGCCCGAGGAGCCGGTACGGGGCAACGCCTACGAGAAGAAGTTTCCGAAACGGCTCGCGCTGCCGCGCACCCTGTGGGAGGCGGCGCAGGCTCTCAAGGGCTCGAAGGCCGCGCGCGACTGGTTCGGTGAGGCGTTCGTGGATCACTATGCCGCCACCCGCGAGTGGGAGGAGCGCGAGTTCCGCAAGCACATCACCGATTGGGAGATGGAGCGTTACTTCGAGATCATCTAGACCATGAGCGATCGCCTTCAATGCATCTCTCCCGTCGACGGCAGCGTCTACGTGGAACGGCCGCTGGCGGACAGCGANNNCGAAAGCCGTCGACGCCTTCGTCGCCGAGCGCGATGCCATCGCCGAGGAGATCAGCTGGCAGATGGGCCGCCCGGTTTCCCAGAGCCCCGGCGAGGTCGGCGGCTTCGAGGAGCGCGCGCGCTACATGCTCGCCATCGCGCCGGAGACCCTGGCCGACATCGCGCCCGAGCCCAAGGAGGGCTTCACGCGCTTCGTGCGCCGCGTGCCCGTCGGCGTCGTGTTCGTCATCGCCCCCTGGAACTACCCCTACCTGACCGCGGTGAACTCGGTCATCCCGGCCCTGGCCGCCGGCAACACGGTCATCCTCAAGCACTCGGCGCAGACGCCGCTGTGCGCCGAGCGCTTCGCCGAAGCCTTCGACAGAGCCGGTCTGCCGGCGGGGGTGTTCCAGCACCTGCACCTCGGTCACGCGGCGGCCCTNNGCGGCGGCGTCGACTTCGTCGCCTTCACCGGCTCGGTGCCGGCGGGACACGCGGTGCAAGCGTCGGCGGCCAGACGCTTCATGGGTGTGGGGCTCGAGCTCGGTGGCAAGGATCCCGCCTACGTTCGCGCCGACGCGACCCTCGCGCACGCCGTCGAGAACGTCGTCGACGGCGCCTTCTTCAACTCCGGCCAGTCCTGCTGCGGCATCGAGCGCGTCTACGTGCACGAGGCCGTCTACGACGCCTTCGTCGAGGGCGTGGTCGAGGTCGTCGGCGGCTACCGTCTCGGAAACCCCCTCGACCCGGAAACGACCCTCGGGCCGCTCGTCAAAGCGAGCGCCGCCGAGCACGTGCGATCCCAGATCGCCGAAGCGCTGGCCGCCGGAGCGAAAGCGCTCATCGACCCCGTCAACTTCCCCGCCAACCTGGACGGATCGGCGTATCTCGCGCCGCAGGTGCTGGTGGACGTGGATCACGGCATGCGCGTCATGACCGAGGAGAGCTTCGGGCCGGTGGTGGGCATCATGAAGGTCGACTCCGACGAGCGCGCCATCGCGCTCATGAACGACAGCGACTTCGGCCTGACGGCCTCGGTGTGGAGCAACGACGAGCAGGCCGCCCTCGCCATCGGCGAGCGCATCGAGACCGGCACCTGGTTCATGAACCGCTGCGACTATCTCGATCCGGCGCTCGCCTGGACCGGCGTCAAGGATTCCGGCCGCGGCTGCACGCTCTCACGGGTCGGGTACGAGCAGCTCACCCGCCCCATGTCCTATCATCTGCGCACACGGCTATGAGCACCCGACTCGAGAACATGCGCGGCAACTGGGGGTTCCCGACCTCGGTGCGTTTCGGCGTCGGGCGCATCGCGGAGCTCGCCGATGCCTGCCGCGCGCTCGGCATGGCGCGCCCGCTGATGGTCACCGACAAGGGCCTCGCGGCACTCGCCATGATCCAGGATGCGCTCACCATGCTCACGGACGCCGGGCTCGGCGCGGCGTTGTTCAGCGACGTCCAGGGCAATCCCGTGGAGGCCAACGTGGATGCCGGCCTCGACGCCTACCGACAGGGCGGGCACGACGGCATCGTCGCCTTCGGCGGCGGCAGCGCCATGGATGTGGGCAAATGCATCGCGCTGATGATCGGCCAGACCCGGCCCATGTGGGATTTCGAAGACCGCGAGGACTGGTGGACACGCGCCAATGCCGATGCCATTGCCCCGGTCATCGCCGTGCCGACCACCTCCGGCACCGGCTCGGAGGTGGGCCGCGCCGGCGTCATCACCAACCTCGAGGATCACACCAAGCGCGTCATCTTCCACCCGAAGATGCTGCCCGCCATCGTCATCGAGGACCCGGCCCTGACGGTGGGACTGCCGCCGCACCTGACCGCGGCGGTGGGCATGGACGCGCTCTCGCACAACATGGAGGCCTACTGCAGCCCGCTGTTCCATCCCATGGCTGACGGCGTCGCCCTCGAAGGCATGCGCCTCATCAAGGACTGGCTGCCGGCGGCCTGCGCGGATGGCAACGATCTCGAGGCACGCGGACACATGCAGGTGGCCTCCTCCATGGGCGCAACGGCTTTTCAGAAAGGCCTCGGCGCCATGCATTCCTTGAGCCACCCGTGCGGCTCGCTGCTCGACACCCACCATGGGCTCACCAACGGCGTGGTCATGCCCTACGTGCTGGCCTTCAACGCCGACGCCATCGAGGAGAAGATGACGGCGCTCGCGCGCTATCTCGATCTCGCCAATCCCTCGGCAAAGAGCGTGCTCGACTGGGTGCTGCGCCTGCGCGAGCAGATCGGCATCCAGCCGACGCTGGCCGAGCTCGGTGTCAGCGAGGATCTCATTCCGCGGCTCGCGCGCATGGCGCTGGAGGATCCCACCGCGCCCACCAATCCGGTGAAGCTCACGGTGGAG
>JAABYT010000019.1:119191-133134 GCA_011775625.1 Gammaproteobacteria bacterium | reverse complement strand
CCGCCCGGGCGTCGCATCCCGTGCCCGGGCTCATTATGCTTTGCGCGATGAGCCGCAGCGCCCTCATCATCGAAGACGATCCGACGCTCGCCGAGCTCGTCAAGCTGCACCTGCGCGACGTCGACTGCGTCGCCGACATCGCCGAGGACGGCGTCAAGGGTCTCGAGATGTTCCGGGAGGGCGACTACGCGCTGGTGGTGCTCGACATCATGCTGCCACGCAAGGACGGCCTTTCCGTGTGCCGGGATATCCGCCGCCTGCCGGGCTACGTGCCGATCCTCATGCTGACCGCCAAGTCCACCGAGATCGATCGGGTGCGGGGGCTGGAGACGGGCGCCGACGACTATCTCACCAAGCCGTTCAGCGTGCGCGAGCTGGTCGCCCGTGTGAAGGCGCTGCTGCGGCGCGTGGATGCGCTCACGCCGGAGACGTCGGCCAGCGACGAGAACGCGATCATCGAGCACGGCGACATGCGCATCGATGTCGGCAAGCGCGAGGTGACCGTCGACGGCAGAGACGTCGTGCTGACGGCGAAGGAGTTCGACCTGCTCACGCATTTCGCCCGCAAGCCGGGCCAGGTTTTCAACCGCGTACAGCTCCTCGACCAGGTATGGGGCTACCATCACGAGGGCTACGAGCACACGGTCAACTCACACATCAACCGGCTGCGCGCCAAGATCGAATCCGATCCGGCCAAGCCCCGATATATCCTCACCGTGTGGGGTGTGGGCTACAAATTCGCGGAGCTCTAGGTCGTCCCGTGCTGCGAACCCTGTATGCAAAGCTTGCCCTCGGACTGGTCGTGCTCATCGCCGCCATGGGGCTCGTCTACGCGCTGCTCAGCCTCTCCGCGACGCGTCACTACCTTGCCCAGGTGCACCAGCAGGTCAATCGCGATCTCGCACGCAACCTGGTCGCGGACCGCGACCTGGTTGCCGAGGGCCGCCTGAACGAGCCGGCTCTGAAGTCCATGTTTCACGACTACATGCAGATCAATCCGAGCATCGAGATCTACCTGCTCGATCTCGAAGGCCGCATCCTCTCCTACTCCGCCGACCCCGGAAAGGTGAAACGCAAACGCGTATCGCTCGGGCCGATCCGCGCATTCCTCGATGACGCAGCGCGCTTTCCGCTGCTCGGCGACGATCCGCGCAGCCACGAGCGGCGCAAGGTTTTCTCGGTGACGCCGGTGCCCTCCGCGAACGCGCCCCAGGGCTATCTGTACGTGGTGCTGCGTGGCGAGACCTACGACTTCGTCGACGCCTTCGCCGAAGGCAGCTACTTCGCGCGTCTCAGCGCCTGGGCCGTGGCGGCGACGCTGGTCTTCGGGCTGCTCGCCGGTCTCATCGTCTTCCGGCTGCTGACCCGGCGCCTGCAGCGGCTGACCGCCGCCATGGACAGGTTCAGGGTGAGCGACTTCAGCGAGCCGGACCGCTACCAGCACAAGCCCGCCGCCGAAGCCCGGGACGAGGTGGACCGCCTGGGCGTCACCTTCGATCAGATGGCCGGTCGCATCGTCGAGCAGATCCAGGAGCTCAAGCAGCAGGACGCGTTGCGACGCGATCTGGTGGCCCAGGTCTCTCACGATCTGCGCACGCCGCTGGCGGCCCTGCACGGCTACCTGGAAACCCTCAAGCTCAAGGAGGACGCCCTGAGCGCCGAGGAGCGCGCCAGGTACCTGGAGATCGTGCTGCGACAGAGCCAGCACCTCACGCGCCTCGTCGGCGAGCTGTTCGAGCTCGCCAAGCTCGAGGCGCGCGAGGCCACGCCCCAATGCGAGCCGTTCTCCCTGCCGGAGCTGGTCCAGGACGTGGTGCAGAAATTCCAGCTCGAGGCCGGCGAGCGCCGGGTGACGCTGACCATGGAGCTCGACGCGGACCTGCCGCTGGTATCGGCGGACATCGCCCTGGTGGAACGCGTGCTCGACAATCTCATCGACAACGCGCTCAGCCACACCCCCGCCGGCGGCACGGTGCGCGTGCCGGTTCGTCGCGACGCCGATCGGGTGATACTCTGCGTCGCAGACACCGGCAAAGGCATTGCGGAGGGCGACTTGCCGAAAATATTCGAGCCCTTTTATCAGGCGAAGGAGCCCGCGTCCGGCAACGGGCACGCGGGTCTCGGCCTCGCCATCGCGCGGCGCATCGTCGAGCTGCACGGCAGCGTGCTGGACGTGCGCAGCCGTCCCGGCGAAGGCACCACGTTCGTGTTCGGCCTGCCGGTTTGGAGGCCGGCGTAGCACCATGTCAGGCGAGAGCGTGAAAGCCGCGAAGGTGCTGCTGCTCGGCGACCCGGCCCTGCGCAGGAAATCCCGCCCGGTCGACAGCGTCGCCGGTGCCGACTTCCGTTACGACCGCGACAGGCTGCACGCGACGCTGGAGGCGTTCCGCGCCGAGCATGGCTTCGGCCGCGCCATCTCCGCGCCACAGATCGGGGTGGCGCAGCGCTTCATCGCCGTTAATCTCGGCGACGGCCCGTTCACCCTGATCAATCCCGAGATCACCTGGGCCTCGGCCGAGACCTTCACCATGTGGGACGACTGCATGAGCTTTCCGTTTCTGCTCGTGCGCGTGCGCCGGCACCGCTCGATCTCGGTGCGTTACCTGGACGACGACGGCGCCGTGCGCGTCATGGATCGGCTCGACCAGGCAACCGCGGAGCTGTTGCAGCACGAGATCGATCACCTGGACGGGGTGCTGGCGGTGGATCACGCCCTCGACGCGGACGCCATCGTCAGCCGCGAGGTCTTCGAGCAGAATCCGGAGTGGTTCGCCGACAAGGTGGACTACGTGATCACGCCCACCGTGTCGGCCCCCGCCTGAGTCTCGCTACGCCTTGAGCGCCTTGGCGGCGTCGTCGAGACCGCGCTCGAACTTGTCGAACAGCTCGTCGATCTGCTTCTCGTCGATGATGAGCGGCGGGCAGGTGGCCACCGCGTCGCCGGGCAGGCCGCGAACGATGAGGCCGTGCTCGAAGATTTTCTCGGCGATGATGGCGCCCGCCTTCACCTCCGGCGGGTACTGCTGGCGGCTCGCCTTGTCGGCGACGATCTCCACGGCACCGATGAGGCCGATACCGCGCGCTTCACCGACGAGCGGATGCTCGCCGAGCGCGTGCAGGCGCGTCTGGAAACGCGGCGTCACCTGACGCACGTGACCGACGATGTCACGCTCCTGGTAAATCCTCAGCGTCTCCAGGGCGACCGCCGCCGAGACCGGATGGCCGCCGTAGGTGTGCCCCGAGCCATAGGCACCGTGCTTGCGGCTCTGCTCGACGAACGCCTGGTAGATGGGATCGGAGATCATCACCGCGGCGATGGGGAGATAGGCCGACGAGAGCTGCTTCGCGCAGGTGACGATGTCGGGCTTTATGCCGTAGGTCTGCGAGCCCCACATATTGCCGGTGCGGCCGAATCCACAGATCACCTCGTCGGCCACCATGAGCACGTCGTGGCGCGCGAGCACCTCCTGCACCTTCTCGAAGTAGGTCGCCGGCGGCACGATAACGCCGCCCGCGCCCATGACCGGCTCGGCGACGAACGCCGCCACGTTCTCAGGGCCCTCGGCCTCGATCAAATCGTTGAGACTTGCGGCGAGGCGTGTAGCGAATTCCTCCTCCGACTCACCTTCCTGCCCGTGGCGGTAGTAGCTCGGCGTGTCGGTGTGCAGAAAGCGCTCGAGAGGAAGATCGAAATCGTTCTGCATCAGCGGAATTGCCGTCAGGCTTCCGCCTGCGATGGTGACGCCGTGATAGCCGCGCTTGCGCGAGATGATCTTCTTCTTCTCCGGGCGACCGAGCGCATTGTTGTAGTACCAGATCATCTTGATGGCGGCGTCCACCGCTTCTGAGCCGGAGTTGACCAGAAACACCTTGCCCATGTCTCCGGGGGCAATCTTGATCAGCGCTTCGCAGAGCTCGATGACCGGTATGGTCGAGCGGTGTGCGAAGGTGTGTGCAAACGGCAGCGTGCCGAGCTGTTTCACCGCCGCGTCGATGAGACGCTGCTCGCTGTATCCGAGCGCCGTGCACCACAGGCCGGCGAGACCTTCCAGATACTTGTTGCCCTCGTCGTCCCAGACGTAAATGCCCTCGCCGCGGGTGAGGATGGTCGGCCCGCGTTCCTCGTGGAGCGCAAGGTTGGTGTACGGATGCATGGCATAGGCCACATCCCTGGCGGCCATGGAGTTCGGCGCGTAGCTCATGACGACTCCTGCAATCGAATCGACGCTTGGCTCGAAAGAAGCGCTAGTGTATGCGAGTCCGGCGAATAAGTCTCAGACGTGCTGACCGCCGTTGATGTGCACCTCGGTGCCGGTCACGTAGCTCGCCTGACTCGAGCACAGGAAGTAGATGGTGCTCGCAACCTCCTCCGGCGAGCCCAGCCGTCTCAGGGGGATCTGCCTGACGAGCTGCTCGGTGCCCGGCGACAGGATCGCGGTCTCGATCTCGCCGGGCGCGATGGCGTTGACGCGCACGCCGAGCGGGCCGAAATCCGACGCCATCTCCCGGGTCAGCGCGGCCAGCGCCGCCTTCGACGTCGCATAGGCGCTGCCGGCGTACGGATGCACCCGACTGCCGGCGATGGAGGTGATGTTGATCACCGAGCCCTGCCCGGCTTTGAGCTCCTCGATGAGCCCGTGGGCGAGCGCCAGGCAGGCGAAGAAGTTCACCTGGAACACGTGAGTCCAGGTGGCCGCGTCCCAGTCGAGCGTGCCGAGCCGCTGCCCGTCCGTGCCCTTCGGCGAGATCCCGGCGTTGTTCACCAGGGCGTGCAACCTGCCGTCGGCGAGCCGGGCGCGCATCTCGGCGATACCCCTATCGAGATCCTGGGGGTCAGCGAGATCGATGCGGATGTGATCCTCGGGACCCGCTTCCCAGGGACAGTCCTCGGGAAACGGCTGCCGCGAGCAGGTGATGACCCGCCAGCCGGCGCTCGAGAAGCGCTTGACGGTGGCGTGCCCGATGCCGCGGCTCGCGCCGGTGAGGATGAGCGTGCGCCTGCT
This sequence comes from Gammaproteobacteria bacterium, assembly GCA_011775625.1. Classification (GTDB taxonomy): domain Bacteria; phylum Pseudomonadota; class Gammaproteobacteria; order HK1; family HK1; genus JAABYT01. Next base: position 128,131 of record JAABYT010000019.1, on the reverse strand, counting down.
CGGCCGGTCTTCTGCCATGTGTCCCGTTTCCCGCCCTTCGGGCCGCGCCCGGGGCCTGATGGATGAAGCATAATCGCTCACCATCGTCTCTGCAGGATTGTCGCGCCGTAGCTGCTACCATGCTCGCAGCATGAAACCCATCGATTTGCGCAGCGACACCGTCACGCAGCCGACCGCCGCCATGCGCCGCGCCATGGCCGAGGCCGAGGTCGGCGACGACGTCTACGGCGAAGATCCCACCGTCAACCGTCTCGAGGCCCGAGCCGCCGAAATGCTCGGTCACGAGGCCGCCGTGTTCGCCGCGAGCGGCACCCAGGGCAATCTGCTCGCTCTGCTCAGCCACTGCCAGCGCGGCGACGAGTACATCGCCGGCCAGCTCTCCCACTGCTACCGATCCGAGGGCGGCGGCGGCGCGGCGTTGGGCGGCATTCAGCCGCAGCCACTGGACTTCCAGGGCGACGGCACCCTCGATCTGGACCAGGTGGCGGCGGCCATCAAGCCCGACAATTACCACTACGCGCGCACCCGTCTGCTGTGCCTGGAGAACACCCAGCTCGGCAAGGTTCTGCCCCTCGAGTACCTGGCGCGCGCGCGGGCGCTGGCGGACGCGCGCGGGCTCGCCCTTCACCTGGACGGCGCGCGGGTGTTCAACGCCGCGGTCAAGCTGGGCGTGAACGTCGACACCATCACCGCGCCCTTCGACAGCGTCTCGGTGTGTCTCTCGAAGGGGCTCGGGGCGCCCGCGGGCTCGCTGCTGTGCGGCCCGGCCGAGTTCGTTGCCGCGGCGCGCCGCGCGCGCAAAATGCTCGGCGGCGGCATGCGCCAGACGGGGGTGCTGGCGGCCGCGGGCCTGGTCGCCCTGGAATCGCACGTTGAGCGACTCGCCGAGGATCACGACAACGCCGCGCGGCTCGCCGAGGGTCTGGCGGCCGTCGACGCGCTCGAGGTGGACATGTCCCGGGTGCAGACCAACATGGTGTTCGTGCGCCTGCGGGCGGGCGACCCGGCCGATTTCTCGCGGGCGCTGGGCGAGCAGAATATCCGCGTTCCCGCGGCGAGCCCCATGCGCCTGGTGACCCACCTGGACGTCAGCGCCGAGGACGTGACGCGGGTGGTGGCGGCGGCGCGCCGCTTCTTCGGCGCCGGCGTGCGCCGCGCCAGCTGAAGCCTGCCTCGGCCGATGCCGTGCGATTCGAGTGAAACAGGCCGGTTTCGGCCCGCGCCCGCCGACCGGAGCCATTGCGACGCCACTTTCACGCAACGACGATGCGCATTCTGCTAACCTCGATGTCATAACGTTAACCAGCGGCGCGGGACAGGGATCCGACGGCCCGGAAACCGGCCGGCACGGAAGTCGCAGCGCCCCCGACGCACCTCATGGCTCGAGAGAGACACCACAACGCCCTGCCGAGCGGCTACAAGCTGCACTGGTACGTGATCGGCTCGGTCATCGGCAAGGGTGGCTTCGGGATCACCTACCTGGCCCTCGACACCAATCTCGATCAGCGCGTCGCCATCAAGGAGTTCCTGCCGGTGGAGCTCGCGACGCGCGGCAACAACAGCCGCGTGCATCCCATCTCGGAGGATCACAGCGATACCTACGGCTGGGGACTCAACCGTTTCGTCACCGAGGCGCGCACGCTCGCCAAGTTCCGCCATCCCAACGTGGTGCGCGTCATGAGCGTGTTCGAAGCCAACAGCACCGCCTACATGGTGATGGAATACGAGCGCGGCGAGAGCCTCGAGAAGCTGCTCAAGGCCAAGAAAATGGCCGGAGAAGCGAAGCTGCGCGCGATTCTCATGCCATTGCTCGACGGCCTCAAGGTGGTCCACGAGGCCGGCTTCATCCACCGCGACATCAAGCCGGACAATATTTTCCTGCGCGAGAACGGCGCGCCGGTGCTGCTCGATTTCGGCTCCGCCCGACAGGCCATCGGCGTCGCTACCCGCACCCTGACGGCGCTGGTCACTCCCGGATACGCGCCGTTCGAGCAATACGACACCACCGAGGCCGGAGAGAAGAAGCAGGGCCCCTGGACCGATATCTATTCCCTGGGAGCGACCCTGTATCGCGCCGTCACCGGCATCGGTCCGCCCGACGCCATGGCACGCATCACCGCCATCATCAGCGGCACCGACATTCTCAAGCCCGCCAGCGAAGCGGCCAAGGGCGATTTCTCGCCGGCTTTTCTCAGCGCCATCGACTGGGCGCTCGAGTTCCTGCCGGAGAACCGCCCGCAATCCGTCGACGAGTGGCGCACCGTGCTGCAGGGCCGCGGAACGCGTCCGGCCCCGACCCGCGTCGCGAACTTGACCACCGACTTCGCCCGCGCCGCGCCCACCGAGCGGCGCACCGAGGCGCGCACCCAGGTGCGCGGTTCCGGCACGGGCAACGGCGCCACGCCACCGCCGGCGACCACGCGAGGCCCGCATCCCGGCGCCGATAGCCGGCGCGGGGGTGCTTCGCCACAGGCATCGGCGCGCGCCGCGGCAACCGATGCACGCGCGGGCGCACCGGGAATGGTCGCCACCGATCGCATCGCCCCGCCCGCGCGACGGGGCGCCGAGCAAACGCCCGGGCGGCGCAGCGGCCCCGGCATCGGCCGGCGCATCGCCGAGTTCACCGCCGTCGTGTTGATTCTCGGCGCCATGGGTGCCTGGTACTACCTGACCCAGCCGCAGCAGAGTCCCGCGGCGCGCAAACCGGTCGCCAGCATCGACACCGGCGGCGAGCCTTCCGGCGCGGAATCGGCCACGGCGTCGCTGCTTGCCGAGCAGCAGGCGCGCCTCGATGCGCAGCGCGCCCGCGAGCAGGCCGCCCAGGAGGAGGCGCTCGCCACGGCGCGCGCCGAAGCCGAGAAGGCGCGCAAGCGCGCCGAGGTCGAGCGCCTGCTGCGCGAGGCGACCCAGGACCTGGCGGCCGATCGCTTGACGACGCCGGCGGACAGCAATGCCTTCGTGCGCTACCGCGCCGTGCTTGCGTTGGAGCCGGCCAACGAGGAGGCCCTCGAAGGTCTGCATAACATTCTCACCCGCTATCTGGCCCTCGCCAAAGCGGCGAGCGGCGAGAACAACTTCGATCTCGCCAGGCGCTATCTGGACAAGGCAGGCGCCGTCAGCCCGGGCGCCGAGAGCATCGCGGCGGCGCGCACCGCGGTCGACGAGCGCATGAAGGCGCGCGAGGAAGAGCGGCAGCGCATCGAGTCCGAAGCGCGCAAGGCAGCCGAAGAGGAGCGCCTGGCCATGGAGGCAGCGCGGCGTGCGACCGAGGAAGAGCGCAGGCGCCTCGAGGCCGCCCGCCTGGCGGCGGAACGCGAACGACAGCGCATCAAGGCCGAGCGTGAAGCCGAGATCGAGCGCCAGCGCCTGGAGCAGGAGGCCATCCTGCAGGCCAAGCTCGACGACGACTTCAAGAAGGCCAAGCAGATCGCAGAGCTGCTGGCGGGCGCCGAGGAGGCCCTCGAGGCCGGCCGCCTGACATCACCCGTCGAGGACAACGCGCTCGCGCGCTTCGAGGCGGTGCTGGCGATCGATGCGCAGAATCAAGAGGCGGACGCCGGCATCCGGCGCATCGCCGAGCGCCACGTGGAGCTCGCCGAGAAACAGATCGCCGCCTATCGGTTCGACGAGGCCGAGGCCCTCATCGACGAAGCCAATACGATTTACGCCGGCATCCCCAGCATCGCCACCGCACGGCAGAGGGTACGCGATGGCAGAGCCGCCTACGACGGCAGGCGGCCCATCGTCGCGCCGCCATATCGCCTGACGCTGCCGCCGGTCATAGGCGCCAACGACTGCGCCATCGACGACCCGATGCCGGAAATCGAGCGCGCCGGCACGGGCTTCCTGCGCGGCGATCGCGACCTCGCCTTCGTGCCGACCGCCGCTACAGTCGGCGACAGCTGGCAGGATGCCGGCATCAACATGGAACCGCGGGTCGAGCGACTCTACCTTCTCGGCAGGAAGGAGAAGCTCGACGGTGCGCTGCTGTTCTGGTTCAGCGCCGTGGGCACGCAGTGCATCAATGTGCACGTGGACGCTTATCTGGTCGACCTGCAGACGCGAACCGTCTACGCGGATAAAGGCACCAAGGCCGATCTCCAGGACATGACCGGCGAGTTGCTCAGTCAATTCAAGAGCGGACGCAGGGCGCTCGCGCGCTCTCAGTGAGCGATCACGCCAGCGTGGCGAGAAATTCGCCGATGCGATCCAATCCTCGCTGCAGATACGCGGGCTCGGCTCCGAATCCGATACGCAGATAGCCGTCCATTCCGAAGCAGTCACCGGCGACGATGAGCACGGATTTCTCCTCGCGAAGACGCGTGGCGAGCACGGTTGAATTGATGTCGTGGTCGTAGCGAATGAACGCCATGCCGCCGGCTTGCGGCGGTATCAGCGTCATCGCGACCGGTTGACGTGCAATCCACTCGCGCAGTGTGACGAGATTTTCCCTTAGCAGAGAGCGATTGCGCTCGAGGATGCGCGCGCGCAGCGCCGGCTCGAGCGCGCGTTGCGCCACCTCGTCGCTCAATATCCCCGGGGCGATGCTCGTGTAGTCGGTGCGCGACCAGGCGGCCTCGATGAACGCCTCGGGTCCGACCAGCCAGCCGAGTCGCAGACCCGGCAGTGCATACGCCTTGGAAAGCCCCCCGGTGATGACAACGCGGTCGCAGCGGCCCCAGAAGCTCGCGGTGTCTCGAGCGTCGAGCTCCGCGCCCCGGTAGACCTCGTCGACGAACAGCCACGCGCCGCTGTGTTCGGCCGCGGCGACCACGGCCGCCATGGCCCGCGGCTCGAGGGTCATTCCGGTGGGATTGTTGGGATTGCATACCGCGATCACCTTGGTGCGGGAGGTAACCAGCGTATTCAGCTCGTCCAGATCCGGTTGCCATGCAAGCTCCGGCCGCAGCGCGAGCGGGCGCACCGTCACGCCCATGGCGCGGCTGATGCCGCGAATCTGCAGATAGTTGGGGACCATGTAGACAATTTCGTCACCCGCATCGAGGGTGCCCCAGGTGGCGACGAAATTCGCCTCGGCCGATCCGTTCGTCACCAGCACGTTGTCGCTTCCTGCGCCGGGATAGAGTGCCGCGATGGACTCGCGAAGGGGAATGCTGCCGTTGGTCTGACCGTAACCGAGACGCACGTTCGCCAGGGCCGCCGCACCCTCCTCGCCGAGCAGCTCATTGAGGGTATAGGGATGCACGCCGCTCTCGGTCAGGTTGTACTCGACACGGTTCTCCCACAGGGATTGAACGCGCTCGAGCTCGAAGATTTCGATCTGCATTCGACTCCACTCAGTCCGTCAACAGGGCGCCGGCGTGCCGATCCGGCAGCGCTTGCCGGCCGGCGATCTTACACACCACCTTCCCGGGGCGCGCCAGGCGATCGGCGCTGCGACCGAAGAGCACGCCGTCGCAGCGACTGCGCAAGGCGACGCGGGCCGTGTCGAAGTCCGCGCCCAGGGGATCGACGATTACGGCGACGACCTCGTCCGCGGCCACTCGCTCGCCCGGCGCCTTCTCGTAGGCGATGACGCCGGCAACCGGCGAGCGGATCATGTCGACGCCTTCGAGCGGCGTTGCCTCGCAAAGCGCCGCCGGCACTGGTCCCGGATCGCCCTCGACGACGCCGCGCCGTTGCAGAAATCGAAACAGGTTGTCGGCGTCCGCCGCCGCCATGGCTTCACCGACATCGCCACGCCCGCGAAACTCCACGGTCGCCGACAGGCAGGCCGGTGGAATGGGATGCTGCGGGTAACGCTCGGCAAGAGACCACCACGGCCCGCCAACCGCTTCGTCGAAGGGATGGCCGCCGGAATCCGTTGCCAGCAGCGTCGCGCGGCTGCCGAGCTGCGCCGACAGATCGGCGGCGTCCGGCCACAGGGGCGTGCCGAGAAAGACGTGCAGCACCGCCTCGGAGTCGCAGTGCAGATCGAGCGCGATGTCGGCGTCGTAAGCGAGACTCATCAGGGCGTGGCGCAGAAACGCCACTTCGTCGGCGGGCTCGAGGGCGTCGAGCGCGTCCCTCATCGCCTCGCGCACCACGGCCACGTTTTGCGCCGCGTCGCCTCCGAGCCGCGTCGCTATCTCGTCGGTCAGAGCGTCGGCGAGATGGGGAAAGTGGCGATTGAAATTCCCCGACCCGGCGAGGGCAAAGCGACCCATGGCGCGCCCCTGCACGAACTGCGCGAGGCCGACGGGATTGGCGGCCGGCACCGCCACCACCTCGCCGCGCATGGCACCGTCGGCGGCAGCCTCGCGAAGGCGCTCGGCGAGATGGTTCAAAACCAGCATCGCCGGGATCTCGTCGGCGTGCAGCGAAGCCTGCAGATAGGCTTTCGGGCGCGCGCCTTCGGCGCCGAAGCGCAGCACGACGAGGCTGCGCTCGGTTCCCGGGCTCATGCTCGGGAGCACGATGCGCTCGCGGCGAACGTTGCTCGGTGCTGCGATGGCGGCTTCCCTCCCCGGTTCTGTGCGCGCCCGCAATGTACCACGCCTTGTTGCCGATCACCCTTTGCTCTAAGCTTCGCGCCTTCGCGCGCTGCGGCGCTACACTGACGAGAGGCAGAAGCCCGACAGACGACATGGTCAAAGCCATCACATTCGATCTCTGGGATACCGTCATCCACGACGATTCCGATGAGCAAAAGCGCTCCGCCCAGGGCCTGGCATCGAAGCGCGAGACCCGTCGTGCGCTCGCCCACGAGATAATCGGGCGTCATTCACCCCTCGACGCGCACTCGCTGCGCGTCGCTTACGACACCATGGAGGCGGCCTTCAACCATGTATGGCACGACCAGCACATCACGTGGACGGTGGACGAGCGAGTCACGGTGCTGCTCGCAGGGCTCGGTCGCACCCTGCCCGACGCCGACCGCTCGGAGCTGGTGCGTAGCCTCGAAGAGATGGAGGTGACGGTGACGCCGAACCCCGTCGAGGGCATCGCCGAGGCCATCGCCGCCCTCGCCGATTCCTACAAGCTCGCGGTGGTCTCCGATGCCATCTACTCGCCGGGGCGCTGCCTGCGCCAGTGGCTGGAGATGCACGATCTCATCCAACATTTCGACGCGTTCGCGTTCTCCGACGAGATCGGTCACTCCAAGCCTCATCGCGACATGTTCGCCTCGGTGGCCGCGCAGCTCGGTGTCCAGATTGAAGAGATGCTGCATATCGGCGATCGCGATCACAACGACATCAAGGGTCCCCACGCGCTCGGCATGAAGGCGGTTTTGTTTACCGCCACCCGCGACCGCGACAAGGCGCACACCAGCGCCGACGCCGTGTGCGAGCGTGCGGCGGAGCTGCCGGAGGTTGTGCGTCGCGTGGCCGGCGCGAGCCAGGCGCACTCCTGATGTCGAATCAGCCGCACTTTCTCGTCATCGACGGCTACCGACGCGACGGGCGCGAGGCGCTCGTTGCAGGCGGTGCGACACCGGCGGGCGAGCTTTACGCGACGATGCTCCAGAAGTGCCACCCGGGGTGCACCGTGGACATCATCTATCCCGCCGACCCCGACGTCTCGTTGCCCAAGGGCACAGCGCTCGAATCCTACGACGGGCTCGCCTGGACGGGCTCGAGCCTGACCGTGTATGCCGACGACCCTGCGGTCACGCCGCAGATCGAGCTCGCGCGCGCGGCGTTCGAAGCCAAGGTGCCGAGCTTCGGCAGCTGCTGGGCCGCGCAGATCGGTATCGTCGCAGCCGGCGGGCGCTGCGCGGCCAATCCCCGCGGTCGCGAGATGGGTATTGCGCGCAAGATCACGCTGACGCCCGAGGGACGCGCGCATCCGCTCTACATCGGCAAGCCCAGCGTCTTCGACGCCTTCATCAGTCACGAGGACGAGTGCACGCACCTGCCTCCGGGCGCCGCGCTCCTCGCCGGCAATGCCCACTCCAGCGTCCAGGCAGTCGCCGTCACCCACAAGGGCGGCACCATCTGGGCCGTGCAATATCACCCCGAATACGATCTCCACGAGCTCGCGCGCCTCACCTACTGCCGCATCGAGCGCCTGACCGGCATGGGCTTCTTCGCCGACACCGATGCCGCCCACGACTACGTGAACAAGCTCGAGGCGCTGCACCAGGATCCGAGCCGACGGGATCTCGCCTGGCTTCTCGGTATCGATGCCGACGTCATGAACGAGGACGTTCGTCTTGCCGAGGTGCGCAACTGGATCGAGCAGCTCGTGCTGCCGGGCATGCGCTATTAGATGATCGACTCCAACGCGAGCACGCTCTCGAGCACGTGATCGCAGTGCGGCGCCAGCAGCTCCCGGCTGCCGGCACCGGTCAATACACCGACCACCAGCCCTGCTCCGGCGGCGCGCCCCATGTGCAGGTCGTGCAGCGTGTCGCCCACCACCAGCACCTCGGACGGCGCAAGGGAGAGGTGCGCACAGAACGCCGCCACCATGCCGGGGCCGGGCTTGGTGCCGAAGCCGCTGTCGTAACCACAAACGAAGTCGACATGGGTTTCCAGCGCGAGCGACGAGACCGTGTTTCGCGCCAGCGCCTCGCTGTCCATGGTGGCGACGCCGAGACGCAAGCCGCGCGCCACCAGACGTGCGAACAGCGGCGCCAGGTCGCCCACTGCCACCGCCGATGCCGGTACCTCGGTGGCGAAAATGCTCCCCAGACGCGCCTCCACGGCCGCCGCATCCTCGAGCCCGCATGCCGGAGCCCACAGGCGCGCGATGTCCGCATTGGTTCCCGATCCGAGCGCCGAGCCCGGATCGCAACGCCCGCTCAGCGGATCGAATCCGCCGATGATGAGCAGGCGCTCGGCGAGCTCCGGCCGGCCGGCCTCGTCGCTGATGCTCGCCGCCGCGGCACCGTAGGCGGGCACCCAGGTGGCGTGGAAATCGAGCAGCGTGCCGTCCTTGTCGAACAGAATGGCCTTGATCCCCACCGCTGCGATCCCGAACGCGTCTCGTGTCCTA
>JAABYT010000019.1:117558-119174 GCA_011775625.1 Gammaproteobacteria bacterium | reverse complement strand
TCGCGATCGGCGACAAAGGCTTCGAGCTCGCCGCGGGCATCCAGGTCACGCAGGCGCGATTCCACCTGGGCGAGCTCTTGCGCGCTCAGCGTTGCCCACACCGAGTCACCGGCCCGCCAGGCCGGGTCGAGAGGACCGCGCGGATCGAAGTAGCGCTTTCCCTGAAGCACGGCATCGACGGGCACGAAGCGTCCGACCGGGTCGAATTCGGCCTCGGCCATGAGCCCCTCGAGGGAATCGAGCGGCACGTGGCGCGCGATCATGCGCTCCGCGACCGGCTCCATCAGAGGAAAGAACCACCAGCCGCGGCGAAGCTGCTCGTGAGCGCAGAAGTTCACCACCAGAACGCCGCCGGGGCGGAGCACGCGTGCAAACTCGCCAATAACCCTGCGCGTGAGCGGCCAGCCTGCGGCAGCATCGTCCGGAAGATGGTGCAGCACCTGATTGATCATGACGGCGTCGACGCTGGCATCGTCGAGGGGAAGATCTTCGATGCCGGCGCGGTGAAGTCGCACGCGGCCCGCGGCGGCCTCGCGCTCGAGCTTTTTCCCGGCAACCCGCAGCATGCCTTCGTTCATGTCGACGGCTTCGACGCAGGCGACGTACTCGACGAGCGCCCGGGCGTAGCTGCCGGTGCCGCAGCCGGCGTCGAGCAGGACCTGCTCGGCGAGGGGCCGCGGGCCGCGGGCCAGGCAGCCGAGGATGATCTCCACGCCGATGGGCTCGCGCGTGGCGTCGTAGTGTGCGGAGGTGACCGAGTAGTTCTCGTAGCTGCTCAAGATTCGAACGACCGTTGCGTCCTCGCCCGGATCTTAGAGAGGCACCGTGAAAAATGCACTCGATGCTCTACAATAGCGCGCCATGAAAGATTCGAGATTCCAGGGCACCGACACCTACGTCGCCACCGACGACCTGATGATGGCGGTCAACGCCGCCATCACGGTCGGCCGGCCTCTACTGGTCAAGGGAGAGCCGGGCACCGGCAAGACGCGCCTCGCCGAGGAGGTGGCCACAGCGCTCGGCAGGCCCCTCATTGCCTGGCACATCAAATCCACCAGCAAGGCGCAGCAGGGACTCTACGAGTACGACGCCGTGGCGAGACTGCGCGACTCTCAGCTCGGCGAGTCGCGCGTGCACGACATCGCCAACTACATCGTCAAAGGGAAGCTCTGGGAAGCCTTCGAGAGCGATGTGCAGCCGGTGCTGCTCATCGACGAGGTCGACAAGGCGGATATCGAGTTCCCGAATGATTTGCTGCTCGAGCTCGACCGCATGGAGTTTCACGTTTACGAGACCAGAGAGCAGATCGTCGCCAAGCAGCGCCCCATCATTTTCATCACCAGCAACAACGAGAAAGAGCTGCCCGACGCGTTCCTCAGACGCTGCTTCTTCCACTACATTCGCTTTCCCGACAAGGAGACCATGGAGAACATCGTGCGCGTGCACTATCCGGATCTCAAGAAGGACATTCTGCGCGAATCACTGGAAGCTTTCTTCGAAGTGCGCGAAGTTCCGGGTCTGAAGAAAAAACCCTCGACGTCGGAGCTTCTCGACTGGATCAAGCTGCTGGTTGCCGAGGACATCCCGGCCGACGCCCTGCGCGCGAAGGACGACGG
>JAABYT010000019.1:95449-117464 GCA_011775625.1 Gammaproteobacteria bacterium | reverse complement strand
TACAGCGTCGACGACTTCTACTACCTGGCACGCGCAACGCTGGTCAAGGACGAGCGCCACTTCGATCGCTTCGACCGCGTCTTCGGCGCGCACTTCCAGGGGCTCGAGGAGCTTTTCGACGAGGTCATCGGCGAGATACCCGAGGAATGGCTGCGCCGCCAGGGGATTCGCTACCTCAGCGAGGAGGAGAAGCAGCGCATCGAAGCCCTGGGCGGATGGGACAAGCTCATGGAGACGCTGCGCGAACGGCTCGCCGAGCAGCGCGAGCGCCACCAGGGAGGATCGAAGTGGATCGGCACCGCGGGCACGTCGCCGTTCGGTGCGTACGGTTACAATCCGGAGGGCGTGCGCATCGGCCAGCACGAGTCGCGCCATCGGCGCGCGGTCAAAGTGTGGGATCGGCGCGAGTTTCGAAACCTGGACGACCGGGTCGAGATAGGCACCCGCAACATCAAGCTCGCGCTGCGGCGCCTGCGCCAGTTCGCCCGCCAGGGTGCCGCCGATGAGCTCGATCTCGACGACACGATTCGCTCGACGGCGCGCAACGCCGGGCTGCTCGATTTGAAGCTCGTGCCCGAGCGGCACAATGCCGTCAAGGTGTTGCTGTTTCTCGACGTGGGCGGTTCCATGGATGAGCACGTGAAGATCTGTGAGGAGCTCTTCTCCGCAGCGCGCTCGGAGTTCAAACACCTGGAGCACTACTACTTTCACAACTTCGTTTACGAGGCGCTCTGGAAGGACAACGGACGGCGCACGCGCGAGCGCATCTCCACCTATGAGCTCATGCACACCTACGGCGCCGATCACAAGCTGATCTTCATCGGCGATGCAGCCATGAGCCCCTACGAGATCATTCATCCGGGCGGCAGCGTCGAGCACTGGAACGAGGAGCCGGGGGCGGTGTGGATGGGACGACTGCTGGCCACCTATCCGAGCGCCATCTGGCTCAACCCGGAGCCGGAGGTTCGCTGGGAGTACACGCCGTCCATCGGGCTCACCCGCGAGATCATGGGCGAGCGGATGTTTCCGCTGACGCTGGCCGGCTTGGATCGAGGCATTCGGGAATTGCAGAAGGCGGGTACGGGTGTCTCCGCTTAAGGACCGAACGGGGGCCCTGACGAGTGCCGGATGATCCCGCGGCGGGACCATCCGGTACGGCAACGGGGCTAGAACAACCCTTCGATCTCGCCCGCGTCGTTGAGGTGGATGGCCTCCGCCGCCGGCACCCGCGGTAATCCCGGCATGGTCATCATCTCCCCGCAAATCGCCACGACGAACTCGGCGCCGGCCGAGAGGCGCAGCTCGCGGATCGGAATGACATGGCCTTGCGGCGCGCCCTTGGCGTTGGGATCGGTGCTGAAGCTGTACTGGGTCTTGGCCATGCACACCGGGAAGCGACCGTAGCTCTCGTTGAGCTGCGCGAAGCGGTTGCGCACCGCCTGATCGGCGCTGATGTCCGACGCGCCGTAGATATTCGTGGCGATGGTCTTGACCTTGTCCCACAGGCTCATGTCGTCGGGATAGAGCGGCGCGAACTTTGCCTCGCCCGACTCCACCAGGGCGACCACCTGGCGGGCGAGCTCCTCGGTTCCGGCGCCGCCATTGGCCCAGTGCGAAGCCACCACCGCTTTCGCACCGTGCTCGGCGGCAACTTCGCTGACGGCCTGCATCTCTGCCTCGGTGTCGGCGATGAACTGATTGACGGCCACCACCACCGGCACGCCGAAGCGTTTGAGATTGGTAATGTGCCGCCCCATGTTGGCGCAACCGGCGCGCACCGCGTCGACGTTCTCCTCCTTGAGGTCGCTCAAGGGGACACCGCCGTGCATCTTCAGCGCGCGGATCGTCGCCACCAGCACCACCGCGTCCGGCTCGAGCCCGGCCTTGCGGCACTTGATGTTGAAGAATTTCTCGGCGCCCAGGTCGGCGCCGAAGCCGGCCTCGGTCACCACGTAGTCGGCGAGCTTGAGCGCGGCCTTGGTGGCGACCACCGAGTTGCAGCCGTGGGCAATGTTGGCGAAGGGCCCGCCGTGGATGATGGCGGGATTGTTCTCGAGCGTCTGCACGAGATTCGGTTGCAAGGCGTCGCGCAGCAGCACCGTCATGGAGCCGTCGGCTTTGAGCTCGCGCGCCGTCACCGGCGAACGGTCGCGGGTCTGGCCGACGACGATATTGCCGAGCCGCCGCTGCAGATCCTGCAGGTCGTCGGCGAGGCAGAAGATCGCCATGACCTCGGAGGCCACGGTGATGTCGAAGCCGTCCTGGCGCGGAAAGCCGTTACCGATGCCGCCGAGAGCGCACAGCGTGCTGCGAAGCGCACGGTCGTTCATGTCCACCACCCGGCGCCAGGAGATGCGCCGCGCGTCCAGACCGAGCGCGTTACCCCAGTGAATGTGGTTGTCGAGCATGGCGGCGAGCAGGTTGTTGGCCGCACCGATGGCGTGAAAATCACCGGTGAAGTGCAGATTGATGTCCTCCATGGGCACCACCTGGGCATAGCCGCCGCCGGCCGCGCCGCCCTTGATGCCGAAGCACGGTCCGAGACTCGGCTCGCGCAGACACACCAGCGACTGCTTGCCGATGCGATTCAAGCCGTCTGAGAGACCCACCGAGGTGGTGGTCTTGCCCTCGCCCGCCGGTGTCGGCGTGATCGCCGTCACCAGAATCAGCTTGCCGTCGGGGCGGTCACGCAGCGAAGCGACATAGTCGTGGGTCAGCTTGGCCTTGGTCGGTCCGTAAGCGAGCATGGCGTCGTCCGGAACGCCGAGCTTCTCGCCGATACTGCGGATGGGTAACAGGCTTGCCGCGCGGGCAATCTCGATGTCGCTCTTGACGGTGGCCACGGTTGAAATCCCCCCTTTCTGCGCTTCTTATCACCCGGCTCAGGCGCCGGCAGTATACAGTATCAGGTATACCAGACCCATCGGCTCACCCGGCGGCGAGCAGGTGATCGTCGATCAGGGATTTCAGCCAGGCTTCCATGGGACCGTCGAAGCGTCGGGCATCCGCCTCCTGGCGTGCGCGCGCATGCGCGCCGGGTGCGCTCAGCGCATGGGGTGACGCGTCGAGCCACGCGCCGCGCATGGGCGCGGTCGCCTCGGGATGGAACTGCAGAGCGAAGGCGCGGCGGCCGATGCGAAATGCCTGGTTCGGATAGATCTCGCCGGCAGCCAGCAGCACCGCCCCCTCTGGAAGCTCGAAGCCTTCCTGATGCCACTGATACACGTGCAGCGGAGCAGGAAAATACGCCCGACCCGGTGCGGTGGGATCGACCCGCACGAAGCCGATCTCGTGCAGACCCTGCGGATGCCGGGCGACGCGTGCCCCGAGGGCGTGCGCCAGCAGCTGACCGCCGAGGCACAGGCCCAGATAAGGGCGATCGGCGGCGACCCAGCGCCGAATCCAGTCGATTTCGGCGCGCAGATAGGCGAGGCTGTCGGCGTCGTTGACGCTTTGCGTCCCGCCGTAGACCACCGCGGCCGCGTAGGGCTCCGTTTCCGGCGGCAGCACGTCACCGCGCGCCGGGCTGCGCCAATCCAGCGCGAAACCGCGGCGCGAAAGATGGGCCGCGACGCGGTCGTCACGACCGTCATCCATGTGCTGGACGAGCAGCACCTTGTTCGTCAATGGGTGTGACTTCCCCTGGTGCCGGAGGTGGCGGCGAGTGTAGCACCGCTGGCCCGGGGCTCGCCGCCGGCGCAGCGGGCACGTTTCACGAATCGGACCATTCGGGGGGGTATTCGGCCGCCGTTCGGGTTACGATCGCGGCTCGTGAGCGGCGAAGGACCCAGGACCCCGCGGTGTGGCTGCGCGACGACAAGGAGGCCTGGAGAACGCGATTGAGCGGAGATCGCCTGTAGCGCCCGGCCAGGCCGTCGACCCAGACGCCGCACGGCAGAGTGAGCGCACGGACAGAAAAATGCCGGAAAGTCAGCAAGTTGAGACGAGCGCGGACGAGGCTTCGGGGGCGGGGCACGAGCACGCCTCAGAGGCTACCGTGCCCGGCCACCGTGGCAGGACCAAGCGCCGACACTCCCTCGAATCGTCTGTGGCGCTTCCGGCGGAGTCCATCCGTCGACGGCTGGAGCGGCTCGAGCGCCAGAATCGATGGCTGCGTCTTGGATTTCTCGTCCTCGTTCTGGTGGTGGCATACGTCGTCTCCGACCGGCTGAACCTGGAGAACGCCATCGTCAAGCAAACCCTGGTGGAATCCAAAGAGCTCAAGCTGCTCGACAACGACGGCAACCCGCGCCTGTTCGTGCGCATGTATTCCCGGGTCCCGGTGATGCAGGTGTTCGACGGCACCGGCAAGCCGCGCATGTCCCTGGGACTGCGCTTCGACGATACGCCTTTCATCGATCTCTCCGACGCCAGAGGCCGCACCCGCGCGACGTTCGAGATGACCCCGAACGACGCCCCCGCCGTGCGCCTCATGGACGAGACCGGCAAGACCACTTTCCAGATCAACTGATCCAGGTTGCCGCAACGTTCGGCGTTTGCCGCGTAGCGTCCAGCAACGGCAGCCCGGTTATCGGGAAACCCGGCGGGTCGTTTACAATGCCGCACGTGACCCCCGCGGCGTTTTCCAGGGAATGACGGCAACCGTCCGGCGATGCGCGCACGTCGCACTCGGACTGGCGCTGCTCGTGCTCGCGGGCTGCGCGGACGACGGCGAGGCGCTGAGCGAACACCTGACGCGGGCGCGGGATCACCGAGCCAGCGGTGACATGCGAGCCGCGCTCGGTGAGCTCGAGCGCGTTCTGCAAATCGATCCGCGCCACGCGGAAGCGCGCTGGCTGCTGGGGCGCACCTACGTCGACCTCGGCGACACGGCGCGCGGGCACGAGCAGCTGAAACACGCGCGCGATCTCGGCTTTACGGCGCCGGATACGCATCGCACCGAGCTTGGCGCCGCGCGC
Source organism: Gammaproteobacteria bacterium (assembly GCA_011775625.1). Classification (GTDB taxonomy): domain Bacteria; phylum Pseudomonadota; class Gammaproteobacteria; order HK1; family HK1; genus JAABYT01. The sequence continues at coordinate 112,545 of JAABYT010000019.1, read as the reverse complement.
GTCACAACCGCAGAAGCCCAGAGCCTGCTCAAGGCGGGTCGCAGGCACTTCATGCGGCGCGAGCTCGAACAGGCCCGCGTGCTCCTCGAGCGCTACCTCGAGCAGCTGCCCACGGACGACGAGGCGCGCAAGCTGCTCGCCGCCGTTCACATCGAGCTCGACCAGGCGGCATCGCTGGCGCCCGACGATGCCGCCATCCGCACCCAGCTCGCGGTCGGCTACCTGGCGACCGGCGACCCCGGCGACGCCGTCGCCGAGCTGGAGCGGGCCGTGAGGAGCAATCCCCACTTCTCGCGCGGCGATGCACTGCTGGTCGTGACGCATCTGCAGAATCGCGCCTTCGACCAGGCGATCGCCGCTGCCAGCCGCCTCGCGGAGAAAAACCCCGCCAGCGCGCGGCTGCAGAACCTGCTGGGAGCCGCCTACGAGGGCAGCAACGACGACGCGATGGCCCGGCAAAGCTACCGCAAGGCGGTGCAGCTCAATCCCGACTACGCCACCGCCGCGCTCAACCTCGCGCGCATGGATCTGCGCGAGGGAAAACGCGACGAGGCCCGCGCGGCCTACGAGCGTGTGCTCGAGCGCCACGCGCATCAGCCGGTCGCCCTGGTGGCCCTGGCCAGCATGGCCAGCGAGGAGGGACGCACCCGGGAGGGCATCGCCCTGCTCGAGCGCGCCCGTGAAAAGAACCCGCGCGCGCTTCAACCGCGCCTGATTCTCGCCGGCTACCAGCTGCGCCGTGGCAACGCCGGGCGGGCGCTCGCACTCGCCCGCGAGGCCCACGCCATCGCGCCGCAGCTCGCGGCCACCACCCTGCTGCTCGGCCGTACCCAGGTTGCCACCGGCATGCACGACGATGCCATCGGCACCCTGAGCGAGCTCGCCGGGCGTTACCCCGATTCCGCCGAGACGCACATTCAGCTGGCGCTGGCCTACGCCGGCAAGCGTGACGCCGCCAACGCGCGCAGAGCGCTCGAGCGCGTGCTCCGCATCAGCCCCGGTCACATCACGGCAAGGCTCGGGCTCGGCACCCTGGCGCTGCGCACGGGCCAGCACGATGAGGCCCTGCGCATCGCCCGCGCGCTCCAGGAAGCACAACCGCAATCCTCCGCCGGCTTCGCGCTCGAGGGCGACGTGTGGATAGCGCGCGGCGATGCTCGCGCCGCCACCGACGCCTACGCCAGGGCCATCGACGCGGCGCCGACGTCGGCGACGGTGCTCAAGCTCTACGCGGCTCGCAGCCGGGCGGGGGAAGCCGACGCGGTGGCTACCCTGAGCGAGTGGCTCGACGCAAATCCCGACGACGCCGCGGTGCGTCTCGCCTACGCGGCCACGCTGCACCAGGGCGGCGAAAAGGATCGGGCGATGGCGGAGTATCGCCGTGTTCTGGAAATTCGCCCGGCCAACGTGCTGGCCCTGAACAACCTCGCCTGGCTCTACCACGAGCAAGGCGACGCACGCGCCATCGAGCTCGCCGAACGCGCCTATGCCCGCGCACCGTCGCGTGCCGATATCATCGACACCTACGGCTGGCTGCTGGTGCAGGAGGGCCGCATCGACAAGGGTCTCGGCCTGCTCGAGCAGGCCGCGCGACGGGCTCCCACGAACGGCGATATTCGCTATCACCTGGCCGTCGGCCTGGCGCAGGCGGGCGAGCAGTCTCGGGCCCGTCACGAGCTCGTGGCGCTGCTCGAATCAGGAACGGTATTCTCCCGCAGACCGGCCGCCGAGGCGCTTCTCGAAACGCTCGAGCAGCCGTCTGCGACACCCCGTTCGGAGCGTAAATTTCAATGATTTCAGCGCCCTTCACAAAATTGCTCGGTTGAAGTCGGGGTAACGCTCGGACTACAATCGCGGGGCCGGTGTCCTGCTGATGCAGGCAAAACGCAAACAAGACTGAATCGAAGAGTGCCGATTGCTGGCGCCCGAAGGGCACAGCAGCAAGGCGCCACATGGAGGAGCCCAATCTTTCGCAGCGCGGTTGACCGCGACTTCCAAGGCCTGTGCCTGCTTTGCAGCCGCGTTTTCCGCGCGCCGTTAATCGCCGAGGCAGACTCCCGAAGGGCCGCACAATCGCGTCCCTTGAATGCCTACCCGGGGCACGCTCAGATACAAGGAACGCAAAGGGTGGTAATCGATGTCCACGGATAACCAGGCATTCGTCCAATTCGCCGATGTTCAGAAGAGCTACGACGGCGAGACGTTGGTGGTGAAGAATCTCAACCTGGACATCGAGAAGGGTGAATTCGTCACGATGCTCGGTCCTTCGGGCTCCGGCAAGACCACCTGCCTGATGATGCTGGCGGGATTCGAGACCGCGACCCACGGCGACATCATCCTGGACGGCAAGCCCATCAACAACGTCGCGCCCCACAAGCGCGACATCGGCATGGTGTTCCAGAACTATGCGCTGTTCCCGCACATGACGGTATCCGAGAATCTCGCTTTTCCCCTCGAGGTGCGCAAGCGCTCGAAGAGCGACATCGAGGAGCGGGTCAAGAAGGCGCTCGACATGGTCGAGCTCGGCGCTTTCGGCAACCGCCGGCCCGGTCAGCTCTCCGGCGGCCAGCAGCAGCGCGTGGCGGTCGCGCGGGCCCTGGTGTTCGAGCCGAAGCTCGTTCTGATGGACGAGCCCCTTGGCGCGCTCGACAAGCAGCTGCGCGAGCAGATGCAGTACGAGATCAAGCACATTCACGAAAACCTCGGGGTCACCGTGGTCTACGTCACCCACGATCAGAGCGAGGCGCTGACCATGTCGAACCGCATCGCGGTGTTCAACGACGGCATCATCCAGCAGCTCGCCGCGCCCGAGGATCTCTACGAGCTGCCCGAGAACGCGTTCGTCGCCCAGTTCATCGGCGAGAACAACCGTCTGGTCGGCACCGTGAAGGGCTTTACCGGCAAGAACTGCACGGTTCAGGTGGAGAATGGCCAGACCGTCGAGGCGCTGGCGGTCAACGTGCGCAAGGAAGGCGAGCATTCGACCCTTTCGCTGCGCCCCGAGCGCGTCTTCGTACGGCCCGAGCCCGGAAGCTGCCCGAATGTCTTCGATGCCACCGTCGAGGAGCTCATCTATCTCGGCGATCACGTGCGCACGCGCGTTAACCTTCTGGGCCACAACGATTTCATCATCAAGATTCCGAATTCCGCCGGTCATCAGCACCTGCAGACGGGCGAGACCGTCAAGGTGGGATGGCAGGCAGAAGACTGCCGCGCGCTCGACTATCTGTGAGCCTCGGCTTGGAGGAAAACCAGGAAGGCACGAAACGGAGACGAGGGAAGAGAACCGAAGAATTGCCGACCATGACGGCATTTTCGCCGAAGGTACCGGCACAAACACTGCGATTCAACGGAGAAAAACGCTATGAAGAGCTTCCGCAATTCAGTCTGTCTGGCTGTAGCCGGTGCCGCCCTCGGGATGGTCGCGGCTACGCCTGTGCTGGGCGCCGAGTCCCTGACCGTCGTGTCATGGGGCGGTGCTTATACCCGCAGCCAGGTCAAGGCCTATCACGAGCCGTTCACCAAGAAGACCGGCATNNTCCGGCAACATCAAGTGGGACGTGGTCGACCTCGAGCCGGGCGACGCCCAGCGCGCCTGCGACGAAGGGCTGCTGGTGGAGATCGATCCGAAGACGCTGCCCGCAGCGCCCGACGGCACCCCCGCCACCGACGACTTCCTGCCGGGCACGATTATGCCCTGCGCAGTCTCGAGCATCGTGTGGTCCACGGTTTACGCCTACGACGACAGCAAGTTCTCCGGCGCCAAGCCGGGCAGCATTGCCGATTTCTTCGATACCAAGAAATTCCCCGGCAAGCGTGGGCTGCGTAAAACCCCTCTCGTCAATCTCGAGTGGGCATTGATGGCCGACGGCGTGCCCAACAGCGAGATCTACGAGACGCTCGGTACTTCCGCCGGTGTCGACCGCGCCTTCAGAAAGCTCGACACCATCAAGAAGGACGTCGTCTGGTGGGAAGCCGGCGCGCAGCCGCCACAGATGCTCGCCGACGGCGAGGTGGCCATGGCGTCGGCCTACAACGGCCGGCTGTTCAACGCCATCGTCAAGGAGAAGAAGCCTTTCGTGATCGTGTGGGACGGCCAGATATGGGCCATCGACCTGTACGCCATCGTCAAGGGCTCGCCGAACGTGAAGGAGGCCCTCGAGTTCGTCAAGTTCTCCACGGACACCCAGCGCCTCGCCGATCAGGCTCGCTGGATCTCCTACGGTCCCGCGCGCAAGTCGTCGATCCCCCTGATCACGACGCACGCCGAGACCGGCGATCCGATGATGCCGCACATGCCGACGACGCCGGAGCACATGAAAACGGCGCTCGCCACCAGCGTCGAGTTCTGGGCTGACAACCAGGATGAGCTGAACGAGCGTTTCACCACCTGGCTCGCGAAGTAAGGCCGGTTCCGGGGACGGGTCGTGGACCCGTCCCCGGATCGTCTGAGTGAGCCCATGACCGGCGTGGGCTCACTCAGACGAGCATCGCAGGAGGCAAGACAATGATCGATGCGAAGCGCCTGCGCGCGCTCTCTATCACCGCCGCGGCGATTGCTCTGATGCTCGCGGGCACAGCGGCTCCAGCCGCCGAGTCTTTGACCGTCGTCTCCTGGGGCGGCGCCTACACCCGCAGCCAGGTGAAGGCCTACCACGAGCCTTTTACCAAGAAGACCGGAGTAAACATCCTTTCCGAGGACTACAACGGCGGGCTCGCGCAGATCAAGACGCAGGTGGAATCAGGCAACATCCGCTGGGACGTGGTGGATCTCGAGCTATCGGACGCAGTGCGCGGCTGCGACGAGGGGCTGCTGGAGCGCGTCGATCCGCGCATCCTGCCGCCCGCGCCCAACGGTACGCCGGCCGAGGAGGACTTCATTCCCGGCACCATCGTCGACTGCGCGGTCGGCGAGATCGTCTGGTCCACGGTGGTGGCCTTCGACCGCACCAAGTTTCCGAACAACCGCCCGTGGACCATCAGGGATTTCTTCGACGTCAAGAAGTTTCCGGGTAAGCGAGGACTTCGCAAGACGCCGCGGGTGAACCTGGAGTGGGCGCTGATGGCGGACGGCGTACCCACGCGGCAGGTCTACGAAGTGCTGGCCACCGAGGAGGGGGTCGACCGCGCCTTCCGCAAGCTCGACGTGCTCAAGCCGCACACCGTCTGGTGGGAGGCCGGCGCCCAGCCGCCCCAGCTGCTGGCCGACGGCGAAGTCGTGATGACATCCGCGTACAACGGCCGCCTTTACAACGCGATGGTCAAGGAGAAGAAGCCCTTTGTCATCATCTGGGACGGTCAGGTGTGGGATATTGATTTGTGGGGCATCGTCAAGGGCACGCCGAGCCTGGCGACGGCGCTCGAGTTCGTGATCTTCTCAACGGACACCGTCCAGCTGGCGAACCAGGCCAAGTACATCTCCTACGGCCCGGTGCGGCGCTCTTCCATGGACCTGGTCGATCCGAAGGTGAAGCCGCACCTGCCCACGTCCCCGGACAACTTTTCTAACTCTCTGCAGAACGATTTCGAGTGGTGGGCGGACAACCAGCAGGATATGGACGAGCGCTTCACCACCTGGCTGACGCGCTGACCGGCGGCAAACTATCGGACGGGACCTGAGAACATGGCGACCGCACAACAGACGATGCACACCTATGAGGTCATGGGCGGCCAGAGCCTCAAGGCTGCGCTTGCCAAGGCCGAGCGCAGGAACAAGATCCGCGCCTTCATGCTGGTGGTGCCGTTGCTGGTCTTCATTGCCTTTGCGTTCCTCGCGCCCATCGTGCGCATGATGTACTTCAGCTTCGAGAACCCGGTCATCGTCGAAACCTTCCCCAAGACCGTCGCGGCGCTCGCCGACTGGGACCCGACCGGCGCGCCGACTCCGCCCGAGGAGGTGTACGCGGTGCTCGCGGAAGAGATATCCCGGGCCGCGAAGGACCGCTCCATCGGTAAGGCCGCCACGCGACTCAACTACGACAAGGGCGGTATGCGCAGCCTCATGACCAAGACCGGGCGCAGGGTGAGCCGCATGCAGGCGGGCCCCTTCATGGACGGCAAGTGGAAAGAGGCGTTCCTGAAGATCTCCAAAAAGTGGGGAGATCGGGACGTCTGGGTGACAATCAAGGACGCGGGCCGGCGCTACACGCCGAGCTATTATCTCAAAGCGCTCGATTTCAGGCGTAACGCGGAAGGCGACATCGTTCCGGAGCCCGAGAGTCGTCAACTCTATCTGCTCACCGGCATGGACTCCGTCTGGGTGCGCACATTCTGGATCAGCGCGCTGGTGACCATACTGTGTGTGCTGCTGGGTTACCCGGTGGCCTATCTGCTCGCGAACCTGCCGCTTCGCTACAGCAATCTGCTGATGATTCTGGTACTGCTGCCCTTCTGGACGTCGCTGCTGGTGCGCACCACCGCGTGGGTCGTGGTGCTGCAAACCGAAGGAGTGCTCAATGACGTGCTCATGTTCCTCAACATCATCGACGAACGCATCCAGCTGATTTTCAACCGATTCGGCGTGCTGGTGGCGATGACGCACATTCTTCTGCCGTTCATGATTCTGCCCATCTACAGCGTCATGAAGAACATCCCGCCGAGCTACGAGCGCGCCGCGCGCTCGCTGGGCGCAACGCCGTGGACGGCGTTCTGGCGGGTGTACTTTCCCCAGTCCCTCGCCGGCATCGGCGCCGGTGGCCTGCTGGTCTTCATCCTCGCGCTCGGCTACTACATCACCCCGGCGCTGGTCGGCGGCCCGACGGATCAGATGGTCAGCTACTTCATTGCCGATCACACCAACCGTTCGCTCAACTGGGGCCTGGCATCTGCCCTTGGAGGCATTCTGCTCGTTGGCGTTCTTGCGGTTTACATTCTGTACGACAAGGTTGTCGGCATCGATAACATGAAGCTCGGGTAAAGCAATGGCAAAGATTCTCGTTTACGCATTGCTTTTCGTCTGTCTCGTGGTGGCCGTGCGCGCCTCCATCAAAGGGCTGAGGAACCTTCCCCCGTACGTCGGTTCGCTGGGAAGGTCCTGGTACATCGGATTCCGTGTGATCTGCGGCGCTATCCTGGTGTTTCTGATCATGCCGATTCTGGTGATCATTCCGCTTTCTTTCAATTCCGAGCCCTACTTCACTTACCCCATGCCCGGATTCAGCCTGCGCTGGTACGAGGATTTCTTCGTTGGCGAGCAGAGCAAAGTCTGGCACCTGGCGATCAAGAACAGCGTCATCGTGGCGATATTCGCCACCTTAATCGCCACTGCGCTCGGCACCATCGCCGCGGTGGGCTTGAGCAATGCCCGGCTGCCCGGCAAGACGTTTCTCATGGGTCTGCTGATCTCCCCGATGATCGTGCCGCTGGTGATCACCGCCGTGGGGATGTACTTTTTCTACTCCCTGATCGGCTTCACGCCGCGGCAGCTGAGCGAGATCTGGTCGGGGCTTCATCTGCTGCCCGTCATCCTCGCGCATGCCGCGCTCGGTACACCCTTCGTGGTGATTACCGTCACGGCGACCCTGGTGGGCTTCGATCAGAGCCTGACACGAGCATCGGCGAGCCTCGGCGCCGACGGCTTGCGTACCTTCTTCAAGGTGACCGTGCCGCTGGTGCTGCCGGGCATGATCTCCGGTGCGCTGTTTGCCTTCATCACCTCCTTCGACGAGGTGGTGGTCGTGCTTTTCCTTGCCGGCATCGAGGAGTACACGATCCCGAGACGCATGTTCGCCGGTATTCGCGAGCAGATCAGCCCGACCATTCTGGCGGTCGCTACGATTCTGGTGCTTCTGTCAATTTTGCTCCTGACCGCGCTGGAACTGCTGCGAAGACGCAACGAGCGCATGCGCGGAATGACACCGGCCTGACGAGAGGGAACCGATGCTCAAGAACATCCTTGTGGCGACCGATGCGTCGCCCGCTTCCAATCGCGCCATCGATCTCGCTGCTGACATGGCCGGCAAGTACGATGCCACGCTGCACCTGCTCTACGCGGTGCGCGAGATGCAGCTGCCCCCGGAGCTGAAAAAGATGGCGGAAGTCGAAAAGATAGCGGGCGCCCGCTCGGACGTCATGGAGTTCGTCGGCAGAAAAATCCTCGGCGACGCGGAGGCCCGTGCGTTGAAAAAAGGCGCAGGTAAGGTCAAGACCGCCCTCGAGCACGGCGATCCGGCCACGGTGATCCTGCGCTACGCGAAACGCCGCAAGGCCGATCTCGTCGTCCTCGGCACCCGGGGACTCGGTAAGGTGAAGGGCGTGCTCATGGGAAGCGTCTCACGCAAAGTCACGAATTTGTCCGAGATCAACTGCCTGATCATCCATTGAATCGCGCGCAGGCGCGAGCGCGCACTCGCGGCCAGTCCCATTCATGCTGCGCGTCACACTGATCGTCGTACTGGTCGTCTCGCTCGCGGGCCTCGCGTGGATCGCGGCCGAGTGGGCGCGGCTCCACTACGTGCCGACACCGCGACCCATCGAGGTTCCCGTCGATGCATTCATCCAGCATCCCGGCTACGAGATGATGGCTACCCGGGCCATCGAGTCGTTTGCCGCCATGTCCGAGGCCCGCCAGCGTGCGCTCAGCGACAATCTGCGCGCCAGTCTCGGCGAAGTGGCTGTCGAGCTCGCCGCACTGAACGCATCGAGCCCGGCGATTCTCTGCGTCGGAGAGCAGCACATGGCTTCGACGAGGCACTTTCTCGCAGACGTATTCCTCGCAGCGCTTCCATTTGACGTGCTTCTGCTCGAGATTGCAGGCGACGAGCTGCCGGCGATCATGCAACGCATCGACGCAGGCGAGCCGCAGGTGCCTTTGCTCGGCGAGAACATCGCCGGCGTCGTGCGCTCAGCACGCAGCACCAACCCGGGAATCGTCGTGGCCGGCATCNNAGGGGTCCCGAGACATCTCCATCGCAGGCAATCTGCGCAGCCAGCTCCGACGCGGCAAGCGCCACGCCGTGGTCTTCGGTGCCCTGCACTGCGCCGATCAGCCGAACTGGATGTACCGGCGCATCCGCCTCGGCGAGCATCGTGTCAGCCGCGATCAGATTCGCAACATCAACGTGATCGGTGAGCATCAGGACGGCACCCTCGAGGCCTTCCTCGAATTCATCCACGTCATCGGCATCCCCCGCAGGAATTTCGTGATTGCCGACACGGGCAGGCTGGATTCGACCCTCCTCGACTGGTTTCCGGGCCTGACGCGGAGCTTCGGACGTTTCGACAGCGTCATCGTGTTCCGGGAACACGACCACGCCCATTCTCGTGCGAGGCCCCGCTCGGTAGAATAGGCCTCAGCTTCGAGGGAGGAGCGACCATGATGAGACGAACGAAAATCACAACCCTGCTCGCGTTACTCTGCGTGCACGGGGCCGTCGCGGCCGCCGACGTCAAGATTGGCATGATCACGACTCTGTCCACCAAGGCCGGCTATCTCGGCGAGGAGATCCGCGACGGATTCCGCCTCGCCATGGACCGCGAAGGCGGTAAGCTCGGTGGAGTCACTGTCGAGCTGCTGGTCGAAGACGATGGTCGCAAGCCGGAACGTGGTAAGCAAATCTCCGAGCGCTACATCAAGCGCGAGAACATCAAGATCATCACCGGAATCGTCTTCTCGAACGTCGCCATGGCGGTGGTGCCCAAAGTCGTTCGCAGCGACGTAATCTACGTGAGCCCCAATGCCGGGCCGTCGCAGCTCGCGGGGAAGGGATGCCACGAGAACTATTTCAACGTCGCCTGGCAGAACGACAACCTTCACGAGGTTACCGGAAAGTTCGTGACCGACCAGGGATTCGCCAACGTTTATATGCTGGCGCCGAACTATCCTGCTGGTAAGGACTCCCTGGCGGGATTCAAGCGCTACTACAAAGGCGGCATCTCTGGAGAGGTCTACACCAAGCTCGGGCAGTCGGATTATTCCGCCGAGCTTGCTGCCCTGCGCGCAGCCAAGCCCGACGCCGTTTTCTTCTTCCTGCCGGGCGGTATGGGCATCAATTTTCTCAAGCAGTACTCACAGGCGGGGCTCAGCAGCGAGATCCCGGTGTTCGGACCCGCGTTTTCATTCGACGAGCGCCTGCTGAAGGCGGTCGGGGATGCCGCCGTCGGTGTGCACAACGGCTCCCAGTGGAACCGGGACCTCGACAATGGCGCCAACGGGGAGTTCGTAGCCGCCTTTCATGCAGCCTACGGCCGCTATCCGACGCTCTACGCGAGCCAGGGCTACGACGCAGCGCGGCTCATCGGCAGCGCCATTGCAGCGGTCGGCGGAAACATCAGTGACACCAAAGGGCTGCGCAGCGCGCTTCGCGCAGCGAAGTTCGATTCCGTGCGCGGTGATTTCCGCTTCGGGCCGAATCAGCACCCGATTCAGGATCTGTACGTGCGCAAGGTCGTGAAGAGCGCCGACGGCAGCTTTACCAATCGCACGGTCAAGAAGGTCTTCACCAACCACGCCGACGCGTACGCCAAGGACTGCAAGATGTAGCCCATGCTGCTGCTCGTCGAACAGGTCCTCAACGGGCTTCAGCTGGGGGTGATGCTGTTCCTGATGGCGGCCGGCCTGACGCTGGTCTTCGGCATCATGCGGCTCATCAATCTGGCCCACGGCTCCATGTACATGCTCGGCGCCTTCGTCGCGGCCACGGTGACCGCAGCGAGCGGCAGCTTCATGCTCGGCTTGCTGGCTGCCGTGGCAGCGGCGGCGCTGGTAGGCCTGCTGGTGGAGCTCGTGGTGCTGAGGCGCCTTTACCCACGCGACCACCTCGATCAGGTCCTCGCGACCTTCGGGCTGATTCTGTTCTTCAACGCCCTTGTGCAGATTGTGTGGGGCCGCCAGCCCCTGTTCATGGATGTCCCCGAGGCGCTATCGGGCAGCGTGGAGATGATCCCCGGCGTCCCCTACCCCGCTTTTCGCCTGGCCATCATCGCGACCGGTCTGACCGTTGCCGGGCTGCTCTATCTGCTCATCGGGCGCACACGCCTCGGCATGCAGATCCGTGCCGCGGCCAGCAACCGCGACATGGCCGAGGCCGTCGGCATCGACACCCGAATGCTCTACAGCCTGGTGTTCGCCCTCGGCGCCGGGCTGGCGGGGCTCGCCGGATTGATGGCGGCGCCGATCCTGGCGGTCGAGTCCGGCATGGGTGAGAGCATTCTCATCGAGACATTCGTCGTCATCGTCATCGGTGGGCTCGGATCGATTCGCGGCGCGTTTCTCGCCGCCCTGCTGGTGGGACTCGTGGACACCCTTGGACGGGCCTTTCTGCCGACGCTGCTCAGGCTCTTCCTGCCGGCCGCCACGGCCGATGGCGCCGGCGCGTCACTCGCCTCCATGGGTATCTACATATTAATGGCTGCGGTGCTGCTGTGGCGCCCGCGCGGGCTGTTCCCCGCGCCCGCGTGAGCGCAGCGCCCACGCCCCTGCCGCCGCGGCCATGAAGCTCTCCGCTCGCAAGCGACTCCTCTGGTATGTCGGCGGCGCGCTGCTCGCGCTTCTGCCGCCGCTCGCGGGGCTCGCGGACGAGCCCTTCATGGTGTCACTGGCGAGCCGCATTCTCATCTACGCCATCGCCGCCGTCAGCCTCGACCTGATCCTCGGCTTCGGCGCCATGGTGAGTCTCGGTCACGCGGCGTTCTTCGGCGCCGGCGCCTACGTGGTCGGCATTCTCGCTTTTCATGCTTTCGAGGGTGTGCCACTCGCGAGCGGACCGATTCCGGTGTCCGGGACCAATAATGCGCTGGTGTCCTGGCCGCTCGCGGTGATCGTCTCGGCCTTGCTGGCCACCGTGATCGGCGCGCTCAGCCTGCGCACCTCGGGGATTCACTTCATCATGATCACGCTTGCCTTCGCGCAGATGCTTTTCTACTTCTTCGACTCGCTGGAGGCCTATGGCGGCGACGACGGACTGAGCCTCTGGAGCCGCAACGATCTGGCCGGACTCGATCTCGGCGACGACACGACTTTTTATTATGTCTGTCTCGGGTCCCTGGCGATGTTTATGCTCATCTGTCAGCGCCTGGTCAACTCGCGCTTCGGCATGGTGATCCGCGGCTGCGCACAGAACGAACGCCGCATGCGTGCGCTGGGCTTTCCCACCTACCGCTACAAGCTGCTGTGCTTCGCCATCGCCGGCGCCGGCGCCGGGCTCGCCGGTGCGCTCATCGCGAATCAAACGGAATACGTGAGCCCGGGCCTGCTTCACTGGACGCGCTCCGGTGAGCTGCTGGTGATGGTGATTCTCGGTGGCATGGGTACGCTCATCGGGCCCGTGCTCGGCGCCGCGGTGCTGCTGCTCGGCGAGGATCTGCTGGCCATCTTCACCGAGCACTGGCAGCTGTATCTCGGCCCGCTCCTGATCTTGGTTGTCCTCACCACGCGCCGCGGGGTCTACGGGCTCCTCCTCGGCAGAGGCAACGATGGTGGCTGACTGGCTGCTCGACACATGCGCGCTCAACAAGTCCTTCGGTGCCGTGGTCGCCAGCGAAGCGTTGTCGCTGCAGGTTCGCCGCGGCGAGATTCACGCGCTCATCGGACCCAACGGCGCTGGCAAGACGACGGTCATCAACCAGCTGGCCGGAGAGCTGCTACCGGATTCGGGCAGCATTCATTTCGACGGACGCGACATCACCTCGCTGTCCGTTCACCGCCGCGCGCGTCTGGGTCTTGCCCGCACCTTCCAGATTTCAACGCTCTTCGATGGCCTCACGGTGTCCGAGAACCTCGCCCTCGCCGTGCAGCCCCGGCTCGGTCACAGCTACCGCTTCTGGCGCCGCGCAGACCGGGATGCAGCGCTTGGCGCGCCGGTCGCGGAGCTTCTCGATCGTCTCGATCTCGGCGCGCTTGCCGGCACCCGAGCCGGTGCGCTCGCCCACGGCGACAGAAGACGGCTCGAGCTCGCCATGGCACTGGCCGGGCGGCCGACCATGCTGCTGCTCGACGAGCCCATGGCCGGCACCGGACCCGAGTCGAGCCGCGACGTCGCGCGGCTGCTCGACTCGCTCAAGGGTCACATTACGATGCTGCTGGTGGAGCACGACATGGACGTGGTATTCAGCATCGCGGACACCGTCTCGGTCATGGTGTCCGGCCGGTGCATCGCGAGCGGCCCGCCCGAGGCGGTTCGTACCGACCCGCAGGTTCGGCGCGCCTATCTCGGTGAGGACGACTGATGCTCGAGGTGCGCGAGCTGCAATGCCGCTACGGCGACACGCAGGTTCTCTACGGCGTCAGCCTCGATGTCGAGGGCGGCGAAGTGGTGAGCCTGCTCGGTCGAAATGGCATGGGTAAGACCACTACCGTGCGTGCCATCGTCGGCCTCACGCACTTCTTCGCCGGCAGCGTGTGCTTCAGAGGCCACGAGCTCGCCGGCAGCGCCAGCCATCGCATCGTTCGCCAGGGACTGGGTCTGGTCCCCGAGGGCCGACAGATCTTTCCCAACCTGAGCGTGCGCGAGAATCTCGAGGTCGCGCGTCCATCAGCCAGGTCACGGCGAGGCGATGCGTGGAGCATTGCACGCGTCTTCGAGCTGTTCCCGACGCTTGCCGAGCGAAGCCGCAGCGCGGGCAGCCAGCTGTCGGGGGGCGAGCAACAGATGCTCGCCATCGGCCGTGCGCTGATGACGCAGCCGCGGCTTCTAATCCTCGACGAGGCCACCGAAGGTCTCGCCCCACTGGTGCGTGCCGCGATCTGGAGCGCCATCGAGCAGCTCAAGGGCGATGGACAGGCGATCCTGCTGATCGACAAGAACCTCGAAGCACTGCTGCGTATCGCCGATCGGCATTACGTGATGGAGAAGGGCCGCGTGGTCTGGCAAGGCCACTCACGTGCGCTCGCCGATGACGACGATCTGAAGAATCGCTACCTGGGCTTGTGAGATGCGGTGGCAGCTGATCATCTTCGACTGCGATGGCGTGCTGGTGGACAGCGAGCCCATCAGCAACCGTATTATGGCCGAAGTGCTCGCCGAGCGCGGACTGCCGATCGGAATCGAGGACTGCTACGAGCACTTCATGGGCCGCACCATGGACGATTGCTTACACATCCTGCGATCGAGCTTCGGTCACGCGGCCGATCAAGATTTCGTCGAGAGCGTGCGCAGGCGCACCCTCGAGGCGCTGCGCGAGGAGGTGCGACCCATCCCCGGCATCGTCGCCGCGCTCGAGCGCATCGCGGTACCCGTTTGCGTCGCTTCCAGCGGCCAGCTCGTCAAAATGCGCACGACGCTCGAGCGCGCAGGCCTTCTCGCGCGCTTCGAGGGCCGCCTGTTCAGCGCCGCAGCGGTGGCCCGCGGCAAACCACACCCGGACGTTTTCCTGCATGCGGCCGAGACCCTGGGCGCCGATCCGGCCGCCTGCGCCGTCGTCGAAGACACGCCCGTCGGCGTCGAGGCGGGCATCGCTGCCGGCATGACGGTGTATGGATACGCGGCCTTGAGCGATCCAGCTCGGCTCACCGCCGCCGGCGCCCGGGTGTTCGCCGACATGCGCCGGCTGCCCGAGCTGCTCGGACCAGGAGCACCGCCATGACCATCGACCCGGAACTGGAAACCCAGTACAACGCCCGCGCCGCGGTTCCCGAGCACGTGGACATTCAGACCGGCTGGAGGCACCGCAGCGAGCAGCTGCGCGCGCGACGCAGCTGCAGGCTGGATCTGGCCTACGGCGACAGCGAGCGCCAGAAGATCGATCTCATCGAGACCGGCGTCGCCAACGCGCCGCTGGCGGTGTACCTGCACGGCGGCTACTGGCAGCGCGGCGATCGCCGCGACAATCATTTCATCGCCGAAAGCCTTTGCGCCAACGGCATCAACGTCGCCGTGGTCGGCTACGACCTGTGCCCCCAGGTGACCATCGATGACATCGTTGCCCAGGTGCGCGCCGCCCTCGCCTGGCTCTGGCGTCATGCCGATGACCTGGGCTTCGACGCCGACCGCATCCAGGTGTGCGGGCATTCTGCGGGCGGTCATCTCACCGCCATGCTGATGGCGACGCCCTGGCCGGACGTGGCGCGCGATCTGCCGGCCGACCTGGTGCACAGCGGCCTCGCCATCAGCGGGCTGTACACGCTGGAGCCACTCCTGCACACGAGTATCAACGAGGCGGTATCCATGGACGCGCGGACCGCCCGCCGCAACAGCCCGGCGTTCATGCCGCGCATCGGCAGTGCAACCGTCACGGCCGCCGTCGGCGCTCTCGAGAGCGAAGGGTTTCATCTTCAGGCGCACACCCTGGCCGAGAGATGGCACACCCCCGCCGCGCCCGTGGACGTCGTCGAGGTGCCCGGCGCGAACCACTTCACCATCGTCGACGCGCTGGCCGGCCCCGGTGTCCTGCTCGAGCGGGCGCTGGCGATGCTCGGGCAGCGCTGAGCACCGTCGCGCGCCTTCGAGGGCCGGACACCGGGATCGTTTCCGCCCGTAAGTCCCCGCGCGCCTGCCTGTGCCGAACCATGGCGCCAGCCGCGTGGGCTGCGTTGGGAATGTCGGTTTTCTTTACACTTGTCTTGGGGCGTCATCGAGCGCCTCCGCTAACTCATTGAATCGCCACCCTGCGCGTCAGCTGGCCTCGATCTTGCAGCATTCGTCAGCCGGCACGGCGGGCACGGGGATCGGCACTCGGTAGTCCCTTTCTCAAAAGCTCCGCACGTTGGTGGCCACCGGGTCCCACAGGCGAGTTGATCAGCAGCTCTCGCCACCGGGAAGGCCGCTTTCCAGCTCGCCCGTGCCGGCTCTCCCCCCCTGCGACTGTGAACGGCGCCGCACACCCGCCGTCCGGCGCTCTCGAGCCGTTAAAGATCCGCGCGCCGGGCCACGATACCCATAGCAAGGACTTGGCCAGTCACCCCTGGAGTCGTTGCGTGAGCGCCTTACTCATTCTGTGTGTTCTTCTGCATGTCGCGCTCGTCATGCACGCCGCTCGCAGTCAGCGCAACGACGCCTGGCTGCTGCTCATGCTGGTGATTCCCGCCCTCGGCACGCTCACCTACCTGGTGAGAATTCTCTGGTGTGCCGCGCTTCGGCCAGTCTGCCTGCCCGCGCCCACGGGGCGGCCTCCCGCCGACCCGCAACGCGAGCTCCATCAGCGCCGCGCGGCCCTGGCGTTGTCCGACAACCTGCTCAATCGCCTCGCGCTGGCGCTCACCTGTCTCAAGCATGGCCGTTACGACGAGGCGGCAGAGCTGTTCGAGAGCCTCGATGCCGGCGAGTGCCACAACGATCCCCTGATCCTGCTCGGGCTCGCGCGCTCGCGCTTCGGCCTGGGCCAGTACCATGCGGCCAAGCAGTCGCTCGATCGTCTCATCGCGGCCAACCCGCACTTCCGCTCCGAGGCCGGGCACCTGCTCTACGCGCGCAGCCTCGAGGCTCTCGGCGAGGTGCACGACGCGTTGCACGAATACGAGGCGCTGACCTCCTACTCCCACGCACCGGAGGCGCATTGCCGTCATGCGCTGCTGCTGACCACCCTGGGCAGACCCGGCGAGGCGAAAGCGCTGTACCAGGCCATGCTGTATGCCATGCAGCGCGCACCCCGCCACTACGCGCGACTGCACCGTCAGTGGATCACCCTCGCCGAGCGCGAGATCGCCGCGCTCACGGCCTGAGCGGCGCCCCTCAGCGCCGCCGCAATCGAATCTCCACCGCGGTTCCGCCGAGCTCGCTCGCGCCGACGTCGACCTGTCCACCGTAGGCTTCGACCACGATGTCGTGCACCACCGCGAGCCCGATGCCGTGCCCCGGCGTCGTCGCATCGGCACGCCCGCCGCGGGCCATCACCGCCTCGACCTTGTCCGCAGCGATCCCCGGACCGTCGTCCTCGACCCGCAACCGCAGCTCCGTGCCGTTGCCGCGCGCGGCCTTGACGCGCACGCGCTTGCCGGCCCACTTGCACGCGTTGTCGAGAAGATTGCCGAATATCTCCATCAGGTCTCCTTCGTCGGCGTGCAGCGCCAGATCGGCATCGACGTCGATGTCCACCGAAAGGCCCTTGTCCACGTAGACCTTGAGCAGCGAATCCGCGAGACGTTCGAGCAGCGGCGCGAGCCGCACCCCCGGCGCAAGCGGCGTCGGCCCCGAGGCTGCCGCCCGCTGCAGCTGGTGATCGAT
>JAABYT010000019.1:84218-95443 GCA_011775625.1 Gammaproteobacteria bacterium | reverse complement strand
CATCCGCACCGCCGTCGAGCATGCTCTGAAGCACCGCAAGCGGGGTCTTGAGGCTGTGCGCGAGCTCCGCGAGCGCGTTTCGCGATCGATCGAGACGTCCGCGTCCGGTATCTATGAACGCGTTGATGCGCTCGGTGAGCCGGCCGAGCTCGCGCGGATAGCGCGCCGACAGATGCTTTCTGGCACCGGACTCGATGGCCGCGAGCTCAGAGGCGACACGCCGCAGGGGCGCCAGCCCGTAACGCAGCACCAGCCCCTGGGTGAGCAGCAGGGCAACCGCCGCAGCCGCGAGCCAGCCCCAGAGGCTGCGCCGAAAGCGCACCCGCTGAGCGCCGAGGACATCCCGTGACTCTGCCACCTGAAAGGTGAAGCGCCGCTCCCCTCCGGCATCGAGCTGCCACAGCACCGAGAAGGACATGGCGAAGAGCGCTCTGCCGTCGCTGGCACTGACCGGCGCGAACACGCCGACGCCATCCGCGCCGGTGGCGGGAAACGGAACGGAGAATCCCAGCAGCGAATCCGACTGCCATAGGGTTGCCCCTTCGGCGTCGACGATGCGGGCGTAGAGCCCCGAGTCCGGCAACGCCAAGCGCGCTTCCGGCAGCGCCCTCGGCATGACCAGGCGCACGCCGCCTTCGATCTCGGCGCCCGCCAGGAGGGTGTAGATATGTGCGCGCAGGCGGTCCTCGACCGCCGCCAGCCCGGCATCGCGAAAGGCCCGCTCCAGGGCGAGTCCCGTGAGACCGAGAAAAGCCACCAGCACCAGGCTGGCCGTCAGCGTCAGGCGGGCGTTGAGCGAAAGCACCCGTCACTCTCCCTCACCGGATTCGAGGGCGAGGCGAAAGCGATAGCCGCGCCCGCGCAGGGTCTCGATGGGAGCGAGGTTTCCATGCGGGTCGAGCTTGCGGCGCAGCCGTCCCACCAGCACCTCGACGACGTTGCTGTCGCGCTCGAGATCCTCTTCGTAGACGTGCTCGGAGAGCTCGCTCTTGGAGATCACACGATCGGCGTGCAGCATCAGATACTCGAGGATGCGGTACTCGAATGCCGTCACCGATACCGGCTCACCGCCGATTGAAACGCTCTGCGATCGGGTGTCGAGCGCCAGCGGCCCGCTGCGCAGCACCGGATCCGCCCAGCCCCGGGAGCGGCGGATGAGCGCGCGCAGGCGCGCCAGCAGCTCTTCCATGTGGAAGGGCTTGACCAGATAGTCGTCGCCACCCGACTCGAGGCCGCTCACCTTGTCCTGCCACTGCCCGCGGGCAGTGAGAATGAGCACCGGGAAACGTTCTCCGGCTTCGCGCCAGCGGCGAATCATGTCGATGCCGGAAAGTGCCGGCAGGCCGAGATCGACGATAGCGGCATCGACCGGCAGCTCCTCGCCGCACCAGGCCCCCTCCTCGCCGTCAGCGGCGGCGTCCACCGCGTAACCCTCGCTGCGAAGGCGCGCGACCAGCTGCTCGCGCAGGGTCTCTTCGTCCTCCACCACGAGCACCCGCATCACCAGCTCCCTTTCGCGATCACTGCTCGCTCACTCGAGCAGGCGTCCGTTGCTGGCATCGACGTGATAGACGCGCACGCGTCCACCGTCGAGCAGCACCTTGACGCGATAGATCGGCCGCTTCGAATCGCCCGTCAGCCGCACGTCAAGGATGCGTCCGCCACTCGCCGCGCGCACCGCTGCGGCCGCTTCGTCGGCGCTCACCGCTGGCGGAGACTGGGCAAGGTGCAGGACCACACCCGCCGCCCGGGCTTCGGCGCCGGCGCCCGTGATACCCATCGTCAGCGCCGCCGTCATGATCACGAGCGCCACTGTGCGGACCCGCCGCAGCGGCGAGCTAAACAAGGGAATCGATGCATGCTTGCTCGTGATTCTCATAAGCGGCTCGGCACCGGATCAGAGGCTGGACATAGTGTCGCCGATGTTGGCGGGCTGCGTCACGGCACGAACGAATGTCGGGAACGAATCGATTTACCGGTTCTCGCGGCACGGGGCTGTCTGCCGCGTGCCGATGGCGAGCGCTGCCCCCGGCAGCTTAACCGCAACCAACTGAATCGACTCTGAACGGATGGACGCGGATCAGCGGTGGGCGTCGGAGGCATCCCAGTGCTGCCCCGCGACGAAACCGGAAGCCCCTCCGTCGTGGGTAGACAGGCCCGCGTGGCCGCTGTCGGGCGTCTCCGCAGCGGTGGGCAGCAGCAGCACGTAAAGGACCAGCAGGGCCAGCCAAAGGGCCAAGGCGCGGGAACGGCGCGCCGGAGGGGCCACCTTGATTACCGTGGAATTTTGGTCCAAATCTTTAAGGATTGCGTCGATCATCTCATTGACAAGTTTGCGCAATGACCACCGTTGCGGTCCAGATAGCCAAGGAGGCAACGGGGTCGATCTGTGATGAACATCACCGGGGTACTGTGATGCAGCCTGCACTGAATCGCGAGCGCGCGCCCGCAGCCAATGCGTGATCTGCACGATCTGGAGCTGCTGCTCGGTTCCACGATTCCCATCATCGCCATCGAGACCCACGAGGAGTCACGCGTGGTGGAGCTCTTCCGCCGCGCCGTGGTGCGCTCGCCCAAGCCGTTTTACCACTGGACCGTGACCGATGGTCTGCGGCGTCTCGACCGCGGGGTCGAGCCCCCGGCCGCGCTGCGCGAGCCCACGGATCTGCTGCTGGAAATCAAGAATGCCGGGGAGCCGGCCATCTACCTGCTCTCGGATTTCCACCCCTATCTCGGGGATCCCGTGCACGTGCGGCTGCTCAGAGACATCGCCCAGCAGCGGCTGCTGCTCGGTCACACGGTGGTGCTCGTGTCCCACGCGCTCGACATTCCGCCCGAGATCTCGCGAAGCTGCGCGCGTTTCGCACTCAGCGTCCCGGACCGGGATCAGCTCAAGAGCATCGTCCTCGAGGAGGCGCGCACCTGGTCGCGTCGCAACAGCGGCCGCAACGTGCGCACCCGCAAGCAGCTGCTCGACCGACTCATCGACAATCTGCGCGGTCTGCCGGAGCACGATGCCAAGCACCTCGCCCGGGGCGCCATCGAGGACGATGGCGCCATCACCGAGGAGGATCTGCCGGCGGTGATGCAGGCCAAGTTCGAGCTTCTTGCTCGCGAGGGCGTGCTGTCGTACGAGTACGACACCGCGCGCTTTGCCGAGGTGGCGGGACTCGAGCGCCTGAAGCAGTGGCTGCGGCTGCGCGAGCCGATCTTCGCGGGCACGCTCAGCAAACCTGGACTCGACATTCCGAAAGGGATTCTGCTCCTCGGCGTTCAGGGCTGCGGCAAGAGCCTCGCCGCCAAGGCGGTCGCGGGCTCGTGGGGCCTTCCGCTGCTGCGGCTGGACTTCGGTACCCTTTACAACAAGTATCACGGCGAAACCGAGCGCAATCTTCGCAAAGCGCTCAGCCAGGCTGAAACGATGGCGCCCTGCGTGCTCTGGATCGACGAGATCGAGAAAGGTCTCGGCACCGAGGGTGGCGACTCCGGCACGTCACGGCGGGTTCTCGGATCCCTGCTCACGTGGATGGCCGAGAACGACGCGCGCACCTTTCTGGTTGCGACCGCCAACGATATCGAGTCACTGCCTGCGGAGCTGCTGCGAAAGGGGCGCATGGACGAGATCTTTTTCGTCGATCTGCCGGATGCCGAGACGCGCCGCAGCATCCTCGAGATTCACATGGGCAAACGCGAGCTGGACGCGGAGAAGGTCGACACGCAGGCGCTCGCAGCGGCCTGCGAGGGCTTCTCCGGCGCCGAGATCGAGCAGGCCGTGGTCTCGGCGCTCTACTCGAGCCATGCCAGCGGAAGGCCTCTGGACACCGGGGCGCTCCTCGAGGCGATGCGCGCCACCCGGCCGCTGTCGGTGGTCATGTCCGAGCGGGTCGAGGGGCTCCGGGCCTGGGCAGCCGAGCGCACGGTGGCTGCCAATTGACAGCGGTGCCTCCGGGCAGTAAACAGGACAGGAACAAGCCCACCAGCGCGGAACCGACACCATGAAGCTGAACGACGCACAAATAAGCGAATTCCACGACCGCGGCTACGTGTTTTTGCCCGAAGTTTTCAGCGCCGACGAGGTCGGCGTGCTGACCGCGGAGCTCGAGGGGATCTTCTGCCAGGACCGGCCCGAAAACTTTCGCGAAAAAAACGGCAAGTCCGTGCGCACCACCTTCGCCGCGCACACCTTCAACGATGCGTTCGAGCGCCTCGGCAGGCATCCGCGCCTCGTCGAGCCGGTCATGCAGCTGCTCGGCGGTCCGGTCTACATGCACCAGTTCAAGATCAACGCCAAGGCCGCCTTCGACGGTGACGTGTGGCAGTGGCACCAGGACTTCGGCACCTGGGCACGGGACGATCTGATGCCCGAGCCGCGCGCCATGAACATCGCCGTGTTCCTCGATGACGTGACCGAGTTCAACGGGCCACTGATGTTCATACCGGGCAGCCACAAGGACGGCAAGCTCGAGGCGGGGCACGACCTGGAGACCACGAGCTATCCCCTCTGGACCCTCGACAAGGAGACGGTCGCACGCCTGGTCGACGCGGGCGGCCTGGTCGCGCCCAAGGGCAAGGCGGGCTCGGTGCTGCTTTTCCACTGCAATCTGGTCCACTGCTCCCCGGCGAACCTCTCGCCCTGGAGCCGCACTATCGTCTATCTCAGCCTTTGTCACGTGGACAATCACATCCGCCAGTTCAAGCGACCCGAGTGGATCGCCCACCGGGATTTCACCGCCATCGATGTGCTGCCGGATGACTGCCTGCTGACGCTGGCCCGCGAACGCCTGACGCCGGCCTAGGCGGAATGGAGGAAAGCGACGCACAGGACGACGGCCGCGATTGTCTGCTGAGATTCGTAGACGTCCACAAGCAATACGGCGAGGACGTCATCGCTCTGCGGGGTATGAATCTGGACGTATACCCCGGCGAGTTCCTGACCCTGCTCGGGCCGTCGGGCGGCGGAAAATCCACGGCACTCATGATGCTTGCGGGATTCGATACGCCGACATCCGGCGACATTCTATACAAGGGCCAGTCCCTCGCCGATATCCCGGCTCACCGGCGCAACTTCGGCGTCGTGTTTCAGTCGCGTGCGCTGTTTCCACATTTGAGTGCGCTCGGAAACGTTGCCTACCCATTACGCATGCGCGGCGTGTCCAGATCGGAGGCGGTCAAGCGTGCCCGCGAGGCGCTCAACCGGGTGCACCTCGCGCCACTGGTTTCGAAGCGACCGGCGAGACTCGCTGCCGGTGAGCAACAGCGTGTCGCGCTCGCGCGCGCCATGGTCTTCGACCCCGATGTGATTCTCATGGACGAGCCGCTGGCGGCGCTCGACACGGATCTGGCGATCCGCATGGAGGAGGAGATCCGGCAGATTCACGAGGATCTCGAGAACACCGTCGTTTACGCGACCCAGGATCACACGGAGGCCATCGCCCTGTCGGACCGCATCGCCATCATCAACGCCGGAGCCGTGCAGCAGACCGGCACGCCTGAGGCCCTCTACGAAGAGCCCCAAAACGCCTACACCGCGCGTTTCATGGGCGAGACCAACATGCTTCAGGGAACCGTCACCAGCCACGACGCGCCGATGTGCCAGGTGACGCTGGACACCGGAGAAGAGGTAACGGCGACGGCCATCAACATCCACGGCGCCGGTGCACGCACGCGGCTCTCGGTGCGACCGGAACGTCTTGTCGTCAATCCGGGAGACGACGTCGCGCCGAATCGTTTTCGCGCGAAGGTGTCGGAGATGAACTTCCGGGGCGATCACACGCTCGTTCACCTGCTGCTGCCCTCCGGCACCCGGCTCGAAGCGAAAGTCCCGAACGCCCAGGCAGAGGTCGGCTTCGGACCCGATGGCGACGTCGAGGTTGGATGGCATGCGCGGCACTGCCGCGCCCTGGACCCACCGCAATGACGGTGCGATGAGCCGATGACGACCGAGCTCATTCCCCGGGAGGAGCCGGGCCGCGAGCTCGACACGTTGCGCCGGCGGCTCTCCCAGGCGGCGCACGCGCTCAGCCGTCCCTCGCGCTTGACGCTGCTCTCCTACGCGCTGTGCGCACCGCTCGTGCTTCTGCTCGGCGCGTGTTTCCTGCTGCCGTTGCTCTACGTGCTGCACACGGGGTTGCACAATCCCGTGGTCGGCAGCGCCTGGCCGGAGTTCGTGCGCGCGCTGCAGGCAGACCACGCCAATCCCCCGGGAGAGGTGGTGTTTCGCACCCTCGCCCGTGAGCTTCAGCAGCAGCGCACAGACGAGGCCTACAAGCGTACGCTGAAGCCATTCAGCCAGCAGGAACCCGAACTGTGGCGGCTGCTCCAGCACATCGCGGATACCTTGCCACCGGAAAGTTTCGCGTCCGCCAAGGCGTGGTTCATCGGTGCGGATCCTGCGTGGGCCGAGGCCGATACCTGGAAGATGATTCGCCGCATAGCAGCGCCCTATACGACCCACAATGTCGTCAACGCACTGGACGTCGGGCTGACGCCGGAGGGCACGCTGCGAGTCAAGCCGGTCGAGCGACGCAGCTACAGCCTGGTGATCCGGGACACGGTGATCACGGGCCTCTGGGTGACGCTGATCGCACTGCTCATAGGCTATCCGCTCGCCTATCGTATTGTCACCATGCCGCGAACACCGGCGCGTGTCGTGTTGAACGTGATGCTCGTGCTGCTTTGGACCGCCGTCCTGGTGAAAGCCTACGCATGGATAGCGCTACTGGATCGCAACGGCGTCGTGAACGGCTTTCTCCTTGCAATTGGCGTAAGCGAGCAGCCTCTCGCTCTTCGCCCATCGCGTCTGGTGCTGATCGTGACCATGACCTACGCGCTGCTGCCCTTCATGGTGCTGCCCGTTTATCAGAATATGCGCCGAGTTTCGATTGATCAGCTGCGCGCCGCGGTGAGCCTCGGCGCGTCGCCGCCGCGCGCGGTATTCACGGCCTACGTCCCGGCCACGACGCCCGGAATCGCCGCGGGCTGCCTGCTGGTGTTCGCCCTCAGCATCGGGTACTACACTCTGCCGGCACTCGTGGCCGGCCCTGCCGAGACGACCATCAGCATGCTGATGGTGGAATTTGCCCTGACCATCGCCAACAACGGTATGGCGGCCACCATGGCATCCATCGTGCTGGTGTTTTCCGCGGGTCTGTATCTCCTCTATGCGCGCGTCTTCGCGCCCATTCGCGGTGAGATCGCGAGGCCGGGGGCGCTGCGGGTGGAATCGAAATGATCTCCAGGGGAGCCTTGGGACACGTCCGCTACTATGGCTTCCGCGGCCTGTTCAATCTCGTGCTGGTGCTGCTGGTGCTGCCGCTGCTGCTGGTGCTGCTGCTCGGTATCTCCAGTGCAACCGGTATCGATTTTCCGTCTGGACTTTCCCTCACACATTTCGCTCACATCCTGGATTCACCGGGGCTGCGCGCATCGCTCGGCATCAGCCTCATCATCGCGAGCGCCACGGCCCTTCTGGCGACGATTCTCGGTACCCTGGCTGCCGTCGGGCTGGCGCGCATGCGATTGCCCGGGCGTATTCTGCTGGTGAGCCTGGTGGTCGCCCCCATGGTGATACCGGCGGCGGTCTGGGCGCTCGGGCTGCGCTTCGTCCTCGAGCCGCTCGGGTTGCTGGGCAGCTTCACCGGGCTGATCCTCGCCCATACGGTGCTCACTGCGCCCCTGGTCTTCGTTGCCGTTTCTCTGAGTCTGCGCAGCCTCCCGACCCGCCTGCTCTATGCTGGTCTGAGTCTCGGCGCCGACGCGGTGGATGTTTTTCGAACCATCACGGTTCCGCTCATGATGCCCGGAATCGTGGCCGGCGTGATGATCGCCTTCGTCGTATCGCTCGGCGACGTCGCTGTCTCCCTGATGCTCGGCGGCAACGCGCTGCAAACGTTGCCGGTCAGCATGTTCAAAGACGCCCGGTTGAATGTCGATGCGGCGCAGGCCGCCATCGGAAGCGTCCTCATTGTGGCCGCAGCCCTGGCTGCTGCCGGTGTCACGGCCATGCGTCGTTGGCATGATCGGCTCTGGGGCACGGAGTAGCGGAATTCAAAAGCCATGTATCCATTTCCTCTGAGCGAGTATCAGCAGCGTATCGACAAGACGCGCGCGAGCATGGCAGAGCGCGGCATTGATGTTCTACTTTCGACAAATCCTGCGAACATGGGATACCTCACCGGCTACGACGGCTGGTCGTTTTACGTTCATCAGCTGATCGTGCTCTCCCAGGACGACTCGCAGCCGCTGTGGGTGGGGCGCGGGATGGATGCCAATGCCGCCAGGGTGACGACCTTTCTCGATCGGGAAAACATCTTTGGCTACCCGGACGACTATGTTCAGTCGACGACAAAGCACCCCATGAACTTCGTCGCCGATCTGCTCAAGACCAAGGGCTGGGATCGCGGCATTGTCGGCGTCGAGATGGACACTTATTACTTCACCGCTGCCTGCTATCAGGCGCTGGCCCGCGATCTGCCGAACGCATCCCTTGTCGATGCCGGCACGCTGGTCAACTGGGTGCGCGTGATCAAGTCGGCCAACGAAATCGAGTACATGCGCCAGGCAGCGCGCATTCTCGAGAAGACCATGCAGACGGGCATCGACATGGTCGAGCCGGGCGTTCGCCAATGCGACGCCGTGGCGGCAATCTACGCGAGCATGGTCAGCGGAACGCCCGAGTTCGGCGGCGACTATTCGAGCATCTGCCCGATGCTGCCCACCGGCGTCGGCACGTCGACGCCGCACCTCACCTGGACCGATGCGCCCTTCACCACCGGCGAGGCCACCATTCTCGAGCTAGCCGGGGTGCGGCGCCGCTACCACTGCCCGATGGCGAGAACCGTGCACCTCGGTACGCCGCCTCAGCGCCTCGTCGACACCGCCGAGGTCGTCGTGGAGGGGCTCGACAACGCCATCGCGGCGGCCAGACCCGGCGCCACCTGCGAGGAAGTCGAGGCTGCCTGGCGGCACACCATCGAGCGCCACGGTATCGTCAAGGATTCGCGTATCGGCTACTCCACCGGGCTCAATTATCCGCCCGACTGGGGCGAGAGCACGCTGAGCCTGCGCCCGGGCGATCGCACCGAGCTCGCACCCAACATGACCTTGCACATCATCCCCGGCGTGTGGCTCGACGACTGGGGAATCGAGATCAGCGAGTGCGTGCACATCAGCGAAAACGGCGCGCAACCCCTCTGCGACTTCCCCAGAAAGCTGTTCGTGAAGGCATAGCGGTACCGTTTCGAACCCAACGTGCCGCGTCGAGGCTTTCGATCCGGCCGGCGCCCCGGCAGGATGCACGCCATTCGCATTTTCAGCGGGCGCAGGAAGCCGAATCCTGCCCTGCCCTTGGAAATGCCACATTCGACGCCGCAACCCCCATCACAATGCCAAACCGATCCACAATCGAGCGCCCCGGGCAGATACAATCCCGGCTCGAAAAGCTGGATTCGGGAAATCGGCCCAATATGTTCGACTCGCTGATTTATACGCTACGCGTGCCGAATTGCTTGGGCCCGCTCGCGCCCTGGAGGCGCGATCTGGCTTATCGCTGGGGCAGCCTGGGAACGGACAGCCTCATTTTCTTCTCGGCGTTGGCGCTCGTGACCGTGGTAGGCGCGTTCACGGTGTATTTCTCGATAGCCGGACACGGTGTCATTCGGGCGGGCCATGACAGCATGCGGGCAGAGCAGGTGCGCATCCAGGCGGAGCACGTCAGAAATCAGGAGCTGAACTGCCTCGCGCTCAACGTCTACCACGAGGCCAGGGGCGAGCCTCTGTTGGGCCAATTTGCCGTCGCCGAGGTCACCATCAATCGAGTCGTCTCGAGGCGATACCCGAACACGGTCTGCGAGGTGGTTTACGAGAAAAGGTGGGACCGTATCCGCAAACGCTATGTCGGGGCATTCTCATGGACGGAATTGAACACGACGCAGGAGCTGCGCACGAAGGAATGGAACCGCGCCATGAAGGCCGCCGAAGCCATCTACTACGAACGCCAAGAGCCCATGCTCGAGGGCGCCCTGTTCTACCACGCAAAATCCATTCGACCGAGCTGGGCGAAGCAGAAACGGCCCGTTGCCCGGATCGGCATGCACATTTTCTATCTCTAATCCGGAAACGCGCTTTCGCGCGGCCGCGTTGACGCCGGCACCTTAAACCTCGTCTCCGTCGGCCTGTCACTCCTGCTTCGACTCGAGCAGGCGGCGCGCGACCCACTGGTGGAAATGATGGGTGGGCTCGTCCATCACCGGCGAGAAAACCCCGCCCTGAAAGGCCGGCGACCGGCGGCCGATCTGCATGCCTTCGACGACGCCGATGTCCTCGGCGAACACCTCGTGCCAGGCCTCGAGGCTGACAGCGCGCTTATTGGCGAAGCGCTCGCCGGCCGCATCGCCGAGGTAGTAGAACTGAAACGATTCGAGAGTGTGATCCTTCGATGACGGGGTGAGGATCACCGTGTAAAGGTGATCCACGTGCAGTCCGATCCAGACATTGGGAAAGAGGGCGACATACTCGGCGCAGGTGCGCTTGTCCTGCGCCCAGCTCTCGAAGCAGGGAAAGCGCTCCCCCTCCAGGTAATCCGGATCGTAGACGACGGTGCCCTGGCCGGCGAACAGGTCCTCGCCGAGGATATGGTAGTGGTCCTGGATGCGGGAACGCTTGTTCAGCCCGGGATGCACCCACGGCAGATGATAGCTCTCACAGAAATTCTCCACCGCCAGCTTCCAGTTGGACGCGACCTCCATGTCGATGCGCGCGTGGGAGACACCGATCTTCAGACGCGAGAGCTCGTCGGTGTCGACCAGCGGCTTCCACCGCGCGAGCAGCGGTGCGATGTGGGCAGGGTACTCCGGCGCATTACCCGACAGGTTGACGAACACGAGATCCAGCCACTCGGCGCTGCGCACCGGCCGCAGGGCGTGGCGCTCGCGATCGAATCCGTCCAGCTCGTGCCTTCCCACGCCGCCGATGTGCGGCGTGCCCCGCAGCGCGCCGTCGAGCGCATAGGTCCAGGAGTGGTAAGGACAGCGAATCGCGCCGGCGGCGCGGCAGGGCTCCGCCACCAGCCGATTGCCACGGTGACTGCAGACATTGTGAAACACGCGCAGCGCCCGGTCTTCTCCCCTGACGAGGACCAGCGGCAGCCCCATCAGATCGACCGGGCACGCGTCGCCGGGCTCGGGCGCGTCGCTGCCGCGACCGATGCAGGCCCATGTCGCGGCGAA
>JAABYT010000019.1:45842-84197 GCA_011775625.1 Gammaproteobacteria bacterium | reverse complement strand
CCGCAAGCATCGGCGATGGGGCCGAGGACCGCCGTCAGCGCAGCGGCAGAAGGTAAGGTGGACATGGCTCCGGCTCCAGAGAGTCAGTCGAGGATCTGGAAATGCGCTTCCACCGGCGTGCGCTGTCTGCCGTTGATGGGCAGGATATCCTGCGGGCACGCCGAGAACGCGATGACCAGGTCCATCTGCGCCTCGAGCAGCACGTAGTCGCCAGGCTTGGTTTCCGGCGGATCGAAGGATAGCTCGCCATCCTCGGTCCACGGGATATTCATGAAGATGTTGAAGGGGCTCGGCGTCTCCGGGGCAGTGAGCCCGAGCCCGTACATGGCTGCGGTGAGATTGTCGGTGCAGTTGTCGTGGTACTCGGTGCAGCCGAGGAGCCCGTACCGGTAGCTGTCGCAGGCCGCCATCAGTGTGTCGTGAATGCCCGGCGTCGTGTCCTCGGTAATTGTCAAAATCGGACGCCGGCGGTTGCTGTAGAGAGGATCGCCGGTGCCCGGCATGATCTTCACCAGCGTCGCCCGCGTGTGCTCCATGGACATGAACTCCTTCAGGTCGTAACGCGAAAACGCCCAGGTGTCCACTACCTGCGACCCGTGGGTATTGATGAGTTTCACCGACTGGCCCTTGGAGACGAACGCTGCCTTGCCTTTGCGTGCCGGGATTTCAACGAGATCGCTCACTGTACACTCCTCATTTCACAATCAGCTCCAGCGGCAGGCGACTGAGCCGCTCGCAGCCGGCGTCGGTCACGCGCACCGTCTGCCCGAGGGTCATCGCCCGATGGGTCTCGCTGTTCGCGATAATAATATGAATAAAAAAGATCATGTCAGGCGCCGCTTCGACGGCATTACCGTGGTAGAACATGGGCCAGTCCATCCACGTCGGGGTGTACGTGGTGCCGAGACTGTAACCGCACGCGTTCATTCGATGCTCGCGAAACCCGGCGGCGTCCAGCACCCGAGCGTGGGCGTCGAAGACCCCGCCGATGGGTCTTCCCGGAGCGAGCGCCTCCATGCACGCCTGCATGGCGTCGGCGCAGGCGTCGAACATGGCCACGTGATCGGGATGCGCCGAGCCGGTCAGCAGCGTGCGCATGAGGCATGCGTGGTAATGGCGGTAGATACCCGCATGCTCGAGGGTCAGCTGGTCGCTGGCCTCGAGATGGCGGCGCCCCGAGTAGTACCTGCACAGCAGCGCGTCCTTCCCGGAGCTGATGATGAACTCGTTGCCGGGATAGTCGCCACCGCCGCTGAAGATGGCCGAATGCATGGCGGCCAGGATGTCGCCCTCGAAGGCGCCTTCCCGGGTGAGATCGATGGCCGCCTCCAGGGCGTCGTCGGCGAGCGCCGCCGCCTTGCGCACGTACTCGAGCTCGGCCTCGCTTTTGACCAGCCGCTGGCGACTGACCAGGTCGGATGCGTCCTCGAGCGTGCAGAACCCGTCCAGACTGGCCTCGAGCCGCCGCCAGTTGTACGCCGTCAGGCCGTAGGCATCGAACTCGATGCCGAGCCTGGCGTCGCGGCAACCTTGCTCGGCGAGGATCTCGCGTAGATCGTCGGCCGGGTTCTTACCGGCCACGTCGACCCACACGCGGATGTCCTCGATGACCGAGGTGTGCCGGGCCTGGCGCAGGTCCGGGGAGCGGGTCAGGAGCACCACGCGGCCATCGGCGCCGAGGTACAGGCACTGGAAAAAGCAGTAGCCGAAGGTGTCGTATCCGGTCAGGTAGTACATACTTTCCTGACGAAAGATGAGCAGAGCATCGAGACCCCGAGCCGCCATCGCCTGCACCGCGGCCTGGCGCCTTCGGGCAAGCTCGGAAGTGGAGAAGTGGATAGCCATGTCCGCTGGTTGTTGTTTTGTTCCAGTGGGCGAGATTAAGCCCCGGGCGGGCCCATCACAAGGGCGCGACCGCCTCGCGGGCGGTGGAATTGGCAGACTGGACGGTTTCTAATAAGCGCCATGACGAATTCGGAAACGACAACCGGCCCATGCCGATTCGGCTTTCTGCTGGTTCCCAACTTCTCGCTGATTGCGTTCAGCTCCGCCTGCGATGCCTTACGTATGGCAAACCGTATGCGGGGACAGACGCTCTACGAGTGGAAGGTGCTCACCCATGACGGCAAGCCGATTACCTCCAGCAGCAATCTGGAGATCGCGCCGAACGGGGACATCTCCTTGGCGGACGAGCTCGACATCCTGTTCGTGTGCGGCGGTGACAAGGTGCATCTGTCGGTCGACAAGTCCATGCTCTTCTGGCTGCGCAAGCTCGCCAAGAAGCGGGTGGCTTTGGGGGCCATGTGCACGGGCAGCTATCTGCTCGCACGGGCCGGGCTCCTCGACGGATACCGCTGCACGATTCACTGGGAGAACATCGCGAGCATGCGCGAGGAGTTTCCCAAGATCGTCGTTACCCAGGAGCTGTTCGAGATCGATCGCGATCGCTACACCTGCTCCGGTGGAACAGCACCGCTCGACATGATGCTGAACATCATCTCCCGTCACCACGGTACCCAGCTCGCGGTCGCCATTTCCGAGGAGTTCATTTGCGAGCGCATTCGCGGACGCAACGATCGCCAGCGCATACCACTGCGTCTGCACCTCGGCACCAGTCAGCCGAAGCTGATGGAAGCGGTCTCCCTCATGGAGGCGAATCTCGAGGAACCGATGAGTCTCGATGAGCTGGCCCAGCACGTGGGGCTCTCGCGACGTCAGCTCGAGCGCCTGTTTCAGAAGCACCTGAGCTGTGTGCCCACCCGCTACTATCTGGAGCTGCGTCTCGCCAAGGCCCGCCAGCTTCTGCTCCAGACCAGCATGTCCATCGTCGACGTCGCCTTTGCCAGCGGCTTCGTATCGGCGCCGCACTTCAGCAAGTGTTACCGGGACTTCTACGGCATTCCGCCTCGCGATGAACGCCGCCAGCTCGGTCCCGCCAAGCCCGGAGACGTCGCCATCGGCGACTGACCGGGCCCGGCTTGGCTGCAGGGCGCACGCAAGCCTGCTGCATCGGCGCGGCCCGCACGACGTTCCATTCCGGGCCGGGAGCCGCTACTTCGTTGCGGCGCCGAGGCGCGCAATCATCCCGATGGTGCTGCGGATGTCGTCCTCGGTGGTTCGGGGATTGATGGTGCAAAGGCGCAGAACCAACTGTCCGTCGATCATGGTGGTGGTCAGCATCGCATGCCCGTCGGCAACGATATCGTCGAACAGCGCGCGCGTCAGTCGGTTCAGATCGCCCTCGCTGCTTTGCGGTGGACGATACCGGAACGTGACGACGCCGAGCTCGGCCGGAGTCACGATCTCGAAGCATCCCTGCTCTTCGAGCAGCCGCTGCGCCGTCTCGGCATTGGATATGCCGCGGTCAATCGCGGCACCAAATCTGTCCAGGCCGAACACCTTGATGGACATCCAGAGCTTCAACGCACGAAAGGCCCGCGTCAGCTGCACGCCTCGATCGCAGAAATTGACCTCCCGGCTCATGTCCATCTTGTCTCGCGTGTCCTGAAGATACTCCGGATGCTCGGAGAAGGTCTGCTCCAGCCAGCGCACCTCGCGCACCAGGCAGCAACCAATATCGAAGGGCTGAAAAAGCCACTTATGGGGATCGAGCACCAGCGAGTGCGCGCGCTCCATGCCGGCGAGCAGCCGGCGGCCGCGTTCGGTGAGCACCGCCGCGGCGCCGTAGGCGCCGTCCACGTGCAGCCAAAGCTTCTGCTGCTCGCACAGATCCGCGATGGCGTCGAGGGGATCCACCGTTCCGGTGTTCGTGGTGCCGGCGGTGGCGATGACGCAGAAGGGACGCTTGCCGTTGCGCCGGTCCTCGTCGACGGCGCGTGCGAGGGCGGCGACGTCGAGCCTGAGGCGATCGTCGACGGGGACCAGACGCGTCTGCTCGGGTCGGAAGCCGAGAATGCGGATGTTCTTCCAGTTCGACGAGTGGGCCTGACTCGAGCTGTAGATGATCGCGTCGTCCATGATGCCGTCGAGCATTATCTGCCTGGCGGTCACCAGACCGGTCAGGTTCGCGACCGAGCCGCCGCTGACGAAAACGCCGCCGCCTGTAGCGGGAAACCCGCAAAGCTCGCGCAGCCAGTCGGTGG
Source organism: Gammaproteobacteria bacterium (assembly GCA_011775625.1). Taxonomy (GTDB): domain Bacteria; phylum Pseudomonadota; class Gammaproteobacteria; order HK1; family HK1; genus JAABYT01. The sequence goes on along the minus strand of JAABYT010000019.1, from coordinate 80,094 downwards.
CAATCAGCTCGATCTGTGAGGGACCCGAGGACTCCAGCCACGTCCCCGGGCATACGTTGACTCCAGAAGCCAGCGCGTCGGCGAGCACGCTCACGTAGTTGCTGGGCCCCGGCACCCAGGCGAAGTGCCTGGGATGGGTGCAGTACATGATGTTCGAGAGCACGTTCTTCTCGACGCTCGCGAGCACTTCGAGAGGATCGCTGCCCGCGTTCGGCGGCGCCTCGCGCAGCAGCGCCTCGAGCTCGCCACGATGGCGGTAGCTGGTCGCCGACTTCTCGCCCAGGGTCGTATGGTGCTCGACGATCATGTCGATGACGCGATACCCGAGCGCGCGCATCTCCTCCGCGCTCAGCTCGAAATCGGCTGAGTCTCGGGACATCGGCTGGCTGGCCGCCGCTACTGCTCGACGACCGTAAACGGTATCTCGAGATTTCTCTCGAGGTCGAACTGGGAGCGTCCCGTGTGGTTCACGTGCATACCGTAGGTGTGCAGCGACACCGTCACGCGGTCGCTGCGGTTCATGACGCTGTGAATATGATCGGGCTCGAGCGCCACGACCTCGCCTTCCTCGAACACTTTCTCGGCGCGCTTGGAAAGCTCTGCGTGTCCCTCGATGGAGCCGTCGTCGATGCGCTCCCAGAAGCAGTTCTCCTCGGGACCGTCGACACCGGCCACCACCGCCCACGTGCCGTGGTTGTGCGGCGGTGCACCGCGCCCCGGCAGCCAGCTGACGGCGAACACCGCGAGGCTGTGATCGGGCTCCTCGTGCAGCAGATGCACGCCGAAACCCTGCTCCTCGTTGCACTCGTAGTGCTGCGCCTGGAGCCAGCTCCTGGAAAGCGCCAGCCGACGTGCCAGGGCTCGCACGCGGGTGATGATCTCGCGATCGTCGGCGGCTTCCGCCGTGATGCTCCGCAAATCGTCCACGTAGTCGTCGAGGGTGTAACCGTCGTCGCTCATAACACCTTTCCTGGATTCATGATGTTGTCGGGGTCGAGCGCCGTCTTAATCTGGCGCATGACCGATACCGCCTCGCCGTGCTCCGCCTTGAGGAATTCGAGCTTGCCGTAGCCAATGCCGTGCTCACCCGTGCAGGTGCCTCCGGCGGCGAGCGCGCGCGTCACCATGCGCTCGTTGACGGCGCCCGCCCTCGCCATCTCTTCCTGGTTTTCGGGGTCGACGATAAACACCAGATGGAAATTACCGTCGCCGGCATGACTGACGATGGGCGCAAGCAGCCCTGATTCGTCGATGTCCTTGCGAGTCTCGAGCAGGCACTCGGTCATGCGCGAGATTGGCACGCACACATCGGTGGCCCAGCCCTTGCACCCGGGTCGCAGCGCGAGCGACGCGTAGTAGGCGTCGTGGCGCGCCTGCCACAGCCGGTTGCGATCCTCCTGGCGCGTGGCCCACTGGAAATCGCCGCCGCCGAACTCCGCAGCAATCTCGCCGACCATCTCGGCCTGCTCGCGCACGCCGTTCTCGCTGCCGTGAAACTCGAAGAACAGGGTCGGCTGGACCGGATACGACAGATCCGAGTACCGATTGATGGCGTCCATCTGAAATTCGTCCAGCAGCTCGATGCGCGCCACCGGAATACCCATCTGAATCGTCTGGGTGACCGTTCTGACAGCGCCCTCCAGGGTCGCGAAGGAGCACACCGCGGACGCGATGGACTCGGGGATGCCGTACAGACGCAGCTGAATCTCGGTAATGATGCCCAGCGTTCCCTCGGAGCCGACGAAGAGCCGGGTCAGGTCGTAACCGGCCGCCGACTTGCGGGCGCGGCCGCCGGTGCGGATCACGCGGCCGTCGGCGAGCACCACGGTGAGGCCCAGCACGTTCTCGCGCATGGTTCCATAGCGCACCGCGTTGGTGCCCGAGGCGCGCGTAGCGGCCATGCCTCCCAGGGATGCGTCGGCGCCGGGGTCGATGGGAAAGAACAGGCCCGAGTCACGCAGGTGGTTGTTCAACTGCTTGCGGGTCACCCCGGGCTGCACCCGGCAGTCCAGATCCTCGTTGTTGACCTCGAGAATGGCGTTCATCTGCGTGAGATCGATGCACACGCCGCCGTGCAGGGCCTGCACGTGGCCCTCGAGCGACGTGCCGGTGCCGTAGGCGATCACTGGAACCTTGTGTCGCGCGCATACGCGCACGACGGCCGCCACGTCCTCCGTGCTGGTGGCGAACGCCACCGCATCCGGGGCAGCGAGATCGTGGAAGGACTCGTCCTTGCCGTGCTGGCGCCGCACCGCCTCGGACGTCGACAAACGCTCGCCCAGCAGGGCACGAAGCTCGACGATCAGCGGGTCCAGATTTCGCGCTGGGGCGGTCATGAACGCATCTCCTGGGGCAGATGGGGCAGGATACACCCCCGGCACGGGCGCGTTCCAGCGACGCTAGCGGCTCTGCCGTCGGCGACGCCGGCCCCTGGCGCCGGTCTCGATGGCGTCCCCGGACGATTTTCGAGCGGGCAGATCCACGGCTCGGGAAAGGTTTGGGAACTCAGCGCTCTTGTGGGGAATCGCCATGGCCTCGACGAAATGCTCCTGAAAGCGCGGCTCGACGGCGGTCTCGACCTTCTCGATACGCCGCACCACCTCCTCGATCTCGTCGCGGGCCTTGCGATCGAGCAGCGTGATGCGCGCCCCGGTGCCGGCGGCGTTGCCCGCCGAGGTGACGTGCTCGAGGGTGCAGTCGGGCACCATGCCGAGGACCATGGCGTACTTGACGTCGATGTGGCTGCCGAAGGCGCCGGCAAGCCGCACGCGGTCGACCTCGTCCACGCGCATGCGATCCATGAGCAGGCGCACGCCCGCGTACAGCGCCGCCTTGGCGAGCTGCACGGCGCGCACGTCGTTCTGGGTGATGCGAAGCGCCACCTCGCCGTCGTGAAGCACGTAGCTGAACGTGCGCCCATCGGCGACCACCCTGGAGCTGCGCTCGGCGAGCGCGCCGTCGAATTTTCCGTCACTGTCGATGATGCCGGCCAGAAACATCTCCGCCAGCGCCTCGATGATCCCGGAGCCGCACACGCCGGTGATGCCGGTAGCGGCGGTGGCCTCGGCAAAGCCTGCGTCGTCGGACCAGAGATCGCAGCCGATGATCTTGAAGCGCGGCTCGAGCGACTTCGGGTCGATACGCACGCGCTCCACCGCACCCGGCGCCGCCCGCTGACCGCAGCTGATCTGCGCTCCCTCGAATGCAGGGCCGGTCGGACTCGAGCAAGCCAGCATGCGTTGACGGTTGCCGAGCACGATCTCCGCGTTGGTGCCGACATCGACCACCAGATTCATCTCTTCGCGCAGGTAAGGCGCTTCCGAGAGGATTACGCCGGCCGCGTCGGCACCCACGTGCCCTGCGATGCACGGGAGCACGTAGACCCGTGCCGCCGGATGCAGCGCGAGACCGATGTCGCGCGCGCGCAGGCGCGTGGCCTCGTCGGTGGCGAGCGCAAACGGGGCACCACCGAGCTCGATCGGGTTCACGCCGAGAAGCAGGTGATGCATGACGGGGTTGCCGACGATGCAAACGTCGAGAATGCTCTCGACGGCAATTCCGGCGCCGGCGGCCACCTCCGTGGCGAGCCGCTGCAGCGCCTCGCGCACCGCTGCAGTCAGCTCCACCTCGCCCCCCTCATGCATCATGATGTAGGAGACCCGGCTCATGAGATCCTCGCCGAAGCGGATCTGTGGATTCATGACACCGGCCGAGGCAACCACCTCCCCGCTCGACAGATCGCACAGATGCGCCGCGATCGTCGTAGAGCCCACGTCGACGGCGAGCCCGAACGCCCTGCTGTGAAAACCGGGCCACACGGCGATGATGTCGCGGTCTTCGTAGACGGCCACCGTGACCTTCCAGTCGCCTTCACGAAGCGCCGCCTGCAAACCATGCAGCACCTCGAGGTCGCAGCCGAGACGCTCGAGCCGCCACTCGAACTCCAGAGCTTCTTTCAAACGCCTCAGATCGCTCGCCGGATCGTGCATATCCGGCTCCTGAACCTCGACGTAATAGACGCGAACGGCCGGATCGAGCTCGATCTCGTGAACCTCGGCACGCTTGCGCACCACCTGGCGGTGGACCTGGCTCTCTGCGGGAACGTCAATGACCAGGTCGCCGAGAATCCTGGTCGAGCAGCTCAGGCGACGCCCGGGCGCGATGCCGTTCTGATCGGCGTAACGGCGCTCCGTTTCGCTGAGCGGCGTCAGGTTCTCGGCGCGTGAGCTGACCCCGTGCTTGGCGAACTCGCCGACGGCGGGCTCGACCTGACAGCGGCCACAGAGCGCGCGCCCGCCGCACACGGAATCGATGTCGACGCCGAGGGACCGCGCCGCATCGAGCAGCGTCGTCCCTGTCGCGAAGCGGCCGCGGCGCCCCGAGGGGGTGAAGACGACGAGAGCGTCGTCAGGCACGGCGTCGACGACCCTGGCGCCGCCCCCGGGCACCCTGCACACCGTCCGGTGGCGCGACGCGATATTTCCTGATCCATGCCCGGCAATCGGGGTCGTGCCCCATCATGACGTCGGCACCGAGCACGGCCTGCATCATTTCCTCATGAAGGGGATTGGTGATGGCGGAGGTGAGGCCGGCGCCGATGGCCATGTTGATGAAGGCGCTGTTGATGCCGTTTCTGTTCGGCAATCCGAAGCTGAAGTTCGATGCGCCGCAGGTGCTGTTGACTTTGAGCTCCCTTTGCAAGCGGTGCAGGATGTGCATGACCTGACGGCCGGCCTGATTGATTGCGCCGACAGGCATGACGAGCGGATCGACCACGACGTCGCAGCGCGGTATGCCGTGATCCTCCGCGCGCTCGACAATTTTCCTGGCCACCTCGAAACGCACGTCGGGATCCTCCGAGATTCCGCTCTCGTCGTTGGAAATGGCGACGACCGCGGCGCCGTGCTTCTTGACCAGCGGGAGAACGGTCTCCAGCCGCTCTTCCTCCCCGGTCACGGAGTTAACCAGCGCCTTGCCCTTGTAAACGGCAAGCCCGGCCTCGAGCGCTGCCACGATGGAAGAGTCAATGGAAAGCGGCACGTCGGTGATGCGTTGCACCAGCGTGACCGCCTCGGCAAGTATGGCCGGCTCGTCGGCGAGAGGGATCCCCGCATTGACGTCGAGCATGTGCGCACCTGCCTGCACCTGGGCAATGGCGTCCCACTCCACCCGACTGTAGTTGCCTTCCGCCATCTCCGCGGCCAGCACCTTGCGTCCGGTCGGGTTGATACGCTCGCCGATAATCACGAACGGGCGATCGAAGCCGATGACGACTTCCCTGGTCTCCGAGCTGACAACCGTATCGGTCATGAGCTGGCTCTTTGCAGGCTAGCTTCGCGGCGACGCGCCGGGTTCCAGGGGCTGCGGCCCGCAAGCACGCCCGAGGCGTCGATGATCTCGGCGATTGCTTCCTCCTGCCGATAAGCCATGACGTGCACGCCGGCGACACCGTCGATTTCGCGAATCTGCTGAATCAGTTCCATGCACAGGCGCCGGCCCTCCAGCCTCGGACGCTCTGCATTTTCCAGTCGCTCGATGATCTCGTCTGGCACATGCACACCCGGCACGTTTTTGCGCATCCAACGAGCCGCCCGCGCCGAGTTGAGCGGTCCAACTCCAACCAGAATCGCACACTCCTCGTGCAGGCCCCGTTCACACACCTCGCTCATGTACTGCCTCAATCGTGGAATATCGAAGCAGTACTGCGTTTGAACAAAACGAGCGCCCGCGGAAATTTTTTTCTCCAGACGCTCGACACGGTAATCGAACGGTGGCATGAAAGGATTGGCCGCCGCGCCGATAAACACCCGTGGAGGGACCGTGATGGCGCGACCACTGAGAAACCGGGACTCATCACGCATGGTGCGCAGCGTCGTGATGAGAGACATGCAGTCCAGATCAAATACAGGCTTGGCGTTTGCGTGATCACCTGCCTGCACCCCGTCGCCGCTCAAGCAGAGGACGTTCGAGATGCCCAACGCCGCCGCCCCGAGCACGTCGCCCTGAATCGCGAGGCGATTCCGATCGCGACACGAGATTTGCATTATGGTCGTATAGCCGCGACGTTCCAGAAGTGCGCACACCGCGACACTCGACATGTGGCAATTCGCGCCTGAGCCATCCGTGGCATTGATGGCATCGACGTAACCATCGAAAACGCGCGCGCGGGAGTACACCTCTTCCGGGTCTGCCGAATCCGGCGGCGAGAGCTCCGCGGTCACGGCGAATTCACCGCTCGCGATCAGTTTCTCGAATGCGCCGATCTCGTTCATGTCACCACCTCCTGCATCTTTCTCCGTTGATGCGCTTTCCCGCGCACCTCGCGCAGCCACGACGAGCGACCCTGCAATCGGTTGTCGATGCTCACCTGCACGTCGCGAATCGCCTCGCCACCGCGCATGCGCTGGCTGCCTTCCCAGGCGTCGACCCAGACGCAGCGCATGTCGGGCAGCACCTCGCAGCCGCCGTCGGCCCGCACGCCGCCGCATGGCCCGTTGCGGATATTCTTCGGACAGTTCATCGGGCAGGACATGCCGGTGGAGCTGAGAACGCAGTGCCCGCACATGCGGCAGTCGAAAATAAAGCCCTTGATCGTCCGTTCGACGGCAGCCACCGGCCTCTCGAGCCGTGCGTAACCGATAGTCGACAGCAGCGGGTCGAGATGCACCAGCACGCCCTCGAACATCGCGTACAGGCGCTCGAAAAAGCGCGCGTGCCTGACCGACCAGCGGCGTACCCGGTACACGTTCCTCACCCTTCTCCGGCAACGGCCTGGCCGCCTGCCTTGACCATTCTCTCCAGCAGCTCGTCGTCGAAAGCCGATTCGAGACGTTCCGCCTCCGCCTGCGCCTCCGCCTCGAGGCCGTTGCCGCAGGTCCTCGGCACCCGGCGCCAGTCCTCGAGATACTTGTCACTGCTGCCCTTGCCGGCGCGCATCGCGGCCCGGTCGATGGCTTCCTGAAAGCGCATGGACAATTGCACCTTCGCCGTTTCGCGCCCGCGCTTGGCGATCACCTGCGATGGAATGTCCCGCCAGTAAACGGTGATCAGCTTCGCCATGTTCCGCCTCCCGTAAGCGTCACGAGCGCGCGCTCGAGATCGCCGTAGCCGGTGACCCGGTGATCGAAGGCGAGCCCGAGCCTGTCGGCCGCACGCCGCGCACGCTCGACGAGGTCGTCGTCTTGCACCTGTGCCAGATAAACGAGCTTCGTGTAGTTTCGAAAGTATTCGTCGGCGAGATGCGGATGCCGGTCGAGGCCGAGACCTTTCCAAATCAGGCGATCGAAATTCCGGGTCAGGAAGTCGGTCAGGTAGAACGTCCCCGGCTCGGCATCGGAAAGCGCCTCGAACAGCGGCGAGCCCGCGTAGAACTCGTAGCAGTGGGCGCCCGGGATGCGGGCGACGTTCTCCTCTTTCAGCACCGCGTCGAGCAAACCGCCTGTGCCGCAATCAGCGTAGGCGACGAATACCTGATCGAAGTCCCCTCGCAGCTCTCGAATCTTGCCGCGTACAGCCTCGGGGATTCTGTCCGGGAAATTGTGCAACTCCGCCGGCAGGCACTGCACCGTCATGGAATGCCAGTCATTGGCACGCTTGAGATCCATGATCTCCTGCGCGAGCGCCCCGCAGGCGATGACCAGCACCGACGGCGCTGCGCGCGAATTGCTGCGGGCCACGGCTGTCATCTGCCGGCACTCTCAGAGCGCGCGAGTGCGTCCGCTCAGCCGCTGACGGCGCCGCGCACGTTGTGCCGACGCGCCATCATTTCCTTGGCTGTCTCGACGGCGACGGCCGCATCTCTACAGTAGGCATCGGCACCAATGGCCTGCGCGAAAGCCTCATTGAGCGGCGCACCTCCCACGAGCACGATGTAGTCGTCGCGGATGCCCTTCTCCACCATCGTGTCGATCACGACCTTCATGTACGGCATGGTGGTGGTCAACAAAGCCGACATGCCGAGAATCTGGGGTTTGTGCTCCTCGAGCGCGTCGAGGTAACTCTCGACGGAATTGTTGATGCCGATGTTGATGACCTCGAAACCGGCGCCCTCCATCATCATGGCGACCAGATTCTTGCCGATGTCGTGGATGTCGCCTTTCACCGTCCCGATGACCATCTTGCCGATGGGCGGCGCACCGGTCTCCGCGAGCAGCGGACGAAGGATCTCCATGCCGCCCTTCATGGCATTCGCTGCCAGCAGCACTTCGGGCACGAACAGAATGCCATCGCGGAAATCGATGCCGACGATGCGCATGCCCTCGACCAGAGCGTCATCGAGCAGCTTCTTGGCATCCCAGCCGCGGGACAGAAGAATCCGGGTGGCCTCCTCTATCTCCTCGCGAAGGCCGTCGTAGAGATCGTCGTGCATCTGCTTGACGAGCTCGTCGTCGTCCAGCGTCGAGAGATCGAGTTCCTCTTCTTCTCCGTCTTCGATTTCTGCCTCGTCGTTCATGGCCTTTCTCCACGTCAGGGCGACCGAAGCCTCGGCCCGTCAGGGCGCGTACGGGGCGTAAGGGTAGGCAGCGCCCTGCCCCCCTGCTGACGTGCCCGCGACATGGGGTTGTCGAAAAGCGACACCCCGACTCCGCACCTGTGAAGCAGGTCTCAACAGGTTAATATATCGGCGCTGGAATACCAGAAGTCGAGGAAAGAATGAGTCAACAGGTAGAAGACGTCGGCAGAATCATCGATGGAAAAGCGTTCGCTGCGGCACTGCGCGCCCGGGTCGCCGGGCAGGTGACCAAGCTCAAGGAGGCGCACGGAATCACACCGGGCCTCGCCGTGGTGCTCGTAGGCGAGAATCCGGCGAGTCAGGTTTACGTGCGCAACAAGAACAAGCAGACCGCCGAGGCCGGCATGAACTCCTTCGAGCACCGGCCCCCGGACACCATCAGCGAGGCCGACCTGGTGGCGCTTGTCGAGGAGCTCAATCGCGACCCGAAAGTCAACGGCATCCTGGTGCAGCTGCCGCTGCCGGACCAGGTGAGCTCCCACGCCGTAATCGGCAGCATCGATCCGGCCAAGGACGTGGACGGCTTTCATGTCACCAACGCCGGGCTGCTCGCCGTCGGCGGACAAGGCATGGTGCCCTGCACGCCGCTCGGCTGCATGATGCTCATCAAGGACGTCCTCGGCGACGACCTGTCGGGCCAGCGCGCGCTGGTGCTCGGCCGCTCCAATATCGTCGGCAAACCGATGGCGCATCTGCTGCTCGCCGAGAACTGCACCGTCACAATCGCGCATTCGCGCACCCGGGATCTGCCCGAGGAGTGCCGGCGCGCCGATATTCTGGTGGCCGCCGTGGGTCGCCCCGAGATGGTCAAGGGCGACTGGGTGAAGCCCGGCGCGACGGTTATCGACGTCGGCATCAACCGGATCGAAACAGACGACGGTAAAACGAAGCTCGTCGGCGACGTCGACTTCGAGGCCGCGCGTCAACGGGCCGGGGCGATCACACCGGTGCCCGGCGGCGTCGGGCCGATGACCATCGCCTGCCTGCTGCTCAACACGCTCACGGCCGCGTGCCGCCAGCACGGGGTGGCGGTGCCGGAACCGGATGGTTGACGCTGCGCCGATCGGCACATTCGATCAGGCCGTCGCGTTTCTGCTCCGCCTGGTGCGCGACGATCCGCGCCCCTATCAGTCTCGCGCCGAGCTCCCCATCCGGGCCTTGCTCGCACGCATCGGCGATCCCCACCTCGGTCTGCCGGCCGTGCACATCGCCGGATCCAAGGGCAAGGGCTCGACGGCGCTTTACCTGGAGGCGATCCTGCAGGCGGCGGGACTGCGTACCGGCACCTTCACATCGCCGCATCTGCAGCGCTGGACCGAGCGTTACCGCATCGATGGCCGTGAATCGACGCCGGCCGAGCTCACCGCCCTGCTCGCCCGCCTGCAACCCCATGTGCTCGCCCTCGAGAACGAGCTCGCAGCGAGCGCACCGAGCTTTTTCGACGTGCTCACGGCGGTGGCCTTCCTGATGTTCGCCGAGCGCGGCGTCGACTGCGCCATCATCGAGACCGGAATCGGTGGCAGACTGGACGCGACCAACGTCGTGCATCCGCGGCTCGCCTGCATCACATCGATCGAGCTCGAGCACACGGACAAGCTCGGCACCACCATCAGCGCCATCGCACAAGAGAAGGCCGGCATCATCAAGACCGGCGTTCCGGTGCTCACCGGCATGCTGCCGGAAGAGGCGGATTCGGTGGTGCGCGCGCACGCCCGTCGGCTGGACGCGCCGGTGAGCGCCCTCGGCCGGGAAATCGAGCTGCGCACCCGGCGACTCGCGGACGCTGGTCTCGCGATTCACGTCGCCGACAGCGGCGGTGCTTACGACGCGCGCCTGCCCGACGCTGCGGGCGGCGTCCAGGCGCACAACGCGGCGCTTGCCATCGCCTGCGCCCACCGCCTCGCTGCTCGACGCGCGCCCGCACTCGGGCGCGCCGTGAGCGTGGCGCTCGCCGAGACGCGCCTGCCGGGTCGCCTGGAAGTGCTCGCGCAACATCCCTGGATCGTCATCGACGGGGCGCATACGCCTGAGTCCGGCCGCGCCCTCGCCGACACGCTCGGCAACCTGCCGGCGCGTCGAATGCACCTGGTGATCTCTCTCTCGGCGGGCCGGGACGCCGTCGCCGTGCTCGCGCCGCTGCTCCATCGCGCACACCGAATCGTCGTCACCAACGCCGATTCGAGCCGCTCGCTCGACGCACGGGCGATCGTCGAGCGTCTCGTGGCGAGCGGCTTCGACGCCGAGCGGGTGCGTGCGGTGCCCGATCCGCGCCAGGCGCTGCTCGAGGCCCGTGCCCAGCTCGCCCGAGACGACTTGCTATGCGTCGCGGGATCCATGTACATGGCGGGGGTGGCTCGAGAGACGCTCACGGGCGACGCCGACAGGGCGCGACACACGGCATGATCGAGGCAATCGACGCACGCATCTGCGAGGTGGCACGGGCGGTGACGGCGGCCGGAGGTCGGGCTGTGCTCGTCGGCGGATACGTGCGCGACCGTCTTCTCGGGCTCGACTCCAAGGACTATGACGTGGAGATCTACGGCCTTGCTCCGGAAAAGGTCTCCGATGTTCTCGCTGCATTCGGTGAGATCATCGAGATCGGGCGTGCCTTCGGGGTGTTGCGCATCAAGGGCATCGACGCTGACTTCTCGCTGCCGAGGCGCGACAGCAAGCGCGGAAAAGGCCATCGCGGATTCGATATCGCGTTCGATCCGGATCTCGACTTCGCCGAGGCGTCGCGGCGTCGGGATCTGACCGTGAACAGCATGGGTCTCGACCCCCTCAGCGGCGAGCTGCTCGATCCCCACGGCGGGCGCGCGGATCTCGAGCGCGGCGTGCTGCGCGCAACCGATGCGGCGCACTTCGCCGAGGATCCCCTGCGCGGACTGCGCGCCGCGCAGTTCGCCGCGCGCCTCGAGATGGAGCCGGACGAGGAGCTCAGCGAGCTGTGCGCCCGACTCGATCTCAGCGAGCTGGCCCAGGAACGCATCTTCGACGAGCTCGACAAGCTGCTCATGAAGGCCCGCAGGCCGTCTCTCGGCTTCGAGTTCCTGCGCCGCACGCGGCTGCTGCGTTTTTTTCCCGAGCTCGATGCCCTGCAGGGCGTGCCACAGGACCCGAAATGGCATCCGGAAGGCGACGTGTGGGTCCACACCATGCTGGTCATCGACGAGGCAGCGGCCCTGCGAAGCGGTGACGCGGACGACCCGGCGCTCATGTACGGGGCGCTGTGCCACGACTTCGGCAAGCCGGACGCCAGCATCGAGGAAGGCGGGCGCGTGCGCACGCCCAGGCACGACGCCCTCGGCGCGCGCATCGCGCGGGAATTCCTCGAGCGACTGCGCGCCCCCGGACGGCTCTGTGACCAGGTGGAAGCGCTGGTCGCTTACCATCTCGCGCCCGCGCTGTTCGTTGCGCAGGGCACGACGGCGAGGGGCTACCGGCGCCTCGCGCGCAAGCTCGAACGCGCCGGCGTGACCATGGCGCTGCTGGTCAAGGTCGCGCGTGCCGACCACTGGGGTCGCACCACCGAGGAAGCCCGAAAGCGCATCTTTCCCGCTGCCGATGCGTTCCTGGCCGAAGCCGAGAAGGCCTCGGTCAAGGACGCGGGGCCACGCGATGTGGTCCAGGGCCGCCATTTGAAAGCCCGCGGCCTCGAGCCCGGACCCCACTTTCGTGACATTCTCGCCCGCTGCCGCGATCTCCAGGACAGTACCGGTTGGACCGACGTCGACAAAATTCTCGACAAAGTGCTCGGCGACGGGCGAACGTAGCCGAACGCACTCCCCACCATGGGCGGGACCGTGACCTCTTCGATCATCGCCGCAGCGCGGGTGCGCGCCGAGCTGCTGGCCGAGAGGCAGACCAAGACCGACGGGGCGCTCTACGGGAAGCTTCGAGAGCGCTACGAGATCGTCGTCGAGCGCCCTCAGGCACGGCCGTTGACCGCAGAGTAATCGATGCGGGTGCGCGCCATCAGCCGCCACACCAGCGCCACTGCCGTCACAATGAGTCCCAGCGCAAGCCCCCACCACAGACCGCGCGCACCGTATCCCAGCGCAAAGCAAAGCACCCAGCCGCCGAGAAGCCCCAGCAACCAGTAGCCGATCGACGCGATCCACAGGGGCACCAGCGTATCCTTCATGCCGCGCAGCGCCCGCGAGGCAACGGCCTGCAGCCCGTCGAAGAGCTGAAACACGGCGGCAATTCCGGCCAGCACGACGGCGTATGTGACCACGTCAGCGTTTTTCGCGTCGCTGGCATCGAGAAAGATGGAGACGATCTGCCTTGGATAGAGCCACAGCAGGCCCGCCGAGATCAGCATCACGAACGTGCCGAGACCGATGCCCGTCAGGGCCGATCGGCGCACGTCGCGGGGCGCGCCGGCGCCGACGCCGTGCGCAACCCGCACTCCGGTCGCCTCCCCTATGGCAAGCGCGATCACGAATGCGGTGGCGATAACATTGAACATGATCTGATTGGCCGCGAGCCAGGACGCCCCGAGCACACCCATGAAAATCGATACGGCAACGAACAATCCGCTCTCGAGAAGCGCGATCCCCGCTACCGGCGTGCCGAGACGGAATATTTCCTTGATGACGGCTCGATCGATGCGCAGTCCCGAAGCGTAGAGACGGAAGCTGCGGAAGTTCCGTGAGGTCGCCGTGTGGACAGCCAGCGCGCCGAGCATCAGCCACACGGTGATGGTCTTGGCCCAGCCCGCCCCGGCGACACCGAGCGCGGGCATCCCGAGCGCCCCGAAAACCAGGCCGTATGTGAACAGGGCGTTGACCGCGATCGCGGCGACCGTCACGACCATCACCGAGCCGGCGCGCGACAGTGCCGAGACGAAGCTGCGCAGCACAATGAAAAGCAGATACGGCGTGATGGACCAGGCGGCAGCCTGCAGGTAGCGCTCCGCGAGCACCACCACCGCCGGATCCTGGCCGGTGAGCGCCAGCACGCGCGCGAGATTGACGGAGATGATGGTCGCGGCGATACCGAGCCCGAGCGCGACCACGAATCCCTGGCGCACCGCGTGGCGCACACCCTCGGCGCTGCCCGCGCCACGGGCCTCGGCAGCCAGAACCGTGACGATGGACACCAGGCCGACCGCTACGATGACCACCTCGAACAACACGCTCGATGCCAGCCCCACTGCGGCCAGCTCCAGTCCACCGAGGCGACCGACGAACAGCATATCGGTGATACCCATGGCGATCTCGGCGAGGTAGGCGGCCGCCAGCGGCGCGCTGATACGCACGATTGCCTCGAGCTCCGCGAGCGATTGCTTTTTTCTGCCACATTTCATACCCGTTCCCTGCAGCACCGATACCCCGCTTCGACTCGACGCGGCGCTTGAATTGCCTTCCATGGCGTGCGCAGCCGCGACGCCGCGGATGATAGTAATCGCAACGGAGAATTGAAATGAGCAGATTCATGATCGTGCCGTGCCTCGTGCTGATGCTGGGGATCCGCATGCCGATGGCGGACGAAGCGCGCACAAACGAGGGCACGCTGGACGGTGTAAAGGGATTCGGTATCGGCGCTCTGGTAGGCGGACTGGTTGGCGGCCCCGTGGGGGCGCTCGTCGGTGCAGCCGGAGGGGCGTTCTTCGCCGAGCAGGATGCCGCCAAGGACAGGAGCATCGACGAGCTGGAAGTGAAGCTCGACGAGCGCACTTCCGAGCTCGTCATGCTGAAGAGCGATCTCAATCAGACGCAGCTTGCCATGACCGGTGAAGCTGCGATTATCGATCGGCATGCCGACGTTCCTCTGAGCCTGGCGGTCTACTTCCGCACCGGCAACGCCGACGTCGAATCGTCTCTTATCTCACATCTGGATCGGCTCGGCGCGTACCTGAAAGCCTATCCAGAGCTGCAAGTGCGGCTCGAAGGCTACAGCGACCGCCGCGGCGACGTCGATTACAACCTCGCGCTCAGTCAGCGCCGCATCGACGCCATCCGTCGCATCCTCGAGACGCACGGCATCGCCGCGGATCGCATTCGCGAGCAAGCCTGGGGCGAGAGCCGGGCTGCGGCGCAGGACGGGGACACCGACGCCATGATCTTCGACCGCGCCGTCATCATCAGCATCGGCGATTCACGCTCCACCCGCGCCTGATCCCCCCGCAGGAATCGCCGTTTCAGGAGCGGGCGCGCCTCTGCCCGCAGAGGACCCGCTCCTGTCTTTTATCGTGCTTCTATTATGGTGCTTCTATCTGACCGCGCCGCTCGACGCGATCGAGAGGCCGTACTCGCGGCTGGCGTCGCTCAACCAGCTCCATGCGTAGACGGCGAAGCTGCGGTGCACGTAGATGTCGTAGCGGGGAGCAGCATCGAGCTGATGAAGCAGCATGTGACAACGACCCAGATGTGCCTGAACGCAGCTGCCCTCTGCAAAGACGCGCGGATGCAGATCGACGTTGGTGCCCTTCATGAGCACCTCGCGCGCACGCGGGCCCTCGAGGCCGATAACCGCGCGGCTGTGACTCACATCGGCGATGGCGTGATGAAGGTCGACCAGCGCCTCTGCCAGAGAGACGGCGAGTCTGTCCTCGCCCTCGCCGGCGACCACCGCCAGCCACTCGTCGGGACCGAGCCAAAGCAGCGTCCTGTCACCTTTTCGATGCGCGGTCTTGGGCTCGGTGGGCAGATCCAGGCCGAGGACACTGCTCACCCCGGCCGCGAACTCCGCCTCGGCGGCGTCGCCGCGAATCACCAGCTGCGTGCCGACGCGGCGCTCCGACAGTGTGACGCCGGGCTCGGCCACGGGGGCAAGCGCGCGCGCCTCGAGGCCGAGGGTCGCGAGAGCGCTCTGCCATTGATACTTCTCAGGCATGCATTCGCTCTCCATCCGGATCGAAAAAGCGCGGCGCGGTGACGGTGGCGGTGACGGTGCGCTCCTTGAGCGGAACGTGGATGCGCTCACCGTGCCGCTCGCGCCCGGATTTGATGAGCGCGAGGGCGATGGAGTGTCCGAGATTGGCGCTGTAGTAGCTCGACGTCACGTGGCCAATCATTTTCATCGGTGGCGTGGACTTGGGCTCATCGACAATCTGCGCGCCCTCCGGAAGCACCTCCGAGGCGTCATCGGTCAGCAGTCCGACCAGCTGCTTGCGATCGGCACGCACGCTGTCCGGGCGCGACATGGAGCGCTTGCCGATGAAATCCTTTTTCTTGCTGAGCGCCCACGACATGCCGAGATCCGCCGGCGTCACCGTGCCGTCGCTGTCCTGGCCGGCGATGATGAATCCCTTCTCGGCGCGCAGCACGTGCATGGTCTCGGTGCCGAAAGGCGTAATGCCGTACTTGCGGCCGGCCGACATCAGGACCGTCCAAAGATGCATTCCGTAGTTGGAGGCAACGCTGATCTCGTAGGACAGCTCGCCNNCGGTGGCGAGATCGATGTCATCGGTCAGCTCGCCGAGCAGCGTCCCCGCCAGCGGCCCCGCGACTCCCGCCGTGCACCACTGCTCGGTGACCGAGTTGCAGAACACGCGCAGCTCCGGCCATTCGGTCTGCAGCCATTCTTCCAGCCATGCGAGCACCCGCGCCGCATTGCCGCTGGTGGTCGTCATCAGGTAGTGCCGCTCGCCGAGCCGCGTCGTCACGCCGTCGTCGAACAGCATGCCGTCCTCACCGCACATCAGACCGTAGCGGCACCGGCCGACGGCCAGGGACTTCCAGTCGTTGGTGTAGATGCGATCGAGCAGCTCCGCGGCATCGGGGCCCTGGATGTCGATCTTGCCGAGCGTCGATGCATCGAGAATACCGATGGCGTTTCGTGTTGCCAGGCATTCGCGGTTCACCGCATCGTGCATGCTCTCGCCGGGGCGCGGGTAGTACCAGGGCCGCTTCCATTGGCCGACATCCTCGAACTTCGCGCCATGCTCCTCGTGCCAGGCGTGGATGGGCGTCCTGCGCACCGGATCGGCGAGCTCGCCGATGTCGCGCCCCGCGAGCGCGCCGATGGTGACGGGCGTGTACGGTGGCCTGAAGGTCGTCGTGCCCACGGAACCCATCTCGACACCGAGCTGTCTGGAGAGAATCGCAATGGCATTGACGTTGGCGGTCTTGCCCTGGTCGGTGCCCATGCCGGTGGTCGTGTAACGTTTGAGGTGCTCGACCGAGCGATACCCTTCGCGCGCGGCGAGGCCGATGTCGGCGGCCGTGACATCGTTCTGAAAATCCACGAAGTGCTTTGCAAAAGGCGCCCCGCGCGCGCGCCGCGGCATGATCCACTGCGGCTCGACGGGCGTCTCCTCCTCCACCTCGACGCGCGGCGACACCGCGCTGCCCCGCTTGCGAAAACCCGCCTCCGAGGCCGCCACCTTGCCCGCCTCGCGCCCCTCGGAGAGAGCGTAGGCGAGCTCGAAGGCGCCGCTGGCAGCGCCCGCGGAACGCTCCGCCTGAAAGGATTCGCCGGGCACGAAGCAGGCCTTCTGCGTGTCGTAGGCGAGCCGTCCGCGTGACTGGGAGAACAGGTGCACGGCCGGGTTCCAGCCCCCCGACATGCACACCAGATCGCATTTGAGCGCGCGCGGCGCGCCGCTGAAGTCATCTCCCGCGGCGTTGAGCGCCGCCACCTCCACCGCCGCAACCCGTTCGCGACCGGCGGTGCCCATCACGCCATGGCCGGCCAGCACCTCCACGCCACGCTTGCGCAGCTGCGCACGGCGCGCATCCGAGGGCTCGCGGCGCACGTCCACCATTGTCACGTGGATGCCGGCATCCGACAGATCGCAGGCAACGCCATAGGCGCTGTCATTGTTGGTGACGACCACGGCTCTGTTGCCGGGGCGCACGGCAAAGCGGTTAACGTAGGCCTGGGCCGCAGATGCGAGCATGATGCCGGGACGATCGTTGTCGTGAAACACGAGCGGTCGCTCGTGAGCGCCGGTCGCGAGCACCACCTGCGCAGCACGCACCTTCCAGAGTCGCTGCCGCGGACGATCCGGCACGGTCCCGGGCGGCAGATGATCGGTGAGGCGTTCTACCAGCGTCAGGTAGTTGTGGTCGTGGTATCCCGCGACGGTGGTGCGCGCGAGCAGGTGCACGTCGTCGAACGAGGCGAGCTCGCTCACGGTGCCCTCGACCCACTCCATCGCCGGCTTGTCGTCGATGCGATCGTTGCGCCCGAGCAGAGCTCCGCCGAGCTCGGACTGCTCGTCGGCGATGATCACCCGGGCACCGGCGCGTGCCGCGGCCAGCGCCGCTGCGATTCCGGCAGGCCCTGCGCCGGCAACGAGCACGTCGCAGTGCGCATGCATCTTGTCGTAGGTGTCCGGATCCGGCTGCTCGGGCGCCCGGCCGAGACCTGCGGCCCTGCGAATGAAGTGCTCGTATCCCATCCAGGCGCGCTTCGGCCACATGAATGTCTTGTAATAGAAACCCGCCGGAAGGATCCGCGACAGCAGATTATTGACCTCGCCCACATCGAAACGAAGGCTCGGCCAGCGATTCTGGCTGAACGCTTCGAGCCCCGGGTAAAGCTCAATCTGTGTCGCACGCATGTTCGGCTGAGTGCGCGCACCGGTTCCCAGCTGAACGAGCGCATTGGGCTCTTCGACGCCGCAGGATAGTACTCCGCGCGGCCGGTGGTACTTGAAGCTGCGCCCTAACAGGTGCACGTCGTTGGCAAGAAGCGCCGACGCGAGCGTATCACCCGCATAGCCCGTGTAATGTGTGTCGTCGAATCTGAAAGTGATCGGTCGCTCACGGTCAATGCGACCACCGCTCGGCAGGCGGCACGACTGTGCGCTCACGATTTGCGCCCCGCTTTTTTGATTGCGCCTGGCGGCTTTTCTCCCATCCTGTAAACCGCCGTGATCTCGTCGGTGACGGTATCCCGGCAAACATTGAACCAGCGACGGCAGCCGTTACACACCCATCTCTCGAGATGAGTGCCCTTGGGGTTGCTGCGCATGAACAGGTAGTCACCCCATTGCTCATCACTCAGCTTTTCCGGACGCTCGGGCCGCGCGATATGGGCCTCACCGCCGTAGGTGAAATCCTGGTCGTCGCGGGGCCCACACCATGGACATTCAATCAGTAACATGTGCCTGTCAGCCCATTCAGTGCGCGACGGCCGCGGCGCCGTGCTCATCGATCAGGAAGCCGGTCGTGAAGCGTTCGAGCGTAAAAGGCGCGTTCAGGGGATGCGGCTCACCGGTTGCGATGGTGTGCGCGAACACCCAGCCGGAGCCCGGCGTCGCCTTGAAGCCGCCGGTGCCCCAGCCGCAGTTGAAAAAGAGATTTTCGACCGGGGTCTTGCCGATAATCGGGCTCGCGTCCGGACAAACGTCTACGATGCCCCCCCACTGCCGCATCATGCGCAGTCTGGAGAAAATGGGAAACAGCTCGACCAGTGCGCCTATCTGTCCTTCCACCACGGCAAAGCTGCCGCGCTGCGCGTAAGAGTTGTACGCATCGATGCCCGCACCGATGACGAGCTCGCCCTTGTCGGACTGGCTCACGTATACGTGCACGGCGTTGGACATCACGACGCTGTGGTGGATCGGCTTGACAGGCTCCGAAACGAGAGCCTGCAGCGGGTGGCTTTCGATGGGAAGGCGGAAACCGGCCATCCCGGCAAGCACGCTGCAGTGCCCCGCGACGACCACGCCGACCTTCTTGGCGGCGATATAACCGCGGCTGGTCTCGACTCCTTCGACCCTGGCGCCGTTGCGCCGGATGCCGGTGACCTCGCAGTTCTGGATGATGTCGACGCCGTGCGCGTCGGCGCCGCGGGCGAAACCCCAGGCGACCGCATCGTGCCGCGCCGTTCCACCCCGTCGTTGCAAGGACGCGCCGAGAACCGGGTAACGGGCCGTCGGCGAGGTGTTGAGGATGGGGACGATCGCCTTGATCTGTTCCGGTGTGAGAATCTCCGAATCGATGCCATTCAGCCGGTTTGCATTGACACGCCGTGAAAGCTCTCGCATGTCATGGAGATTGTGTGCGAGATTGAGCACGCCCCGCTGACTGAACATGATATTGAAGTTCAGCTCCTGGCTGAGTCCCTCGTAGAGCTTCAGAGAGTGCTCATAGAGCGCCGCGCTTTCGTCCCACAGATAGTTCGAGCGAATGATGGTGGTGTTGCGTCCCGTGTTTCCGCCGCCGAGCCAGCCCTTCTCCAGAACGGCCACGTTCCGGATTCCGTGCTCCTTGGCGAGGTAGTACGCCGTCGCCAGCCCGTGGCCGCCGCCGCCGACGATCACCACGTCGTACTCGGCTTTTGGCTCGGGGCTGCGCCACGCGAGCGG
This sequence comes from Gammaproteobacteria bacterium, assembly GCA_011775625.1. GTDB lineage: Bacteria > Pseudomonadota > Gammaproteobacteria > HK1 > HK1 > JAABYT01. Next base: position 60,316 of record JAABYT010000019.1, on the reverse strand, counting down.
CCAGTTCTCGTGGTAGCCGAGAGCATTTCGAACAAGGCTGAATATCGAATACTTGCTCATCGTCACGATGGGTATACCGGATGTCGCGTGCACAGCTCCCTGACCTGCGCTCTGACCCGGCTGATAGTGTCGTCGTTGCCGAGATCGTCCATGATGTCACACATCCAGCGCGTCAAGTCGCGAACGTCGTCCACGTCGAAGCCGCGCGTGCTGATTGCCGGCGTGCCGACACGTATGCCGCTGGTGACAAAAGGCGATTGAGGATCACCGGGCACGCTGTTCTTGTTCACGGTAATCGCCGCCTCACCGAGCGCAGCCTCGACGTCCTTTCCCGTGAGGCCCTTGTCGACGAGACTGACCAGCATCAAGTGATTGTCCGTGCCGCCTGAGACGACGGTGTAGCCGCGTTGCATGAAAACCTCCGCCATAGCGCGGGCGTTGTCGATCACGCGCTGCTGGTAGCGCTTGAAATCCGGGTGCATGGCCTCCTTGAAGGCGAGCGCCTTGGCGGCAATAACATGCATGAGTGGCCCGCCCTGCATGCCGGGAAATACCATGGATGCGAGACGGCGCCGGACGTCCGGATTCTCGCGGGCGAGAATCATGCCGCCGCGCGGCCCTCGCAGCGTCTTGTGCGTCGTGGTGGTGACCACGTCGACGACGGGGACAGGGTTCGGGTACAGCCCGGTGACGATCAGCCCGGCCACGTGGGCCACATCCGCGAGAAGATACGCGCCGACCGAATCCGCGATGCGCCGGAAGCGCTCGAAATCGAGCACTCTGGAATAAGCCGAGAAGCCGGCAATGATGAGCTTCGGCTTGTGCTCTGCGGCGAGTGCCTCCACCTGATCATAGTCGACCAGGCCGCTGTGCCTGTCGATTCCGTACTGCACGGCGTTGAAAATCTTGCCGGAGAAATTCGGACTCGCGCCGTGAGTGAGATGTCCACCGTCGGCGAGGCGCATGCCGAGCAGCGTCTCGCCGGGCTCGAGCAGCGCCAGATAGGCGGCCATGTTGGCCGAGGAGCCGGAGTGCGGCTGCACGTTCGCGTAGTCGGCGCCGAACAGCTGTTTCGCCCGCTCGACCGCCAGGCGCTCGGCCACGTCCACGTGCTCGCAGCCTCCGTAGTAGCGCCTCCCGGGATAGCCTTCGGCGTACTTATTGGTGAGAAGCGATCCCTGCGCTTCGAGCACGCGCGGGCTGGCGTAGTTTTCCGAAGCGATGAGCTCGACGTGGTCCTCCTGGCGGCGACGCTCGGCGTCGATCGCGGCCCCCAACTCGGCGTCGAAGTCCGCAATTCCACCGCTCTCGAACATGCACACCTCCCGCGCGCACCCACAGGCCCGAATCCCCGGGCGGAGGGTACTGTGCCGCAGTCGAAACCCATTTTCCACTGATCGGGTTACTTGTTGCCATGAGACGATTACCTTAAGCTCCGGCCTCGCTTGCGAGACCGCGATATCATGATCAGCCTGGAAAAGGTACTGGAGTCAGGAAAGTTCGTTGTCACCTGCGAGCTGAATCCACCCAAGGGTACCGATCTGGGACCGTTGCTCGACAAGGCGCAACGCCTCGAGAACGTCGTAGACGCCTTCAACCTCACGGATTCCCACGCAGCGCACATGGCCATGACGCCACTTGCGGCCGCCCACCTGATGGTGGATCGCGGCCTCGAGCCGATCCTTCAGATCACGACCCGCGATCGCAATCGCATCGCGCTGCAGGGGGATCTGCTCGGCGCGCACGCCCTCGGCGTTCACAACGTGGTGTTCATGGGCGGCGATCCGCCGAGCACCGGGGACCACCCGGATGCCAAGCCGGTTTTCGACGTCTACTCCTCGATGATGCTGAAAGCCGCCAAGGCGCTGCAGAACGGCCACGACATGGCCGGCAACCCGCTCTCGGGCAGTCCGCGCTTCTGCCTCGGCGCCGTGGTCAATCCGGGGGCTTCGGATCTGGGTGAGGAGATCGCGCGCATGGACGAGAAGGTGCAAGCGGGTGCGTCGTTCTTTCAAACCCAGGCCGTCTACGACGCCGCCGCCTTCGAACGCTTCGCGCGGGCCGCCGAGCCGCTCCGGGTGCCGGTGCTGGCGGGCATCATCCCGCTGAAATCGGCCAAGCAGGCGCAATACATGAATGCGCACGTTCCGGGGATCACGGTGCCCGAGGCCGTGATGCGCGAGATCGGCGCCGCCGACGACCGTGTCGCCACCAGTCTCGCCATGGCGGCACGCACCATCGGCCAGCTGGACGGCATGTGCCAGGGCCTGCACATCATGGCCATCGGCTGGGAAGCGCACATACCGGCGCTGCTCACCCGGGCCGGCATCCGAAGCTAGCTCGACAAAGAGAAGGGGCCCGAGGGCCCCTTGCAAAAGTGGACTGATCGCAGTCCGGGGGGGGAGGAAGGCGTCATTCTCTCCAGAGGGGCTTTGCCGCCTCGCGAACGGCTGCGGCGCGGTCGAGGCCCATGTCCTCCAGCAGCCGGTCATCCAGTGTCAGGAGGTGCTGACGAAGCCTGAACCGCTGCTGCCAGGTCGTTACCACGGCGTACAGGCGCTTCAGCGGATGGCCGAATCCGGCGCCGAAAACGGGCCGGTGCAGGGTCTCGACATGCAGGTTGCTCATCACCATACTCCTTTAAGTTTGTTAATCCGAAAGATCCGATGGGTTACACTGCTCATAGCCTTATATGATGGGAAATATAGGGATTGTCCCGGATTTCGACAAACGATGATTTTTCGCCATTCGCATTAGAATTTTTGAGGCACCCGGCAACATGGCCCGACGTCTGCCCCCCCTCAACGCCCTGCGCGCCTTCGAGGCCGCGGCGCGCCACCTGAGCTTCACGCGCGCGGCCGAGGAGCTGCACGTGACCCAGGCGGCCATCAGTCACCAGGTGAAGGCCCTCGAGGAGGATTTGGGACGCAAGCTGTTCCGGCGCCTGAACCGCGCCCTGCGCCTGACCGACGACGGACAGGCGTACCTGCCATCGGTGTCGAAAGCGTTCGCGCTGCTCAACGAGGCCACCAGCGACCTTCTCACCAAGCAAGCGCCGGGGCCGCTGACGGTGTCCGCCCTGCCCTCGTTCGCGGCCCGCTGGCTGGTGCCGCGCCTGGGGCGCTTTCGCCAGATCCGGCCCGACATCGACCTGCGCATCGATCCGTCGGTGGCGCTCGCGGACTTCGCCGCCGGCGACGTCGACGTCAGTATCCGCTATGGGCGTGGCAAGTACCCCGGCCTGCGCGCCGACTGGCTGATGGCCGAGGACATATTTCCCGTTTGCAGCCCGACACTGCTCACCGGCGCCCACCCGCTGCGCGAGCCGGACGACCTGGCGCACCACGTGCTGCTGCACGACGAAGGCCATGGCGACTGGCGGACCTGGCTGCTGGCGGCGGGCGTCGAGGGGGTCGATCCGGCCCGCGGTCCCATATTCACCGACTCGAGCATGCTCATCCTGGCGGCCATGGCCGGCCAGGGCGTAGCGCTCGCGCGCGGCGTGCTGGCGGCGGACGAGCTCGCCGCGGGACGCCTGGTGCGGCCCTTCACCCTGAGCCTGCCCACCGAGTACGCCTACTACCTGGTGTGTCCCGAGGCGACCGCCGGGCAGCCGAAGATCGCCGCCTTCCGGGCCTGGCTGCTCGACGAGGCCGGCGGTGAGGCGTCGGCGGGTTGAGGCCTCAGCGCACGCGCCAGGCCTGGGTGCGTCGCTCCAGCCAGCGAGAGCCGAAGTAGTGCAGCACGCGCACTCCGGCGGCGGTGTAGAAGATCATCATGCCCATGGCCGCCGCCGGCGCGATATCGCCGGCGTCGTCCATGTTGAGCACCGCCACCGAGGCGAGATTGGTGTCCGGCCCGTAGAGGAAGATGACCGCCGACACGGTGGTCATCGCGTTGACGAAAAGATAAATGCTGATGTCGAGAATCGCCGGTAAGCACACCGGCACCGTGACGCGCACGAAGGTCTTGTAGAAAGGCTGCTTCAGCGACGACGCCACCGCCTCGAATTCCGCATCCAGCTGCTTGAGCGCCGTCAAAGCCGTCAGGTGGCTGACGGTGTAGAAGTGGGTGATGGTGCTGATCACCAGGATCGCCATGGTGTGGTAGAGGAACCCCAGGGGATTGTCGGGGTGGTTGAAAAAGAAGATGTAGGCGAGCCCGAGCACCAGTCCCGGCACCGCCATGGGCATCATGGCGAGAAACTGGAATGCGGCACGGCCGTGCCTGAAGCCACGCCCCTTCTCCACCAGGTAAGCGCCCGAGAACACGACGATGGTGCCGAAAAACGCCGTGTACAGCGCCATTTTGATCGAGTTGTAGTAGGCATCCCAGCCGCCGCCGTCCATGACGTCGAAGCGGTAGTTGTGCAGACCGAGACTGAGGTCGTAAGGATAGAACTTGACGAGCGCCGCGTACTGGCACACGGCCAGCATGCCGATCAGGAAGATGCTGACCAGCACCACGTAACCGAGCATGACGAGATCGAAACCGCGTTTCGGCTGCGGCTCGAGCGGCACCGCGCGCGCCGAGAGCAGCGCCACCTGCTTGCGCTGCACGACGCGATCGACCATGAAGGCGAGCACCGCCGGGATGAGCAGCACGACGCTGACCACCGCGCCCATCTCGAAGTTCTGTTGTCCGATGACCTGCTTGTAGATGTCCGTCGCGAGCACGTTGAAGTCGCCACCGATCACCTTCGGCGCACCGAAATCGGTAATCGCCAGGGTAAAAACCACGAACGCCGCGCTGATGAGGCCATAGCGACAGCCGGGAATGGTCACCGTGAAGAAGATGCGCAGCTTGCTCGCGCGCAGGCTGATCGCCGCCTCATAGAGTCGCGAATCGGCGATGGAGAGCGAGGTGATGATAATGATGATCGCATGGGGCAGCGTAAAGAACACCTCGGCGATGACGATGCCGATCGGTCCGTAGATGCTGTTGCCCATGAGCAGTCCGGTGATCAAGCCCTGGTTGCCGAACAGGTATACCAGCGCGATGCCGGGCAGCAGTGACGGCACCAGGATCGGAATCATGGTGATGCTTTTGAACAGCCCCTTGAACGGGATGCAGCTGCGCGTCAACGCGTAGGCGAAGGTGAACGCCAGAACGACGGTGATGACGGTAGTGACGGTAGCAATGTAGAGGCTGTTATTGATCGAGTAGGCGAGCGCCGGCGTCGAGAAATACTCGATGTAGTTCGCAATGCCGACGAAGGCCCCGTCGTGATCCTCGAGACTCTTGGAGAGCATCACGTAAAGCGGCAGGGCGAGCGACACGAGCAGATAGACGCCAATGACGCCCATGAAGGCGCGCATCATGCGGTCGTCACGACTGGCTTTCGGCTTGACGATGGGCGCGGAGAGAACCTCGGCCGCGGCTCTACTCATGGCTCACGCTGCCCCTGTAGATACGAATGTGCTCCTTGGGAACACGAACCAGCAGGGAATCACCCTCGGCAATGCTTTGATGGCGCATGAGGTTGATGGACAAATCCGCGAGCAACCGGCTTTCACCGGTCACCTCCGAGGCGAGCTCGGCGCGCACGAAAGAGCCGAGAAACTCGAGCCCGCACACCTGCGCCGGGTAGACATTCTCGTCCTCGGCGGTGACGCCCTGAACGACGATGTCCTCGGGCCGAACGGCAATGGTCACGTGCGCACCGTCGGCGAGCCCATCGGTGTCGCAGACGAGCTCCAGCTCGCCCATGCTCACCCGCCCGGGGCCGCGCACACTGCCCGGCACGAAGTTCATGGTGCCTATGAAATCGGCGACGAAGGAGGTGCCCGGCTCGCGGTAGATCTCGAGCGGTGTGCCAATCTGCTCGATCTTGCCGTGATCCATGACGACGATACGATCCGCCATGGTCAGGGCCTCTTCCTGGTCGTGGGTCACCATGATCGTGGTGATACCGAGGCGGCGCTGGAGCGACTTCACCTCGTGGCGAAGATGCACGCGCACCTTCGCATCGAGCGCCGAGAGCGGCTCGTCGAGCAGCAGCAGGCCGGGAGAGACCGCAATGGCGCGGGCCAGCGCGATGCGCTGCTGCTGACCGCCGGAGAGCTGCGATGGGTACTTGTCGCCCTGCTCGGGGAGTCCCACCAGCTCGAGCAGCTCATTGACGCGCCGGCGGATGTCCGCCTTCGACATCTTGCGATTCTCCAGGCCGTAGGCGACGTTCTTCGCCACCGACATGTTGGGAAACAGGGCGTAGGATTGGAAAACGATGCCGAAATCCCGCTCCGCGGGCGGCAGCGCGGAGATGTCGCACCCGGCCTGCTCGACGGTGCCCGTGGTCTGGATGTCGAGGCCGGCGATGGCGCGCAGCAGGGTCGTCTTTCCGCAGCCCGAAGGCCCCAGAAAGCACACGAACTCTCCCTCGAAAATCTCCAGCGAGATGTCCTTCAGGGCCGCGAACGGTCCGAACATCTTGGTCAGGCCGGAGATGCGCAGATAGGGCTCGCCTGGCGCTTGCTGAGCCTCGCTCATGGTGCTGGTCCCCGCCGGCGCGCGTTTAGCGGATTTTTACGGTAGCGGCACGGCTGTTCAGAAAAAGAGCCGGTTGCGGTGCCCACGGGCACCCGCAACCGGCTTCGATGGCTTTGGCTCGAGTTAGCTCTTCGGCTCGGACTTGGAATCGTAGCGTCGCTGCCACTCTTTCAGAATGCGCTTGCGATTCTCCGCCGCCCACTCGAAGTTGTTGTTGATCATCGCCTCGATGATCCCGGGCGGGAAGTACTTCACTTCCTTGGCCAGCTCCGGAATGGCTATGACGGCATAGCCCTCGTTGTACATCTTGTTAGCCTTCTCGGTCACCGACCAGTCCACCAGCTTCTGGGCAGCCTTGAGATTCTTGGTGCCCTTGACGATGGCGGTCGCTTCCATGTCCCAGCCAATGCCCTCGCTCGGGATGATGATCTCGAGCGGTGCACCCTGAGCCTTGGACTTGGCGCCGCGGAATGCGAAGGAGACGCCGATCGCGACCTCACCGCGCGCCGCCTGCTTGCAGGGCTTTGAGCCGGAGTGGGTGTAGTGGTTGATGTTCTTGTGCAGGTTGTCCATGAAGGCCCAGCCGTCGTTCTCGCCGAACATCTGCAGCCAGCTGGAAACATCCAGGAAGCCGGTACCGGAGGAATTCGGGTTCGGCATGGCCACGTGGCCCTTGTACTGCACGTTGGTCAGGTCCTTCCAGGAACGCGGCGGGGTGAGGCCGTGCTTCTTGGCCTCGACGGTGTTGTAGCAAATTGCCGCTACCCAGGCGTCCATACCGGTCCAGTAGGGCGCGCTGCCCTTGTCCTTGAACTTGGGATCGAGCTTTTCCAGACCCACCGGCGCGTAGGGATGGAGCATGCCCTCCTTTTTCATCAGCAGCAGGCTGGTCGCGGCCAGCCCCCAGATGACATCGGCCTTGGGGTTGTCCTTTTCCGCCAGCAGCTTGGCGGTGACGATGCCGGTGGAATCCCTGACCCATTTGATCTGGATGTCGGGGTAGTCCTCGTTGAAGCGGGCCGCGTACTTCTTGAGATCTTCCGCTTCTACAGCGGTGTAGACCGTCAGGGTTTCCGCCCAGGCCGTCGAAACCGCAAACAGCGCCGCGAGCACGCCACCGACGGTCCACCCGGCGATGCGGCTGGTGAGCGAAGAAATTTCGTTCATGATTGTCCTCCCTCCGAGGGGTTTTGTTGTTGCCGAAACCGGCCTCCCGGGCAGGGTACCCGGAGTCGGTGCCCACTATATGACAAAAAGCGTGTGCGGCAAAAAAGTGCCGAACGCGCCCTAACGGCTGCCGTACTTGACGAACAGCTCCCGGGCCAGGTCCCGGCCAGCCGCCAGCTCGGCGCTGGTGAGGTACTGGGCCACCGAATCCCGGAATTCCGGTGCCCCGGGGTATCCTCCGGCGGAGGCCACGCCGTACCAGGCAAAGGCCATCAGGTAGTCGCGCCCGACGCCGTCGCCGGTGCGGAACAGATGGCCGACGTTGGCCTGGGCAGCGGCATTGCCCTGCTTCGCGGCGCGCTGGAACCAGTCCATCGCCTTGGCATAATCCTTCTCGACGCCGAGCCCACCGGCAAATATCAGGCCGAGATTCTTCTGCGCGTCGCTGTCGCCCTGGGCGGCCGCCTTTCCGAACCACTCCTGCGCGAGCGCATAATCGAGCGGCACCCCACGCCCCGCCATGTAGAGCTCACCGAGGTTGTTCTGCGCCGCCTTGTACCCCTTGTCGGCGGCCTTGCGGAACCACCGGGCGGCCAGGGGCTCGTCCTTGCGCACGCCGAGGCCGTTGGCATGCAGAACGCCGAGACCATTCTCACCGCGCGGATCGCCGGCGTTGGCAAGAAGCTGGAATTCCTGAGCCGCCACCACGTAGTCGCGCTTGTTGGCGGCAGCCACGGCCGCGTCGTAGTCGGCGCCGCGCACCGCGGCGGCCACGACCATGCTCGCGAGCACCAGCAGCGCCAGAAGCAGGATCTCATTGGGCTTCATCGGTTGAGACTTCCGGCGCATGCTGATTCAGCCACTCGGGCAAGCTGATGAACCCGATGCTGACCCCGGGTCTTTCCGGCGAGAACGGGGCGCACCAGGAAATTGAGCGGCGCGTGCCGCAGCACCAGTGTACCCGGCTCGGGATGAGGGGTGTACTCGGCGCGAGCGGCGCTTTTGACCGGCGCACGCCGGGGGCGCGGCCCGCTGGGGCTCGGATCCCGAGCCCCGGCGGACACTCAGATCACGGTGAGCGCAATCCCGCCGACGCCGTCCACGCCACCGCGCAGCACGTCGCCGCGCACGGTCGCCCCGACACCGGCCGGCGTGCCGCTGAAGACGAGATCGCCGGCAGCCAGCGTGAACAGACCCGACAGGTACGCGATGATCTCCGGGACCTTCCAGATCATCTGGTTGAGATCGCCCTCCTGGCGAAGCTCACCGTTGACCTCGAGCCACACGCGACCCGACGTCGGGTGTCCGATGACGTCGGCGGGCACGATCGCCGAGCACGGCGCCGAATGATCGAAGGCCTTGCCGACTTCCCACGGGCGCCCCATCTTTTTCGCCTCGCCCTGCAGATCGCGCCGCGTCATGTCCAGGCCGACGGCGTAGCCATACACGCAGTCGAGCGCCCTGTCCTGCGGGATGTCCTTGCCGCCGCAAGCGAGCGCCACCACCAGCTCGAGCTCGTAGTGCACGTCCCCGGACTTGTCGGGATAAGGGAATTCGCCTCCATCCGCCACCAGCGTGTCGGGGTTTTTCTGGAAGAAAAAAGGCGCTTCGCGATCCGGGTCGTGACCCATCTCTATGGCGTGGGCTGCGTAGTTGCGCCCCACGCAGTAGATACGATGCACGGGAAAACGCCTCTCGCTTCCGCGCACCGCGAGACTCGCAACGGGCGGTGGCGCAAAAACGTACTCGCTGACCATACAGGATGGTATTGACGCCCACACGGAAGTGTCAATTTAATAGCGGTGAATGAATTATCTGGCCCATTTGGTTCTCGCCGAGCAAAGCAGACAGGGACTGCTCGGCAGTCTGCTCGGCGATTTCGTCAAGGGTCCGCTCGATGACCGGCTCCCGGAGACCGTTCGCCGGGGCATCCGGCTTCACCGCGCCATCGACAGCTTCACCGATGCGCATCCCCTGCACCTCGAAAGCCGCAATCGAATCGGGCCGAGCCGGCGCCGCTACGCCGGCATTATCGTCGACGTCTGCTACGACCACTTCCTGAGCCGGCATTGGGCCGACTACTCGAGCGAAAATCTCACCGATTTTGCCGCGCGCGTGTATGACGTACTGCGCGAGCATCGCGACGATCTACCCGATCGACTGCGGCGCATCGCACCGCGCATGATCGAGGACGACTGGCTCGGCTCCTATGCCGAGCTGGCCAATGTCGGCCGCGCGCTCGACGGGATCGCGCGGCGCATCACGCGCACTAATCCCCTGGCGGGCGCGCTGCCGGAGATCGAGGAAAACTACGCCGCGCTCGAGGAGGATTTTCGCCGCTTCTTCCCCCTGCTCGCGGCGCAGGCACAGCGCATGCTCGATGCGCTTGTTCGACGCAGCGCCAGTGATTAGATTGGCACCATGAGCTTGATGCGCCCCGAGATCGAAGATCTGGAGCCGAGCGGCATTGCGAGAATCGCTCTGCCGCGGTTCACCGACCCCGATGTCATTCCGCTTTGGATCGGCGAGGGCGACACGATCACCGCCGAGTTCATCCGCGAAGCGGCCAAGCGCGCCATCGACGAGGGCCATACCTTCTACGCGCACACCCGCGGCCGCGCCGAGCTGCGCGATGCCATCAAGGCGTATCTGGACCGTGTCTACGGCATCGATCTCGACCCGGAGCGCATCTCGGTGCCCGGATCGAGCATGATGGGTATCACCCTCGCCGCTCAGATGAGCGTGGGGCACGGCCGACACGCGCTCATCGTGAGTCCCAACTGGCCGAACATCGAGAACACCCTGCGCGCCACCGGCGCCGACGTGAGCTTCGTGCGGCAACGCGTGGAGAACGGGCGCTGGCATCTCGATGCGCAGGACATCATCGCCGCGGTGCGCGCCGACACTCACGCCATCTACATCAACAGTCCGTGTAATCCCACCGGTTGGATCGTTCCCCAGACGACGCTGGAGAGCCTGCTAGCATTGTGCCGGGAGCGGAACATCGTGCTGATATCCGACGAGGTCTACCACCGCACCGTGTTCGATCGGGACGTCGCGCCGTCGCTGATCACGCTGGCCGGCGACGACGATCCGGTGATCATCGTCAACGGCTTCTCCAAGGCGTGGGCCATGACCGGATGGCGCCTGGGATGGATGATTGCGCCGGCCCGCTACGCGACGCACATCGCCGTGCTGTCCGAGTGCTTCAACACCGGCGCCCCGAGCATCATGCAGTTCGGCGGCATCGCCGCGCTGCGCGACGGCGAGGCGCTGGTGGAGACGCTGCGCACCCAGTACGCGGGCGCCCGGGACATCGTCATGGAGGTTCTCGGGCGGCATCCGCGGGTCGCGCTTCCACAACCCGAAGGCGCCTTCTATGCATTCCCCCGCGTCGACGGCATCGGATCGAGTCTCGCCTTCGCAGAAAAGCTGTTGCAGGAATACGACGTGGGCGTCGCACCGGGGTACACTTTCGGGCCGGATAATGACGAGCACTTCCGCCTGTGCTTTGCGCAGTCGCACGGACGACTGACCGAGGCACTGGGACGCATCGTCGCCTGCATCGACGCCCGGGGATGAGCACATGACAGCGAGTTCACAAATGCGCGTCGACGAGAGCCGCATCGAGGAGTATCAGAAGGACGGCGTCACCGTGCTGCGCGGCGTGTTCGACGACTGGGTCGAGACGCTTCGCCGCGGCGTCGAGCGCAATCTCGCGGATCCCGGACCCTATACCAAGGGCTACACGCCCGAAGGCGGCTCGGGACGCTTCTTCGGCGACTACTGCAACTGGCAGCGCATCGCCGAGTACGAGGATTTCGTTCGCCACTCGTGCGCCGGCGCCATCGCCGGTCAGCTGATGCGGGCGCGTCACGTGCGCTTCTTCCACGAGCACGTGCTGGTCAAGGAGCCGGTCACCGAGGAGCGCACGCCGTGGCACCACGACGCCCCCTACTACGGCGTCGCAACCACCCAGAGCTGCAGCCTTTGGATCCCGCTCGATCCGGTGTCGCAGGATATTTGCCCGGAGTTCGTCGCCGGCTCGCATCGCTGGGGTCGGGTGTTCCTGCCGCGCATGTTCAGCGGCGAGGACTATATCCGCGCCGACGACGATCACGAGCCGATCCCGGATTTCGACCATCACCGCGGGGATTTCGACATCCGCGCCTGGGAGCTCGCGCCCGGCGACGCCATCGCGTTTGCTTTTCTTACCGTGCACGGCGCGCCGCCGAATCTCTCTCCGACGCGACGGCGCCGCGCCTTCTCGGCGCGCTTCGTGGGTGAGGACGCCACCTACGCGGTGCGCAGCGGGCGCACCTCGCCTCCTTTCCCGGAGCTCGTAGGACGCCTGAAAGACGGCGATCCGCTCGACGTCCCCGAGTTTCCCATCGTCTGGGAAGCGTCGTAGCCCGATCCCGGCGTGCGGCGTCAGTCCGCCCGGCTCCAGATATCCGCTACCTTGAAGCCCTCGGGAAACGGATCCTCGGCGTCGACCACGTATTGGCTGAAGCCGGTGATCCAGGCGCGCCCGCTCAGCGTCGGCACCACGGCCGTGTAGTCGCCCACCCGCGTCTCGCGCAACAGGCGGCCGGTGAACAGCGTGCCGAGGATGCCCTCGTGCACGAAGTCCTCGTCGAGGGCGAGCGCGCCCCTGGCGTGCATGACCGCCATCGTGGCGCAGGTTCCCGTTCCGCACGGCGACCGATCCAGCACTCCACCCCAGGTCTCCGGGCGCTGCCAGTCGAGCGGCCCCGTGGACACGACGACGGCGTTCTTGCGCATCGCCCGGGGATGCGTGGGTGGCGCCGAGAGCTGGGAGATGGAGACGTCGCGAATCGCGGGATTTTCCGGGTGCGCGATGGGTAGCTGCTCGGCGGCGGCGGCACGCAGCATCTCACCGACCCGGGCGATGCGGCCGGCGTTGTCCGGCTCGATGGCGACTCCCAGGGCATCGGCGTCCGCGATGACGTAGAACATCCCGCCCCACGCCACGTCGACGGTGACCCGGCCGAGCTCGGGCACCTCGAGCACGGCGTCGAGATGGGTCGCGAAAGCCGGCACGTTCTCGAAGGTGACGTTGGTGACCTTGCCGTTGCAGATCTCCGCCTGAACCTCGATGAGCCCCGCGGGCGTCTCCAGCTTGAGCTCCGTCACCGGCTCCTTCGCGGCCACCATACCGGTCTCGATGAGCACCGTGACCACGCAGATGGTGTTGCTGCCGGACATGGCCGGGTACTCGCTCTGCTCCATGATGACGAAACCGGCATCGGCCTCGGCGCTGGTGGGCGGCAGGATCAGGTTGCAGCAGGTGGCAGGATAGCCGCGCGGCTCGCGCAGCATGCGCCGGCGCAGGCCGTCCTGGTGATCGCGCAGGTAGCACATCTTCTCGAACATGCTGGCGCCGGGAACGTCCAGCACGCCGCCGACAATGACCCGCCCGGGCTCGCCACAGGCGTGCACGTCGACGGCGGAGATCATGCTGGCGATGCGCATTGGCGGACTGTCACAATGACCGAACGGGCACCGGCAGTATAACGAAGGAGTCTTTCCATGAGCGATCGGGTGACCATGAGTCTCGCCGAGGTCCACGCCACGACAACGCGCATACTGCTCGCTCACGGCGTGTCGACCGATCAGGCCCGCGCGATCGCCGACACCGTCACCAACGCCGAGCGGGACGACTGCAAGTCCCACGGGCTGTTTCGCGTGCCCGGCTACGTCGCATCGGTGAAGAGCGGCAAGGTGAATCCGCGCGCGGTGCCGACCATGCGGGATCTGGCCCCCGGGGTCATTCAGGTCGACGGCCAGCACGGCTTTTCCCCCCGGGCGCTGGAGGTGGGTCGCGCGCCGCTCGCCGAGCGCGCGCGCAGCCAGGGCATCGCGGCGCTCGCCGTCGTCAACGCCCATCACTTCGCCGCCCTGTGGCCCGAAGTCGAGCCGCTCGCAGAGCAGGGACTGGCCGCCCTCGCGTGCGTCGACTCGTTCAGCTACGTGGCACCGGCCGGCGGCAGCAAGCCGCTCTACGGCACCAACCCCATCGCCTTCGCCTGGCCGCGCCAAGGCCGGCCGCCGCTGGTCTTCGACCAGGCCACCAGCGTCAGCGCCCGCGGCGAGATCCAGATCCACCTGCGCGACGGCAAGCCGATCCCCGAGGGCTGGGCCATCGGACCCGACGGCGGGCCGACCACGGACCCCCGGGCGGCGCTCGCCGGTGCCCAGCTACCCTTCGGCGGCTACAAGGGCGCCGCCTTGTCGCTGATGGTCGAGCTGCTCGCGGGGGCGCTGGTGGGCGACGTCTTCAGCTTCGAGGCCAGCGCCCGCGACAACGGCGACGGCGGCCCGCCGGAGGGCGGCGAGCTCGTCATCGCTATCGATCCGGGACGCTGCGTGGCCGAGGATAAGCGCGCCGGCCAGCTGGCCCACGCCGAGGCGCTGTTTGAAAAGATCCTCGAGCAGGACGGCGCGCGCCTGCCCTCGGATCGCCGCTACGCGGCGCGCCGGCGCACACCCACCGAGGGGATTCGTATACCGGCCTCGCTTTACGAGACGCTCGAAGAGCTCGAACGCGCTCAGTAACGCGGGGGCTTGGTGACCTGCACGCCGCCCGATGTGAGCCGCGTGTTGGCGAGCACGCGTTCCTCGTGGTTCATGCGCCAGCTGAGCATCCTGCGCGTGTGCTCGAGGACCTCGGCCCGGGACGCCGCATCCTCGGCGAGATTGCAAAGCTCGGCCGGATCTTTCTCGAGATCGAAGAACAACGGCGGCAGCGCGGTGAAGTGGACGTACTTGTAACGCGCACCGCGCAGCACGCTCAT
>JAABYT010000019.1:28449-45826 GCA_011775625.1 Gammaproteobacteria bacterium | reverse complement strand
TCGCGCCACGCGTCGGGATCTTCACCGCTGCAGAAAGGCAGCAGCGACTCGCCGTCGCACTGGGCGGGGATATCGAGTCCCAGGTAGTCGAGGATGGTCGGCATGACGTCGACGTTCTCGGTGAACGATTCCATCTGCCTGCCACGAGCCGCATCCGCGTGCCGGCGGGGATCGCGCACGATCAGCGGAATGTGGAAGGACTGATCGAAGTAGGCGTACTTGGCAAACTGCCAGTGATCGCCGAGCTGCTCGCCGTGATCCGACGTGAACACGATCAGCGTGTCGTCGTAGGCGCCGGATGCGCGCAGGTGATCGAGCAGCCGCCCGATCTGCGCGTCCACCTCGCTGATCATGCCGTAGTACGTCGCGCGCGCCTGCAGAATATCCTCGTCGCTCAAGGCGAGGTTGTCCCTGGAATCGTGATCGAAGTGGATACCCCAGCCGCGCTGGTTGTAGAGGTAGTGCGCGAGAAACGGATGCTGCGCGGCTTCCTGCTCGACGCTGCCGGCGCGCACCGGCGGCGGCACCTGCGACGGCGCGTACATGTCGTGGTAAGGCTCCGGCGCCACGAACGGAGGGTGCGGCGACAGAAACGAGATGTGCAGGAACCACGGCTTGCCGTCGCACATGGACAGATACTTGATGGCCTCGCCGATGAGAAAGGCCTGCTGCGTGTCCTCGGCGGCGAAGCGCGCCGGTGCATAGGTGAGACCGCGGCCCTCGGCGCCGGCGACGTCGTCACGGGGTCTGAAGATCTCGAGAAATCTGTGCGGCACCGGGTAGCCCTTGGCCTTGAGATGGGCGAACCAGGCGAGCCAGTGCTCCTCGGACCAGACGACCGGGGTCATGCCGGGCAGCACGCCGCCGTAGTCGCGCAGGGCGGGATCGTCGGGTGCGCGGGTGCGTGGATCCGGCGCGGTGTCGGTGTATCCGAGAAGCGCCGGAAGATAACCGGCCTTTCTCACCTCCAGCGCCACGTTGGTGTGCCGCGCATCGAGCGGCGCGCCGTTGATGACCACCCGATGGTTGTGCAGGTACATGCCCGTGTAGAGGCTCGCGCGGGAAGGCGCGCACGGTGTCGACTGGGCGTAGTGACGACGGAAAAGGACGCCATCGGCGGCGAGCGCATCCAGATGCGGGGTGCGCACGCAGGCGTGACCGGCGGCGGAGAGACAGTCCCCGCGCCACTGGTCGGCGGTGATGAAAAGCACGTTCATATGTGATTGCACGATTCGTCAATGAGTCGCCGGTCGTCGCCTGCGAGCCTTCGATCGGGACCACGGCGGCCCTGCCGGCGCGCCCCCCGCGGGAGAGATTAACGCATGGCCCTCGGCGTATTCGAGCCGTTCGGCATCGCCATGGGCCCGTCGTGCTCGCCCACGGGCGCCCCATGCGGGCCGCTCGGATCGCCGGCGATCCGCGCCCATGCCCCGCCTCCACCCCGAGCGGGTGGATCCGCGTCGCCCGGACACGTGTTATGGTGCTGTCGGCGTTCCACGATTGATCAAAGAGAGGAAAATGGCCGGCATTTCCGACATCAGCGTCATGTTGTTCCCGTGGGGTGCGAAAAATCCCCGGGCCGACGAGATCATCTCGGCGGCCAAGCTGGCCGAGGATCTCGGCTTCTATTCGGTCACCCTGCCCACCCACATGACCATGCCGCCCGGCTGGCTGTTCGAGACGTTTCCCAATCGCGACGTCCTCGACGCGCTGGCCGTCGTGCCCGCCATCGCGGCCGCCACCTCGACCATCAAGATCGGCTTCAACTCCGTGCTGCTGCCGCTTCTGCCGCCCTACCAGTGGGCCAAGTACATCTCGACCCTGGACGTGATGTCCGGCGGCCGAGCGATCTTCGGCGTCGCCATGGGCTGGTGGGAGGAGGATTTCGCCGCCGTCGACGTCGAGCGCAGGAAACGCGGCAAGCTGTTCGACGAGCAGCTCGAGGCGATCACCGCCCTGCTCACCCAGGATCGGACCACGTTCGAGGGAGAGCACTATCGGATCGAGGACATGACCCTGTATCCGAAGCCCGTGCAGAAACCCTACCCGCCCATCTGGATGGGCGGCGGTGTCAAATCCATCTGGCGGGCCGCCCGCTACAGCGAGTACCTGCTGTGCTTCTGGCCGAACGAGGAGGAGGTGCGCACGCTGTGGGCGCCGAAGCTGCGCGAGGAAGGCGAGAAGTACGGCACCGATCCGAAGCTCGCCTCGTTCACGTTCGTCTACGTGGCAAAAGACGAGCAGGACTTCCAATCCCGCCTGCCGCTGCTGCGCACGGCGGTGGCTTTCGAGAATCCCGAGGTCGATCCGCTCAAGGTCACCCTCGCCGGCACGCCCGAGCGTTGCGCCGAGCGCATCCACGCGCTGGCCGCCGCCGGCGTGTGCCACTTCGTCGTGGAATTCCAGTTCCACGGCCTGGAATCGGTCGACTTCGGCATGCGGCAGATGGAAGCGTTCGCGCGCGAGGTCGCGCCATTGCTTTGAGCGGGCGGCGCGAATGAAAAAGGACAGGTTCGGCAATTTCCACGCAGCGGGCGTGCCCTATGCCCGGGGCGCGATCCTGTCGAGCACCGAGGACGATCTCACCAAGCTGCGCGCCGCCTGGAGGCTGGTGCGCGCGCGCATGGAGACCGGCGGCGAGGACGCGGTGTTCAACCTGAGCGGCCTCGAGCGCAGCTTCGCGCCGCACGCCGACGATGCCGCGCTCCTCGACGACGAGATCGCGCCGGCGCTGCTCATCGACGAGCTCACGCGCCTCGCGCTCGCCCACATGGGCGGGGATGCCGGACGCCACGACGTCATGGTCCTGAACCGCCTGACCGCCGCGCTGTGGCTCGCCGCCGATGCCGTCATCGCCCGCGGCGACAACGTCATCGGCGTGTCACCACGCTACAGCCACCCCGCGGTGGTGCGCGCGGTGGCGGGCGCGGGCGGAAACTTCGTCGACACCGCGGGCGTCGCCGCCTTCGAGCACGCTCTGTCCGAGACCGATAAGGTCACCACCGTGATGCTCACGCGTCTCGCGGTGAGCTACGAGATCCTCTCCGAGCGGGATCTGCGCACCATCGTCGGACTCGCCGCAGAGGCCGGGGCCCGCATCATCGTCGACGACGCCGGCGGCGCGCGCGTGGGCCCGGCGGTGTTCGATCAGCCGAGATCCCTCGAGCTCGGCGTGAACATCGCCGCGACCGGGCTCGACAAGTACGGCACCACCGGCCCGCGTCTCGGCCTGCTCGCCGGCGACGCGGACGTGGTCAAGCGCATCCGGGCGCGCGCCTTCGAGATGGGCATGGAGGCGCGGCCGATGCTCTACCCGGCGGTGGTGCGCTCGCTCGCGCAGTACGAGCCCGAGCGCGTGCGCGATCTGGTGGGCGCGACCAAGCGCGTGGCCGCGGAGCTGCGCACGCGGGTGGGCGCGAACCGGCTCTTCGAGACGCCGGTGACGGTGCAGCTGATGGCCGAGGATCTGCTCGAGCTGGCCATGCAGCGCGCCGAGATCGACGCGCCGCCGGTGGTTCCCTACGAGGCAACCGCGGCGCTGGCGATGCTGATGCTGCGCGACTACGGCGTGCTCAGCGTGCACTTCGCCGGCATTCCGCCCGGCACCGCGGCGCTGATGATCAAGTTCCTGCCGCCGGAGACGCTCGAGCGCTTCGGCGGGCCGGCGAAGCTCGCCGACGCCATCGACGCGTCCATCAGCACGCTCGCGACCATGATCGCGGATCCGCAGGCGATGCGGGATCTTCTCCTCGGCCCGCAGTCCATGCCGGCCGACCCCGCCGGGGAGGCGAGCCTCGAGCCGCTGAGCGTCTAGAACGAGGTGCAGTGCAATGGCCAGAAAACCCATGTATCACCAGGGCATGCGTTACTTTCAGGACCGCTTCGACACCCGCCGGCTGGCCGACCGGCTCGAGCAGGTGCGGCACTACGACGGATTCAAAGAGGAGCACCGCAACATCATCGAGGCCAGCACCTTCTTCTTCCTCGCCACCACCGACGCCGAGGGCTGGCCCGACTGCTCCTACAAGGGCGGCCTGCCGGGCTTCGTGCGCGTTATCGATGAGCGCACGCTGGCGTTCCCGTCCTACGATGGCAACGGCATGTACCGCAGCCTCGGCAATATCCGCGTCAACCCGAGAGTCGGCATGCTGTTCATCGACTTCGAGCGCCCCAGGCGCCTGCGGGTCAACGGCGAAGCGAGCGTTCACGAGGAAGACGCGCTGATGGGCGAGTTTCCGGGCGCCCAGCTCATGGTGCGGGTGCGCGCCGAGCGGGTTTTCCCCAATTGCCCGCGTTACATTCACACCATGGAGGTGGTCGAGCACTCGAAATACGCGCCGAAGAACGACTACGTGCCGCCGGTGCCGGCATGGAAGGTGGCGGAGGACATCAAGGACGCGCTGCCGCCCGGCGATCCCGCCCACGACGTGGAGCCCGAATGAGCGTGAAGGCCGAGGCGCGACGCCTCAAACGCACCTACACCCACTGGGGCGCCTACGACGTGGAGGTGGCCGACGGCGCCATCGTCGCCGTGCATCCCCTCGCCGACGATCCCGATCCGTCGGCGATCGGCAGGTCTTTCGAGAACGCCGTGCACCACCCGAGCCGCATCATGCAGCCGGCGGTGCGCAAAGGCTGGCTCGAGCGCGGACCCGAGGCCCACGGCGGCGGGCGCGGCGCCGAGCCCTTCGTGGCCGTCAGCTGGGAAAGGGCNNGCGATCTTCGCGGGCTCCTACGGATGGGCGAGCGCCGGGCGTTTTCACCACGCCCAGAGCCAGGTCCACCGTTTTCTCAAGCAGTTCGGCGGCTACACGTACTCGGTCAACAGCTACAGCACCGGCGCCGCCCAGGTGATCGTGCCGCACGTGCTGGGCTCGCCGTTTCTCGACATGGTGGACGTCATGACCGCCTGGCCGGTGATCGCCGCTCACTCCGAGCTCGTGGTCATGCTCGGCGGTATCGCGCTCAAGAACGCCCAGGTCAACGCCGGCGGCATCGGCCGGCACGTGACCCGCCACTGGCTCCAGCGCGCCCGCTCGAACGGCGTCGCGTTCGTCAACGTCAGCCCGCTCAGAGAGGACGCCGCCGATTTTCTCGAAGCCGAGTGGCTGGCCCTGCGTCCCAACACCGACACCGCGCTGCTGCTCGGGCTCGCGCACACGATCTACAGCGAGGGCCTTCACGATCGGGCCTTCCTGGATACCTATTGCGTCGGCTTCGAGCGCTTCGTTCCCTACCTCACCGGTGAGAGCGACGGCACGCCGAAGGACGCCGCCTGGGCCGCAGGCATCTGTGAAATTCCCGCCGAGACGATCCGCGCACTGGCGCGGCGCATGGCGGCAAAGCGCACCCTCATCTCCCTGGCGTGGTCGCTGCAGCGCGGCGACCACGGCGAGCAACCCTACTGGATGGCAACGGTGCTGGCGGCGATGCTCGGCCAGATAGGGTTGCCCGGCGGCGGGGTCGGTTACGGCTACGCGGCGGAGTCCGCGGCCGGTAATCCGGTCCGCCCGCTCAGGGGGCTCACGCTGCCGCAGGGCGAGAACGCGGTGCAGACGTTCATTCCGGTGGCGCGCATCGCGGACATGCTGCTCTCGCCCGGAGCGCCCTTCGACTACAACGGGCAGCGACTGCGTTTTCCCGATATCAGAATGGTGTACTGGTGCGGCGGCAACCCGTTTCACCATCACCAGGATCTGAACCGCCTGGTGAAGGCCTGGCAGCGGCCCGAAACCGTCATCGTGCACGAGCCGTGGTGGAACGCCCTGGCGCGCCACGCCGACATCGTGCTTCCAGCGACGACGCCGCTCGAGCGCAACGACATCGGCCGTGCCAGCAACGACGCGCACGTCATCGCCATGCACAAGGCGGTGGAGCCTGTCGGCGAGGCGCGGAACGATCACGACATCTTCGCGGCCCTTGCCGCGCGGCTCGGCTTCGAGGAGCGCTTCGCCGAGGGCCGCACGGAGATGGAGTGGCTGCGCCACCTCTATGACGTGTTTCGCCAGCAGGCGGCCCGCGAGCGCGTCGAGCTGCCCGACTTCGATGCGTTCTGGGAAGCGGGAGAGATCGAGCTCGCGCTGCAGGACGACGCGCGCGTGCTGTTCGCCGATTTCCGCGCCGATCCCAGCGGGCATCCGCTGGCGACACCCTCGGGGCGCATCGAGATCTTCTCGGAAACCATCGACGCATTCGGCTACGACGACTGCGCGGGTCACCCGCGCTGGTTCGAGCCGGCAGAATGGCTGGGCGCAGACGCCGCCCGCCGCCACCCCCTGCACCTGGTCTCCAACCAACCCGTCACGCGCCTGCACAGCCAGCTCGATCCGGGCAAGGTGAGCGTCGCCAACAAGATCCGCGATCGCGAGCCGGTTTTGATACATCCCGACGACGCCGCCGCCCGCGGCATCGAAGACCGCGACGTCGTGCGACTGTTCAACGACCGTGGCACGTGCCTCGCCGGTGCGCGCATCAGCGACGCCGTGCGGCCGGGTGTGGTGGTGCTGCCCACCGGCGCGTGGTACGACCCGCAGTCGCCCTCCGGACTCGAGCGCCACGGAAATCCGAACGTGCTGACGCTCGACAAGGGAACCTCGCGTCTGGCGCAGGGCGCCAGTGCCCACACGGCTTTGGTGGAAATGGAGCGGATGGACGACGACGTGCCTGAGGTGCAGGCGTTCGAGGCGCCGACGATTCTCCCCGCTCAGCCGGAATAAAACCGGTAGCCCTGGTCCTGGCCGCTGCTCTGCATCTGCATTTGAAACAGCAGATCGTCTGCCTTACGCAGGCGTCGTGACACCTCNNATGTCGATGGACAGCTCGAGCGCAGTGCAGTTCTCCACTGCCTGAACCGACGCGCTGCGCGCGCCCATCTCGATGAGCGCCATCTCGCCGAAACAGTCACCCTTTTCGAGATAGGCGAGATTCTGAACCTGCCCGACCCAGCTCTTGCTGACCGCCACACGCCCGTCCTCGAGCACGAACATCGACGATCCATGGTCGTTCTCGCGAAAGAAGTACTCGTCCTTGGCGACGTTCACTTCTTTCGCACGCTCGGTGAGAAACGTCAGCGTGTCGTCACTGATTGCGCCGAAAATCGGCATTGCCTGGAGAAGCTCCAGCGAGGTCGAACTCATGACTCCCTCCCCGCGGTCGATCATCTTCATGAAAAGCGTAGGCCAGGGGCAGGCACGGGGAAAGGTCAGAGTGCGCGCGCGAACGGAGCCGACGGGTGATGGATCGCGGCCCGCGGCAGCGCATGGCCTGGCCGGTGCGCGGCGCCATCACACCCGTGCCGCCCGCGTGTCTGGCGTCCGGCGCCAACTGCGTTATAGTGACGCGCGAACCACGCCGACAGGGAGACCGCAGCCATGGGGGGAACATCACCGCGCGCACCGTCCGCGCCCGAGCGCACGCCGCTGCCGAAACGCTTCTGCAATCTGGAGCGCCTGCTGCACGCCATGCAGGTGCGCGACCTCGACGGCATCGTCGCAACCTCGATGCTCAACGTGTTCTACCTCTCCGGCTTCAACAGCATCGCCCACAAATCCGACGAGCCGCGGGTGTACGCGGTGATTCTCTCCCGCCACGCGCCCGATCACCCGATCTTCGTGCTCGCCGATTACTATCTCGGCAGCCTTCTGAGCCAGCCCACCTGGATCGAGGACGTCAGACCGTTCCGCGCCGTGATGATGCCGCTCGATCTGCCGCCCGCGCGCGAGGACGTGGATCGTTTCATCCCCGCCGGTGGTGCCGGCGAAAGCTGGGTCGGCGAGGCCCGCGAGAGGTATGTCTTCGACATGGGCGAGGCCTGCCGCGGCGCCATCCGGGACCTGCGACTGGAGGGCGGGCGCATCGCCTTCGACGATCCGTCCTTCGGTCACCGGCTCGGCCTGGAGTCGACCGAGATCGTCGACGGCTACGATCCGCTCATGTTCGCACGCGCGGTCAAGAGCGAGGCCGAGATCGCGCTGCTCAGGCGCGCCACCGCGCTCAACCAGCGCGCCATCGAGCGCACCGTCGACGCCTGGCAGCGCGGCATGAGCTGGCGCGAGTTCAATCACGCCTATCACTGCGCGGTGACCGAGCTGGGCGGCTTCGTGCGCGACCCCGGCGGCATGGTGTGGGGACATCCGCGCGGCGGCGATGCGGCCATCAACCTGCAGACCGGGCTCGAGGACTTTGCCGTCGAGCCGGGCATGCACGTGATGTTCGACTGCCACGGCACCGTCGATCTGTACTGCTGGGACGGCGGCAAGACCTGGGTGGTGGACGGCGAACCCGAGGGCGATGCCGCGCGCAACGCGCGCGCTGTGGCGGCGGCGGGCGAGACGCTGCTCGCGGCGATGCGCCCGGGCGCCAGGGTCAGCGAGCTGCAGGCGGCGGCGCGTGCGACCTTTCGAAAGGCCGGCGTCCCGGACGCCGATGCCGCCGTCATCTTCTTCCACGGTCTGGGCCTCAGTCACTGGGACATCGAACGCACCACCGCCGACGGGCGCGCCAACCGCGACTGGGCCCTGGAGGAAGGCATGGTGGTGCCCCTGCACCTGCTCTACCCCGGCGACGAGCACCAGCGCATTTGGCTCGAGGAAGTTGCGCTCATCACCCGCGATGGCGGTGAGCCTCTCTTCTCGTGGGGCCTGGAGCCGATGACCGCGGGTTGACGCGACGATCGATTGGAACCGGTTTAGTCCAGCAGATTTCCGGCGCCCGGCGCGGCGCGCTCGCTGCAGCCGACGATCATGCGCAGCTTCCTCATGGGCTCCCGGTAATCCGCCATGGCGCAGTGCAGGGTCGCGCGGTTGTCGATGCCCACCAGCTGTCCCACCGTCCAGCGGTGCCGGTAGCAGAACTCGTCCCTGGCAATGTGCGCGAACAGCTCATCGAGCATGGCGTCGCTCTCGTCGCGGGGAATGCCGTTGATGCACATGGTGTAGCCGGGATTGACGAACAGCGAGCGCCGCCCGGTGCGCGCATGCACGCGCACCACCGGATGCACCACGTCCGGATACTGCGCTCGGCGCGCGGGATCCGGCTCGGTGATGGCGCCCGTGCCACCCCAGCCGTAACGGTGGGTGGCGGTCAATCCCCCGATGGCGCTGCGCAACGGGCTCGGCAGGGCCTCGTAGGCGCGCTGCATGTTGGCAATGAGCGTGTCGCCGCCGTCGCTCGGCACGTGGGTGGCGTAGAGAAAGATCGCGTCGGAGGGATCGCGGCAGTAGGACAGATCCGAGTGCCAGAAGGCGCCCGCGGGCTTCGCGGTGCTGCGCGACTCGTCGCTGTCCATGTTGGCGCTGATGACGGACATCTCCGGCGTCCGCGGATGATGAAACTGGGTGAGAATATGCGGAACAAGAGGACCGAAACGGCGGCCGAAATCGAGCAGCCAGTCGAAATTCTCCGGCACGTCGAAAACGATGGCCAGGTGATCCAGCAGCGCCTGCTCGATGATGCGGAATTCCCGATCCGAAAGTCGCGCGCGCGCGTCGACGCCGGCGATCGCCGCACCGAGCGGCGCGTCCAATGGCTCGACGACAATGCTCACGTGCCTTGTTCCCTGAGCAGGGCGAGAACCGGCGCCAGGCGTTCGATGGAATCGGCGGTGATCGGATCGAGCACCAGCTGCACCTCGCCGATGCCGTGATCGGCGTAGGCGCGCAGCCGCGCGGCGATGGCCTCGCTCGAGCCGCGCACCGGCGTAGCGCCGCGCTTCTCGGCATTGCCGGACGCGCGCCCGGCGCCGCCGGGTAGCTGCACCAGCACCGTGGTGGTGCGCACCACCTCACGCGCATCGCGGCCCACTTCCGCACAGGCCGCATCGACCTTCGCGAGCACGGCCGGAAGCGCCTCGACGTCGTTTGCGTACCAGTCGTGCCACGCGTTCCAGGCGTTGACGTGGGGCATGGTGATACGCAGCATGCGCGCTCCCTGGGAGCCCACCATCAGCGGCGGACCCTCGGGCCGGGGACCGCGCGGCAGAATCTCGCACTCGCGCACCTGATAGTAGTCACCGTCGAAATCGATGGCGCCCTCACGAAGCAGGGTGCGGATAATGGTGAACGCTTCCTCGAAACGCGAGACCCGATGGTCGTAAGGAAAGCCGAAAGCGGCGTACTCGACCGGGTTCCAGCCGGCGCCGAGACCGAGAATCAGGCGGCCACCGCTGATCTCCTCCACCGTCGCCGCCTTCTTGGCGAGCATCGCAGGGCTGTGAAAGCTGGTGGCCGCCACCAGCGGCCCGATGGCGACGCGGCCGGTGATGGCCGCCAGCGCCGCCAGCTGCGACCAGGCTTCCCACGGACCCCGGGCCGGCTCGCCGGGGTTGCGGTACAGCAGGTGATCGCCGACCCACAGCGCGTCGAAGCCGACGTCCTCGGCGAGCCTGGCCATGGTCGCCAGCTCCGGCCAGCGCACCTCGCGCTCGACCTCCGGCAGCTGGATGCCGACCTTAAGCGCCTTACCACCGCGCCCTTTCATGGCGCCCAAGTGTACCCCCGACGGCCGCCCGAGCGTCAGCCGAGCCGCCGCGACNNCGCGCGCCCGGTTGCGGCCTTCAATACGCGCCGCTTAGGCTGTTTGGGCATACCCATCAGCGACTGCCAGACACACGCCCCTGCGGGCGAGGGCGGGCCGCAAGCGAGGATAAAGAGGACAAACAGGCCGTGAATATCCGTCTCTCACCGGCGCTGCGAACGCTTTTGCCGCATCGGCTGCTCGCGCTCGGCGCCGTGCTCGCGCTGATGCTCTCGGCATGCGTCACCCAGGGTCACCTCGAACCGACCGGAGGGACCCTGAGGCACGAAGGACAGGCGGTGGTGCTGCTCATGCCCCCGGACGTGGAGCTGAGCGAGCTCACCGTGGGCGGACTGGTGGAGCCCAATGCCGAGTGGACCGCTCAGGGGCTCTCCAACGTCAACCAGGCGCTCGCCGACCGCATGCGCCGCAGGAAAGCGGCGATGATTCCTTACGACGCACCCGTCGGCGATGCCGGCCGCGCGCACGACCATCAGCAGATCATGAAGCTGCACCGAGCGGTGGGTGTATCGATCATCCAGCACAAGTACTTCGAGCCGCTGGTGCTGCCCACCAAGAAGGACGTGTTCGACTGGGGGCTCGGACCGGACGTTCAGATGCTGCGCGAGGAGTACAACGCCCAGTACGCGCTGTTCGTTTACCTGCGCGACAGCTACTCCTCGCCGGGCCGCGTGGCCATGATGGTGGCGATGACGGTATTCGGCTACGGCATGCCCGGCGGTGCTCAGACAGGCTTTGCCTCGCTGGTGGACCTGGGCTCCGGTGAAGTGGTCTGGTTCAACCTCCTGCTTCGCACCACCGGCGATCTGCGCAGCCCCGAGCCGGCTCGGGAGGCCATCGACGCGCTGCTGGCGGGATTTCCCCTGTGACGCCGATGCGCCGCCTCGGCAGCGTTGCCCTGCTCGTGCTCGCATGCTCCGGCTGCGCAACGGTGGGTCCCGTCGAGGACATCCAGCCGGGCGAGCGTCCCAGCCTGGAGACCGACGAGGCCGGGCTGTGGATGTACATGGATCGGATGGAAACGGCGTTGGCCACCTCGGGACGCGTCGTCACCGATCCGGCGCTGAACGCGTACGTGCGCGACATCGTCTGCCGTCTGAGCCCCGACTACTGCCGGGACATCCGCATCTACATCGTGCGCACGCCCCACTTCAATGCCACCATGGCGCCGAACGGATTCATGCAGGTTTGGACCGGGCTGATGCTGCGCGCCACCAACGAGGCACAGCTCGCCTACGTGATCGGCCACGAGATCGGCCACTTCCAGCGCCGCCACAGCATTCAACGCTGGCGGGACGCGCGCAACAAGACCGACTTCGCCGCTGTTTTCCAGGTCGCGGCGGCGGCCGCGGGCGCCGGCTACGCGGGCTCGCTCGCCAGCCTGGCGGCCATCGCGAGCATCCTGTCGTTCTCCCGCGACCAGGAACGCGAGGCCGACGACGTCGGTTTCACGACCATGGCGAATGCGGGATACGACCCGGAGCAGGCGCCGCGCATCTGGGAGGCGCTGCTCGAGGAGCGCGACGCATCGGACAAGCCCGAGCAGGTCGTCTTCTTCGCCACCCACCCGAGCACGGAAGAGCGCATCGGGACCTTGCGCGAGCAAGCGCAGGCGCTCATCGCGAAGGGCGCACCGCGAGACGCCGGCGCCGAGAAATACAAACGAATCGTCGGACCGTTCCGCGACGAGTGGCTGCGCGACGAGTTTCGAAAGCGCGAGTACGCGGAGACCGAGGTCGTCATGAACCGGTTGCTGGCCGAGGAACGCCAAAACGGCGACGTGCTCTTCATGAAGGGCGAGTTCTATCGCATCCGCGACGAGAGCGGCGACGAGGATCGCGCCATCGAAGCCTACAAGGCGGCGCTGCTCGGCGATGGCGCGCCGCCGGAGACCCATCGTTCGCTCGGACTCGTCTTCTGGGACGCCGGACGCAACGACGAGGCGCGCGCCTCTTTCGCAGAGTATCTGCGTGCGGCGCCGGATGCATCGGATCGGAAAATGGTCGAAGCGTATGTGAAGGAGCTGGAGACGCCGCAATGAAAAACATCATGGCCATTGCCGTGCTCGCGACAGGCTTGAGCGGCTGCGCGCTGCCGTACTTCGAGCCGCTCGAGCCCACCCGCGTCGAGGTCGCCGGGTCCTACACCGTCGATCCGCAAATTAAGTGGAGCCGTGGCAAGACCCAGCACGTTGAAATCTGGACCGTGGACGGTCCCCTGCTCGAGTCGGTGCGCTTTTTCGACGCGCGCGCGGACGGCGATCCATTGCTGGTGCCCGGGCCGGACCAGACGCTGCCGACGTTCAAGAAAGACATGCGTGCGTCCGAGGTGCAGGAGTTCGTCGTCGACACCCTCTCGGCGTCGGGCGCTTCCCGCGTGGAAGCCTCCAACCTGAGACCGTGGGACTTCGGCGTGCTGTCCGGTTTCCGATTCGAACTGAGCTACGTCAACCAGGACGGTCTGGAGTACGACGCCTTTGCTGTGGGCGCCATCAGTGAGGAGAAGCTCTATCTGATTCTCTACGCGGGAACGCGCAGATACTATTACCCCAAGTACCGGGGGTTCGCCGAGGCGATCGTCGCCTCCATCCAGCCGGCGGCCTGAACGCGCCGCGGGCACACACGCCGGGGCGCGCTGCTTCTCAGTGGAATCGGCCGGCGCCGCGCAGGCGACGGCTCCAGAAGGGCGAACCCAGGCTCGCGTAGGACACTTTCTTGCCGGTCGACGGCGCGTGGATGAAGCGGCCCGCGCCGGCGTAGATGCCCACGTGGGAAACCTTACTGCCGTCGAGCTCGAAGAACAGCACGTCGCCCGCCCGCAGATGGGCGATGGAGACCGGCCGTGCGCGCTGAAGCTGCGCCTCGGTGGTGCGCGGCACCGCAATGCCGGCGCGGCCATGCGCGTAGTGCACGAGGCCACTGCAGTCGAACCCCCGCGGAGTGCTGCCGCCGTAGCGATAGGGTGCGCCGACGACACCGGCCGCCGCGGCCACCACCGGGTTGTGCTCACCGCTCTCAGCCACGGCCACCGGCGGGGGCGCGGTGGTGGCGCAGCCGTGAGCTGCCATGGCCAGCAGCACGACGGCACCCGCACGCAGAATTCGACGTATGCTCATGGAGCCGGAGCCTATCCCCGCGCCGCTGAATGCAGCCTGAACCGAAACGCCCGGAGGGCGGGAAACCCGTAGAGCATAGTCGGCCGCCCGCCTGCCCGCCGGCGTCGAAGCGGCGACGGGAACCGCATTCGTGACGGCGCGACAGGGGATCAGCGCACGAGCGATCGGGTGTGCGCCGGCAACGGCGCGCGCCGGGGCATCCGGCGGCTGGCGCGCTGGCGGTGGCCGGAGGCACGCCAAAATGCCGGCCCGATCAGGGCCCGGTCAAGCGCGTGACTATCTCCGGCTCGGCGCCGCCGCGGCGAGCCTTGTCACGCGCCGGGGGACGCCATTACTGAAGCTTTTGGCACAGGGGCGGATTGATCGCGTCCGTCCCCACGACATCCGTGCCGTCTTCCTCTTGGAGCATGCCCGTGAGCGTGGCGTAGTTGTCCCCGCAAGCGAATCCTGCCTCGGAAAGATCGAAAGTCAGAACGACATCGACGTCTCCGTCCCGATCCACGTCGACATACCGGGCGAGACTGACGTTTGGCGGGGCATCGCCGGGGCCAAGCTTTACGCTGGTGACGTCCACATCTGACGCGTCTGACGCGTCGAAGCCTCCGCCCGTGAGGATTGCGACCCGGATGAAGCCACGGTCCAGGGGTATCGAATTCAGATCCGTGCCCGGGCTGACATCGATGAATACCGGCATGGCGCTGGAGTTGCGCAGATAATCGGTTCGCCAGCCGATTGAGAACGATGAGTCAGCCGCTGCAAATAGTTCGTCCTCAGTATCTATGAAGGGCTGGTCTGGAAAAGTTGACCCGGTGGTGTCTGAAACGCCCTCAGTGTCAAAGTCATTCCATACGTCGTTGAAAGTTTGCACGGTCACGTTAAGAACAAGGCCGGCGTTGGGCCACGCGAATTCCGTGTCCGTCGACGAAACGACGTGCACGTCGTCGTCACCAACGGGGGGGGTGGTGCTAATAGAGAATTCGTATCTAGAACCTGTGTCCTCCAGACGGAGCGTTGTGATGCCCGTATCGCTATCGTTTTTGGTATAAGTAAACAGGTAATTACCCACCCGCAACGTCCAGCCGACGACATCGTACACGCCGCCAGTGCCGGGCGTGGCGACGGTGTAGGTGCCCCTCACGCGACCGCCAACGGCAACGGTGTCATCGAGCACGTCAGAATTGACGACAACCGTGACCTCACCGCCGAACTCGATCGTTCTGGTGGCCTGCGCCTGGACGCCCAGCGACAGGCCCACACCGGCCACCAACACGCGTATCAGCAATCTGGCTGCATATTTCATCGGATCTCCCCCGGATTGACTGGGCAAGTATAGGCAGGAATCTGGTTCCCTGCCGGGGCACCCCGGCCGCCAGCGCGCCGGGGGGTGGGAGGATTGCATCGCCCGCCGGGAACGGCCGCCTCGGCGGCGGCGAAAAAAAAGGGCCCACCGCGCGCGGTGGGCCCTGTCGATGGCTGGTCGGGGTGAGAGGATTTGAACCTCCGACCACCGCAACCCCATTGCGGTGCGCTACCAGGCTGCGCTACACCCCGAGAGGCCGGAATGATAAACGAGAATCTGCGGCAATGCCCAGCGACGCCAGCCCGGCCTCTCACCGCAATCGGATTCGCTCGAATCCTCCGGCGGATGCGCCGGAACGGTGGATACGACTGCGTTGAGAGACCGGGCCCGCGCCTTCGGTGGCACGGCTCAACGTTTGAGGATCAGGAGGACGTCCTCGAGCTCCGAGCGCAGCTGTCGGATGATCTGCTGGCTCTGGTTGACGTCGACCTTGGCCTCCTCGCCGGAGAGCCGTTGACGGGCGCCGCCGATGGTGAAACCGTGTTCGTAGAGCAGGCTGCGGATCTGGCGAATCAGGATGACGTCCTGGCGCTGGTAATAGCGCCGGTTGCCGCGGCGCTTGACCGGCTTGAGCTGCGGAAACTCCTGCTCCCAGTAGCGCAGCACGTGCGGCTTGACGCCGCACAGCTCGCTCACCTCACCGATGGTGAAGTAGCGCTTGCCGGGGATGGCCGGAAGATCACTGCTGTGACTGGACGGATCCAGCATACGCTTCTACACGTGCCTTGAGCTTCTGACCGGGCCGAAAGGTAACGACCCGGCGCGCGGTGATGGGGATCTCCTCCCCGGTCTTCGGGTTGCGTCCCGGACGCTCGTTCTTGCAGCGCAGGTCGAAGTTGCCGAAGCCGGACAGCTTGACCTGATCACCGGACTCCAGCGCCGCCCTCACCTCCTCGAAGAAAGCCTCGACGAGCTCCTTCGCCTCGCGCTTGTTCAGGCCCAGTTCCTCGTAGAGCTTTTCCGCCATAAACGCCTTGGTTAACGCCATTTTACCCCCTCAAAATGGCACCGAGATTGGTCGTCAGAGAGGCCACGATCCGCTCGACACTCTGGTCGACTTCCGCGTCCGTCAGGGTCCTGGACGGGTCCTGAAAAGTCAATCCAAAGGAGAGACTTTTTTTCCCTGAATCAATACCTTCGCCGCGATAAACGTCAAATAACTCTAAGTTTTCTAGCACATGGATTCCCACCTGTCCAACGCAATCCCGGACGGCCTCGGCGGTGACGGATTCGTCGACCACTACAGACACGTCCCGGCGCACGGTGGGGTATTTCGATAATGCCCTAAATTCCGGCCGATGTCCCGCCTGGAGGGCGTCCAGATCGAGCTCGAAGAGGTAGACCGCCAGGCCCAGCTTGCGCTCCCGGGCCAGCGCCGGGTGCAGCGCGCCCGCGAAGCCGATGGGGGCGCCGGCGCGCTCGATGCGCGCCCGCTGCCCGGGATGCAGGGCCGGGTGCTCGGCCGCGACGAAGCGGATCTCCCCCGGTGCCGCGGCCAGCGCCAGCAGCGCCTCCACGTCCGACTTCAGGTCGAAGAAATCCCCGTCCCGCGCCGCCCGGCCCCACTGCTCCGGATCCACCGGCCCGGTGGCGAGGCCGGCGACCGCCGGCTGCTGCTGAAGCTCGCCTTCGATGCGGCGGAAACGCAGCCCGGTCTCGAACAGGCGCACGCGCCGCTGCTGGCGGTTCAGGTTGTGCTCGAGCGCCTTGAGCAGACCCGGCCACAGGTTGGTGCGCATCACGCTCATGTCCGAGGTGATGGGGTTCTCGATGGGCAGCGGCTCCTGGTCCGGATCCAGCCGCTGCTGCACGCCGGCATCGACGAAGCTGTAGGTGATCGCCTCCTGGTAGCCGCGCTGCACCAGCGCCGCGCGCACCGCGGCCTCCGGGACGCGGGCTTCCGCGCGCGGCGACAAGACCAGCTCCGCCGTCGGTGCCCGCGCCGGGATGGCGTCGTAGCCGATGATGCGCGCCAGCTCCTCGATGAGGTCGGTCTCCATGCCGATGTCGGGGCGGAACGGCGGCGGCGTCACGTGCCACTGGCCGCCGCCCGCGTGCACGCCCATCTCCAGGCGCTCGAGAATGTCGACCACGGACGCGTCGTCCACCGGCATGCCCAGCACCCGTTCGATGCGGGCGCTGCGAAGCGTGATCTGCGGCGCCGACGGCAGCGCCTCCTCGACGCAGGTGTCCACCAGCGGGCCCGGGCTGCCGCCGACGATCTCCAGGAGCAGCTGGGTGGCCCGCTCCACGGCGCGCATCTGGCCGACCGGCGAGGCATGGCGCTCGAAGCGGTGGGAGGCGTCGGTGTGCAGTCCCAGGCGGCGCGCCTCGAGGGAGATGGTCTTGGGCGTGAACCAGGCGCACTC
>JAABYT010000019.1:24494-28404 GCA_011775625.1 Gammaproteobacteria bacterium | reverse complement strand
CAAGGTGATCGCGTTGCCGTCGAGAAGCGTCAGGGCCTCGTCGGGCTGCGCCATGCGCACGTGGATCGCGCCCCTCAGCGCGTCCAGATCGAACGCGTGCATGGGCTGGCCGAGCTCGAGCATCACGTAGTTGGTGATATCCACCACCGGGCTGATCGGACGCACCCCACAGCGGCGAAGGCGCTCCTGCATCCACACCGGCGTGCGCGCGCCCGGGTCGATGTCGCGGATGACCCTTCCGACGTAGCGCGCGCAGTGCTGCGGCGCGTCCAGATGCACGGCGAAGCGATCGTCGACTTCCGCCGTCATCGGCTGAATGTCCGGGCCGGCGACGGGCACCCTGTTGATGACGCCGATCTCGCGCGCGACCCCCGAGATGCCGAGGCAGTCACCCCGGTTCGGGGTCAGCTCGATGTCGATCACCACGTCGTCGAGCTGCAGGTGCGCCGCGAGCGGCTCGCCGACCGGCGCCCGCTCATCGAGGCTCATGATGCCGTCGGCGTCCTCGCCGAGTCCCAGCTCGGCGGCCGAGCACAGCATCCCCTGGGACTCCACACCGCGGATTTTGCTGCGGCGAATCTTGCGCCCGTCGGGCAGGCGCGCGCCGACCAGCGCCACGGGCGCGCGCATGCCGGCAAACACGTTCGGCGCGCCGCACACCACCGAGAGCGTCTCACCGCTGCCGGCGTCGACCTTGCACACGCTCAGGCGGTCGGCTTCGGGATGCGCGCCGACCTCGAGCACCTGGGCGACGACAATGTCGTCGCCGAGGCGCGCGAGCGGCTCTGCGCTGTCCACCTCGAGGCCCGCGGCCGTGAGCTGCTCGACCAGGGTATCGGTATCCACGGGCGCATCGACCCACTCGCGCAGCCACTGCTCGCTGACCTTCATCGGAACTGCTCCAGGAAGCGCAGGTCGTTGTCGAAGAACAGGCGCAGATCGTCGATGCCGTAGCGCAGCTGGGCGAGGCGCTCGGCGCCCATGCCGAAGGCGAAGCCGGTGTAGCGTTCCGAGTCGATGTTGACGTTCTCGAGCACCCAGGGGTGGACCATGCCGCAGCCCATGACCTCCAGCCAGCCCGACTGGCCGCGGATGTCTACCTCGGCCGACGGCTCGGTGAAGGGGAAATAGGAGGGCCGGAAGCGCACGTCGAGATCGTCCTGCTCGAAGAAGTGGCGCAGGAAATCCATCAACATGCCCTTGAGGTGCGCAAAGCTCACGTCCTCTCCCACCATCAGGCCCTCCACCTGATGGAACATGGGCGCGTGGGTCATGTCCGGGGTATCGCAGCGATAGACGCGGCCCGGAGCGATGACGCGTATGGGCGGCTCCTTGTCGGTCATGACGCGGATCTGCACCGGCGAGGTGTGCGTGCGCAGCAGCGTCCCGTCCGCGAAGTAGAAGGTGTCCTGCATGGCCCTGGCCGGATGGTGGCTGGGGATGTTCAGGGCCTCGAAGTTGAGATAGTCGCTCTCGACCTCGGGGCCGGTGGCGATCTCGAAGCCCACCTGGGCGAAGAACGACTCGATGCGCTCGAGCGTGCGGGTGATGGGATGCAGACCGCCGGCGCGCTGGCCGCGCCCGGGCAGCGTCACGTCGAGGCGCTCCTCGTTGAGACGCGCCGTGAGGGCCTCCGCCTCGATGGCCGCACGCCGCGCGTCGAGCGCCTCCTGCACGCTCTCGAGCGCCGCGTTGATGCGTTTACCGGCGGCCGGACGCTCGCCCGCCGGTAGCTTGCCGAGAAGCTTGCGCTGCTCGGTGAGCAGGCCCTGCTTGCCGAGGTAGCGCACGCGCACCCGGTCGAGCGCAACCGCGTCGCGGGCCTCGGAGAGCTCCTCGCGCGCCTGGCTGACAATGTCTGTCAGTTCAACCATGTCTGTCCTTGGCAAAAAAAAGGGGAAAGGATTTCAGGCCTTTCCCCGTCCGTTCAATCTTCGATGTGTCGGGCGCCGTCATTGCCGACGGCATCGGAGGATCAGAGACTGGCCTTGGCCTTTGCTGCGATCTCCGCAAAAGCGGCCTTGTCGAAGACCGCGATATCCGCGAGCACCTTTCGATCGATGTCGATGTCGGCCTTGTTCAAGCCGTTGATGAGCCGGCTGTACGACAGCCCGCACTCGCGCGCCGCGGCGTTGATGCGCGCGATCCACAGCGCCCTGAACTGGCGCTTGCGCTGACGGCGATCGCGGTAGGCGGTGGCGCCGGCGCGGATGACGGCCTGCTTGGCGACCCGGTAGACGTTCTTGCGCCGTCCCTGGTAGCCCTTGGCCTGGGCGATGACTTTCTTGTGCCGCGCACGTGCGGTGACGCCGCGTTTAACCCTGGGCATTGCGAAGCCTCCTCAAGTGCCGGGCAGCATGCGGCGCACGGCCGGCGTGTCCGCCTCGGCGATGACGTCCATGGCGCGCAGGTGACGTTTGCGCTTGGTGGACTTCTTCGTCAGGATGTGGCGCCGGTGCGACTGGGCACGCTTGAAGCGGCCGTCGCCGCGTTTCTTGAAGCGCTTCGCGGCGCCACGAACTGTCTTCATCTTCGGCATTCGTCTATCCGCCTTCTCCTGCGACGCCGCGCCTACTTGCGCGGTGTCAGAACCATCGATAGCCGGCGACCTTCCATCTTCGGGAACTGCTCGACCTTGGCGAGTTCCTCGAGGTCGTGCTCGACCCGTTCCAGCAGCTTCAGCCCCAGCTCCTGATGCCGCATCTCGCGGCCGCGGAACCACAGGGTCACCTTGGTCTTGTCGCCGTTGTTCAGGAATCGTTTCAAATTCCTGAGCTTGGTCTGGTAGTCCGCTTCCTCCGTGCTCGGCCTGAACTTGACCTCTTTGAGGTGTATCACCTGCTGGCGCTTCTTGGAGGCCTGGCGCTTCTTGTTCTGCTGGAACAGAAATTTGCCATAGTCCATCAAGCGACAAACCGGTGGCTCCGCGTTGGGAGAAATCTCCACCAGGTCAAAGCCTGTCTCGTCGGCGGCCTCGAGAGCCTGCTCCAGGGGCACAATGCCCATCTGCCCGCCCTCGGCGTCGATGAGCCGCACGGAGGCGCTCGTTATTTCTTGGTTGACCCGATTCTTCCTGGGTGCTGCGATGCCTGTATTCCTCCAAAAAAAACTGAGGCCGCGGCTCGCGATCGCCCGCTGCTAGCCCCGGTCCGGATGCTGCAGCTCCGGACCCCGGCTGTGTTCACGGGGTATGCGCGCGCACGGCCAACCGATTCTGCCCCGCGTCCCCGAGCGGCCTCCCCGACCCACGGGCCACGCACAGGCAGGCGTATCGGCGGATCTTAGGTCCGATGTAGGGGATTCTCAAGCCCAAAAGGGCTCAGACCCGGCAGGGAAAGCTGGTAGGCGCGAGTGGGTTCGAACCACCGACCCCTACCATGTCAAGGTAGTGCTCTACCACTGAGCTACGCGCCTGGAACTCGCTGCAAGATACCGGTTCGGATCCGGGCCCGCAAGCTCATCCCGCCTTGAGCTCGAGGCCGAAATCCCGCAGCCGGGCCGCCTCGTCGCGCAGCCTCGCGGCCTCCTCGAACTCGAGATTCTCGGCGTGCTTGTACATGCGTTTCTCGAGCGCCTCGATGCGCCGGGACACGTCCTCCGGGGTCAGCTCGCCGTAGCGGCCGATCTCCTCGGCGACCTCGGCAAAGCGCCTCGGCGAGCCCGCCCCCGCCGAATGGGCGCCTTCCATGATGTCGCTGACCGCCTTGCGGATCCCGCGCGGCGTGATGCCGTGCTCCCGGTTGAAGCCAAGCTGCTTGTCGCGCCGTCGCGCGGTCTCGTCCAGCGCCCGCTGCATCGACCCGGTCACCTGGTCGGCATACAGGATGGCGGCGCCGTTGATATTGCGCGCGGCGCGCCCGATGGTCTGGATGAGCGAGCGGTCCGAGCGCAGAAAGCCCTCCTTGTCCGC
>JAABYT010000019.1:8285-24426 GCA_011775625.1 Gammaproteobacteria bacterium | reverse complement strand
CCGTGCTCGGCGAGATAGTCGGTGAGATCCTCCGCCATGCGCTTGGTGAGCGTGGTCACCAGCACGCGCTCGTCGACCGCCACGCGTTTCTGGATCTCCGAGAGCAGATCGTCGACCTGGGTCGAGGCCGGGCGCACCTCCACCGACGGATCGACGAGCCCCGTCGGGCGCACAACCTGCTCGACCACGTCCGACGAGTGCTCCTCCTCGTAGGGACCGGGCGTCGCCGAGACGAAGATGGTCTGCGGCGAGAGCGCCTCGAACTCGTCGAAGCGAAGCGGGCGGTTGTCGAGCGCCGACGGCAGCCGGAAGCCGTACTCCACCAGCGTCTCCTTGCGCGAGCGATCGCCGCGGTACATGCCGCCGAGCTGGGGCACGGTGACGTGGCTCTCGTCGATGACCAGCAGCGCACTGGAAGGTAGATAGTCGAAAAGTGTCGGCGGCGGCTCGCCGGCGGCGCGTCCGGAGAGGAAGCGCGAGTAGTTCTCGATGCCCTTGCAGAATCCGAGCTCGTACATCATCTCGATGTCGAAGCGGGTGCGCTGCTCGAGGCGCTGGGCTTCGAGCAGCTTGTCGTGCGCGCGCAGGAATGCGAGCCGCTCCTCGAGCTCCTGCTTGATCTGCTCGACGGCGTCGACGACGGTCTGGCGCGGTGTCACGTAGTGGCTCTTCGGGTAGATGGTGAGCCTCGGCACGCGGCGCATGACCTCGCCGGTGAGCGGGTCGAAGTAGCTCAAGGACTCGATGTCGTCGTCGAAGAGCTCGATGCGCACCGCGTCCCTCTCTGACTCGGCCGGGTAGACATCGATGATCTCGCCGCGCACGCGATAGGTTCCGCGGCGAAGCTCGGCCTCGTTGCGCGAGTACTGGAGCTCGGCCAGGCGGCGCAGGATGAGGCGCTGATCGACGGTGTCGCCGCGCACCAGATGAAGCACCATGCTGTGAAAGGCCTGCGGATCGCCGAGCCCGTAGATGGCGGACACGGTGGCGACGATGATGGCGTCGTCGTGCTCGAGCAGCGCCTTGGTCGCCGACAGGCGCATCTGCTCGATGTGCTCGTTGATGGATGCGTCCTTCTCGATGTAGGTGTCGGTGCTCGGCACGTACGCTTCCGGCTGGTAGTAGTCGTAGTACGAGACGAAATACTCCACCGCGTTGTGCGGGAAGAACTCGCGCATCTCGCCGTAGAGCTGGGCGGCGAGCGTCTTGTTGGGCGCGAGGATCAGGGTCGGGCGCTGCACCGACTGGATGACGTGGGCGATGGAGAAGGTCTTGCCACTGCCGGTCACACCGAGGAGCGTCTGATGAGCAAGCCCGTCGTTCAGCCCCTCCACGAGCCGCGCAATGGCCTCCGGCTGGTCCCCGGCGGGCGCGAAGTCGGCCTGAATTGTGAAGGGTCGGTCGGGCATCGGGGCTCCGTTCACCTGTGCCTGGTCCAGGTTGGTCCTCGCGGGGCGAAGCGCAAGCCGGCGCGTGTTCCGGCAGGCACGGTGGCGTATAGTAGCGCCTCGACGAACAAAACGCCGAGGACTCCGCTATTGGACATCGCGCTATCGGACCGGGTTCGGGCCATCAAGCCATCGCCGACGCTGGTGGTCTCCTCGCGCGCGGCGGAGCTGCGCGCCGAGGGACACGACATCGTCAGTCTCGGCGCCGGTGAGCCCGATTTCGACACCCCGCCGCACATCAAGGAAGCCGCCAAGAAGGCCATCGACGAAGGCTTCACCAAGTATACGGTGGTCGACGGCATCCCCGAGCTCAAGGACGCCATCATCGCCAAGCTCCGGCGCGACAGCGACCTCGCGTACGAGCGCAAGCAGATTCTGGTCTCCTGCGGGGCCAAGCATTCGATCTTCAATGCCTTCGAGGCGCTGCTGAGCCCCGGCGACGAGGCCATCATCCCGGCGCCCTACTGGGTTTCGTACCCGGACATGGTGCTGCTCTGCGATGGCAAGCCCGTCATTGTCGAGGCCGGCATCGAGACGGGCTTCAAGATGACACCCGCGCAGCTCGAAGCGGCGATCACGCCGCGCACGCGCCTGCTGATGCTGAACAGCCCATCGAACCCCACCGGAGTCTGCTACACCCGCGCCGAGCTCGAGGCGCTCGGCGAGGTGCTGCTGCGCCATCCCGGCGTGGTCGTCGTCAGCGACGACATCTACGAGCTCATCTCATGGGGCGACGAGCCGTTCTGCAACATCGTCACCGCGTGTCCCGATCTCTACGAGCGCGCGGTGGTCATCAACGGCGTCTCGAAAGCCTACGCCATGACAGGATGGCGCATCGGCTACTCGGCGGCGCCCGAGGCGATCACCAACGCCATGAAGAAGGTCCAGGGCCAGAGCACCTCGTGCGCGACCTCGGTCTCCCAGGTTGCGGCCACGGCGGCGCTCGAAGGCGACCATCAGTGCGTGCGCGATATGGTCGCGATCTTCAAGGAACGCCACGACTACGTGGTCGAGCGCCTGAACCGCGGCAACGGCGTGCGCTGCCTGCCGGCCCAGGGTGCCTTCTACGCGTTTCCCGATGTGCGCGGCGCGCTCGAATCGATGCCGGACGTGCCGGACGACGTGGGGCTCGCCGAGCGGCTGCTGGTCGATGCCGGCGTCGCGCTGGTGCCCGGCAGCGCCTTCGGCGCGCCCGGCTATCTGCGGCTCTCCTATGCGACCAGCATGGAGAACCTCACGAAGGCCCTGGATCGCATGGACACGGTGTTCGGCGTAAGCTAGATCAAAGCTGTGGCCGCTCCCGGGGCCGCATTGACCGTCCCCGTGGGCACCATTACCATACCCACCCCGCGTTCCCCGGTAGCTCAGTTGGTAGAGCGGGTGGCTGTTAACCACTAGGTCGGCGGTTCGAGCCCGTCCCGGGGAGCCACACTAACCCACTGATATTTCGTTCCGAATCCAATGCACCCCGCATCGGATTCGAACCATGGCGTTAAATTCGACGCGGAATTCAGCGGCCGCCACCCATGCGTGACGGCTACCCACCTGTCGATATGGCGCCCCAGCGCGGGCCAGCGGCAATCGATCCTTTTGATCATCCGAACCTGGGAGTGCGCACTTGACGGTGAGATATCGCCATCCAATTTTCGATGGCGGCCATGCCCGCTTTCGACCGAGTGGAGCCCCTCCAGCGAACGAGATTTCCAAGGTCGGTTTTCACCACTTGGCCGACCAACGGGAATCTCTAGTCGCTAATAGAAAGACCCGCCTTTTTCAGACCCTCGATAAGCAGCAGATTGTGTTCATCATGCTTGTAGAGATTCATCTCGCCCCGCAGCAGGGCTGAGACGAACCCCGGTGCAAAGGAGTTGAGCGCTTCGGCATGTATCGCGGCGCCAGCAAAATCGCCAGTGTAAGCACAGCTCGCAATCATCAGCGCACGGCGAATCGGCGCAGTAGCATGCATTTGCACCGCCAATCGACCCCACTTTTTGGACTCTTCAAAGTCCTGCTCTGCGAAACTGGCTTCGAGAAGCGCCAAATAGGCGCATCCCAGCCACATGTCTTGATCTTTTGGGCTAAGACGCAGGGCAAGCTCCGCGTGTTTCTTCGCTTCCTCGGTCAGACCAGCAAGGGATTCACTCCAGGCAGCCATAAACAAAGTCAGGGCAAGATTGGGGTTTAGTGCAAGGGCTCGGTGAAAATCTGCCACCGCTGCATCGAAGTCGCCCTGAAACTGTCGCGCCATCGCTCGCGCCACATAGGCGTTAGGGTAGGAAGAGTCCACCTGGATGAGCATTTCACTGGTACCCAGGAGCGAGTTGAGTGCTCTATCAGGGTCGTCACCCCAACGCTGCAAGTGAGAGTACATGTAGCCGAGCGCTTGAGTCCATAATGCACGCACGTTCCTATCGTCGATATCCAGGGCTCTTTGGGCAACTTCGATTGAACGCTGTAGTCCATCGGGATCTCCGGCTCGCATGGCATCTTGTGACATGGCTTGGGCCTTCAAGGAGAGCTCATAGGATGTTAGATGTCCTGACCGCAGCCCTCGTCCTCGTTTGAGCTCCGCCAACTCTATCTGAGGCGCGATACTTCCGACGATACCCCGAGTGATCTCATCCTGGAGTTCAAAGACGTCGCTAACGCCGCCTTCGTAACGTTCCGCCCAGACGTGAGCAGCCGATGTGGAATCGAGCAATTGAGCGGTGACACGCAAGCGGCTTCCAGCACGCCGAACACTCCCCTCCAGTACATATCTCACTCCCAATTCTCGGGCCACGGACCTGATATCGATCGCTTGTCCTTTGTAGACATAGGATGAGTTTCGCGCGATGACGAACAAGCCTGAGAATTGTGAGAGCTGGGTAATGATGTCTTCTGTAATACCGTCGCTGAAGTATTCTTGCTCAGGATCTCCGCTCATATTGGTGAACGGCAGCACGGCGATTGACGGCGCATCGGGAAGTTTGAGCTCTGGCTGCACTGATTCGCTGGGTTCTGGGGGCGGGACATCCTTTCCAGCAGTCAAAGTCACGCCATATGCCCGAACCGGTTCATCGAATCCCTTTAGCGTCTGGTCTCCCAGGCTTTCGTAAGCAAACGGAAGGCGCTTCGGCACAGTCTCGTAAGCAGCGCCTTGGATACACACTCCTCCCGGGTCCGCGATCTGCTCCAGGCGCTGCGCCAATACAACACCGTCGCCTGTGATTGTGTTGTCAGCAACTACGACTTCACCCAGCGAGATGCCAATTCGAAGTCTTGGTTGGAGGTCGTCTTCCAATGAGGCGTTGAAGGCGGCGTTCTCGTCCTGGAAGGCGATAGCAGTGCACACTGCATCCGATGCTCGCGCAAACTCTGCCACCAGGGCATCGCCCCTCAGTTCGTGCGGGATGCCACCATAGGACTCGATGCTCTTAGCGAAACGTGCGAAGACGTCCTTTATACGCTGATGGGCCAAGGTTTCATTCCTGCGGACGAGGCCCGTCGAGCCGACCACATCAGCGTGCANNGGCGTGTCGGCCATTGCGTTGCCCTGTTCTTTAGATTCGGGGAATGTTTGATCGAAATGCTACACCGTCAAGTGCGCACTCCTTGACCACCGAAGTCTACTCCTGGCTGCACATGCGATCACCACCATCGGGCCAGGTAGTGGACCTGCCTCCTTCGATCGAATGCTCACAGGGGTAGGAGCCCGTGTCACCGTCAAGTACATACCGGGAGAACGCCGGGACTCCGAAGGCTGCCGGGGGTAGGCACACAGCTTCCCGAGGTGACGGCCCATTTTCGATTCATAGAGCCGGGGCCAAACCAACTGGCCGCACGCGGACTGATGCAGCGCAGCATCACGGCCACTGTCGACCGATCACGCCGTCATACGAAGCGCCCGACTTGATTCAAATACGCGTTGAACCACGGGCGGCGGAGCGATACACAGAGTTCGAAATGCCGGCTCGAGCGTGCTCAGCCGGCTTTTTCTTCTCCAGCGCAATCACGTTTTTCGCAAGCAGGTCGAACGCTCGGCGGTACGCGGCCGTCAAGCAACCATCCCTCCGGGTGCAGTTCGGTAATACCAAGCCGGGGAGCCGGCGCTTTTCGGCCGAGCACCGCTGACGGAACGAGCGCCCGCCCCTCTGCGCGATATCGAGAAGCCGAATGCCTTTATGGAGGCAGGTCTGGTTGGCTTCCTGGTGAGTGCGGATCAGCTCTGGGCAGTCTTGCTGCTCTCCGCGCCACTGCGCAGCCTTGCGGTCGAAAATCTCCTTTGTGTTTCGGTCCGACCGCAGCGTTGCTCCCCGGTCAATGATTTTTCAGGGTCAGCACGAAGACGATCATCTGGGTCGATCTTTCCATCGCCTCATCCGCTTTTATGCGGTCGGGCTTCACCGGATCCAGATCGACCTCCAGGTCGACTTTGTGACCCCTGCTGTCGGTAATAATCGCGCCTTCAATCTGCATTGGAATTCCGGCCAGACTCGATCGCGAAGAGAAGAAGGAGTTCTCGATCACGTAGCCTTTGCTCATGAAATCGTGAAGGGTCTGGGCGCAGGAGCCCCCTGCTTTGGCCGAGGCCAGCACATCCGAGGCGAGCGGGGTATCCGCCACCACCACGCGAATGTGATTCTTTGCGTCCAGCGCACAATAAACGATTGCGGCGTGGTCGGCGTGCACGGAGGTGATTGCCGCGCTCAATACAATGGCAGATAAAGGTTTCCAGATATTCATGGCCTGTCCCTCCCGATTGGCTGACGCCGAGCACGTGTGAATCAGCTTCAACGCGAAATTCTGCGACGACCCAGTGGTGCCTTACTCCGGGAGCATGCGTCTGCCCGATGCCGAAACGCATTGCATCGAAGTGCGGTGAGCTGCATGGAAACTCACGAGGAACCATGCCGGGTGCGCCGACGCTCACCTTCTGCAATGCTCTCCCAGGGGTGGGGAAATTCGCCTTGATCGGGGTCAAACGCAGCCGCTCTTTGGCGGTCAGCGCAACGGAAGCGGGGCCTCCGGCGTGACGCATCTGGTGGCCGGGAAGCGCAGCAGCGACGGCTGTTTTAAGCGCCTGAGCCGGCACCATGGAGAACCGAAGATCTTGAGGAGAGAAGCCGCCCGGCCGGGCGCCTTCTCTTTTCCGGCGACGGGTTTATTCTTCGCG
Organism: Gammaproteobacteria bacterium; assembly: GCA_011775625.1. GTDB lineage: Bacteria > Pseudomonadota > Gammaproteobacteria > HK1 > HK1 > JAABYT01. Next base: position 17,823 of record JAABYT010000019.1, on the reverse strand, counting down.
CTCATGGCCCCTGCAGTGGCAACCCGCGCCGGTGCAGCAAGGCGTGCCTCAGCGTTGCCGGCGCTTCTCGCCGACATGCTTTTCCCGGTCTGCGTCGCCGCCGTCGTCCTCGCGGCCGGGGCATTCGCCTGGCTGGACGATCGCTCCGCCGCCATCGCGCACGCCTCGCCGGTTGCGGCGGGCTCGAGGATGGCTGAGCGAGGGTAACGGTCCGGACAGGTCGGCGACGGTGCCGGCCGTTCAATGGCCGCCGGCTGGCTCGGAGGACGCGGACGGCTGAGCGGCCGCCTTCATCTGGCGGTCCTGCACCCGCTCCAACGCGAGCAGCGCGACCATGGCGCCCAGCATCGCCATCAGCATGTCGGCCTGCGCGTCGAACGGATCGCCCTGGTGCCCGAGCCACTCCAGACCGGCCTCCGGATAGTAGACAACGGCGACCCACCACTCGAGCAGCTCGTAGAATGCGCTGATCGCGAGGCTCACGCAGACGAGGAGGAACCGCAGCCACCAGCCGCGCGTCAACCCGGAGGTGCGAAGCAACAGCTCACGGCCAACGAGCGCCGGCGTGAATCCCTGCATGAAGTGACCGACGCGATCGAAGTGGTTGCGGGACAGATCGAAAGCATCGCGCACCCAATCCCCGATGGGCACTTCGGCGTACGTGTATCGCGCGCCAATGGCGAGAACGAAGTAGTGGACGATGACCACGGCGTAGACGACGCTCGTAAAGCGAAATCGCCGGTACGTCGCCAGCAGCACAACGATGCCGATGAGGCCGAGTAAAATCTCGAAGAACCAGGTCCAGAAGTCGAGATTGCCGAAGCAGGACCAGATCGAGATGACGACGGCCGCCGGCGCCAGCCACAGGCGCGCGTCGTTCCACCACGGCTGTCTCTCGCCCATGGCGCATCCTACTGGGCAGAATGCATACGTGCCAGGGGTCGTTGGCGTGTGCGCCCCGCTCGCCCGGCGTCGCGGCGTTCTACTCCGCCAGGAACGGCTCCAGCTCCTCGAAGCAGGCCTCCCACTCGGGCTCATCGAGATTCGACGACATCTCGAGCTCGTCACCGACCTTTGCCACACAGCTCGGGGAATCAATCACGGGAAGGCCCACCAGCCTGACGCCCTCCACCGGACCGTCGGTGACAAGGAAACGCGCATTTTCATCGGAACATTCTCGCAGCGTAAAGTCGTTTCGCATCAGCGTATCAGTGCACAGGTCGAATTCGAACGCGTCATCAAACATGCGCTGCACGTCGGCTTGCGTGAAGCATGGGCAGCTGGCCATGGCAAACTTTGCCCTGCCTTGCCTGCTCGCATTCTCAATACCTGACAGGGCTGATTCTGCGATACAGATCGTCTTGAGCTGCCCCGAAGGCAATAGGAAGTGAACTTCAATTTTGCCCGAGCGGCACGGATTCTTCGCGATCGCGGGCCCCGACATCAGCGCCGTCAGCACCGCGGTCAGAACGATGTTGCGGATAACAGTCATTTCCCCCCCTTCTCCGCGGCGACAATGGTAAAGGCGCAAATCGAATCTCTCAAGCAGCGGGCTTACATAAAGCGCAGTCCGTGCTCGAGCTACGGGGCCGGGAATTTCACATCCTGCCCGAGGCATGAACTGAGAGCGGGCAAGAGTCAGCTCAGAATGGTACAGGACCCTTTTCGCGATGCCTTTATCGGCGCGGACGCTTGAGCTGCGGATTCAAGCGATCGATGTCCGCCTGCACCTGCTCCCTCGAGCGCTCGTAGACGATCTCGCGGCCCATGACGCTGCCGGCGTAGGCCTGGCCGGTGCGCGTCGGCGTCAGATCGCAGGTGACGTTGTGCACGCCCTGTCCGAGCACCACCTGGATCAGGTCGGCGCGTTTTTTCAGAACCACCACATCGATGAGATCGCCGCTTTCGGTGACGCGCACTTTGATGGTCTCTTCCTTCATGACCGCTCGCTTCCTGACGCGTAAATAAAAACCCCGCCTGGAAGGCGGGGCAACGTACTTGGACGTACCTGATCTCTCCGGGCGGGATGCGGGCCCGCCTTCTTATTCTTGCTCTGTATGTTCTTATTATTTATTGAGCGTGGTCCCCCGTGCTCTCCTCCCCTGCAGGTGCGCTAATGCTACGACAAGCGGGCGCGTCAGGCGACTCGAATTCGCGCGATGGTTCTTAGCAACATCCATGCCCGCCCTGGAAATTCGCTTTCTTTCAATCGGTTAGCTAAGAAGCTAAATGACGATTCGAGTCCTGTGTAAGATTTTTCGACGCTCGCCCCGCGATTGCCGGCAAAGGCCAATTCTTTTTCAGTCAGCACCTTATGGAACATTGCTCATTGAAAGCCTCAGATCCCCGGCCGCGCGGACGTTGTAAAGATTCTCGACAGCGATGCGTCCTTGTGCATCGCATCACTCCGTCCGGGCACCCCCTTCCGGCAGCGACGCGCGCGGCATCTGCGAAGCCCACGCCGACCATCGCAGGGCCCGCGCCGGCGGCGTGACATCACCGGGGCGACGTGCTAAGACATCCGCCGGGCGTCGGAATCCGCAGCGGCGGATGGGAGCAACACAACGTGATCAGCTTTATCATCGACGAGAGCCATCTGCGCAAGCTGTCGCCGGAAGCGCGCACGGAGCTGCTGCAGATCATCGGCGCCGAGGTCTCGGAGCTGAAGCGTGCATATGCCGACATGGAATGGGATCCGGAGGAGAACGAGTCCTATCCCCTGAGCACCGAGGAAGCCGAGGCGCTCATTCTCGGGCTGGACCAGCCGGCGAAGAATCTCCTGCGCACCTTCTGCATGAACTACAACGGCCGGGTGGGCAGCGGCGAGCTGGACGAGATGCTTCATTCCGCCGGGATCGAAAGCTACGAGCAGCTCGGCCACGAGGTTTCCGCCATCACCCAGCGCATGCACAGCGCGACCGGCAACCCGGACGCGTGGCTGTTCAACTGGCACGCGCGGGACTGGGAGTGGGACGAGGAGAAGAATACCTACGTGCAGGGCCGCTACTTCATTTCCAGGCCCGCCATCGACTCGCTGCGCGCGGCGTTNNGCGCGGAAGCTCTCGCCGAGCTCGGGGTGCCGGCGCGCAAGCTCCACGGTCGCCTGCAGGTATCCGAGCTTGCTGCCGCAGTCGTAGCGTTTGCCGGTAAAACGATAGGCCTGCACGCCGCCCTCGTGCACCAGCGCGGCGATGGCGTCGGTAAGCTGAATCTCGCCGCCTGCTCCGGGCTTCGTGTTCTCGAGGGCGTCGAATATCTCCGGCGCGAGCACGTAGCGGCCGACGACTCCCAGGTTCGAGGGCGCCTCGGCGGGAGGCGGCTTCTCGACGATGGCGTCCACCCCGGCCACCGGCCCCGCCTCGCTCGAGACGCTGACGATGCCGTAACGATCGGTCTCGTCGTGCGGCACCTCCTCGACCGCGACCAGGCTGCAGCCCTGCTTCTCGTAAACCTTCACCATCTGACTGACGCAGCCGTCGCCGTCGCTGGCGATCAGGTCATCGGCCAGGATCACCGCGAAGGGCTCGTTGCCGACCACCGGCTTCGCGCACAGCACCGCGTGACCGAGCCCGAGCGGCACCGCCTGGCGCACCGCGATACACGTCACCCCGGAGGGCAGCACCTCCCGGACCTGGGCAAGCTCCTTGCTCTTTCCGCGCGCCTCGAGCTCCCGTTCCAGCTCCGGCGCGCTGTCGAAATGATCCTCGATGGATCGCTTGGTGCGGCCGGTGACGAAGATCAGCTCGGTGATGCCGGCGGCGATAGCCTCCTCGGTCGCGTACTGCATCAGCGGCTTGTCGATGACCGGCAGCATCTCCTTGGCCGTTACCTTGGTTGCGGGCAGAAAACGGGTGCCGAGACCGGCAACGGGGAAAACGGCCTTGCGTATCGGCTTCATCGCGTTCCTCGATGCGTTGAGGTCCATCCCGGCTCCGCGAGCTCGATATCGTCCATTCCCACCTGCACCCGCGCGGTCTTGTCCTCGGCGAGCTGCAGAAGCAGCACCACGCGTTCTTTGCCGGTCTTCGCCTGGAATATGGCCTCGTAGCCCGCCATGACGCCCTCGACGATGCGCACACGGTCGCCCGGCTCGGCCTGCGGGGCGACGACGATCTGCACCCCGTCCTCCTCGCGCTCGAGCATGGCGCCAATGAGCGAGTCCGGCACGCGCGCCGCCCGCGCTCCGAAGCGAACCAGATTGGCCACACCGATGGTGGATCGGATCGGTCCCCAGTTATCCGTCTCGTCGCTCAGGTGCACGAAAAGATAACGCGGAAACATCGGCTCGATGACCGATGTGTACTTGCCCCTGATGCGCCGGCGGTTTCGAATCATGGGAAGATAGGACGCGTAGCCCTGACGCTCGAGATTCTCCAGGGCAAGGCGTTCCTGCTGTGGCTTGCTGTAGACGAGATACCAGGCTTTCATGACGCGTGCTTTCGCTCCCTGGCGTAACCGCTACCTTCCGACACAGTGATAATCCAGCCCGACCCGGCGCATCTCATCGGGCTCGTAGACATTCCTGAGATCGATGAACGTGTCGCCGCGCATGCGGCTTCGCATCTCCTCGAGATCGAGACCCCGGTAGGCATTCCATTCCGTCATGAGGACCACCGCATCGGCACCGTCGAAAGTGCCATAGGCGTCGACGCAATACTCGACCTCATCGGGAAGCAGCTTGCGCGCCTCCTCCATGCCCTTCGGGTCGTGGGCCCGGATGTGGGCGCCCCGTTCCATCAAGGCGGGAATGATCGCGACCGAGGGCGCATCACGCATGTCGTCGGTCTCGGGCTTGAACGTCAGCCCGAGGACGGCAATGGTTTTACCGGATTCGCTGCCGCCGAGCGCCTTGCGTATCTTCTGAACCATGCGCGCGCGTTGCGCCGCATTGACCTCGACCACCGACTCGATGATACGGCACGGCGTGCCGTGCTCCTGGGCGGTTCGAACGAGCGCCAGCGTATCCTTGGGAAAGCAGGAGCCGCCATAACCCGGTCCCGGGTGGAGAAATTTCCGGCCAATCCGTCCGTCGAGACCCATGCCCCTTGCGACCGCGTGCACGTCTCCGCCGACCGCCTCGCAAAGCGCGGCCATCTCGTTGATGAAGCTGATCTTGGTGGCGAGAAACGCGTTCGCGGCGTACTTGATGATCTCTGCGCTCTCCAGCCCCGTGACCACGATGGGCGTCTCGATGAGATTGAGCGGCCGGTACAGCTCGCGCAGCAGGCGCTCGGCCCTCTCGCTCTCCACGCCGAGCACGATCCGGTCGGGGCGCATGAAGTCGGCGATGGCCGCGCCCTCGCGCAGAAACTCGGGGTTCGACGCCACGTCGAAATCGGCATGCGGATTCTCCTCGCGGATGATCCGCTCCACCTGGCGCGCCGTGCCCACGGGTACCGTCGACTTGTCCACGACAACCGTATAGCCCGAGAGATGTGCAGCGAGCTCCTTTGCCGCCGCGTAGACATAGGAGAGGTCGGCGTGCCCGTCGCCTCGTCTCGAGGGCGTGCCAACCGCGATGAAGATCAGATCGGCATCGCTCACCGCGGGCCCGAGCTCGCTCGAGAAGCGCAGGCGGCCCTGATCGATGTTTCCCTGCACCAGGGTTTGCAGCCCGGGCTCGTAGATGGGGATCTCGCCGCGCTGCAGCCGGGCGATCTTCGCTTCATCGACGTCGACGCAGACGACGTTTGCGCCGAACTCGGAAAAGCACGCACCCGACACGATTCCCACGTAGCCGGCGCCGATCATGACCACGTTCACGAGCCGAACCCCACCCTTACAGCCGCCACAGGGTCACGCCTTCGGGCTTTTCGGCACGTCGAAGAACGCCCCGCACATCGGCCACGACTCCGGCGCCATCTCCCAGCAGCTGCGTGATGAGCCCCCAGCCGGCGTCCACGTACTCGTCGTGCGCGACCGCCAGCACGACGCAATCGGCGGGCCGAAGGTTTTGCTCCGCGATCAGCGGGATCCCGTACTCGTTCATCAGCTCCTCTTGGTCGACGAGCGGATCGCTCACCTGCACGTCCAACCCGTAGTCGCGCAGCTCGCGGACGATATCGATGACCCGCGTATTGCGCAAATCCGGGACATTTTCCTTGAACGCCATACCGAGCACGGTGACGACCCGGCCCTTCACGGAGAGGCCCTGCTGAATGAGGCTCTTGACGACGTGTCCGGCGACGAACACCCCCATTCCGTCGTTGATGCGGCGGCCGGCCAGGATCACCTGGGGGTAGTAGTCGAGCATGGTCGCCTTGTGGGTCAGGTAATAGGGATCGACGCCAATGCAGTGACCGCCGACGAGGCCCGGTGAGAACGGCAGGAAGTTCCATTTGCTCGACGCCGCCGCGAGCACGTCACGGGTGTCGATGTTCATACGCTCGAAAATGAGCGCCAGCTCGTTCATCAGCGCGATGTTCAGGTCGCGCTGGGTGTTCTCGATGACCTTGGCGGCCTCGGCGACCTTGATGCTCGGTGCCCGGTGCACGCCGGCCGCCACCACCGACTCGTAGACGTCGGCGACGGTTTTCAGGGTGGCCTCGTCCTGTCCCGAGACCACCTTGACGATGTCCTTGAAGCCGTGCTCGCGGTCGCCCGGATTGATGCGCTCGGGCGAGTAGCCGACCCGGAAGTGTTCCCCGCAGGTGAGTCCGGAGGCGCGTTCGAGCTCCGGAACGCATTCTTCCTCCGTGGCGCCGGGATAGACCGTGGATTCGAAGACGACGATATCGCCGGGCTTCAACTGTCCGCCGACCGCGCGCGACGCCGATCGCAGCGGCGTCAGATCCGGCTGCTTGGCCACATCGATGGGCGTCGGCACCGCGATGATGTGAAAGTCCGCGCCGCTCAGGTCCTTTGCATCGCTGGTGAAAAGGATGTCGGCCGAGCCGAGCGCGTCCGCGGAAACCTCATTGGTGCGATCGTGGCCGGACTTCAGCTCCCTGATGCGCTGTGCATCGGCATCGAAACCGACGACACGCCCGTGGGTACCGAAGGCGACGGCCACCGGAAGGCCGACGTAGCCGAGCCCGATCACGGAAATCTTGCGCCCGTGCGCCATCATGCCACCCGATAGTATTCCTTGTACCAGTCGACGAAGCGGCGCACGCCCACCTCGATGCGCGTGTCGGGCCGGTAGTCGAAATCCCTGACGAGATCGTCGACGTCGGCATAGGTGTCCGGCACGTCGCCCGGCTGCATCGGCAGCAGGTTCTTCTCGGCCTTGCGGCCGAGACACTCCTCGATGACCTCGATGTAGCGGTCGAGCTCGATGCAGCGGTTGTTGCCGATATTGTAGATGCGATGCGGTGCGCTGCTGGTCGCGGGATCGGGCCGGTCACCACTCCAGTCCGGATCGGGCTCGGCCGGCTTGTCCAGCACGCGCACGACACCGTCCGCGATGTCGTCGATATACGTGAAGTCGCGCCGGTGATGCCCATGATTGAAGACATCGATGGGCTCGCCGGCGAGTATCTTCCGGGTAAACAGAAAAAGTGCCATGTCCGGCCGCCCCCAGGGGCCGTAGACGGTGAAGAAACGCAGTCCCGTCGCCGCCAAGCGGTAAAGGTGACTGTAACAATGCGCCATCAGCTCGTTGGCCTTCTTGCTGGCCGCGTACAGCGAGACGGGGTGATCGACATTGTGATGAACCGAGAAAGGCAGCGTCGTATTGGCGCCGTAGACGGAGCTCGAAGAGGCGTACACGAGATGCTCGGTGCCGTGGTGGCGACAACCCTCGAGGACGTTCATGAAACCCACCAGGTTGGTGTTCACGTAGGCGTGGGGATTCTCGAGCGAATAGCGCACACCGGCCTGGGCGGCAAGATTGACGACCCGCTGCGGCTGCTCGCCCGCGAAGATCTCCTCGAGCGCCTCGCGATCGGCGATGTCGGCGCGCACGTCGTGAAAGTGATTCGAGCTCGTCAGGCGCGCGAGACGCGCCTTCTTGAGCTCGACGTCGTAGTAGGGATCGAGGTTGTCCACTCCCACGACCTGGTCGCCGCGCGCGAGCAGCCGCTCGCACACCGCGGCGCCGATGAATCCGGCGGAGCCTGTTACCAGAACCTTCATGAAGTGGAGATGATTTCGTTCTAACCAGCTGTTCGGGAACGAATTCCCTGGCTGCGGCAGCCCGGGGCCGCGCCATCGTTCAGGAGTCGGAAGCCGTTGTCAAGCATAGCACCCGAAGGAGTCGGAGCTACCCTGGTGAGGCTACCGGAGCAGCCCCCCGGCGCAGCCCGAAGCGACGCTCGCGCACGCGGTGGGTGTGGCCGGCACCGTGCCCGGCGGGAACCATTAAGAACGAAAAGCGCTAAGCCGACAGCCCTGCCCTGCGCAGACCGTCGAGGTAACGCTCCTGGTCGATCTCGCGCCTGAAGCGCTCGAGTCGCTCTGTGACGAGCTCCAGGTCGCTAGCGGGCTGCGGCGCACCGCTCTGCGTCAGTTGCTTGCGCCGCGTCTCGGTAAAAGTCAGCCATTCCGCGCGCGCTTCCTCCAAGCGACCCGCCTGCCCGTAGGCCGCAGCCAGGTTCGCATGATGCCAAATGCCGTACTCGCCACCACGCCGGAGCTCACGGACGGCCTCGTCATAGCGGCCGGTGAAATAGGCCGCATGTCCGAGAACGTGGTGGTAGGAGTTCGGATGAAACGGGTTCAAGCGCATGGCGTCCCTGATGAGCGCATAAGCTTCCTCCGTTCGCCCCAGATAGACGAACCCCAGTGCGAGCCAGGAAATGCAATGTGCATCGTTGCGGTTCAAGGCGAGCGTTTTCTCGAACTGCCCCTCGCTTTCGTCGAAGCGGTGTTTTCTCAGCAGGGTCCACGCCAGGGTCAGGTGAGACCAGTTGTCGTTGCTGTCGAGTGCCAGAGCCCGTTGCACCGTTTTCAGGGTTTCGTTCCACGTGTCCTCACTTTCAAATCCCATCCCGGCCAGCAGGTTGTCGCATGCTGCCAGGCGCGAGTATGCCAGGGCGAATTTCGAATCGAGCTCGATGGCCTTTGCATAGAGCCGCTTTGCTTCCAGCAGATCGTCATGACTGATGCGATGAAAATACATGTTTCCGCGCAGCAGGTAATCGTAGGCCGTCATGTTTTCGGTTCGCTTGCGTTCGCCGCGCTCGACGACAGCTTTCTCGATTTGCCCGGGCAGCGTTGCCACGATAGCGTTGGTCACTTCATCCTGAACATCGAATATATCCTCGATGCTTCGGTCGTAGCGTTCCGCCCAGATGTGATCGCCTGTCGCTGCGTCAATGAGCTGCGCTGTGATGCGTATGCGATTGCCGGCCTTTCGCACGCTGCCTTCGACGAGATAGCGAACGCCCAACGTGGCGCCTGCCTCCTTGAGATCGACCGCTCGACCTTTGAAAACAAAGGACGAATGACGTGCTATGACGAATAGGGCAGGAAATCGTGATAATGCAGTGATGATGTCCTCGGTGATGCCGTCGGAAAAATACTCCTGCTCCGGGTCGCCGCTCATGTTGGTGAAGGGAAGCACGGCGATGGACGGCTTGTCGGGCAGCTCCGTGCC
>JAABYT010000019.1:7695-8220 GCA_011775625.1 Gammaproteobacteria bacterium | reverse complement strand
GGGTCTGCAAGGCTCTCGAGCCTTGCTGCCACATTGACCCCGTCGCCGTAGATGTCTCCGCGATCCTCGATCACATCACCCAGATTCACGCCAATGCGAAAGCGCACCTTGCGCATGTCGGGCAAGTCCTCGTTTCGACTCCAGAGCTCACTCTGGATGGCGACGGCCGCCGAGAGCGCGTCGATCACCGCATCGAAGCTTGCGAGGACGGCGTCACCCGCGTAGTGCATGACGCGGCCACGGTGCCGATCGATGGTGCTGGAAATCAGATCGAGGTATTCGCTGAGCGTGCGGTGAGTGGCGTCCTCGTCTTCACCGGTCAAGCGCGAATACTCGGCCACATCCGCGTACAAGATGGCGGCGAGCTTACGGGGCAGTCGCTCGGAATCTTCCACGGATGTCTTCCTTCAGATACATGAGAAGGCCCAGAGCAAAGTTTACCGGCGTACCGACAGGCGCGTCTAACGCCTGACTATCTGCGGCAGCTCCCCACCGATGCTCGGTAAAGGACGTATGTCGGCGCTG
>JAABYT010000019.1:2421-7635 GCA_011775625.1 Gammaproteobacteria bacterium | reverse complement strand
GGAATCGTGATCGGCGCCGGGCGCCGCTCCGAGAACGTCATATCGATCGCGATTACGTGCTGCTGAAAATTCGCTGCCACATGCTCGACCACCTGTTGCCGGCACACGCCATATCGGGGCTCGCCCGAGCCGCTTACCGAGCCGCAGCCGGCGAGCACAGCGCTGCCAACGAACGCGAGCGCCGGAAATTTCGGCATCGCCCTCGCAAACGCCGCCTTTGGCGTCCTCATGCCGACAGGTTGGAGTGAAATGATTGGCGTCCCCAAGGGGACGCCCTGCTATTCCGGTGCTGCGCGGCACCACCGTTCTGAGGGTCCCGAATCGCCGAGCGTCCAAGACTTGGTAGCTCACTCGCTGGTCCCGTGAGTCGCCTACACCCGCTCTGGAGCTCGAGCCCTTGCTGCGGCGCAATAGTGCGAGCCCGACCAATTGCCGCCATCGACTCCGCCGAGCCGAACCCTGACCCCGTTCGACTCGGTGAATCGTGCCTGGGAAACTGAATGTCCACGGGCAAGATCTGTCGTGTCATGGTCCCCGGGTGACTCAACCCGCGTGTCCGGTTTAATCTCACCGGAGCATCCCGGCGCCAGAGCTTCGCTCCCGAAATGGGGATCAGTACATGAGCGAAATCACTGCTATCGGCCTCGGCCTCATGGGTTCCGCCTTGGCGAGAACCATGCATTCGAGCGGCCACGACCTGACTGTTTGGAACCGGTCCGCCGAGAAAATGCTGGCTTTTTCGCAAGACGGAGTGGCGATGGCTGCGGATGCCGCTTCAGCCATCGCCGCCAGCCCGGTCATCCTACTCTGCATCAATGACTATGCCGCGACAAATAGGCTTTTTGAGTCGGAAGGCATCCCTGCATTGTTGACCGGGCGTGTCGTCGTTCAGCTCAGTACCGGCACTCCGAAAGAAGCGCGAGATGCATTCGAATGGATGAAGACTCACGGCGTCTCGTATCTGGACGGCGCGATACTTTGTGGGCCCGATGATATCGGCACCGACGCAGCCCAAATACTATTATCCGGCGAAAAAGCCGCCTACGAGCAGGTCGGCTCTTTACTGGAATGCCTTGGCGGAGAGGTGCGATATCTCGGAACAAATGTGGGTGATGCCTCTGCACTCGATCTGGCTTGGCTGACGACGCGCTATGGCCGATTCATCGCCATGATTCATGCGGCAAATGTGTGCAAATCGGAAGGTGCCAGTTTGAAGCATTTCATCTCTCTGTTTCGCAACGATCCCGTCTTCCAACGATACGTAACGGTCATAGCGGACGAAAGCTACCAAGAATGCACGGCAACTCTTCGAGTCTGGGGAGCTGCACTTGAGCGTATTCAGCGACAGGGTAATGACGCGGGCATCAATACGGAGATCCCTGATTTCATTGGCAACTATTTCGCCAGGGCTATCGATGCCGGTTTTGGCGACGAGAACGTGATGGCCCTGTTCAAGATACTGGACCAGTAGATGCCCCCGCAAACAGCAGCGACCTTGCCGCCTTCCTTCAATGCGGCCCAGCCCCCGCGTCAGCCGGAAATCAAGGGAGCAGCACCCTCGTGAAATTTCCTGACGAAATTTGGCGTCCCCAACGGGATTCGAACCCGTGTCGCCACCTTGAAAGGGTGGTGTCCTAGGCCAGGCTAGACGATGGGGACGTGTTCGTGTGTCTTCAGTCTCAAGCGCCAGAAAAAAAGGGCTGACGGGTCAGCCCTGTATCGTTGGTGGAGCCAGGCGGGATCGAACCGCCGACCTCTACAATGCCATTGTAGCGCTCTCCCAGCTGAGCTATGGCCCCGGCGTAGAGCCCTTGCCGGCCGCGCCATCCAGGAACGGCCGCGCCTCGGTAAGCTGCGAGAATCTACGGGAGCCCCCCAGGACTGTCAAGAAGTGTCCCCGCTATCCGCGATGTAGGCAAGGGCCGCGTCGATCCGTTCCAATGTCCGCTCACGTCCCACGAGAAGCAGGGTGGCGTCGATGGATGGCGACATGTCGCTGCCGGTAACGGCGACCCGCAGCGGCTGGGCGAGCTTCCCGAGCTTGATCTCGACGGCCTCGGCGCTCGAGACGACCGCCTCGTGGATCGTATCGGTCCGCCACGACGCGATACCGGCCAAGCGTTCACGTACCGCGCGCAGGCCCGCGGCCGCCTCGGGCTTGAGGTGCTTGCGCGCCGCCTTCTCCGTGTAGCCGTCGAGCGCACCGAAGGCAAACAGGCTTTTCTCGGCCATCTCCACCAGCGTCTTGGCGCGCTCGCGCTGGACCTCGACGAGCACGTGCATGTCGGGGCCGTCGCCGAGGTCGACGCCGCGTTTGCCGAGCTGCTCCTCGAGCAGCCCCGCCAGCAGGGTCGAATCGGCATTCTTGATGTAGTGCTGGTTGAGCCAGCTGAGCTTGTCCATGTCGAATACCGACGCGGCGCGATTGACATCGGCGAGATCGAAAAGCTTGCAGAGCTCCTCGCGCGAGAAGATCTCCTGGTCGCCATGTGACCAGCCGAGACGCACGAGGTAATTGATGAGCGCGTCCGGCAGGTAGCCGTCTTCGCGAAACTGCATGACGCTGACGGCGCCATGACGCTTCGAAAGGCGCTGACCGTCGGAGCCGAGAATCATCGGCACGTGGGCGTANNATCTGCATCTCCAGATCGTCGATGACGACGGTGAAATTGTAGGTCGGCGTGCCGTCCGGGCGTGCGATCACGAGATCGTCGAGCTCGGTATTGGAGATGACGATACGGCCCTTGATCACGTCCTCGATGACGACATCCCCCTCGAGGGGATTCTTGAAACGCACGACCGGCTCGATGCCGGCAGGCGCAGCGCCGGTGCGTGCGCGACAACGGCCATCGTAGCGGGGCTTGAGTCCTTTCGCCCGCTGCTCGTTGCGCATGGCATCGAGCTCCTCCGGTGTGCAGTAGCAATGGTAGGCCTTGCCCTCGCTGAGCAATCGCTCGATGTACTCGCGATAGCGTTCGAAACGCTGAGTCTGGTAGTAGGGCCCCTCGTCGTAGTCGAGGCCCAGCCAACTCATGGCGCCGAGGATGGCGTCGACCGATGCCTGCGTGGAGCGCTCCCGATCCGTGTCCTCGATACGCAGAATGAAAATGCCGCCGTGGCGGCGCGCAAACAGCCAGCAGAACAGTGCCGTGCGCGCGCCGCCGACGTGAAGATAGCCGGTGGGGCTCGGGGCAAATCGAGTGCGTACCTTCATGCGCGTCGTGCTGTCTCGATGTCAGAGCGCAGTCCCGGCTTGCCGCACGCGCCTGCACGATTGACCTGTTTCAAGGGGTCCCCCTAGAATGGTGACGGCGTGGGCGATTAGCTCAGTGGGAGAGCACTGTCTTCACACGGCAGGGGTCGCTGGTTCAATCCCAGCATCGCCCACCACCTCTTTCCTGCTCCCGTATGGCGCTGACCGGCGAACCCAACCGTTGCCGGTGGAATGTACGTCGCAGACGATTCGCGGGCAACCTAGCGGCAGTCGAAGACGACGTACTCGGTGGCCTCCCCCAGGTCACGCCCGAGCGCGATCTTCCCTCTGCCCGTGAGCACGATGTCCTCGCGTCTCAGATACGAGGGCCCCTCGGCAGTCTCCACATAGGTCCCGTTGGTGCTCATGTCGGTGAGAATGAATTTGCCGCGCCGGCACTCGATGCGCGCGTGCTCGCGCGACGCCATGCTGTCGTTGACCACCATATCGGCTTTCTGGCCACGTCCGAGAATGAAGACGTTCATGTTCTGATCCAGATCCATGACCTCAGCGTGATAACGCAGGCGCAGGCTGGCGAGCTTGTTGACACCCTGCGCCAGCAGCCCGGTTGCCATGCGCGTCACGTCGTCGGCCTGCCAGATGACCTCGAAAATATCCACGTCCTCGGACTTCCCCTTGATGGGAATGCGGTCCAGATGCCGAGTGCTCGATCGCGTCGCCGGTGAGAGCTCCGCGGCGGTGTCCTGGGTGGTGATGATCTGTCCGCCCTTGGCGATGCCGGCCATGCGCGCAGCGACGTTCACCGCATCTCCGAAAACGTCGCCGCCCTCGAGAATGCACGAGCCGTAATGCATGCCGATGCGTATGCTGAAATCGGCCGGGGTGTGCTTGTTGCGGTGTGGCAGATCCTCGGCGACCGATTCCTGCATCGCCACGCAGGCTTCCACGGCCTGCTCCGCGGTGGCGAAGGTCGACATGATCTCGTCGCCGATGGTCTTGATGACCGCACCGTTGTGGCGGTTGACCTGCTCGGTCATCAGGTCGAGACATTGCGAAACGAGCTCTCGCGCGATGGTATCGCCGAGCGTCTCGTAGAGGCGTGTGCTGCCGCTGATATCCGCGAATACGATCGCCCGTGAAGCGGTCTCTTTTGCCATGGGTCAGGCAGTTCTCCGGGCGTCAGCTGCGATCATCCTCGGTCGTTTTCCCCCGCTCCCGGCGTTTCGCATCGGGTTCCTCACCGAGGCGGCAACTGATCGTTATGTTATTGATTCTTATGACAATGCCCGGGGTCGCAGGCGCTGGGGCGAGTCACGCAAGAAGATTAGCACGCCGGCCGCGCGGATGCAGCGCGGGACGCAGTCCGGGATAGGGAGTTCGGAAACTAGCCGCCCTCGCTGGTGCCGCCCGTGGCCGCGGCGAGCTCGCGGGCGCGAATGCCCTCGAAGTACTCGACCAGCGAACGCCACTCGCTCTCGATGCGGGCTTCGACGGCGTCACGCTCGGCCTGCGTGGCGTTCTCCGACAACTGATAGCGGGACTGCACGTAGTCTCTGAGCACGCCCGAGTAAAATGACTGCCATGCCTGCTCGTCGGCCGGATTGTCCGGCCGCAGGTCGGCGGGTAAAGCCGGATCCATGAATACGGGCAGCAGCGTCGCCTGAACCGACGTCGTGTACGGATCCGGAAGCAGGAACACGCCCTCGTCAACGTAAATGAGCTCGCCGAGACCGGTGGTCTCGAGGCCCGTGGTCTCGAGACCGACGGTGCTCGCCACGGCCACTTGGCTGAGCGCGTCCTGGAAAAAACCCTGGTCCTGGAATGCAGCCAGCACCTCCGAGGTGTTGAGGATGTTGGTGACGCTCCGGCCTGAGGGAATGGTGTTGATGAAGACCTCGGTCGCACCCGTGACGAAGCCGACGCCGCCCTCCGGACCCACTTCCACCTCGAGGGCGTTTTCGCTCGAGCCGATGCGGCCCTGGGCGAAGAGGTTGACGGAT
>JAABYT010000019.1:0-2395 GCA_011775625.1 Gammaproteobacteria bacterium | reverse complement strand
CCGATGGCAACGATATTGATGCCGCGGTCGCTCGCGAGCGGATCGGCTTGATTGCCGAGAATCACGTCACCGAGACCGCCGACGGTGAGCACGGCGTCACCGACCGAAAGGCCCCGCGCCACGCGCACGTTGCCGGCAAACGGAGAGCGCGTGGTCGGTAGCGCGGGCACGCCGATATTGAGCGCTCGGCCGCCGCCGAAACCCTCGAGCGTTTCCAGGGTGACATCGGGCACCAGACCGTTTGCGCCGCCGAGCACGATGTCCTTGCCGTGGGTGGCCGGCAGCAGAGTGAGGCTGCCACCGCCCGTGAGTGAAGCCGGATCGCCGCTCAAGCGCAGGTTGTCGATCTCGATGGTGGTGTCGATGGCGAGGTTCAACGTGCCCTGGACGTTTAGACTGGATCCGGGCTCCCCGGTAACGTGCCCAGACGCGAACACCACCTCGCTCTGCAGCGCCAAGGTCGTGTTGGAAGCGGGCGAGACGTTCTCGTCGAATGTCAGCAATCCCTGGTCGAGGTTGATGGTCGAATCCCCGATCACGCCGACCGGGGCTTTGAAGTTCAGGTCGACGTCTCGTGCCGAGATGTTCGCAGCGAGCTCGATGCGCGCGCCATCGAGCTCGAGCCGATCGCCGGGTCCGAGATCGGCGGGGTCACCGACGGGATCCCTGCTGACGGTCAGGGTCTCCTGTGCGCGCAGCGAGACCGTCTGCGTCGAGGCGGCGTCGGTGGCGAGGCGCTGCAGCTGCTGCGTATCGAAGCTGCCCCGCTGTTCGATGCGAATATCGCCGTCGGCGCCCGAACCGCGGCTCAGGATGGAGACGTCGGCGCCGATATCCGTCTCGAGGGCCGCGCCGATACCGATACCCGAGGCGGAATCCAGCTCGAGCGTGGCGGCCTGGATATGGCCGCCCGCGCCGTCGATGTTTCCGGCCGCGGTCGTGAGACGCACCCGGCCTCCGACCACAACGGTCCCGGCGATATCAATGCCCTGGGCGTTGTCGATCTGCAGATCGCCCGTCACATCGGTTTCGTCGACAGCGAGTCGGGCGCCGTTCTGCACGACGACGCTGCCGCCGGCTTTGGACGAAAGCCGCGCGATGGTGTTGTCGGCGGATGCAAGCGTCGTGTCGCCGGCCGATTCGCTGCGCAGGCTGGCGCTGGCAATACGCCCGGCGAGCTGCTGGATGGCGTTGCCCGCCTTCAGGGTAAGCGCCCCGTCGCTGGTCTCGACGACGCCGTCCAGGCGCAGGCTGCCGCCTTCGCTCACCAGCACGAGCGCCTCGCCCGGCGCCTGATTGCGCAGGCTGCCGACGACATCCAGGTCGCCCGCGTTCACGACCTGCACTTCGCCCGCGGAGGTGTTGTCCAGTGACAGGCTCGTGACCTGGGTGCGCAGCGCCGTGCCGGCGCCGACACCACCGCCGGCCGTGACGCTCAGATGAGCGCCGAGCACGCTGCTGGCGTCACCCGTCTGGGCGACCCGTCCGATGACGCCGTCGCTGCCACCGTTCTCGAGGTCGGCGTTCAGCTCGACGCGGTGCGTGGCGCTGCCGTTGGTCTCGACGCTGCCGCCATCGAATTCGATGTGATCGCCGGCATCGAATCTCAGGGTCGCGGATTGCGCGCTGTCGAGCCGCACGAGCGCGCCCGCCTCGATACTGACATCGTTGCCCGCGCTCGCGGCATCGCTGGCGGCGGTGAAGGTCATGTCGGAGGCGCTCTCGACGTTGGCGGCAATGACGAGCCCGCGCGCTGCCGCGAGCGCGCCGCCGCCGGGCGCGTCGATGCCGCTGCCCTCGATGCGCAGCGCATCGAGCCCGTTGATGCGTACGGCACCCGCCGCGGATGCCGCCTCGAGCGACGAGACGCCGCCCGGCCCTGCCGCCACATCCAGCATCCCGCTCGTGCCGATGCCGTTTACGGCCACCAGGGTGACGCGTCCGTCGGTGGTGATCTCGGCGCTCACCTGGACCGTGTCGTCGGGGACCGCCTCGTTGATCGCGCCTGCGGAATCGAGACGCACGTTGCCACCCGCGAGCTGTATGCCGGCGCCGCCACCGACACGTATGCCTTCATCGTCACGCGTCGCGACGGTCAAATCGAGGCGCGTTGCGCTGGTGATCTCGCGAATAACCAGATCGTCGCCGAACGCACCCTGATCGAACGCCAAGGTCTGGTCGGCGAAGTTCCCGACGACGTACTGGCCGGCCTCGTCCGGCTCCAGGCGGAGGGTCAGACTCTTCAGCGGAGCCCCGGCGCCGCCCAGGCCGTCGGAGCCGGAGAGGAAAATGTTCCCCTCGCCCACGTCCACGATCAGATCGGTCACGCCGGCCAGCTCGATGTGCGCGTCGGCGCTGCCGATGTCGTCGGACGCCTGCAGTGAGACGGTGCCGG
>JAABYT010000018.1:54973-55927 GCA_011775625.1 Gammaproteobacteria bacterium | reverse complement strand
GAATGTCACTCACCGCACCGAGCGCAGCGCCGTCGACCGCCTCAGTTTTCGTGCTGACCGAGCACTCGACAACACCCCCGAGTCACCGGCAGGGCCTTTGCATCGCCTATCCGCCCGGGGGCAGTGGTAGTGCGGTCTTCGGCGCCGACGGACCCCGTTCGCGCCGCGAGAAAAACGCGGGAATTGAAAGGGTTGTCACTCGGACCATAGTATCCGCATAGGCATGGTCGTGGTGGAGGGGGGCGATTCCATGGGACGGCTCGACGGCAAGGTGGCGGTGATCACCGGGGCGGGCAGGGGCATCGGCCGGACGGCGGCCGGACTGTTCGCCGCGGAGGGTGCGCGGGTCGCGATCCTGGAGATCGACGAGGAGCGCGGGTCGGACGCCGAGCGCGGTATTCGCGAGCAGGGGGGCGATGCGTACTTCGTCCACACCGACGTCACCGACGAGCGGAGCGTGCCCGCGGCCATCGCGGCCACCGTCGAGCGATACGGCAAGATCGACATCGTCTACAACAATGCCGGCGGGTCCACGACGGAGGACGCCGGTGTGGTGGATGCACCCATCGAGGAGTTCTGGCGGGTCATCAAGCTCGACCTCTGGGGCACGTTCCTCGTGTGCCGGCACGGCATACCGGTGCTGATCGAGAACGGTGGTGGCGCGGTTGTCAACACCGCATCGAATCTGGCCTTCATGGGCATCAAGGGCAGGGACTGCTACACGGCCGCCAAGGGCGGGGTCGCCGCCATGACCCGCTCGATGGCCGTGGAATACGCGTCACGCAACGTCCGCGTGAACGCGGTCGCTCCCGCCGCAACACGCACGGAGCGGGTCATCGCGCTCGCCGAGGCCAACGCGCACATCGACGATCTGGTGCGCCAGGGTCAACTCTTCGGCTGGTGCGAGCCCATGGACATCGCCCAGATGGCCCTGTATCTCGCCTCGGACGAATC
>JAABYT010000018.1:54281-54866 GCA_011775625.1 Gammaproteobacteria bacterium | reverse complement strand
GCCGCTTCAGTTCTCGTGCTGGCCGAGCACTCGACAACACCCCGAGTCACCGGCAGGGCCTTTGGATCGCCTATCCGCTCTTCTCATATGTCATGCCTGCGACGCCGCCGGGCGCATAACATGTCGCGGGGCTGATAAGTTTGGGGATCGATCCGAGAAGACAAGGCAGCGGAGCGGTTTGCTGGCCTTGACGCTGGGGAGTCGCTTCAGCTAGCCGTTCTCGAGTAGGGAGATCACGTCCGCTTGGCGACCCGGCAGTGTGTTCATCGTCGCCTTGTAGGCATCGTTGCCCACATGCCCGAGGAGTTCGATCCATTCTTCGACGCCGAAGCGCGTAGCAAGTGTGCGCTCGGTCTCCACGCCGAGACGATCAGGCTTTGGCGATCGCTCCGGGTCGGCGATAGTGACGAGACGCTTTGCGCGAAAGATAAGCGGTAATACATCCGTCAGGGTCCATCGGGTTGCGTCGTCGATCACGACGATGTCGAACAGGCCAGGCTGCATCGGGATGGATTGTGTCGACATTGCATCCGTAATCCAGATAGGCTGCGCCTTCAGTGCACGCTCGAAGTCTGCGTATCCATC
>JAABYT010000018.1:53056-54255 GCA_011775625.1 Gammaproteobacteria bacterium | reverse complement strand
CGCTCGAGCTGCGCGTCGAGCTTTTCGATCTCGGCCTCCAGTCGATCCGGACGCCAGGTCGCCGCTCTCTCGGTCATCTCGTCCACCGGCCAGGGCTCGTTCACCGCTGAACTTTTTACGAAGGCTTGGAACCAAGTCTTCTGCTCACATTGGGGCAAGGCTTCCGCCGCTTGTTGGAGGCACCGAAGCGCGTGCGTACCTTCGGTGTTGGCAGTCTGTTCGAGTGCGGGCGCGTCTTTGTCCCGATAAATCGCCCATCGCTCACTCCACTCCTCAAACTCCTTCAGAAAAGCCCAGACCGGGTGAGTGTCATCGCCATCGAACGCGCCCACGACGTCAAGGGTCGCGGGAAGGGATGCGGGCCGGCCGGATTTCCAATGGGTAAGGCGAGCCGCGCGCGTTGGAATTTTCTCCATCTCCTCAGTGACCGCGGCCCCTTGCTTTTCCGCCTCATATGCCCGCCGCCAGATTTGTAGAATGGGATCCGCTGTCTTTGAGCGAAGAACCTCGCGCCGGACTGACTCAATGGTTTCAGCTCCAGGATTGCTTGCAAGTGAATCGAGAGCAGTGATGAGCGGGGCGCCGGGCCCCTTAATCCAACGCTCTTTGATGGGAGTTCCGGATCCGGCCACGCGAATCCGCGTGGCCAGTTCAACCAATTCCGCTGGGAGTCGCTCTCTATTTTCACGCTTCGACCAGGCCGCGGCGGCCGATGCCGCGACTGAGGCTCTGTCGTTGAGCTGCAAGGCAACCGCCGCACACGCTGCCGGTGTCACCTCAGACGACAGCGAACGTTCACCCAGCTCGACAAGCTTGCGGCGGAAGGCATCGGTTTGTTCTTCGATTTCGTCGCGTGTCGTGCTCAGGCGCTCCCAATCGTCGCGTGCACGCATCCACTCGCGTGCCCGTTCTACTACAACCGATAACCGCGCACGGCCGGATTCGTTGAGCGTGCCGATGCTGGTCCAGAGATGCGCGGGAAAGGAGGATCTGAATCGGCGTTCCAGGTTCTCGAGCTGCTGAAGAAGCTCCTTACTTCTAGACTGTGGCAGGAAGGCGAGCTTGGACTGCGGCGCCGCAGAGAGCTCACCGTAGCATGCAGCCCATTCGTCCAGATCCTTACGTCGCACGTCGAGGCTCGAGCTCTTAGTCGCTGTTTGCACCTCGCGCTGCGCAGCATCGAGCGCCTCGCGCGCGGC
>JAABYT010000018.1:51244-53023 GCA_011775625.1 Gammaproteobacteria bacterium | reverse complement strand
GCCATTTCGCGGGCTTTTCTCTCCCAGGCCGCCGCTGACTCCGAGCTCGGCCAGGCATCATATGCCTTGTCCCACGATTCAACGGCGGAGTGGATTTCAAACGGCTCACGCAACTTTTCCGAGAGCNNCAATTCCTGGTCGGGCCGGGTCTCGATGTCACAGTCGGCGAGCGCCGAGTCCCGGTCACCCCTGGCAGCCGCCAGCTCATTCTGTAACGCTGCATTTCGTTGGGCGTCCTTCTCAACGAGCCGTCGAGTCGCGTCGACTGCGCTGCGCCACTTTCTGAGGGGTTCGAGTATCCGCTCGTCGAAAGAGCTCGGCTCGTCTTCCACGCCGAGATCGCGAAGCTTGGCGACCAACTCCTCACGCTGCGATGCGAGCGTAGCGAGTGCCTCACGTTGCGCATTGTGTGCTTCGACCGCCGCCTCGATCGCCTGACTCACCCGTTGCGGCACCTGGCTGTTCAACAACCCGCGCAGCTGCTGCTTCTTGTTGATGAGTTGCGTGTGCTTTCGGCCGGACGGAGAGCCACCATAGTGGCTCTCTCCCTGCCTTGCCTTGACGACATCGAGGGTGCGTCCGAGCGCCTTGTCGATGCTTTCGGCTCGCCATGCACTGGTGAGGACGGCAATCTCGAAGTCGCTCTCAAGATTCTTCAGATCCTGGCGAATGAAGTCGACCGCCTGCTTGCTGTTGCTCGCGTACAGGACACGCGTTCCGCTTGCCCAGGCGTCGAGCAGTATCGAAAGAAGCACCTCGCTTTTCCCACGGCCGGAAGGCCCGCATATGGCGGTAGTCGGCCGCCCGGCGAGCGCGGCCTCGACCGCGGAGCGCTGCGAGGCTTTGAGCGGAATGATTGGCGCGACGGCGGGCGCTGCGCGCACAGCGCGGCCGGCGGCATTCTCCAGCAAGGCGAGCCCGCCGATGTCCCGCGGGGCCGCAGCGAGGCGACGTTCCAGCTGTCCGTAGTCGCTCAGAACCTGCGCCATAGGCACCGATTCTTCCGCCGATGCGGTGAACAACACCCACGGAGACGGCGTGAACTCGACCTGGTCGGCGGGAAAGTCGTCGGGCCCCTGAAGATACAATTCGCCGAGCTCGGGCACTGCCAGCTGGAAGGCGTCGACCAGCGCACGCGTCAGGCCATTGCGGTCGTTGCCAGATTTGGCCTCCGCCACCGGGAGGAGGTCGGGGAGCATTTCGTCCAGGGGCTCCACGGTCTGGACGCCCTGCTGCTCCAGCAACCAAGACACCAGCGGACAGACACCCCAGCCATCGTGGGCCGGCTCGATACACACGCGGTCGTCCCTCGTCTCGACCCTTACTTGGCGGTAGATGAGCGGAATCCATGCGAGACGCCGGCGCGTTCCGTCCCCGGACACCGGTCGAGGCCAGCAGGCTCCACCGAGGAACACATCGCTCAGTCCGTTGCGGATGTCCCGCTGGAGGAACGGGCTCTGCAGCGCTCGAAAGTCGACCTCCCACGGTCCGGCAAATTGCTCCGGTTCAAATCCGTTGAGCGAGCTCCATCGCTTGGTGCCGGCGATCGTCACCGGCAACGCGAAGAACGCCTGCCCCGCGCGGCGCACCGCCTCGCGATGAAAACGTGCCATCGCGTGCCAGGGCACTGCCTGAGCGGAGGACATTGTCAGGGTCAGGGCCAGAGCTCAAAACTCCTGAAACAGCGTGCGGGGCGGTCCAAGTGGTACCCGGGCATTGGACCGCCGGGTGCCCGGTAAAGGGAATATCGGACCAGAATCAGCTTCCTTGACGGCACAT
>JAABYT010000018.1:49850-51208 GCA_011775625.1 Gammaproteobacteria bacterium | reverse complement strand
GCTGTCCGGGCTGAGCGAGTGATTCGGCACCCGACGTGCCGCCTGACGACCTGTCGTCAGCGAATCGACCACGCAGAGCGTCGATACCCATCGCGCCGCTGACCTGTTGGGCGTGCCGAGACGGGCGGCTGGAGGACCTCGAACCCTCGACCACCTGGTTCGAAGCCAGCTCCACGGATGACTCTTTATATAGGCGAAGCTCCGGCCACGCGGTGATAAGACAGCTCCTCCCAATTGAGCTTCACGCCATGACCGGGTCTTTCCGGTGCCCGCGCCATGCCGTCTTCGATGACCAGCGGGTTTGCCATGAATCGATCGAGACCGAAGCCGTGCACCTCCAGATAGGATGCGTTGGGTATCGCCGCGAGCAGGTGAACCTGAAGATCGTGCACGCCGTGGGTCGTCACCGGCAGGTTCGCTTCCTGCGCGGCGCGCGCCACCCGCAGCCAGGGTGAGATGCCGCCGATGGTAGCCACGTCCGGCTCCGGAAACGCCACACCGCCGTTGGCGATCATGTGCTCGAACTCGTAGACCGTGTGCAGGTTTTCACCGGTGGCAATGGGGATGCCTCCGTCGCGCGCGATGCGTGCGTGGCCTTGCACGTCGTCGGGAATGGTGGGCTCCTCGAGCCAGGTGAGATCGCAGGGCTGCAGCGCACGTGCCGCCGAAATGGCTTGCTCTACTGTCCAGCGCATGTTGGCATCCGCCATCAAGGCGATGTCCGATCCCAACCAGTCGCGCATGGCGGTGACCCGCTCTTTGTCCTCGGCGAGCTCGTCGCGTCCCACCTTCATCTTGATGGCGCGGAATCCGCTATCGAGAAATCCGCGCGTCTGCGCTTCGAGCTCATCGAGAGAGAACTGCAGGTCGATGCCGCCGGCGTAAGCGGTCACGTTGGGATCCTCGCCGCCGAGGAAACGCCACAGGGGCTGATCGACACTCTTGGCGCGCAGATCCCAGAGCGCGATATCCACCGCGGCCATTGCGAAGGCAGCGATGCCTCCGCGACCGACGAAGTGCAGGTGCCACCACATGCGATCCCAGATTTCCTCGACGGCGTCGCTGGGCAGCCCGAGCAAGACCGGTGCGAGGTCCCGCTCCACCAGGCTGCGGATGGCGTCGCCGCCGGCATCGCCGACGCAATAGGTGTAGCCGAGGCCCTGCTGTCCATCGGTGCGGTCGATGCGCACGGTGACGAGGCCGAAATGGGACATCTCGCCATGGGTCGAATCCGACAGCACCACCGGCAGCGGAATGCGGAAGTGGTCGACCTGCACGTTCTCGATGTTCATCGCGCGCGCCTCGTTTGTCATGCCTTGGCAGCGACGCCGACCTCGGCGCCGTTGCAGTACCATGGT
>JAABYT010000018.1:48267-49841 GCA_011775625.1 Gammaproteobacteria bacterium | reverse complement strand
GGTCCCGACGCCCTCACCATCGACGAGGTGCCGGCTCCGGTCGCCGGCGCCGGCGAGATCCTGGTGGGCGTGCGGGCCTGCGGGCTCAATTTTGCCGATACCCTGATCATTCAGGGCAAGTACCAGGAACGTCCGGAATTTCCCTTCAGCCCCGGGCTCGAGGTTTCCGGCGAGGTGCTCGAGGTGGGCGCCGAGGTCGAGGGGTTCGCCCCGGGTGATTCGGTGATCGCCTTCTGCGGTCACGGCGGTCTGGCAGAGCGGGTCGTGGTGCCGAGCACCCACGCCGTGCCCATGCCGTCGGGACTGGACTTCGTGACCGCCGCGGGGTTCGCGGTGGTCTACGGCACCGCCCACGTGGGGCTCGAGCGCCGTGCAGGGCTTCAGCCGGGCGAGGTGCTGCTGGTGCACGGGGCCGGCGGCGGCGTCGGGCTGGCGGCAGTGGAGGTTGGCCGGCTGATGGGCGCCACCGTCATCGCCACCGCCAGCAGCGAGGGGAAGCTGGCGCTCGCCCGCGAGCACGGCGCTCATCATGTCATCAACTACCGCGAGGAGCGCTTTCGCGATCGGGTCAAGGCGCTGACCGACGGCCGCGGTGCCGACGTGATCTTCGATCCGGTGGGCGGCGAAGTGTTCGACGAGTCCGTTCGCTGCATCAACTGGGAGGGACGCATCCTCGTCATCGGTTTCGCCAGCGGCGCCATCCCCGAGCTTCCCGTGAACCTGACCCTGGTCAAGAACATGAGCGTGGTGGGCGTTTACTGGGGCGCCTATCGCAAGCGCGATCCCGCGGTGCTGCAGCAATCCTGGCGACAGCTTCTCGCGTGGCTCGCCGACGGCGCGTTGTCGCCGCATGTCTCGGCGACCTATCCGCTGGAGCAGGCGCCGGCGGCGCTGGCGAGTCTCGTCGAGCGGCGCGCGACCGGCAAGGTCGTCGTCACCCTCGCCTGAATGGACGCGGAGCCTCGCGGCTAACCCAGAAGCTCCGCCAGAGTNNGCGATAATGGCGCCCGCGTGACCCATGCGCCGGCCGGGCGGTGCGGTCACGCCGGCGATGAAGCCGACGGTGGGCTTCTTGACCGCGTTCGAAGCCAGAAACTCGGCGGCTTCCTCCTCGGCGGTGCCGCCGATCTCACCGATCATAATGATGGAGTCGGTCTCGTCGTCGGCGAGAAACAGCTCGAGCACGTCGATGAAGTCCGTGCCCTTCACGGGATCGCCGCCGATGCCGACGCAGGTGGACTGACCGAAGCCCGCCGCCGTGGTCTGCGCCACCGCTTCATAGGTCAATGTGCCGGAGCGCGAGACGATGCCGACGGATCCGCGCTTGTGAATATGCCCCGGCATGATGCCGATCTTGCAGGCGTCCGGCGTGATCACGCCGGGACAGTTGGGGCCGATGAGGCGCGAGCGCGATCCGTCGAGGGCGCGTTTGACCTTGACCATGTCGAGCACGGGTATGCCTTCGGTGATGCAGACGATGAGCGGCACCTCGGCATCCAGCGCCTCGAGTATCGCGTCGGCGGCGAAGGGCGGCGGCACGTAGATGGCGCTCGCGTTGGCGCCGGTCTGCGCGA
>JAABYT010000018.1:31848-48235 GCA_011775625.1 Gammaproteobacteria bacterium | reverse complement strand
CGAGTGGAAGGTGCCCTGGCTGCCAGTGAATCCCTGGCAGATGACCTTGGTATCGGCGTCGACGAGGATGGACATCAGGCGCCCCCTTTCACCTGCGCGACGATCTTCTCGGCCGCGTCGGCGAGATTGTCGGCAGGGATGATGGCGAGCCCCGACTCGGCGAGTATCTTCTTGCCGAGCTCCACGTTGGTGCCCTCGAGCCGCACGACCAGCGGCGCCTCGATGGCCATCTCCCTGGCGGCTGCGACGATGCCTTCGGCGATGATGTCGCAGCGCATGATGCCGCCGAAGATATTCACCAGTATGCCTTCGACTTTCGGATCCGAGAGCAGAATCTTGAACGCATTCATCACCTGCTCCTTGCTGGCGCCGCCGCCGACGTCGAGAAAGTTCGCCGGCTCCGAGCCGTAGAGCTTGATGATGTCCATGGTCGCCATGGCGAGGCCCGCGCCGTTGACCATGCAGCCGATGTCGCCGTCGAGCTTGATGTAGTTCAGATCGTATTCCGATGCCTGCACCTCGGTGGGATCTTCCTCGTCGAGATCCCGTAGCTCCTGGACATCCGGATGGCGATAGAGCGCGTTTGAATCGAAATTCACCTTTGCGTCGAGGACCAGCAGGTCGCCCGCGTCGGTCACCACCAGCGGATTGATCTCGAGCAGGCTCATGTCCTTTGCGAGCATCGCGCGGTAGAGATTTCCAATCAGCCGCACGCACTGCTTGACCTGATCGCCCGAGAGGCCGAGCGCGAAGGCGATGCTGCGTCCGTGATGCGGCATGTAACCGGTCGCCGGGTCGATGGTCAGCGTGAGGATCTTCTCGGGCGTCTCCGCGGCTACGGTCTCGATGTCCATTCCGCCTTCGGTGGAGCAGATGAAGGCGACCCGGGAGGAGGCCCGGTCGACGAGGCAGGAGAGATAGAGCTCGCGGGCAATGCCCGAGCCCTGCTCGACATAGATGCGCTTGACTGTCTTGCCTTCAGGCCCGGTCTGGTGGGTGACCAGGATCTTGCCGAGCATCTGCGCGGCGTTCTCGCCTACCGCCTCGATGGACTTGACGATCCGAACGCCCCCGCCGCCGCCGGCATCGGTTTCCTTGAAGCGTCCCTTGCCGCGCCCGCCCGCATGTATCTGCGCCTTGACGACCCACACCGGTCCGTCCAGCGACTGCGCCGCGGCCACGGCCTCCTCGGGTGAGAACGCCACTGCGCCCCGCGCGACCGGTACGTTGAACGCGGCGAGAATCCCCTTCGCCTGGTATTCGTGAATATTCATTCCGGATCCAGAACCCGGCGCATCCGCGCCGGTCCTATCATAGGAGGTCCCCCAGCCTACCGGTTAGGGAAACTACCAAAGGTCTGGTATATTGTCGACCGGATACAACAATAACATCCGGTTGAGAGATCGGGGCCGCCTGCCTGTAGCATGGTGTTAGCCCGGTCAGCGGTCTTGGACATGACAGGAGTCGACGAGCCAGGGTCCCGTTCGTTTGGGGATGTCCGGCCCGCAAACCGTATGGACGCAAAACGTATGGACGCAAACTTTATCGACACTTAGCAATCGCCAGGAGAGAGAAAATGAAAGCATTGAGGCGAAAACTACTCGTGCACGGCCTTGCGCTGGGTGCCGGTCTCGCATTGACGGCGGGAACGGCGTCGACGGCGCTGGCAGAATTTCAACCGAAGAAACCGATCGAATTCGTGGTCATGGCCGGTAAGGGAGGCGGCGCCGACAAGGCGGTGCGCTTCTTCCAGAGCATCATTGCCGAGAACAATCTTGCTCCGGTGCCGGTGACGCCCATCAACAAGCCCGGTGGCACGGGCGCCGAGGCGCTCGTTTACCTCAACGGCAAGAAGGGTGACGACCACACGATCATGTTCACCCTGAACAGCTTTTACACCACGCCGCTTCGTCAGCCGGCGCTCGGCGTCGACATTGCGGAGTTCACGCCCATCGCACGCATGGCGGAGGACACTTTCCTGCTGTGGGTCCACTCCGACCGCAAGGACATCAACAATGTCGACGACTTCGTCAAGGCCGCCAAGGCCAAAGGCAGCGGTTGGATCATGGCCGGCACGGGAAAGGCATCGGAAGATAATCTGCTCACGGATTTTCTCAACTCCGCCTATGGCCTCAACATGAAGTACGTGCCTTACAAGGGCGGCGGTAAGGTGGCCAAGGAGCTTGCCGGCAAGAATGCCGACTCGACGGTGAACAACCCGTCCGAGCAGCTCGGCTTCTACCAGGCGGGCAATACCAAGCCTCTCGCCGCGTTCACGCCGCAGCGTCTGCCCATGTTCAAGGACACGCCGACTTTCCGCGAGCTCGGTCAGGACATGGTGTATTTCATGCAGCGGACCGTCGTCGGTGCCCCTGGCATGAGCAAGGAAGCGCAGGCCTACTACACGGATCTGTTCTCAAAGGTCTACAACTCGGACAAGTGGCAGAAGTATCTCAAGGACAAGAGCCTTCAGGGTGACCTGCTCACGGGCGATGCGCTCATGGATTACTGGAAGCGTGAGCGCGAGGTGCACCGGAAAATGCTGATCAAGATGGGAGCCATTTCCGGCTGAGCCCGGACTTTTCAGCACGAGTCTAAGAGCAACAAGAAAAGTAAGGTAACAGGGGAAGGACTCCGGTCATGACGGTGCGCATCGCTGAGCTCGCGATGGCGATCCTGATGGGAGTCTTTTCCCTTTACCTTATGTATAAGAGTGCCGAGCTGCCCATCGGCTGGATTCCGGACGAGGGACCGGGCGGCGGGGCCTGGCCATTCTGGCTCTCGGTGCTCATGCTGCTTTCCTGCATCGGAGTCCTCGTCAACTGGGTGCGTCGCAAGGGTCCGGTAGCGGTTTCCGAGGAGACGTATATCGAGAAGGGCGTGCTCGTCGACGTCGGGTTGGTCGCGCTCGCACTGATCATCACGGTCGGATTGTTCAAATTCGTCGGCGTCTACGTGGCATTGCCTCTGTTTCTGATCTTCTACATGCGGTTTCTCGGTAATCATTCGTGGAAGCTGACGATTTTTTTCGCCATAGCGATCCCTATCGTCACATTCTTCTTTTTCGATATCGCCTTGAGAATAATCCTGCCGAAGGGGATCACTGAGCCGCTGTTCTATCCACTCTACAAGATGTTTCTGTAGTCAGCTGATGGTGAAACTGTCCGAGTGCTCATCGGAAGCACCCGCTTCGATAATGCGAGATTCGTCCCGAGATAGACGCGATGGTTGAGATTCTCGAACTGCTGGTGACCGGATTCGCGGTCGCCTTCCAACCACAGAACCTGATGCTGGTGATTGTCGGTTGCACGGTCGGCTTGTTCATCGGGGCGATGCCGGGGCTGGGATCGGTCAATGGAGTCGCCATACTGCTACCCCTGACATTTCTGGTGCCGCCGACGGGCGCCGTGATCTTTCTCGCCGCCATCTACTACGGCGCCATGTATGGAGGCGCCATCTCGTCGGTCATGCTCGGAATCCCGGGGGCCTCCACCGCCGTGGCGACGACTTTCGACGGGAGACCACTTGCCAAGCAGGGACTTGCCGACAAAGCCCTTACCGCTGCGGCGGTGGCTTCCTTCGTGGGCGGCACGATATCCGTGGTGCTGTTCACCTTCTTCGCGCCGCCGCTGGCCCATGTGGCTCTTGTATTCGGCGCGCCCGAGGAGTTCGCATTGATGATGCTGGCGTTCGCCACCTTCATCGGGCTGGGCGGCGACGACCTCTACAAGACGGTTTTCTCCATCTGTATCGGTCTGGTGCTGAGCGCCGTTGGTCTCGACATCATCAGCGGTGAGCCGCGGCTGATTTTTGGCAACATCACCGGATTCCTGCATGGCATCAACTTCCTGGTGCTGGCCATCGGCATATACGGTATAGGTGAGATGCTCTGGACCATCGAGGAGCACCGCAAGGCCGGCGGTCAGAGCATGATGTCCAAAGCCACGGTTACCGTGAAACGTACCATCGGGAATCTCAAGGAGATCACGAGAACGTGGAAGACCCTGCTCATGGGCTCCACTCTCGGCTACTTCGTCGGAATTCTTCCTGCCGCCGGCGCCACACCGGGCTCGCTCATGGCCTACGGCGTCGCCAAGCAGATTTCGAAGAATCCGGAAAAGTTCGGTAAGGGCGCGCTCGACGGCGTGGCCGCGCCCGAGTCGGCCAACAACGCCGCCAGCACCGGATCCATGTTGCCGATGCTGACGCTGGGTATCCCCGGCTCGCCGACGACGGCCATTCTACTCGGCGGCATGGTGATCTGGGGTCTCGAGCCGGGCCCGCGGCTGTTTGTCGATCACCAGGATTTCGTCTGGGGCCTGATCGCGAGCCTGTATGCGGCAAACCTGTTTGCCGTGATCATCAACATCGCATTCATCCCGCTGATCATCTGGGTGCTGAAGCTGCCGTTCACGATCCTCGCGCCGCTGATCTTCGTGC
Organism: Gammaproteobacteria bacterium; assembly: GCA_011775625.1. Taxonomy (GTDB): domain Bacteria; phylum Pseudomonadota; class Gammaproteobacteria; order HK1; family HK1; genus JAABYT01. The sequence goes on along the minus strand of JAABYT010000018.1, from coordinate 43,795 downwards.
TCTGCCTGATCGGCGGCTATGCGCCGACCCAGGATCTCCACGACGTCTGGTTGATGCTTTTATTCGGGATAGTTGGCTATCTCATGCGCAAGCTCGACTATCCGCTTGCGCCGGCCGTGCTCGCAATCGTGCTGGGGCCCCTGGCCGAGCCCGCTCTTCGCCAGTCGCTGCTGATCAGCGGCGGGAAATTCGACATCTTTTTCACCCGCCCCTACTCGGGCCCGATCATGGTGACCGCCATCATCCTGCTTCTGCTGCCGGCGATTAAGCCGCTCGTGCGACGCTTGCGCAAAAGGGGATAGCTTGAGTTCCAGCCGGCTGACCCCATAATCGTTTGGATATGCGTCCTTCAGTAGCCATGCTCCGCTGGCGTTCGCTCGCAGGCATCGTTGCCGTGCTCGCGCTCGCGCTGCCTGCGACGGCGGGCGAGTCGCCGGATGCCGGCGGCAACGGCCGCTGCTCGGCCGCGTCGGAGGTCACCCCGCTCGCCAGCCAGGCGGCGTCGGCGGGCTACGTGTCGAACGTCCTCAACCGGGACGGCTCAATCCGCTCGGTATCGCATGACATGTTGAGCCGCGCGCTCGAGTCGGCCAGGTCGAAGCAGCCCATCGCATGGGTGGTATTCACGTCCATGCCGGAGATTGCCGCTCTCTCGAACGAGGATCGCATGTGCGCGGATCTCGAGCGGGCCACCAGAATCAACCCGCTCAAGTTCGAAGACAGGCGCTTTGAGTCAGCGGACGAGTTGACCAACTGGATCATGGATTTCACCCAGGGCAAGGGAGCCGACGGCCGATCGCTCTACGAGCAGTGTCCCGGCAATTGCAGCCCCCGATACACGTGGTGGATCGAGCCACGCCAGTCCAACTTGAAGGTCGATGCATGGGTCGTCTGCGGCCAGCCGCGCGACCGAAGCAGCAACAGGTATCAGCTGACGACGAGCCTCGCCAGCGACTGCTGAGCCGAGTCAGGCGGCGACGCGTTCGCCCCGGTTTTTCTCATTGTCCCCTGAGGTTGCGGATCTCGTCCTGTGAAAGCGCGACCGACAGAATCGTCACTATCATGATGAAAGCACCCGCGGCCACCGCGATCGGCGGCGTGAACGCCGAGGCGACCGAGCCGCCGAACAGTGCGCCGAGGGGGATGAGCGAGAAGGTGATGCCGTGGATTCCCATGACCCTTCCGCGCAGCTCGTCGGGGACGCGCATCTGCAGGACGGTCATGGAGGAGATCAGGTACATGGAGTTGAACAGGCTCGTCAGCAACACGAACGACATGGCGATCGCATATGCGTGAGATGTGACTTCCGCGAAGCCGGTTGTGATGCTGAATCCGAACAGGGCCAGGGTCGAGCAGAGGCTGGCGATGATGATCAGCCATCCGAGGCGGCGCGTATGCTGCACGAATACGACGAGCGCCGTGCCGGTTACCGAGCCGACGCCCGATGCAGAGAGAAGAAATCCGAATCCACGTTCGTCGACACCGAGGATGTCCGCGAACGCCGGCATAAGCTGAATGTAGGAGACGCCGAAGAAGGTCAGTACCCACGTCAGGGGAATCATGATGGCGAATAGTCTCGTCGAGCCGATGAATTTCAGTCCCTCGAGGAACTGCTGCAGCGGATCGCCGCGCGGCGTGACACGGTGAGTGACATCCAGGGATACAAGCACGAGGAACATGGTCAGGAAACCGAGGGCGGCTGCCAGAAAGACGACGGCCGTGCTCGATAACGCGATGACGATGCCGCCAATGGCTGGAACGATCATGCGGGTGCTCTGCCAGAGGATGGAATTGAGCGCCACGGCGCTCGTCATGTGCTCGCGATCGATGAGCCGCGTAAAGAACGCCTGTCGGGCCGGCCAGTCGAGACCCGACGTGAATCCGATCAGGGCGGCAATGAGAATGACGTGCCACACTTCGACGACTCCCGTGAAGTCGAGAGCCGAGAGGAGTGCTAACAGCAACGCGATGACCATCGACGTCGCCATCAGCACCCGGCGCTTGTCCAGCCTGTCCGCCAGCACGCCGCCGAACAGGCTCACCAGGATCTGAGGAACGGCTCCCGCGGCGCCGAGCAGCCCGAGCTTCAGGGGCGAACCGCTCAGTTCGTACACCAGCCAGCCCTTGCCGAGAATCAGCAGCTGGGTGGCGCCGATGGAAGCCAGCGACCCGAACCAGTAGCGACGGTAGAGGGGGGAGTGAAGCGCCCCGAGCCGGGCCCACATCGCTTAGCGGCTTACGGCTTCAAAGGGCAGAACCATCACGGGCACCTTCCACGCGGTTTCGGGTTACGGCGAGACGGCGAAAGCAGCTCCCGCGGGGGGGAATGCCATCGTAACACGCAGGCCGCCCGGCGCACTCACGCGCCGGGTCCAGGTGCGCTACCATCGCCCGACGTCAGCGCCTCGGACCATGGACGCAGGATGAACGAAAGCGTCGCACGCTATGGCCTCGCGGTCCGGTGTTTGCACTGGATCATGGCCGTGCTCATGATCGGATTGCTGTGGCTCGGCTGGCACCTGGTCGGTCTCGACTACACCGATCGCTGGTTCTACGCGTCACTCGAGTGGCACAAGGCGCTCGGGATGGTGGCGCTGGTGGCGGGCGTGGCGAAGATAGCCTGCGCCGTCGCCAGCCAGGCGCCGCCACCGCTCGCATCCACCTCGGCCTGGGAGCGCGCGGTCACAGCTGTCGTGCGCGTCCTCCTGTATTTCATGTTGGTGGCCGTGCCGGTCACCGGATACCTGATCTCCACCTCGGCGGGCGACGGAATTTCGATGTTCGGCTGGTTCGACGTGCCGGCGGTACTGCCGAGAAGCGATTGGATACGGGATCTGGCCGTGGAGCTGCACTTCTATCTCGCCTACACGACGGCGATGCTCGTTGCGATTCACGTCCTGGCGGCGCTCAAGCATCACTTCGTCGACCGGGACGCGACGCTTCGCCGCATGCTCTGAGCGGGCGAATCGCTGCCGCGCTACTTGCGTATGCCCTCGATACCGAGCTCGAAGCTCATGGACTCGCTCTTCGGACCGAGATCGTAGGACATGCCGAAATCGCCGCGACTGATCGAGGTCGTGCCCATGAACCCGGCCCGGTAGCCGCCCCACGGGTCCGGCCCCTCGCCGATCTTCTCGACGTCGATGACGATGGTGCGGGTCACGCCGTGCAGGGTGAGCTCCCCCTCGAGCTTCCCGCCCTGACCATCGGGCAAGAACTTCGTGCTGGTGAATGCGGCCGTGGGGAAGCGCTTGACGTCGAGGAAATCATCGCTTCGAAGATGCTTGTCGCGCTCGGCGTGGTTGGTGTCGACGCTGGCGGTGCGAATCGTAACGGCGATTCTGGCTGTGGCCGGGTTGCCGGGATCGTAGCTGAAGTCGCCCTCCAGATCGTTGAAGCCACCCCACATCCAGCTGTAGCCGAGATGCTGAATCTTGAATCGCACAAAGGAGTGGCTCGGGTCGATCCTGTAGTCGGCGGCCTGCACGGCGCCCGCCGCCGTGACCAGTGCGGCCATCAGTGCACTCGCCAGCTCCCGTCGCATCTCGCACCTCCCTTCGTGCAGTCTTCGAACCGGCCGCCGCCCGGCGGCCACGGCAGCGCATTATGACCGAAATCGGCGGCGCAGGCTTACGCGCCATGACGGCCTCCCTGGCTCTATAATCGGCGGCGCGGGCAGTCCGTGCGGCGCCGCCGTCCAGTCGCGGGATTTTGCTCCCCGCACGGCCGAATGAAGCCAGGCGGTAAAGCGTGCAACAGAAACGATTCCGGGTCCGTCCCCTGTGCAAGGCCTTCGGTGCCGAGCTCACCGGCGTGGATCTGTCTCGACCCGTCGACAAGGAGCTCTACGCGGCGATCCGCGCCGCCTTCGTGGACTATCAGCTGCTGTTGTTCAGAGATCAGGATCTGTCGCCGGCGGGCCACGTGGCCATCGGGCGCAGCTTCGGCGAGGTGCAGATTCATGTCATGAGCCAGTACCACGCCGATGGTTTCCCGGAGCTCTACTTTCTGTCGAACCTGGACGAGCACGGCGAGCCGAGTGGCAGGCATCCGGACCGGGGCACGCTCGCGTGGCACAGCGACGGCTCGTGGCGCCGGGTCACAGGCCAGGCCACCATGCTCTACGCGATCGAGGTGCCGCGGGTGGGCGGGGAGACGCATTTTTGCGACATGTACGCCGCCTACGAGGCGCTCGGTGAGGACATGAAGGCGCGGGTCGCAGGTCTTCGCGCGGTGCATAACCTGGACTTTTCCCGCACGCGGCGCCACGGGGAAGACCCCATGAGCGAGGCCCAGCGACGCGAGGTGCCGCCGGTGGATCATCCGGTGATACGAACCCACCCGGAAACGGGACGCAAGTGCATCTTCCTTGGCGATCACGCAGAGACCATCGTTGGTCTCGACTACCAGGACGGCCGCCGCCTGGTGGAGGAGATCAACGCGCTGGCCATACGCCCGGAGCTCGTCTACCGTCACGTCTGGCGCCCGGGTGATCTCGCCATCTGGGACAATCGCTGCCTGATGCACCGTGCAACGCCCTACGATACCGCGCGCGAGCGCCGCGTCATGCGCCGCTGCACGATACTCGGCGAGGTTCCCCACTAGGGCGGAGGACACCACCAAATGCCTGTCAACACGAACGAACGCATGGCGTGGTTCAACGGCGAGCTGCTGCCGGAGAGCGAGGTACGTATCTCGTTCCGCGATCGCGGCTGGCTGTTCGGCGACACCGCTTTCGACGTCGCGCGAACTTTCGGCGGCAAGCCATTCAAGCTGCGCGAGCACGTGCAGCGCCTGTACCGCACGCTGACATACCTGCAGATCGATCCGGGGGTATCGGCTGACGAGATGTGCGCAATCAGTGAGCGCGTCGTGGAAGCAAACGCGCCGCTGCTCACGCCGGACAAGGACTACTGGGTCGGGCAGCGCATTTCACGGGGACTGGTGCCGGTCGACGGTGAGGCGCCGGAGAGAGCCGGGCCCACCGTGGTGGTGGATTGCACGCCGCTGCCGCTCTCCACACGGGCGGCGGACTTTCGCGACGGCATCGAGGTCGTCGTGCCGTCGGTTCGCAGGACCCCCCCGGCGGCCATGAGCCCGCGCGCCAAGATGGGTAATTACATCAACCTCATCCTCGGCGACCTGGAGGCGCGTTCGCGCAATCCGAGGGCCTGGGCGATCCTTCTCGACACCTGCGGCAATCTCGCCGAGGGGCTCGGAAGCAATGTCTTTCTCGTTCGCGACGGCGCTCTTTTCACGCCGAGGGCGGATTTCGTGCTTCCGGGAATCAGCCGCGGGGTGGTCATGCAGCTCGCATCGGAGCTCGGCATCGCGTGCACCGAGACGGATCTGTCGCTGTACGATGCCTCGAACGCCGATGAGGCTTTTCTGACCTCCACCAGCCTGTGCCTCTGCCCGGTGCGCGCGATCAATGGGGCCGTCGTCGCCAATCCCGCTATTCCCGGTCCGGTAACGGAGCGCCTGACGGCGGCCTACTCGGAGCTCGTGGATTTCGATTTCGTCGCGCAGTATCTGCGTCATCTGGACCAATGATCCGAGACTCGAAGGAATAAGCATGTATCGCACTGAAACCGTCGACGTTCTTGAAACGAGCATGCCCGTGCTCGTGTTCGAACCGCAGGGATCGGGCCCCCATCCGGGTCTCGTGATCGCGCAGCACCTGCCGATTGCCCACGCCGGCCTGGAAAAGGATCCCTTTCAGATCAACGTGGGGGAGCGCTACCGGGAGGCCGGCTTCGCCTGCGTCATGCCGTTTCTGTTTCACTGGTGGCCGGCGGATGCCGAGATGGACGTCAAGCGCGCGGAGTTTCGCGACGATTGGACGGTGGCCGATCTGAGCGCGGCGTTCGCGCTGCTCGGCGCTCTGCCGAGCGTCGATGAGCGTCGCATCGGAATTCTCGGGCACTGCTGGGGCGGGCGGGTCGCGTGGCTCGGCGCCTGTCACGAGTCCCGCTACCGCGCATGCGCCGTATTCTACGGCGGGCGCATCAAGATTCCGTTTGCCGACGGCGCGCCGGCGCCTGTCACGCTTGCCGGCAACATCGCCTGTCCGGTGCTCGGCATCTTCGGCAACGAAGACCAGGGCCCCTCGCCCGAGGACGTGGACGACTACGCGGCGGCGCTTCAGGCCAACGGCGTCGCGCACGAGTTTCATCGCTACGACGGCGCTGGTCACGGATTCCAGGATTTCAACAATCCCGATCGGTATCGAGAGGCGCAGTCCGAAGATGCGTGGGAGAAGGCCATCGCCTTTTTCAATCGGCACCTGCGCTGATCGATCGGCGCTCGTGCCGTGCGCCCGTCAGCGTTGCGGCGCGCTCGGCAGATAGCGCTGGTAACGGTCCATCGCCTCGATCTCGACGGTGAACGATTCCGTGCCGCGTTGCAGCTCGATCGCCACCCGATCACCGGGGCGCGTCGTCGCCCACAGGCGGCGATAAAAATCGGGCAGCGTGCTGACGGGTGAGCCGGCCAACGCCTTGACGCGATCGCCGGGCTGCACGCCGGCGCGCAGCGCGGGCCCGTCGGCGGGCACCCGGCGCACCTGCAGCGTACCCTGGACCTCCTCACAATACAGTCCCAGCCAGCCACGCGCCTGGGACGAGCGTCCGCTGAGCAGCAGATCGGCGAGCACGGCGTCGAGCGCGTCGATGGGAATGAACACGGAGCCCGACACGGCGTACTCGTCCTCCACATCGGCCACCGCGAAGCCGCCGATGCCCGCGAGCTTGCCGTCGAGGGTGATCAGCGCGGCGCCGGGAAAGCCGGGGTGGCTCGGCGACACGTAGATGGCGTCTTCGATCATGTACTCCCAGAAGCCCGCATAGGGGCGTCTCGCGACCACGAGCGCCGGAAGCATGCCGTTGGTGCGCTCCCAGCTCACGGCGATGGCCGCGTCGCCGGCGGCGAGTGTCGCGGAGGCTGCCAGCGGCATCGGCTCGATTGCCAGCGCCCGCCGCGCACGCACAAGGCCGAGACCGGTGATCTGATCCCAGGCCACGACGTCGGCGGGCACGCGTTCACCGGCGAGACCGTCGGGGAGAATCTCCACCGATGCGGCCTCGAGGATCAGATAGCCGATGGTGAGCACGAGCCCGGTCGCGTCGATGACGACTCCGGTGCCGCCGCGTACGGTGCCGAGCGTGGCGGCGCTGCGGGCGTTGTCGGGAATGCGGGCCTCCAGAGCGACGACCGGGGCGAGCACCTCGTCGAGCGCGAGCGGTGCGGCGGATGCATTCGTCGCCAGCGCCGCCGCGAGGAACAGGCTCACCGCCGGCGGCGCGGCGCTTTTCATCACCGTCAGAGCCCCGAGCCGCCGTCGCCCGAATCGAAGTCGCCCGGCGATGCGCCCTGAAACGCATCACCGTACGCGCCGGCGCCCGGTTGGAAGAGGCCCGGTCCCGGCCCGATGACCTCGAAGGCCTCGCTGCGCAGGGCGTCGAAGTCCCCCGTTGTGCCGCCGCTTTCGAACTCCTTCGGCGACATGAACAGGCAGTACGCGTAAGCCAGGTACTCGCGGTGGCGGCGAAACTTCCCCGAGCCCACCACCTCGTCGATCTCGGCGGCGCTGTAGTGGGGTGTTCGTCCGAATCGCCGGGCGAGCGCCGGGCCGAGGCGCCTGGAGAACGCCCGGATGGCGCGACGCTTGCGGTAGCGTTCGAGCAGGCCCACGGCATCGACCTCCGCCGGATGTTGCTGCGCGNNGTCGCGCCCGCGACGCCAAGCGATTGGTGATGCGCAGCCAACCGACGCTACTCAATGGCGATTCACCGTGTCATATTGTCGACGCGCCTGCCCGGGGAGGATTGCGCAGCCATGAAGGTCGTCCAGTTCGACAGGTTCGGTCCCGCCCACGAGGTCGCCCACCCCGTCGAGACTGCCGAGCCCGAGCCGTGCGCGGCGGGCGAAGTGCTCGTCGAGGTCGAGGCTTTTCCCATCAATCCCGTGGATCTTCTCACCATCGCCGGTCGCTATGCCGCGCGTCCGCCGCTGCCGGCCGTGCCGGGCTCGGAGGCGCTCGGGCGGGTCATCGCCATCGGTGACGACGTGACGCATGTCGCTGCCGGCGATCGCGTGCTGATGTTGAGCCGGGAGAACTGGATGCAGCGCAAGAAGATCCGGGCCGGCGAGGCCATCCGAATCGGCGTCGACGCGGATCCGCTGCAGCTCGCCATGTTGAAGATCAATCCGCCCACCGCGTTTCTGATGCTGACCCGCTACCGGGATCTCTCGGCGGGTGACTGGGTCATTCAGAATGCCGCGAACTCCGCCGTCGGCGTTCATCTCATCCGTCTCGCCGCGGCGCTCGGCATCCGCACGGTGAACGTGGTGCGACGCGCCGACGCGGTGGCGCCGCTCGAGGCGCGCGGCGCGGACGTCGTGCTCGTGGACGGACCGGATCTCGCCGAGCGCGTGCAGGCAGCCGTCGGCGACGGCAACCTGCCGCTCGCCATCGACGCCGTGGCCGGCGATGCCACCGGGCGTCTCGCGGCGTGCCTCGCCGAGGGCGGCGTGGTGGTCAACTACGGGCTGCTCTCCGGCGAGCCCTGCACGGTGGACCCGCACCAGGTCGTTTTTCGGGGAATCACGCTGACGGGCTTCTGGCTGGTCAAGTTCCTCGGCGCCATGTCGCCCGAGGAGCGCACGTCACTGTACGCCGAGCTGGCCGGGCGCGTCGCGTCGGGCGACCTGAGGGTCGACGTGGAGGCGCTCTACCCGATGGACGAGGTCGGCGCCGCCCTGGCGCACGCCGCCCGCGCGGCGCGCGGCGGCAAGGTGCTGGTCACCCCGAACGGCCCCCTGTCGGGCTGACGGCAGGCCGCCGCCGGGCGTCCCGGCACCCCTTCAAAAGCCCCCGCAAAGCGCCCGGGAAGGGCCCCTGTAGCCCCGCCAACAGCTTGTCGAGATTTCGACGCCTCCCCGTGGCGCGGAGGGTGAAGGCCGTCACATGCGCGCCCGCAGAGGGTGAGGGCCGTCACAGTATCCCGGCTGGATGGCGGTATTCCCGACCTGGCACGCTTACTGCAGTGTACAGGGGGACGAATGAACAGACCGCAGGAAGAGACAGCCATGAAGCGCAACGCACGCAAGCACAACGGAACCTCAAGAACCTCGTTCCTGAACGCGCGCAATCCCCTCGGGTCGCGGCGTCGCTGTGGCGGCTTCAAGCTCATCGAGTTGGCTGCGGTTCTGGCGGTGGCCAGCACCCTGGGCATCAGCGCCGTCTCGGCCTCCTACGGGTCCGCCGAGGACCGGCTCCAGGCGCAGCGCGTCAACGCACAGGCCGCGCTGTCCCGGGTCGCCGAGCTCCAGGAGGCGCACTTCCTGCTCAACAAGCGTTACACGCAGCAGCTGGGTTCCGAGGGGCTGGACGTGGGCTCCACCGTGACGCCGGGCGGTCACTATGCGCTGAGCGTCGAGCTGCCGGCGGGCGCGTGCCCCGAAGGCTATTGCTACATCCTCAGCGCCGTGCCCCAGGGTGCGCAGGCGGACGACGAGTGCGGCACCCTGTCGCTGACCTCCGACGGCACCAAGCTGCCCGCGGGCTGCTGGTAGTCGCAAGACGCGGCGCGGGCGATGCCCGTGCCGCACCCGTACTGACTGCGCCGACGTGTCCTTCCCCGAGCCGCGTGCCACCCGGCCCGGTCTCATCGACACCGCCGGCTACCAGCAGTTGGTCGGGGCCTTAATCCTTTCGGAATCGAGGGTCAGAGGGCCGCAGGCGTCATCGGCCTGGACGCCCTCGGGCGTTGCCCGCAGCCGATAACAACGGTCCAGGAGACAAGCGCCGGTCGGCGCATCGACCGACAGGGTGTAGGTGCCCTTCTGGACGTCGGCGTCCATGTTCAAGCCGCCGGCCGCGACCGTTGTCGTGTAGCTCTTGTTGTCGAGAAAGAACTGCTCCTGGCGCGAGGCCGCATCGATGAGCGCCGCCGTGGCGGCGGCGCGTCGGCCCTTGCGCACCTGCTCCTTATAGCTCGGATAGGCGATCCCCGCGATGACCGCGGCCACGACGACCACGATCATGAGCTCGAGCAGCGTGAATCCCCGGTCACCCCGGTTGTTTCGATTGTTTCCCAAAGCCTCATTACCTCCCCGCGAGTTCCCTGACGGCACCGATTAGTTGAAGACCTCGTGCCAGTATGTTTTGAAGCTCATCTGGCCGCCGACATTCATGATGTTCTCGCCGGCTTCCTGGCCCTGGACGAGCAGCTCCCCGCCGCCGAGCGGCACCACCTCCACCGGGATGCCGCCACTCGCGAGCAGATCCACACGGTCGAGCACCGGCTCGCCGATGTCGTTGGTGGTGTCGAAATTGAAAACCGCCGTCGCATCCTGAAGCGACACCACGTAGAGCCGTCCGGTGCCCTCGCTCAACGAGCAGCTGCCGGCCGTCGGGGTCGGCGAGAAGGTGCTGAAGAAGACATTGCCCGCCGCGGTGATGGGCGATGCCAGGTTCTTCTCGCCGCTGTCGGTGAGCGCGATGCGCCAACCGTTGGTCAGATCCGGTGGCGCCGCGCAGCTCGAGTCCTGCAGGCAGTTGCTCGTGAGGTCGGTCATGTCGTTGTGCTCGAGCAACGTCGAAGGCGGAAGCCCGCTGGTGATGGCGCGGTCCTTGATCAGATAGAAGAAGTTCTCCACCGCGGTGCCGTTCGGATCTTCCCGATCGCCGGTTCCGATGAGCACGCCGTCGAACGGGCCGATGCCGTCGCGGCTCTGCACCACGTCGGCGCGGGTGAAGAAGCGGCGGTCATCGGCGATGTTGACGAAGCCGCTCACGTGCCGCCCGACCGAGAGCAGCTTGGTCACCGACCACACGGAGGGCTGATTGTTGACCACGATGTCCGCGGTGGCGGCGCTGCCGTCGTGATCGAACAGCCCGGCGAGGTCGATGCGCCACACCACTCCGCCGGTGTCGGCGGCGTAGATTCTATCGATCAGCCGATCACCGTCGGTGTCGACGGCGCTCACGGTGGCGGGAAAGCTGTCCACCATGTCCGGATGGGTAAACGCCTTGCGGCTGCTCACGTACTCGATGGAAGAGCCCTGTACCGCTTTCCAGATGAGATCTCCGGTGAACGCGTGGACGATGTAGATGGCGTTGCCNNGCATCCTTACCGAGATCGCCCAGGTCGTCGCCGCCGTCGTCGCCGTTGTAGCCGCCGGCGAACACCACCACCGGCGTGATGGCGCCGCCAATCTTCACCAGGCCCACCTGGGGCTTGGACCAGGATTGGCCGAGCTCGGCGAAGTCGCTGCCGGCGCCACCCTTGCCGATGGTCCACAGCAGCTTTGGTGCGTCCGGATCGCTGACATCGATGGCGTAGTAGTTCTTGCCGCCGCGGCGAAGGCCGAAGTACACGTAAGCGAGGTCGCCGTCGCTGCTGACGATGCTGCCGTCAAAATTGACATCCAGGGTGAACGCGGTGGGGGAGCCGTCGGTTCCAGCCGGATGCAGGGGCTTGCCGCCGGTATTCGTCCGCAGCCGGTCGAGGATGGGGATGACTTCGCGTGGAATGATCGCCCAGCTCTCCATGCCGTCCTCACCGGCGCTGCTGTCGGTGTTGCGGAACATGTGCATGAAGCCGCCATTCGTGCCCATCAGCAGGCGAATGTCCGGATTGTCGGCATCGTAGCCGCCGCCACGAGCGCCGTAGTTGATCGCCAGCGGTTGCGAGTGCAGCGCGTCTGCGAGCAGCCAGGGCCGCGTGGTGACGCCGTCGTCCTCCAGGCCGCGGGCGAACTCGAGGACGTCGACGGCCCTGTTCCTATCCGCAACAGAGGCACCGGCGTAGGTTGCCGACGAAGCCGCGGGCGACCAGGCTGCGGTGATTTCCGTCCACAGGCTCGCGGCCGTCGTGTCGTTCGCGTCGAGCGGCATGAGGCCGTCGGTGGCATCGCTGGGGTCGAAGGTGAACAGCTGCCG
>JAABYT010000018.1:29526-31827 GCA_011775625.1 Gammaproteobacteria bacterium | reverse complement strand
CTGTCCGGCGCCGCCTCTCGGCACCGAGCGTCCGTCGGCCCCCGCGACCTCGTCGTCGACGGGTGGCGGCAGGGCGGAGACGTCGGTCCAGAAGGTGACGGCGTCGCGCTTGATGCGGCCATCGATGTCAATGGCGTTGATTCCGTTGACGTCCTGAAGCTCGGTATCCCCGGTCGTTGCATTCTGCCCGACGCGCAGCTTCTTCAGGTTGCCGTTCCACAGCGGAAGCGCGTTCTCATCGGGCTTGAAAAGCGCCATGAAGACCTCGTTGACGACCTGGGTGCGGTTGAAGACGTTGACCGGCACCGACGGCGACACGAAGGTCGTGCTGACGCTCAGGATGCTTCTGAAAATGTTGTTGAGCGTGTTGACCAGCTCTTCGGGGTTGCTGCTGAGCGGCAGCGCGACACCGGTGCCTCCCGCGCTCGCATAACCGTTCGTGGTCGTGTTGATCTGGTTTGGATCGACGATGAAGTACGAGGTCACGTTCTGCAGGCCGCCGAGATCCGGCACGGTGCCGAAGGTGCCGTCACCGAGGTCCGCATCTCGCAGGTAACGAATCACGGTGGCGAAGTTGTTGTTCTTTCCGGTGAGGTTGATGCCTTCCATGCCTCCATTGGGCTTGTTTGCCTTGTCCGCCGTAATGGCAGTATCCGAATCGTCCTCCTGGTTGGAGACCTGGAAGAGCAGGTTGACGACGAAAACTTTGGCGCACTCGCCAAGAGCCGTAATGGGGCTCGAGTAGGTGGTTCCCGTGATGTCCTCGATGTTGGTGTCCCATGAGTAACCGCTCGCGTAGACGTCGAGGTTGGTCAACGGGTCGGTGTTGCCGAAGCTCAGATAACCGAGGTGGCCGTTGTATACGTTCTGACCGGTCAGATAGCGAAACAGCTCGAAGTAGAGCTCCTTGCCCTGAAAGGAGTGACTCAATGTGCCGAGCGGGTCCGGCACCTGGGCCAGCTTGTCGAGAAACGCGAGCTTGTTGGCGTCTTCGCCCGCCGTCTGGTACGTGCTCGGATCGTCGGTGCCGGCGCCTATCAGGTTGAAGCCGGAAAGCACGTAGGCGCCGTTGCTGCAGCCCGTTTTGGTCGGCCCCGAGGTCACCGCGCCGACGCAGTTGCTGTCGTGGTTGAGCATGAAGCCGATGCGCACGCCGCCGATGGGGTCGAGGACCTTTTTGAAAACGGCGCGGAGAAGCTGAAAGAAGTTGTAAGGGCCCGTCGGAGGCAGATATCCCTCGGCGATGAGCGTGTCGCACTCGGTTCCCCCGCAGACAGTCGCCGTGAGGTTGGGACGATAGTCGAGGGTGAACATCACGAGCGGCTCAGCGCCTGACGCGACCTTGGGATTCAGATAGATGTCGGTGTCATCCGCCAGGGCGGAGAGGGAGAATGACAGGTAAACCACCAAGCCGGCGGTGAAGTGATTCAGATATCGCATGCCCTTACCCCCAAAACGATGAAGCGCCTCAACACTTGGGCCCCAGCTGCAGGAAGCCCTGCACGACCCCGGTCTGTCCCCTGCCGGTGCTGTTCTTGTCGAGGTTGGCTGTAATCTCGTAGTCGAATGCCGAATAGGCCATCAGGCTGTTTGCCGCGCGCATTCGCGGCGGCAGCCCGCACTCGCTGATGCGCGCCGCCGAAGCCGTGAACGTGTCACCGGTTTCGACGCCAAAGACCGACGTCCCGGGAAGCGGCACCGGCTCCGGCTTCATGAGCGGACCGACCGTTGGAAGGTTGGCCGTGTCGGATATGACGAAATCGACCGCGCTCAGGGCCGTCTGGAAATTGTTCACGCCGTACTCGGCGTTGCGCGCCATGCGCAGCTCCATGACGCTGGTGTTGACCGCTGCCATGCTGATGAGCGTGACGCCAATCAACATCATCAACACGATGACCAGAACCACGCCATTCTGACGCGATCTCTTCAGGCTCATGGGTGAGTCGGTAATGCGGACGTTCATCATTGCATCAAGCTCCGCGAGGCGGTGTTTCGTAGCGCAACCGTCGTCGTGTATACGCGACGGTAGAATCCGTCATTGGTCACAGGGACGGTCGCGTCGCCGAGGACGTACTCCGTGTCATTGGTGAAATGAGGATCGGGCTCGATGCTGCGTGCGAGCAGAAAAAGGCGCGCCGACACCGCATTTTCCATGTCCGCCAGGCTCGGCATGGACGTGTAGAGATTTGCGATGGCGTCCTCGTCGGTATCGATTCCGAACTGGATGTGAAAATCCTCGATGCCCTCGGCGATGCACTCGGTTGCCGTCAGCCCGCTTCCGGAGATTCCCCGTCGGCACAG
>JAABYT010000018.1:21853-29473 GCA_011775625.1 Gammaproteobacteria bacterium | reverse complement strand
CCGGAGCCCGGCGGGTTGGTCGAAGAAGCGTCGTCGATGAAGGTGCCCGCGTTGAAGGTGCTGCGCAGGTACACGACGCCGCTGCTCAAGTTCGACGCGCCAATCGTCAGCACCTCGGTCGTATCGGTGTCATTGTCGATGTCCGCCGCGTCGACGAAGGTGCTCGCGGTCGATGACCCTTCGACGCGTTTCAGGGCGAGCATGTCGGTGTCGGATCGCTGATCGGCGGTGAGCGCCGCGCACGGGGTAAATTGAGTCCAGGCGGGGCTCTCGTGATAGTTGTTGATCAGGATAGCGGTGCCGGCATTGTAGAGATCGATGTCCTCTCCGCAGTCGCCAACGGGCGGCGTCACGTTCGTCGTGACGACGTCGGTCGGGATCACTCGACCCCAGAAGTCCGCCATGCTGAGGTCTTCGGAGATGGCTTTGAGCGCGAAACGCGCGTTCTCCTGCATCCACGCGTAACGCTCGTTCTGGGCGAGACTCCTGCCGGTATTGATGTACAGACTCAGCACCACGGCGCTCACCAGGAATCCCAGTGTGACCGCCAGCATCAGCTCGATGAGCGTGAGACCGCGCTGATCGCGGGAAAGAGTGACGATGCGTGACACGGTCAGATGGCCTCCGAGATGAATACCTGCATGACGAGCACGCGTCGGTACACGTCCGTCTCGGTCCCGCCCACAGTGTCGTACTTACCCGAACCACTGCCGCAGGCGTCGGAAGTGGGATCGCTCAGCTTGGTCATGCCGCGCCACGCGATGACGACCGTGTAGGTGCCGGATCCGCCGTCGGGACCGGAGATGCACGTCGTCGGCAGCGTCAGCNNCTGCTCGAGCTCGTAGAGGTCGTACTCGGCCAGCGTGTCCGGCGTGCAGTCGGCCGAGCAATCGATCGCCGACATGCTCGCTCCGTCGATGATGCGGCCTGCGCCGGCGTCGGTGTATACGCTGAGCTCGTCCCGATTAGAGCGCATGCGCTCGATGATGTCCTGGGCAAGCGAAGCCGCGGTGGCCCGCTGGGTCGCCTCGAAGTTGGATCGTTTGGCGGTTACCTGGAGGCCTCCGACGCCGAGCACTCCAATGGAGAGGACGAACACCGAGACGAGCACCTCCATCATGGTGGAGCCGCGATTGCGCCTCGGGCACGATCGGTTTGTCGACAGTCTGGCTTTCGTGTTCATGACGATTACGTACAGCTCGGATTGGTTGGTGACGTACAGTCGATTGGGCAGCTCGTGTCGCCCTTGATGAACTTGGGTCTGCCGTGAGGCGGAACGTTGATCTGGCGGCCGAAATCGCCGCCGCGCTTGTCGCAGACGGCGAACCGGGCGGTGCCGCCACCCTCGTTGGTGGTGCCGTCGGAGTTGTACTCGAGGTTTCTGTTCGAGGTGCCGTTGGTGATGAGCGTCAGTCCCGACGAGTCGATTTCTCCGATGCCGAGCAGCGAGTCGGTGCCGGCCTCGTAGGTGCTGTTGCCGTCCCCGGCCGCGAACACGAGCCACCCGGTGGTCCAGGTATTGTCGGTGCCGCCGCAGCTCGGCGTTGCCGCCTTGGGATTGGCGCTTCGGCAGAGGACGACCCGGGTCCTGCGCTTGACGGCCTCCGATCGGGCCAGGTTGATGGTCCCGAGCAGGTCGAACGCCGTTTCGCTGAGCCGGTTCGACTGTATGAAATTCGCGAACGCCGGCACGCCGGTGGTCACCAGAATCGCGACGACGGCGAGCGTCACGATCAGCTCGACAATGGTAATTCCCAGAGCCCCGCGCCGGCGATTGGCAAAATGTCTTGTATCCATCGTTCTATGACCATGTGGTGAGACTGTGCGGTTCGTTTGCTGAATCTCACAGTCCCGTGTGTTGAGAGCCCTCGTTTTGTGAGCTTCGTCCTGTCTGCGGTCTTGAAGGGGAATCGGCCTGCGGGTCGGCTTAATTAGGGCATGTAACGGCCATTTACCGACTAAGCGACGAACGGCGCGAAATGCTCGATGAATGGCTCGCTTGATCGGAAGAAAAGTCTTGCAAGATGAACGCAAGTTCTATCTCGCGACGAATTTGCTGCCTGAATCGCCCTCGCGTGACAGCTTTCTTTCGCCCGCGGGGCGTTCAGCGGCGCTTACCTTTTGTTTACAGTAGCGGCAGACGAGGGCGGCAGGTTGGACTTGCAGGGGAGGAAATCAATGGGCGATGCGATTGCGATAATCGGCCTTGGCAACGCCGGCGCAGCCCTGGCGCACGCGCTGTCGGGAAAATTTCCGCTGACCGGATTCGATGTCAACGCGGGCAGAGCGTCCGCCGTAGAGCACCTCGAGGTAGCCTGGAAGGAGTCGCTGGAGTCGGCGGTCGCCGCCGCCGATGTCGTTCTGCTCTCCCTGCCGCGGCCCGATATCTCCATCCACGTTGTCGGGACCCTCGCCGCCAGCCGCTGCCCGGCGCGACTGGTCATCGAGACCAGCACGATCACCCCGAAGGTGGCGCGCGAGCTCGCGGCGCTCTGCGCCGGCGCCGATATGGGCTTCGTGGACGCGGCCATAGCCGGCGGCGTGCAGGCCATGGCCGCCGGCAGGAACACGTTTCTCGTCGGTGGCTGCGAGGCGGATTTTGCCCGCGCCCGGGCGATCCTCGAGCCCATCGCCGAGCGCATCCACCACCTCGGCCCGGTGGGTGCGGGAAGCGGCGCCAAGGTCGTCAACAATGCCGTCATGCATGCCGTCATGGTGGTGCTGATCGAGGCGGGCGCCATGGCGAGCAAGCTCGGGATCCCCATGCCGACCATGATCGAGATCCTGGCCCGCCCCGACGGCCTCATGCGCCCGCTCGAGCATCGCATGCGCGAGCGCATGTGCGGGGGCGACTACGCGGGCGGAATGTCGGTGGCCAACGCACGCAAGGACTCGACGCTGGCGCTGGAGACGGCGCAGGATCTGGGCGTGCCGCTGTTCGCGACGCTGGCGGCACACACGCCCTACGAGATCGCCGAGCAGGCCGGCCTCGGCGAGCTCGACTATGCTGCGCTCGCCAAGCTGTGGGAGTCGTGGTGCGACCTGCGCTTCGACGCCAAGCGCTGATGGCGGGACGCGCTTCGATGCATGGCGTACCATTCACGGCTGATTCCGAGACGATCACGCGTGACCTTGCAGGAGGACAGGCACTTGGGTAAGCGAATCGCCATCGTCGGCGCGGGTGCGGTGGGCGGCTACGTGGGGGGTTACCTGTCACGTGCCGGCGAGGACGTGACCCTGATCGACCCGTGGCCCGAGCACGTCGAGCACATGCGTGCTCATGGCCTTGCGCTCGAGGGGCTGAGCGACGAGGAGTGCTTCAAAACGCCGGTCGAGGCCATGCACATCACCGACGTGCAGTCGCTGACGCGCACGGGCCCCGTCGACATCGCATTCGTTTGCACCAAGTCCTACGACACCGAGTGGGCCACCATGCTGATCCGGGACTACCTTGCCCCGGCCGGCTACGTGGTGTCGCTTCAGAACTGCATCAACGAGAACCGCATCGCCGCTATCGTCGGCTGGGGCAGGACGCTCGGTTGCATCGCCAGCCAGATCGCCGTCGAGCTGGTGGAGCCGGGACGCGTGCGTCGGGGCGTGCCACGGGGCGGAAACAGGCACACCGTTTTCCGCGTCGGCGAGGTGCACGGCGGCATCAGCGCCCGGGCCGAAGAGATCGCCGCCCTTGTGTCGCTCATCGACAGCAGCAAGACCACCAGCAATCTGTGGGGCGAGCGTTGGTCGAAGCTGGTCGCCAACGCCATGCGCAACGGCCTATCGGCGTCAACCGGCATGAGCAGCAACGCCTGTGACCGCGAGCCCATCACACGCTGGCTCTGCATCCGCACCGCCGCCGAGGCGGTGCGTGTCGGACTCGCTCAGGGCTACCAGCTCGAGAGAATCTACGAGGCGACGCCCGAGCAGTGGCTCGCCGGCGCGAGCGAGGCCGGTGCGCGCGAGGAGCTCGAGGCGAAGATGCAGGCTTCGGCACAGAAGCGTGCCGAGACCATGCGTCCCTCCATGGGCCAGGACATTTTCAAGGGCCGGCGCACCGAGATCGAATTCATCAACGGGCTGGTGGTCGAGAAGGGCGCCGAGCTCGGTATCCCGACGCCGGTCAACGCGGCGATGGTCGAGGCGGTGAAGCGCGTCGAGCGCGGCGAGGTCACGCCGAGCCTCGATAACGTGCGCGACATCTGAGCGCTAGCGCCACGCGGCGAGCATCATCTCGGAGGCTTTCTCGCCGATCATGATGATCGGGCCATTCGTATTGCCGGACATCAGCGTCGGCATGATCGAACCATCGGCGACGCGAAGCCCCTCGATACCGTGGACGCGGAGCTCCGCGTCGACCACCGCCATGGCGTCGGTGCCCATCTTGCACGTGCCCACGGGGTGGTAGGCGGTCTGCGCGTTCTCGCGGATATAGTCGATGATCTCGGCATCGCTCTGAACGTCGGGACCGGGGCTCACCTCGGCGCCGCGATAGGCATCCATGGCCTTGGCCTGCACGATGCGGCGGGTGGCACGCACGCCGGCGACCAGGGTCTCTCGATCGATGGCGGCCGACAGAAAGTTGAAGCGGATTTCCGGCGCCATCAGCGGATCCGGCGAGCCGATGTGAATCGAGCCTCGGCTCTCCGGCCGAAGCTGGCACATGGCAACGGTCATGCCGGGATCCCGGGCGAGCTTGCGCTTCTTGATGTGCTCGATGGCGAAGGGGATGAAGTGAAGCTGCACGTCCGGCGTCTCGAGCTCCGCGCGCGTGCGCAGAAACGCGAGCACCGGTGAGGATGGTAAAGCCAGAAAACCGCGCCGCATCAGCGCGTAGCGCAGAATCTGCCACGCGAGTCCGAGCCCCCGGGCGCGATCGTTGAAGGTCACGCCGGCACGCGTGATGTCCCAACGCAGGCGCGGCACGTAATGATCGCGAAGATTTTCGCCGACGCCGTCGAGCGCATGGCGCACCTCGATGCCCTGGGCGCGGAGCACCTCGGGGCGTCCGATCCCGGAGAGCTCGAGGATCTGAGGCGAGTTGATGGAGCCGGCGCACAGCACGATCTCGCAGCGCGCGTGAGCTTCGCGCTGCTCGTTGCCGATGCGGTAGCGAAGCCCGGTGCAGCGTTTGTGCTCGAGCAGCAGGGATTCGACCTGGGCGTTGCACTGGATATGGAGATTGCTGCGGCGCCTCGCCGGATCGATGTAGCAGCGAGAGGTGCTCATGCGCCAGCCATCGTGGATGGTGGTCTGCGTGCGGCACATGCCTTCCTGGGTGGCGCCGTTGTAGTCGGGATTGCGCGCCAGGCCCACCTCTTCCCCGGCTGCAAACCACGCATCGTAGAGCGGGCTGCTGTCGTACGCCTCGGTCAGACGCAGCGGCCCGTCTCTGCCGCGCAGCGTGTCGTCGCCGCCGTCGAAGGACTCCAGGCGTTTGAAAATCGGCAGCACGTCCGCGTAACTCCAGCCGCGGTTGCCCATCTGCGCCCAGGTGTCGTAGTCGAGCGCCTGGCCACGCACGAACACGAGGCCGTTAATCGCACTCGAGCCGCCGAGCATGCGTCCGCGCGGCACCGGGATCGGTCGCCCGGCGGTGCTCTCCTCGGGCTTCGACATGAAGCACCAGTTGACGGCCGGGTTGTCGATGAATTTGGAGTAGCTGATGGGAACGCGTTCCAGAGGATGATAGCGGCGGCCCGCTTCGAGGAGCAGAACCCGGTGGCGTCCGCTTTCGCTCAGCCGGCCGGCGAGCACGCAGCCCGCCGAGCCACCGCCGACGACGATGAAATCGTAGCTCCGATCCCGCATCCGGTTCCCCTTACCGCTCGCTCCGACGGCTGAGTGTGCAACAAGGCACGTTTCCGGTCCACGCGGCCGGCGCACGCCTGCGATCGCTGGCGGCAGCTGCTGAGGCAACACCAGGCGCCGCTAATCGATGCCCCCGTGGATGAAGCGCCCGACGATTTCGTCGCATTGCGCGAGCGCGGGCTGCCCGATGCGTGGTGCTGACCGACGCCGGCGCCCCCCCACCCGAGTAAGCGGATTCCTGCGGCGGGTTGTCACCATAAATTTTCCCCGGCTGGCCCCCCATGGGCCGGGGTTTGGCCGTTAGAATGGACCGCTGGCAGCGAATCCTTTCCAGCCGCCAGACAGCGAGAGGGCTTGTGAAAATGGAAATGACATCTCAGGAAGCGTTCGTCGAGACGCTGCGGGTCAACGGGGTGAAGGTCACCTTCGGTATCGTCGGCTCGGCGTTCATGCCCGGTCTCGATGTCTTCAAGGCGGCAGGAATCCGCTTCGTGGACGTGGCCCACGAGCAGGGCGCGGCCCACATGGCCGACGGCTACTCCCGCGCCGGTGGCGAGATTCCGGTCTGCATTGCCCAGAACGGGCCCGGCATCACCAACTTCGTCACCGCGGTGGCGGCGGCCTACTGGAACCACACCCCCATGGTGGTGGTGACCCCTGAGACCGGCGCCAAGACCCAGGGGCTCGGCGGCTTCCAGGAGACCCGCCAGCTTCCCTACTTCGAGGAGATCACCTGCCACCAGGAGACCCTCGCCCATCCGTCGCGGATGGTGGAATCCCTGAGCCGCTGCTTCCAGCGCGCCCGCCAGCACTCGGCGCCGGTGCAGTTCAACGTCCCCCGGGACATGTTCTCCCAGGTCATCGAGGTGGCGATCCCCGAGCCCATCCTGCCGGGNNTGCGACGTTCCCGGTCATCGTCTCGGGCGCCGGCGTGGTGCTCTCGGACGCGGTCGACGAGTGCCGGCGGCTCGCCGAGGCGCTCGGCGCCCCGGTCGCGAACAGCTATCTGCACAACGACAGCTTCCCGGCGAGCCATCCGCTCGCCGTCGGCCCGCTCGGCTACCAGGGCTGGGAGTCGGCCATGAAGCTCGTTCAGAAGGCGGACGTGATCCTCGCGCTCGGCACGCGGCTCAATCCCTTCAGCACGCTGCCCCAGCACAACATCGAGTACTGGACCGGTGAGGCGAAGATCATCCAGGTGGACGCGAACCCGGACATGCTCGGGCTCGCCAAGCCCATCGACATCGGCATCTGCGGCGACGCGCGCGCGGTCGCCGGGCAGCTCCTCGAGGCGCTCGGGGATCATTCCGCCGGTGCCGCGGGCGAGGAGCGCAAGAACCAGATCGCCACCATCAAGTCCGCGTGGCTGCAGAAGCTCGCCGGCTGGGACGAGGAGGAGGACGATCCGGGCAGCACCTGGAACGCCCGCGCCCGGTCCGACGAGCCGGACAAGATGTCGCCGCGCCAGGTGCTGCGCGCCATCCAGGACGGCCTGCCGAAAAACGCCATGGTGTCCACCGACATCGGCAACATCTGCGCCATGGCCAACAGCTACCTGCCCTTCGAGGAGCCGCGCAGCTTCCTCGCCCCGGGCATGTTCGGTAACTGCGGCTACGCGTTCCCCTCCATCATGGGCGCGAAGCTCGCACGTCCGGATCGGCCCGCGGTGGCGCTGGTGGGCGACGGCGCCTTCGGCATCAGCCTGAACGAGCTGCCCACCTGCAACCGCATGCAGATCCCGGTGACCGTCGTCGTTTTCCGCAACGGCCAGTGGGGCGCGGAGAAGAAGAACGACATCCTCTGGTTCGACGAGCG
>JAABYT010000018.1:19633-21818 GCA_011775625.1 Gammaproteobacteria bacterium | reverse complement strand
CATGGAGACGCTCACCAGCGCTGTCTCGGAGGCCTGTGAGCTGCAGGACAGCGGCACCACGACCCTCATCGAGGTCGTCGTCAACAAGGAGCTCGGCGCACCTTTCCGCCGCGACGCCATGCAGGATCAGCGCACCCTGCTGGCGCGCTACAAGGATCTCACCGTCACGCGGTAGCGTCGGCCGCTAGCCTATGCTCGGGCGCGGGCCGCGTGTGCCCGCGCCCTGGGCGATGACGATGCCGGCCACCACCAGCGCCGATCCGAGCAGCTGCACGGTGGACAGCCGCTCGCCGAGCAGCACCCACGCGCACGCGATCACCACGGGTGGTTCCATGCACATGATGATCGAGGTCCGCACCGGCCCGATCATGCGCACGCCGGCGAGCATGGCGCCCATGCCGATGCAGAAGCCGGCGATGACGTAGGCAACCAGCCACAGGCCTCGGCCCGGCTCCGGCAGCGCCAGGTGGCTCCACGCGAGCGTTGCCAGCACCGAGATCGCGCACGCCGACACGCTCATGTAAAAGATCACGGCTCGTGCACTCGAGGTCCGCATGGCGTGCTGGGCGAGCACCAGGTGCGCGCCGGCGCTGAGCGAGCCCAGCAGAGCCAGCATGACGCCGGTGACGTTCAGGACATCCATCGACACTTCGAGGATGAGCGCAAGCCCTGCGAACGCGCAGGCGAACGCCAGGTAATCGACCGCCCCGGGCGCACGCCGTTCCACGACGCTGCTCAGAATGAGCGTCACCAGCGGGTAGGTGTAGAAGATCAGAATCGAGAGGCTCACCGGGATGAACGCGATGGCGGCGAAGTTGGTCAGCCCCGAGCCGGCAACCAACACCCCCATGAGCAGTGTCACGCCGAGGGCCTGCGGCGGCAGCCGGAAGGGGCGCCGCTCGGCGGCGATCCAGACGGCGAATATCAGCGTCAGGGTGAGAAACCTCAGCACGTTGACGGTGAACGAGTTGAGACCGTAGTCGTAGGCGACGCGCGCCGCGACGTAGGCGGAGCCGTAGCCGGTGGCGGCCACCAGCACGCTCAGCGTCCCCAGGGCAGCGCCGCTGCTCAACGGATCTCCCTCAGCGCGTTGCGTGTCGCGCGCTCAATCGAGCGTTACCAGATCTGTCGGATGTCGGCTGAGCCGTTCGACGCCCGTATCGCCGACCAGCACCGAGTGGCCCAGACACATGGCGAGCCCGTTGTCCGAATCCATGAGGATCATGTGGAGAAAGTAGACGTTGCCTGCATCCATGGGCAGCGGGTTGCCCGCGAAGAACATGGGAAAGTCCACCCAGATGGGATTGAACACCGCGCCCATGCCGTAGCCGCAGGCATTGAGGCGCGCGTGGGCGAAGCCGTGATCATCGAGAACGCGCGCGTGGGCATCGAAGACATCGCCCATGGGTGCCCCGGGGCGCATGGCGGCCTCGCAGGCCTCGAGCGCCTCGACCGTCGCGCGATGCATGCGCCTGTGAGCGTCGCCTGCACGCCCGATGAGCAGCGTGCGCATCATCGCCGCGTGGTAGCGACGATAGGCGCCGGCCCACTCCAGCGTCAGCTGATCCTGCTCGCAGAGATACCGCCGTCCGGAGCGGTAGCGACACAGAAGCGCGCCATGGGAAGAACCGATGATGAACTCGTTACCGGCGTAGTCGCCGCCGCCGCGGAACACCGCCCCCTGCATGGCGGCAAGAATGTCGCCCTCGAACGCGCCGGCGGCGGTGGTGGCGAGGGCGGCATCGAAGGCGTCGTCGGCGAGGCTCGCCGCCTGGCGGTGATATTCGATCTCGCGCGGGCTCTTGTCGCGTCTGAGATGGCCGACGAGATCCGATGCCTCCACCAGGGTGACGTGCGCGTCCAGCGCCTGCTCGAGGGCGCGCCAGTTCCAGGCCGTGAGACCGACGGTGCGCGTCTCCACGCCGAGGCGTTTGTTTGCGAGACCGAGGCTTGCGAGCAGCGACATCAGCTGCTCGGCGGGCTCGACACCCTGCCGGTCCACCCAGACATGAATGTGCTCGTCGTCCAGCGTCGACGTCTGCTGCGCCTGGCGCAGATCCGGCGCACGCGTGAAGAGGTGCAGCGCGCCGTTCGCGTCGAGGATCAGACACTGGAACATGGCGAAGCCGAAGGTGTCGTAGCCGCAAAGGTAGTAGTGACTCTCCGGCGCGAACAGCAGGATGGC
>JAABYT010000018.1:16614-19613 GCA_011775625.1 Gammaproteobacteria bacterium | reverse complement strand
CGGCGCTCATTCGCCGCTTTGCGGGGCGCCGAATCCGCCGCCGCCCGGCGTGTGCATGATGATGGCGTCGCCGGCCTCGAGGAAGACCCGGTCGCGGCCCTTGAGCCGCTCGATGCGGCCGTCGGCGCGGCGCAGCTCGTTCACGCCGCAGGCGCCCGGCCCGCCGCCGGCGAGGCCGAAGGGCGGTACGTCCCGGTGTCCGGTGATCAGATTGATCTCCATGGGCGTGTCGAAGCGCAGAATCCGCGTCGCGCCGTCGCCGCCTCGGAAACGGCCCGCGCCGCCGGAGCCGTGCCGGACCCCGAAGCGCTCGAGCAGCACCGGAAAGCGGGTCTCGAGCACCTCCGGATCGGTGAGCCGGGTGTTGGTCATGTGGCACTGGACCGCGTCGGCGCCGTTGAAGCCATGCCCCTGGTTGTCGATGCCGGCGCCGGCGCCGCCGCAGATGGTCTCGTAGTTCTGGTAGCGATCGTTGCCCCAGATGAAGTTGTTCATGGTGCCCTGGGCGGCCGCGTTGACACCGAGGGCCCCGAGCAGCGCGTTGGTGACCGCCTGGCTGACCTCGGTGTTGCCTGCGACCACGGCCGCCGGATATTCCGGCGACAGCATGGTGCCGTCGGGCAGCACGATGTCGATGGGCTCGAGGCACCCGGCGTTCATGGGGATGTCGGCATCGACGATGGTTCGGAAGCAGTAGAGCACCGCGGCGTTGGTGACCGGGCGCGGCGCATTGAAGTTGTCGGGCTGCTGCGGGCTGGTGCCGGTGAAGTCGACGGTCGCGCGGCGCCCCTCCCGATCGCAGCGGATGTCGACCTGGATGCGCCGCCCGCCGTCCATCTCGACGGTGAAGCGCGAATCCTTGAGCGCGTCGATGGCGCCGCGCACCGCCTCCGCGGCGTTCTCCTGGACGTGCCCCATGTACGCGTAGACGACGTCGAGGCCGAACTGATCGACCATGGCGTAGAGCTGCTGCACGCCTTTCTCGTTGGCTGCGGCCTGTGCCTTGAGATCGGCGATGTTCTGCTGCGGATTGCGCGCCGGATACTCGCCGCCGGTCAGCAGCTGCCACAGCGCCTGCTCGCGGAACTGGCCGCGATCCACCATCTGGAAGCACTCGATCAGCACGCCCTCCTGATCGACGCGGGTCGCGTCGGGCGAAGCCGAGCCGGGCGTGAGACCGCCGATGTCTGCGTGGTGACCGCGGCTGGCGACGAAGAACAGCAGTCTCTCTCCGGCGCGGTCGAAAACCGGCGTCACCACGGTGATGTCCGGCAGGTGGGTGCCGCCGTGGTAAGGCGCGTTGATGACGAACACGTCGCCGGCCGCGAACTTGCCTTCACGCTGCTTGATGACGCTCTCGACGCTCTTGTCCATGGAGCCGAGATGCACGGGAAGATGGGGTGCGTTCGCGACCAGCGCGCCCTCGGCGTCGAATATCGCGCAGGAGAAGTCGAGCCTCTCCTTGATGTTCACCGAGTCGGCGGTGGCCTGCAGGGTCACGCCCATCTGCTCGGCGATGGACATGAAAAGATTGTTGAAGATCTCCAGCATGACCGGGTCGGCATGGGTGCCCACCGACTGCGCGCGCTCGAGCTTCTCGTGACGGTTGAGCACCACGTGCTTGCGGGCATTCATGCGTGCGGTCCAGCCGGGCTCGACGACGATGGTGCCGATGGACTCGATGATGAGCGCCGGTCCCTTGACGCGGTGACCGGGGCGCATGTCGTCGCGCAGCACCACCGGCACGTCGTGGAAGCGATCGCCGGAGAAGAAACGCGACCGCTCGTGCACCGGCGCATCCATTTCGTGGGAATCGAATTTCGGCTCGTCGGCGCTGGCGCCGCCGCCGATGCTCTCCACCTCGATGGCTTCGATGACGATGGGCTTCTCCGGCGAGACGAATCCGAACTGCGCGCGATGCTGCTCTTCGAAGCGGTGGAAGATCTCGGGGTGGTTTCCGTGGGCAATGACGAGTGCCGTGTCGGTGCCCGCGTAGCGCAGATGCAGCCGGCGCCGGGTGTCGATCATCGCGGCTGCGACGCCCTGGCCCTCGACCTCGGCGGCGGATTCGTCGGCGATGGACTGGAAGCGCTCGGCGAGCCGCTCGACCACGTCCGCTTCGAAGGGCTCCTCGATGGCCATCTGGCGATTGGCGCGGATGTCGGCGAGTCCCATGCCGTAGGCCGACAGCACGCCGGCGAGCGGATGCAGCAGCACGGTCTCGATGCCGAGCGCGTCGGCGACCAGGCAGGCATGCTGACCACCCGCACCGCCGAAGCAGTTGAGCGCGTAGCGGGTGACGTCGTAGCCGCGCTGGGTGGAGATCTTCTTGATGGCGTTGGCCATATTGTCGACGGCGATACGCAGAAACCCTTCCGCCACCTGCTCCGGGCTCCTGCCGTCGCCGACGCGCGCGGCCAGCGCCGCGAATTCCTCGCGCACCGCTTGCGCGTCCAGAGGCTGATCCTGATCGGGGCCGAAGATGCGGGGAAAGTGGCCGGGCAGGAGCTTGCCGACCATGAGGTTGGCATCGGTCACCGCCAGCGGGCCGTTCCTTCGATAGCAGCGCGGACCGGGATTCGCCCCCGCGGACTCCGGGCCGACGCGGAAACGCGCGCCGTCGAAGCTGAGCACGGATCCTCCGCCGGCGGCGATGGTGTGGATCTGCATCATCGGCGCGCGCATGCGCACCCCTGCGACCTCGGTCTCGAAGGTGCGCTCGAGCTCGCCCGCGTAGTGGGAGACATCGGTGGAGGTGCCGCCCATGTCGAAGCCGATGACGCGATCGTGACCGGCGAGCGCCGAGGTCTCGATCATGCCGACCACGCCGCCCGCCGGTCCGGACAGTATCGCGTCCTTGCCTTTGAACAGGGTCGCGTCGGTGAGGCCGCCGGAGGACATCATGAACATGAGGCGCGCACCGGTGTTGGCGAGATCCAGCTCTGACGCTACCCGGTTCACGTAGCGGCCGAGGATGGGCGAGAGATAGGCATCCACGA
>JAABYT010000018.1:11563-16599 GCA_011775625.1 Gammaproteobacteria bacterium | reverse complement strand
GTCGACACCTGGCTGAAGCCGAGCTCGCGCGCAATCGCTGCGACGCGAGCCTCGTGATCGGGATAGCGGAAATTGTGCAGAAACACGATGGCGACGGCATCGATACCGTCATCGCGCGCAGCCGCGAGCGCCGCGCGCGCGGCGCCTTCATCGAGGGCCTGCTCCTCGTGCCCGTCGGCGGTGATGCGCCCGGCGACCTCGCAAACCCGCTCGTAGAGCATCTCGGGTTTGACGATGTGGCGGTTGAACAGCTCCGGGCGGGTCTGGTAGCCGATGCGAAGCGCATCCGCGAAGCCGTCGTTGATGATGAGAACGACGCGGTCGCCCTTGCGCTCGAGCAGCGCATTGGTGGCCACCGTGGTGCCCATCTTGACCGCGCCGATCAGCTCCGTCGGAATGCGCTCGCCCTTGGCGATGCCCATCTGGTCCCGGATCCCCTGCACGGCCGCGTCCTGGTAGGCCTCGGGGTTCTCCGAGAGCAGCTTGTGGCTGCGGACCCCGCCCCCGGGGGTGCGCGCCACCACGTCGGTGAACGTGCCGCCGCGGTCAATCCAGAAATCCCACTTGCCGCCCGTGCTCATGGCTCGATCCGTTCGGTCCGTCTCCCGGACCACGCACGAGTGTAGAGAAAGGCCGACATCGTGCCAATCGGCGCCCTTGCAAACGCCGGGGCGCTGGCCGAGTATGCGCCTCGGGTCTTCGGAGTTGCACAAGGTGATGACGCTCGAGCTGAGGCCGCTGCATCCGGATTTCGGCGTCGAGGTCCTCGACGCCGATGTGTCGGNNCTGCTTCGCGGCCAGACGCTCGACGACGACGCCCAGCTCGCCTTCAGCCGCCGCTTTGGAGAGCTCGAGTACGGTCATGTCGCCTTCGGAGAAAACGGGCGCATCGAGTACGTCGGGCGTATCGGCAACATTGATGCGCAGGGTCACCGGCTGCCGTCGAATCACAGGAAGGTGGTGTTCTCGACCGGAAACGAGATGTGGCATTCGGATTCCTCGTTTCGAGAGATCCCTGCACGATTCTCCATCTCCTATGCCTACGAGGTGACGCCGGAAGGCGGCGAGCTCGAGTTCGCGAGCACCCGTGCGGCATACTCGAGGCTTCCTGCGGATTTGAAGGCGACCATCGCGGACCTCGTCTGTATCCACGACTACGTCTACTCGCGCAGCAAGGTGGGCGAGGACGTCGTGTCGCCGTCGCTGGCGGCATCGCTCCCGCCCGTGCGCCAGAAGCTGGTGCGCAACAATCCCGCGACAGGTGCGAAGAATTTCTACGTCGGATCCCACGCCCGCTCCATCGAAGGCTGGTCGGATGAGGATGCACGGGCGCTGCTCGATGATCTTCTCGAGCGTGCGACGCGGCCCGGGTGCCTTTACCAGCACCGCTGGCAGATCGGCGATCTGCTCATCTGGGACAACCGCTGCATCGTGCATCGCGGCCGGCCCTACGACGCCGACCGCTANNCAGACGCGCGTCGCCGGGCTTTGCTCGTCGCTGGACGAGGACTAGCTCCGCCTTTTTTCCGCAAAGCGCCAGCCAGGGGCCCTGGCCGGTCGTTGGTGCGCGTTCTCGCCATTGATACAAATGATACAAATCGCTATCCGGCGCGAATTCGAGCTGAAACATTGACCCCTTATAGTCCTTCTCCGAGAACAGAAGTCAGCACATTCGCTGAATGTAAGGTTGATTGTTAATTCAAGTTGGAGACGGAAAGATGAAACGGGATCATTTTTATCGAGAAACCGCGAATGCGGGTGGTGGAACAGGCGGTGTTCCCTTCTTCGACATCGTCCAGCCCACGATGTATGTCGGCGAGGTGGCGGCAACGGCGTTCCTGGCCGCCTGCACGACGGTCGGACGCGGCGTCACGGCGTTCAATCGCTGGCGATGGGAGAGGGCGACCAGAAATGCACTGTCAGGCCTCGACGATGCGACGCTCGCCGATATCGGCGTCGCGCGCTCGGAGATAGCGGCTGTTGCCAGGAAGGCCGCCGAGAATCCCACCTACACTCCGACGCGCCGATCGCGGTGGACGGCATGAGCTTGCCTTTGCACGGAATCACCCGGGGAACGACCGGAATCCTGGCCGATCGAGCATCGAAGCCCCCCTCGAAAGGATTGGATTCCGGTTCCCCGGGGATTTTGCTCGACATGTGAATCCGAAAACCACTCCAGGTCGTCGCTGCCTCGAACGTTCCTCATAAAGCTCGCTCTGAGCGCAAGCCATCCACCGAACAGGGCTCCCCGTGCCGGCTCGATGCCTCCATCGAGATGGTCTACTATTCAGTCAGTCATTTTTCCGACGTCCACACAAGGGGGCGGGAAGCTTTGAGACGCCTGGCTGCCATTCTCGTCACGGGGTTTCTGTGCACAGCCTTCTCCATCGGCGCGCTCGCCGCGGGGGCGCCGCTCAAGCTCTGCACGGCAGGTTCGGAAGGCGGCTACTATGAGGCCGGCCGCGACATGGCCAAGCACGCGAATCCCAAGTTTCTCGACATCACCGTGGTGGAAACATCCGGCTCCATGGACAACATGCAGCGGATGGGACGACACGAGTGTGGCGCGGCGATCGTGCAGTCCGACGCTTATCTGGTTTACCAGTCACGCCATCGCGAATCACCCGTCGAGGTCACCAGGAACCGGTTCATGTTTGCGGAGTTTGCACACCTCGTCTGTCGCAGGGACGCGAAGGTGGCGACCACCACTGACCTGCTTCGCACTCCCGCCAGTCGAAAGGTTTTCGTGGGAGCGGAGGAGAGCGGGAGCGCCCTGACATGGCGAGCGTTCACTATTCTGGATCGCCGCTACGGTCAGATTCAGGCAGAGAACGTCGGAGGTGAGGATGCCCTCGCTCGCCTTCTCCAGGGTCAGGCGCAGTGTCTCTTCTTCGTCTCGGGGCTGGGTTCGGAGTTCGGAAAAAGCGTGAACGAGCGCGGAAAGGACCTGCGTCTGATTGCCATTACCGACGATGCGCTGCGTAATGCGTCGTTCGGTTCGGTGACCCTGTACGAAATTCGGCATTTTCCCAAAGGCCGCTACGGTAACCTCGACTCGGAGATCTCCGGTTCCGTCGTCGAGACGCTGACCGTCGGTGCGACCCTCGTCATCGAACGACATTGGACCGAGCGCTATCCCAACGGACCATCGGCGCTCATGGGTGCCCTCAGTGGGGCCATGCCGTCCATCAGCCAGCGGTTATTGTCGGACCGCAATTAGATCCCCGGCCGTTTCCCGATCGCTCCTGTTGGGTCGTTCGTCGTCGGGCCTGGATCACCGGGTGGCGTCGCTGGCCCGCAAACGCCAGGATCGGGTGCCTCGCGAATGCTTCCACGGCTCGCGCCACAGTCGTCTAAGGTGCCGATTCGCTCAGATCGATGCCGTGCAGCCCGGCCACAGACGCGCGATGAGGTGGCTCGGCCACGAGGGATGCGGCGAATCGATTCACCGTATCGCTGCTCACGCGGCTTTCGTGAGCACGACGATCTGTCCCGGGATCGGAGCCGCGTCGTTGCGCACGACGATGTCCCGCCGGTAGCCCACCGAGAGGCCCGCCTGCGCGGCCATGGCGTCGATGTAGGCGGGCGAGTGTGCATACCTGCCGGTCGGGCGCAGCCGGTACGCGTCACCTTCGGCGCTCTCGACGGAGAACGCCACTGAGCCGCCGGCACGCAGCGCCTGCGCACATCGCCCCATGACATCGCGGAGGTCGCCGACGCAGATGAAGACGTCGCCGGCCACAATCAGGTCGAAGGCCTGCTCCTGTCCCTCGAGCGCATCTTCCATGCTTCCAACCGTCAGCGCATCGTAGATCCCGCGCTCGCCGGCTTTGGCGATCATACGCGGCGACAGATCGACGCCGGCGAGATACGAGGCCAGCGGGCGCAATGCCTCGCCGCACAGGCCGGTGCCGCAGCCGATGTCCATGATGCGCAGCGCGAGCTCGCGCTCACCGGCCCTCTCCACGACGGCATCGCGGATGAGCTCCGGCACGCGATAGGCAATGCTGCCGAGGTGGGCGTCGAAGCGGTCGGCATAGTCGTCGTAGAGCCGCGTCACGTAAGCCGCGGGTGCGGTCGGGGTGGTCTCGCCCGAGGTCGCCGCGAGCATGTGCCGCGCGACGGCGTCGTCGGGGTAGGCATGCAGAAGCTTTTCGAAGCACCCGGCGGCGTCGGCCAGCTGCTCGAGCTCCTGGTAGAGAACGCCCAGGTGCTTCAGCGCGAGCGCATGCCTCGGGTCGATGCTGAGGGCGCGGTGGTAGGCGGCCTGCGCCTCGTCGACTCTTCCGAGCCAGTGCAGCGCGAGCCCCACGCTGGCATGCGCCTGCGCATTGTCGGGGGTCGCCCGCACGACCGCCTCGAACAGCTCGAGCGCCGCTTCCACGCCGCCCGCTTCGAGCACCACCGTGCCCACCAGCATGCAGGTCTCGGGTGTCCCAGCGCCGATCTCGAGGGCGCGATGCAGGATCTCTTCCGCTTCCCCGTCCCTGCCGAGGAAGTGCAGAACCCGGCCGAGGCCGGCGTAGGCCCTGGCATTGTCGGGGGCCATCTCGATGCTTTTGCGGTAGGCGCGCTCCGCGGCGCCGATGTCACCCTTGGCGCAGTAGGCGTCGCCGAGCCTCGCGTAAGCCCCGGCATGGTCGGGCGCGCAGGCGAGGGCTCGATGCCAGGCGGCAATCGCCCCATCGAGCTCGCCGCACGCCATCAGCGCGCTGGCGAGGTGTCCACACAGAGCTGCGTCGTCGCCGCGCAGGACCGCAGCGCGAGTGAGGAGATCGACGGCCTCGCGCGGCGCGCCGCGCAGATAGGCGATCACGCCGCAGCGCTGCAGTGCGTCGGCATGGTCGGGCTGCGACTCGATGATTTTGCGGAAGCAGGCTTCCGCCGGGGTTCCGCGCCCCGCGCGCAGGTGCTCGTCGCCTTCGCGCATCAGTGCGGCGACATCGACGCCATGGCGTGTTTCGTTGCTGTCTTCAGGCGAGCTCATGCCGACATGATAAAGGAGATCGCAGCGGGAGGCTTCAAGGCGCGTGTCG
>JAABYT010000018.1:10985-11508 GCA_011775625.1 Gammaproteobacteria bacterium | reverse complement strand
AAAGCGCCCTGTCGCGGTTCGGGTACCCTTCCATCCCTTCGTCACTCTTGGGGGCACGGTTCGTGCAGGCATTGCGGGGGAAAATCCGGCGCAGGCTCGCCCGTTTGCGGGATGCGCTCGAACAATACGCGCGGCAGCGCGCGCGAACGAAGCGCCGCCGCCGGCGCATCCGCGACTGGGAAA
The DNA here is from genome assembly GCA_011775625.1 of Gammaproteobacteria bacterium. Classification (GTDB taxonomy): domain Bacteria; phylum Pseudomonadota; class Gammaproteobacteria; order HK1; family HK1; genus JAABYT01. Next base: position 11,325 of record JAABYT010000018.1, on the reverse strand, counting down.
AGAGCACCCGGCGCCCCCGGGGCAAACGTGCGAAGCCTGCGCAAAAGCGCCGCAGCGAGCGGGATGGGCTTTCCTGCGCATTCTGCGCGGCCACACGCGGCTGGCTCGCGGCCCGATGGGCGCGACTCGCACACGGTGTGCGCGCGCTCGCTGGTGCAACCGCCGGTCTGCTCGAACGCATCCGCCGCTCGCTGCAGGGCAAACACGCGCAGCGTGACGTCGTCACATCGGAAAGGCTCTTCCACAGACGGCCGTATCCCGGTTCCCGCAACCGGCGCTTCGAGCTGCACGTCCCGCGCGGCTACAGCGTCGATTTCGAGATGCCGCTTCTCATGGTTCT
>JAABYT010000018.1:324-10961 GCA_011775625.1 Gammaproteobacteria bacterium | reverse complement strand
GGCTTCATCGTCGTCTACCCGTTCGTGACCGACTACTCCGGAATGCGCATTCGCAACTGCTGGGGCTGGTGGATCGAGAGTGAGATCCGGCCCGGTGCGGGCGAGGTCGAGGATCTCTGGCAGATTGTCGAGCAGGTCAGCCAGGAGGTGCCCGTCGACGAGCGGCGCATCCACGTTGCCGGACTGTCCTCCGGAGGCGGCATGGCGGTCGCCGCCATGGTGGCGCATTCGGGCAAGATCGCCTCGGGCGCTGCGGTAGCGGGGGTACCCTACGCGGAGACCCCGCGTGCGGTTTCCAACGGCGTGCCGAGGGCGGCGGCATTCAGGCCGACGCAGCAGGTGGTCGACGCCATGCGCTCGGTGCTGGGCGAGGACGGCCGGCCGAGCCCGATCCTCGTCGTTCACTCCCACGCCGATCCCGTCGTCGACATTCAGGCCGCCATCAATCTTCGCGACTCGTGGGCTCAGTGCTACGGCATCGACACGGCCGTCCCGGCATCGGAGAGCTCCGGTGTCGGCGCCGGCGCTGCCTTCGTGCACCGACGCTACCGCACGCTCGGCCGGCGCTCCGCCATCGAGACGCTGTTCATCGAAGGGCGCGGGCATGGCTGGTACGGCGGCAGACCCGGAAAGTTCAGCTATCCGGCTGCGCCCGACGTCTCGGAGCTCATCTGGCGCTTCTGCAAGCGCCATCCTCTCGCCTCGCAACGACAGCCGATCAAGGCCGCGTCCATGCGCAAGACCGGCTGAGCTCGCGGGTATTCCTGAGAAGCATTGGCAGGGCTATTCTCCACAGGGCCTCGGCCACGGAGACGCTCTAATGGGTGACGACACGGTTTCGGACTCGCAGGGTTGAGCGACGATCCGTCACTGGTGGATCGGCTGCGTGACAATCGCCGCGGCATCTACTGGATGCTCGTCACCACCGGCCTGTTCACGAGCCTGGATGCGACCGCCAAGTACCTCGCCCAGGACTATCCGGTGCCCCAGGTGCTGTGGGCACGCTTCACCTTCCACCTGGTGTTCGTTGCCCTGGTGCTGGGTGTGCGCCTGAGCGTCACCCTTCACAGCCAGCGGCTGAGTCTGCAGCTGCTTCGCTCTCTGCTCATGCTCGTAACCACGGCCATGTTCTTCTTCGCCGTGCGCGCGCTGCCGCTTGCCGATGTCGTCGCCATCATGTTCGTGGGACCGCTGTTCGTGACCGCGCTGTCGGTGCCGCTGCTCGGCGACTACGTCGGGCCGCGCCGGTGGACTGCAGTCGCCATCGGCTTTCTCGGCGCGCTGGTGGTGGTGCGCCCGGGGAGCGGCATCATGCAGGGTCTCGCCGTTCTGCCGCTGCTCGCCGCGTTCTCCCACGCGCTCTATACGATCACCACCCGCAAGCTTGCCAGCCACGATCTGCCCATGACGACGCTCTTCTACACCGCTGCCCTGGGCGGCGTTGCGACCACCGCCATCGTGCCCTTTTTCTGGGTCACACCGGATGTGCGGGGCTGGCTGCTGATGGCGTTGCTCGGCGTGTTCGGCGCAGCCGGCCACCTGACGCTCATAAAGGCCCTCGGTTACGCCTCGCCGGTGGTGGTCGCACCGCTCACCTACGCGAGCCTGATCTGGTCTATCGGCTATGGCTTCGTGCTTTTCGGCGACCTCCCCGATGCGATGACGCTGCTCGGCGCGGCGCTGATCGCGGCGAGCGGCCTGTATGTCTTCCACCGCGAGCGCATCCGCGCCGCGGACGCCGCGCCGGCGCGTGACCAATAACCGTGCAGCGTTCCCCAATCTGGTGCAGCCGCCCGGCCCGATGAGCCGGATCTGCACGTAAGTCCCTGATAACAGTCCCCGTCTCGACCTGGCACGTATCGTGCTTTTGCGTCCACAGATGCGTGCCGCGGGGCTCGTCCCCGACCCCGCACGGACGACGATTCTGACGATACGAGGAGCAAGACGTGGAAACGACACAGGAACTTCAATACGCACTGAACACGCTCTGGTTCGTGCTTGCCGGTGCCCTGGTCATGTGGATGGCTGCGGGGTTCACCATGCTCGAGGCAGGGCTGGTTCGCACCAAGCACACGACGGAGATTCTCGCCAAGAACGTGGCGTTGTACTCGATCGCATGCATCATGTACCTGCTGATCGGCTACAACCTGATGTACGGCGAGGGCAACGGCTTCATCGGAAGCGGCCTGCTGCTTTCGGGCATCGCCGGTGAGGACGGTGTCTCCATCTACGGCGATGACGGCCCGACCCACGCGATGCATGCGGATTTCTTTTTCCAGGTGGTATTCGTCGCCACCGCCATGTCCATCGTCTCCGGCGCCGTCGCCGAGCGCATGAAGCTTTGGGCGTTTCTGCTCTTCGCCGTGGTTCTGACCGGTGTGATCTATCCGATCCAGGGACACTGGAGCTGGGGCGGCGGCTTCCTGGCCGAGCTCGGATACGTCGACTACGCCGGCTCGGGCATCGTGCACATGGCAGGCGCCGCGGCGGCGCTGGCCGGCGTGCTGCTGCTCGGTGCGCGCGCCGGCAAGTACGGCCCGAATGGAAAGGTGAATCCCATGCCCGGCGCCAATCTGCCGCTGGCGACCATCGGCACCTTCATTCTCTGGCTGGGGTGGTTCGGCTTCAACGGCGGCTCCGAGCTCTCCATGAGCAGCAAGGGCGCCGCCGACGCGGTGGCGACGGTTTTCCTGAACACCAACACCGCGGCGGCCGGTGGTCTCGTCGCGGCGATGGTGCTGGCGCGCCTGAAGTTCGGCAAGGCCGATCTGACCATGGCACTGAACGGCGCCCTCGCCGGGCTGGTCGCCATCACCGCGGGTCCGAACACACCGACGCCGCTGCTGGCGACCGCCATCGGCGCCGTCGGCGGCATCATCGTGGTGTTTTCGATCGTCACGCTCGAGCGCCTGCGTATCGACGATCCGGTCGGCGCCATCTCCGTGCACGGCACGGCCGGCATCTGGGGCATACTCGCGGTGCTGCTCTCCAACGAGGAAGCGACGCTTAGCGGTCAGCTCGCGGGCATCGCCGCCATCTTCGCATTCGTTTTCGTGGCGAGCCTGCTGGTATGGCTCGCGCTCAGAGCGACCATCGGCATCCGCGTCAGCGAGAGCGACGAGCTCGAAGGCGTCGATCTGGCCGAATGCGGCATGCAGGCTTACCCCGAGTTCGTGGGCGGACACTTCGCCATCTCGGACGCCGCGCCGCCCGCCGGGCGCAAGCGCCAGGCGCTTGCATCTTCCGTGCTCGCCCCTTCGGGCTCAGCGGCAGGCTGAGCGTTCATATCGTGCACCGCGCCGGAACGGATTCCGGCGCGGTGCTGTCTCTCCTGCAGGCGATGGCGAAATTGCAAAAAAATAATCGCGTGCTTTTCCCGCACCGGACTAGGAAGTCGATACCTCATGCGCGGACCAAGCGGGTGTGAAAAGATATGAACGCGGGTCGTCACGGCCGGCGATCAGCGTGACGCAATTTCCTATGTGAAGTTCCTTTTGAGCACGATATGCACACTGGGTCACAGTTCAAAAAGGTGCACTCGTCACAGATCCGACATCTCCCTATATTTTTTCAAAAGGGCGATGGGAAAGGGTTGCAACGTCGAGGGGCGTTGAAACCGACCGTCGCGTGTCGAACGGAAGGGGGAGCGGTACGATGTCCTGCAAGAGCCGGTGGCGGAGAGGTGACGACGAGCTGACAGGGACTTCCGGCAGGGACTTTATCTTCAGCGGCCGCGGCGACGACAGGATCGACGCCCTCGGCGGCAACGACTTCATCTGGGCAGGGCGCGGTCGCGACGTCATCGACGGCGGTGACGGCGGCGATTGGATCTGGGCCGGTCGCGGTAACGACGAGGTACATGCCGGCGCCGGTGATGACCGGGTCTGGTGTGGTCGAGGCGACGACACCGTCGTGCATTCCCTTTCGGAGAACGACGGCGCGCGCGACTTCTACCACGGCGGCCGTGGAAACGATCTGATCGTCCTGGAGGTGACTCACGCCGAGCATACGGCCGAGCTGCAGGCCGACTTCGACGCCTTCGAGGCGTTCCTGGCGTTGCCGGGAGAACACTGGAAGCAGCACGCCTTCCATTTCAAGTCCATCGGTCTCACCGTGAAAAGCTTCGAGCGCTTTGAAATCCGCTACACCGACGAGCTGCCGCTCGCCCCGATCAACGCGCCTCCCGTGGCCGAGAGCGACACGGTGCTCGTTGACATGGTCAACGATCCGATTCAGGAGGTCGAGCCGAACGATCCGAATGGAATTCCGTTGTCCACGTCCGCTCAGGTCATCGATCGCGCGAGCTTCCGCATCGCGCCGAGCAGCGATGTCGGCAACGATGCCCTGCCGCGGGTGTCGATCCACGGAACCATCTCGGGGAGTTTCCCCATTTTCGGTCCCGCGGCGAACGACGTGGACCTCTACGCCATCACGCTCCAAGCCGGCGAGAAGCTCATCCTCGACATCGATCACGCCTACGTCACGGGTAGTCAGATGAACGCCCAGCTGTTCCTGATGGACGAAAGCGGCGCCGTGCTCGCCGAGAGCGACAATGCAGGGACGGATCTCGGCGGCGGCGGATCGAGCTCGCCCTTCGATCCCTACCTGGAGTACACGGACGCCGGATCGGGCGGCACCTACTACGTGGCGGTCTCGGCGTTTGACAACGATCCGGGCTTTCCCGGCTACTTCGACGACGGCGGCGTCATGCCCGGTGACTACGTACTGAACATCAGCATCGACAACGCCGCCGACGACATCGGCGCTTTCGTGATCTCCGCGCAGACGCTGCTCGGAAACGACTCCGATGCAGACGGCGATGCGCTCGTCATCACGCGCGTTGGAAACGCGGTCAACGGAAGCGTCGAGCTGAGCGCCGGCGGCGACATCCTTTTCAGGCCTAATTCGCTCTCGCCGGGCGCGTTCGACTATACGGTCAGTGACGGCAACGGCGGCGAAGCCACGGCCACGGTCACCGTGAACGGTAATCCGCTCATCGGCACCGCCGACGCCGACGTTCTCGACAGCACGGGCGAGAACGATTTCATCGTCAGCGGCGGCGGAAACGACATCATCAACTTTGCCACGGGCTCGGGCAAGGACACCATCGCGGACTTCACGCCGGGCAGTGACCGCATGGCGATCACCGACGGCATGGCGGTCGCCGACATTCGGGCGCAGGGCAACGATACGCTGGTCCTCTTCGACACGGGCGATTCCGCGCTCGTGGTGGGCGTCTCGGGCGTAACCGACGCGAGCGAGCTGTTCGGCTGAGGGCAGCTTGCTCCGGCCCTCCACCTTCGGCCGGCGAATGTGCCCTGGGACGGTATCGGTACGTGACGAGAAAAAGCTCCGAGATTCGCCGCGCTCTGTCCGCGTGCGCCTCCGCGTTCGCGGCCACCGCGGTATTCAGCTTCTTTCTCAATCTCCTGATGCTGGTCGTGCCCCTGTACATGCTGCAGGTGTTCGACCGCGTGCTCTCGAGCCGCAGCGAGTCGACGCTGCTGATGCTGACCATCCTTGCCGGCTTCATGCTGCTCGTTCTCGGCCTCCTCGAGGCCGTGCGCGCGCGTGTGCTGGTGCGCACCGGGGTCAGGTTCGAAGGTCTTCTCAAGGATCGGGTGTTCGCGGCGGTTTTCGAGCGCAGCATCGGTGCGCCGGGTTCGACCCGCGCCCAGGCGCTGCAGGATCTCGACACGCTTCGCCATTTTCTTACCGGCGCCGGACTGCTCGCGCTGCTCGATGCACCGTGGACGCCGATCTTCATTGCCGTCATCTTTCTTCTGCACCCGTGGCTGGGCGTGGCGTCGCTCGGCGGCGCGCTCGTGCTGCTCGCGCTGGCGCTGCTCAATGAAGCGCTGACCGGCCGCACCCTGAAGGCCGCCTCGGAGCGCGCCATCGAGGCCAATAACTTCGCCGAGGCGAGTCTCAACAACGCCGAGATCCTCAAGGCTCTCGGCATGCTCGGCGGCATTCGCCGGCGCTGGTATCAGCATCGAATTGCCGCGGTGAGTCATCAGGCGCGCGCCAGCGACCGGGCCGGCCTGCTGCTCGCGGGCACCAAGTTCATCCGGCTCTACCTGCAGGTGCTGCTGCTCGGCATCGGCGCCTATCTCGCCATGCGGCAGCTCATCACACCCGGCGCGATGGTCGCCGCGGCGATCCTGCTCGGCAGGGCGCTGGCGCCCGTCGAGCTCGCGGTCGGCAACTGGCGCGGCTTCGTGGCCGCGCGCGCGGCCCTCGACCGGCTCAAGGCCCTGCTGAAATCGGTGCCTGCGGAGAAGCCCGGCATGCGTCTGCCGAGACCCGAGGGACGCGTGCAGCTCGAGCGCGTCGTCGCGACGGCTCCCGGCGGCGACGCCGCATCACCCATTCTCAAGGGCGTGAGCCTGCAGCTGCCCCCCGGAGGCGCGCTCGGCGTCATCGGCCCGACCGCCGCCGGCAAGTCGACCCTGGCGCGGCTGCTGGTGGGGGTCTGGCGGGCCTCGCAGGGCACGGTGCGTCTCGACGGCGCGGACGTGTTCGAGTGGAGCCGCACCGACCTCGGCAACCACATCGGCTACCAGCCCCAGGAAGTGAAGCTGTTCGACGGCACCGTTGCGGAGAACATCGCGCGCTTCGGCCGCATCGACGCGGATGCCATTGTCGCGGCGGCGCGCAAGGCGGCCGCGCACGACTTCATCCTGCGGCTTCCACGCGGTTACGACACCCTCATCGGTTCCAACGGGCACACCCTGTCGGGCGGTCAGCGCCAGCGCATCGGTCTCGCCCGTGCGCTCTACGGCGATCCGTCGCTCATCGTGCTCGACGAGCCGAACACGAATCTCGATCAGCCGGGAGAGCGCGCGCTGCTCGCGACCATGAGCGGGCTCAGGCGCGAGGGCAAGACGCTCGTCGTGATCGCCCACCGGCCGAACATTCTCGTCGACGTCGACAGCATTCTGTGCCTGAGTGACGGCTACGTGGAGGCGCTCGGGCCGCGCGACGAGATCATTGCCCGATACACCCTGCCGCCGCCGCTTCCGAGCCCGCGCTCGGGCTGCATCGTCTCGATCTCCGACAAGAGGCGCTCGGCGTAGTGCGCGCACGGACTTCTCCGCAGGCGCGCGCGCCGATGCGGCGTGAGGCGCCGCCGCCTTCGAATCCGCGCGCGTGGATCGTGGCGGGCATGCTGATCATCGCCGCAGCCTTCGGCGGTTTCGGCACCTGGGCGTCGTTCGCGTCGCTCGACAGCGCCGCCATCGCGCCGGGCGTCGTGGTGGTCGAGACCGACCGCAAGAGTGTTCAGCATCTCGAAGGTGGACTGGTGAAGGAGATCCTGGTGCGCGACGGCGCCAGGGTCGCGAAGGGCGACGTGCTCATTCGACTCGAGGACACCCATGCCAGAGCCATGTACGACATCGTGCGCGGCGAGCTCGATGCGGCGCTCGCCGAGCAGTCGCGTCTCGTCAGCGAGCACGAGGGCCGCGAGGACATCGTCTTTCCGGCCGAGCTGCTCGCTCGTGCGCACATTGCGAAAGTGAGCAAGGCGCTGCAGGGACAGCGCCATCTGTTCACGGCGCGGCGCAACGCGCTCAACGGGCAGATTGCGATACTCGAGCAGAACATCGCGCAGTTTCGCGAGGAGATCGAGGGGCTCAAGGCGCAGCAGGTGGCCCGCGAGCGTCAGCTGCGCATCCTCGAGGACGAGCTGCGGGGGCTGCGCAAGCTGCTCGCCCAGGGAAACGTGCCGCGCAACGAGGTGCTCGCCTACGAGCGCAAGATCGCGGAGCTCGCCGGCGAGAGGGGTCTTTTCACCGCCGACGTGGCGCGTGCCGAGCAGAGCATCGGCGAGGCCAGGCTGCGCATCGGGCAGCTGGAGAAGTCGGCCCGCGAGGAGGTCGCGGCGAAGCTCGGTGAGGTCCAGGAGCGCATCTTCGGGCTCGAGGAGCGTCTGGTCGCGGCCGAGGACGTGCTGCGCCGAACGGAGATCCGCGCGCCGAGCGACGGCGTCGTCATGGGCATGCAGGCACGGACGACGGGCGGCGTCATCGCCCCGGCGCAGGAAATTCTCCAGGTCGTGCCGGTCGGCGACCGCCTGGTGGTCGAGGCGCGCGTCGACCCCATCGACATCGACGACGTGGCTCTCGGCCAGCAGGCAAGCGTGCGGCTCAGCGCTTTCAAGCTGCGCTCGACGCCGATCATCCTCGGCACGGTCATCAATCTTTCGGCGGACAGGCTGGTGGATCCTCACAGCGGCGCCCCGTACTACCTGGCGCGCATCGAGGTGTCGAAGGAGGAGCTCGCCTCGCTCGGTGAGCTGCAGCTGCAGCCGGGCATGCCCGTGGACACGCTCATCAAGACCGGCGCCCGCACCGCGCTCAGCTACATGCTCTCGCCATTGACCGAGAGCATGGGGCTCGCCTTCAGAGAAAAATAGCGCGCCGCGCCGAGCCGGCCGTCTAGGTCGGCATGGGAAACGGTGCAGGGTCGAGAAAGCGCTCGAGCACGTTGTCGAGCAGACGCGATACGTCGTTGTCGAAACCGTTCGTCACCAGGCTGCCGCAGAAGGTGATCGAGCCGGTCGAGAACACGGCGCCGCCGCCGGGGCACTCGAAGAACGTCATGTCGGCGCGAATGAGATCCCTGGCGGGCTCCCCGGGCCACGTGACCAGGTGAGTGAGCATTTCCTCGGGCACCAGGATCCACGGTGCGTCCGGTGGATGGTTTCTCGGAGCTCGCGACGACGATCGCGTGCGCCGGCGTTCCCAGGCGCTTGTCGGCGCGATCGAGCTCGAAGCCCGCCGCACCGTGGGCGGACAGGCCGTGATCGCCGAACACCTCGTCGTCGATTCCCTCGAACATCCACGCCACCCGCGGATCGGCCGCCTGCGGGCGCTTGCGGTAGTAGGAGCCGAGAAAATTCCCCTGCGCCGTGAAGCCGACGCCGCACAGATGCTGCGGCGGTCGGCCGTTGCGGCGCCACAGACCGCCGTACTCTCCGTCGAACTGGTTGTAGTATTCGCCCGGCTCGGCGGCCCAGGCGCGGATGCCGCCCTCGCCGCGGCGGATCTCGATGACGCCGTCCTTCTCCGGCGAGAGCGCGATCTTCCAGTAAAAGCCGTTGCCTCCCAGGTAGGCGAAGCGGCCGCCGCTGTCGCGGTAGGTCTCGAGCGCGTCGATCATCTCGCGCGTGTGGTACTCGGGATGCGAGCCGGTGAGCACGACGCGGTAAGGCTCGAGCAGCTCGGCGCCCTCGTGGTGCAGCTCCCAGTCCGTGATGATGTCGTAATCGTATCCCTTGGCTTCGAGCCACGCGTTCAGATGTGAATCCGCGGGGAAGTGGCGAAGGCCCGAGGCGCGGATGTCGGCGTAGGGATAGGTGAGATATCCGAGGCGCACGGTGAGCATCGGGCGATGCCACGAGGCGATGGAAATTCCACTGCCGTCGGTGTGGTAGTTGTAGGTCGAAAGGCCATACTCGCGATGATCGCCGGGATTGTGCGGATAGCCGCCCCAGTCCGCCGTCTGCCTGCGCCACGCCGCCTGCCACTGCGCATCGGCGGTCCACTCCGGTCGCGCGTGGTTGGCATAAACGGTGTAGGTGAACGTCGAGGCGAGCACGGCGATATCCGCCGACGGCCGCCCGCGGGGAGGCACCACGTGGAAGGGCACGTTCTCCTCGGCGTCACCGGCCGACAGCATGAGCGCATACACCGACGAGCGCGTGCCTTGCGGCACGGTCCACGCGAACGCCGTCGGCCACAGGCAGTCGTCGATGTCGTCCTCGTGGAAATGGATCGCGCCGTACTCGTCGGGTGCGTGGCGGTAGCACATCTCGTGACCGCTCCAGGAGGCGCCGGTCATGCCGCGGGCGGGGGTGTTGAGCAGGCGGCCGTGGAGACCTTCGGGTCCCACGTCGACGATGCGGCTGGTGGCGATTTCCCTGGAGAAATCCCAGCAGGCCACGGCCCCCCCGGGTGCATCACCCGCGGCCAGCGCGGCGAGCTCCTGCTCGCCGAGGGCGCGATCGTAGAGCATCGGCCGCTCGAGCTTGCCGTTGAAATGGCTGCCCGGCGCGCGCCCATCGGCGGCGGCCATCAGCAGCGCTCCGTCCGCGGCCGGTGACGCCGCGGAGCCGAGCGCGATGCCGGCGCTTTCCGTCACCGTCGCGCCGAACGGCGCATAGCCGATGCCGAGCGTGCCGGCATCGGCGTCGAAGGTGAGCCACACGACGTACCAGCGCCGCTCCGTCAACGATGACTCGCTTTGCACCTCCTCGAAGCCGTCGCCGTTGCCCATGCGGCCGAGCAGACGTCCGCGCGCGTCGATCATCAGGGCGAAGCCGCGCTTCGCGTCCGGGTCGAGACGCGCGAGGAGCGACTGCCCGCCCGCGGCGAGCTGCGTGGCGTACACGCGGCAGGTCAACGAGAAGCTCGCTCCCGAGAGCCACGCATCGAGGCCCTCGACGAGCGCACAGGATCCGCGCGGCACCGATGCCGGTCCGGGCTCGGCAAGCGTCGTGACGCGGGCGTCGACGGCCTCGACGCGGATTGCGGGTCCGGCCGGATTCGCGTCCGAGGAGACGACCCGCACCACGCGTGCCGTGACGGGCTGCCCGGTGGCGTTGGCGACCTGGAAGGAGATGGTCTCACCGG
>JAABYT010000018.1:0-215 GCA_011775625.1 Gammaproteobacteria bacterium | reverse complement strand
GCGCTCAGCGCCTCGACCTTGGCACGAAAGCCGCAGGCGTCGAATGCGCGCTCGTTGACCGAGAAACACACCAGACCGCCCGGCTCGACGATGCGCATCGACTCGTCGAGCGCCGCGGGAGCGACATGCTGACCGAAGACGCCGACGCTGACCGCGGCGGCGTAGCGCGCGCTCTCGATCTCGAGCCCTGCGTTGAGATCGGCGATGGCGAGCTT
>JAABYT010000014.1:87479-94277 GCA_011775625.1 Gammaproteobacteria bacterium | reverse complement strand
GGCGCCTGCGCCTCGGCCGAGGTTTTCCGTCCCAGCACCCGGTAGATGCCGATCTCCTGGGCCTTGCCGCGCAGCTGGGCGGCCTCCAGGAACTCCACGTGATAGGCGTCGCCGAGGAGCTCGCGGGTGGCCCCGCCGACGAGGATGCGGCAGGGCGTTTCGAAATGATCGGGAACGAAGCCCTCCTTCTTGAATCCCTCGATGCGCGCGGCGGTGTTGACGGTGTCGCCGTGCACGTTGTACTCGCGGCGATCGGCGCTGCCGAGATCGCCGGCGACCATGGGCCCGGTGAGGATCCCGATGCGCATGCCGATGGTGGGCCGGCCCTGGTCCTCGAGCTTCCGGTTGTGGGCGGCGAGCGCCTCCTGCATGTCCAGCGCGCACTCGACGGTGTTGACGGCGTCCTGGCGGATCTGCTCGTCGGTGGTGCGCGGCAACGGGATGCCGAACACCGCCATGATGGCGTCGCCGATGAAGCGCAGGATGACGCCGCCGTGCTCGTTGACGAGCGGGGTCATGACGCTCATGTACTCGTCGAGCCAGTCCATCAGCTCCGCCGGGCTGAGGCCCTCGGAGACCGTGGTGAAGCTGACCACGTCGCTGAAGAACACCGTCGCCGTCAGGCGCTGCGGGCGCGGATGCCCGCCGTCGGCGAACTCGTCGCGGTTGGCCCAGATCTCGCCGGCGAGCGCCGGGGAGATGTGGCTCGAGAACAGATGCATGAGCTGGTTGCGCTCGCGGCGCTCGCGGCTCGAGATGTAGGCGGTCACGAGACCGGCGCTCGCGAGCCAGACGAGCGCCGGCGGCACCACCGGTATCCACCAGCCGTCCTCGAAGAGCTGGTGGCCGATGAGGGCGATGAGGCCGGCGCCCGCGAGCGCGANNAGCAGGATCCAGAGACGCTCGTGGTTTTCCGAGATGACGCGAAACGGGGCATCGCCGCCGAGCGCCGCGCGCAGAAGCTGGCTGACGATGTGGGCGTGCAGCGCGACGCCGTAGATCTGCTGGTGCTGGCCGGAGGCGCCGCTGAAGGGGGTGAAGAACTCGTCCTTGACGCTCTCGGTGGTCACGCCCACCAGCACGATCCTGTTCTCGATCATCGCCGGGTCGTAGTTGCCGGCCAGCAGATCGGTCAAGGTGATCCTGGGAAAGATATCCAGGCGATCGCGGTAGTCGAGCAGGAACTGGTAGCCGCCCGCGTCCGCATCCACGTAGCTGCCGTCGTTGGCCTCGAAGGGGATGAAGAGGGTCTCGCCGAGGCGCATGAAACCGGTGTCGGCATCGCCCTCCGGCCCGATCCCCTCCTCCTGCAAGTAGAGCAGCGCGAGGCGCAGGGCGAGCGAGTACTGGAAGATGACGCCGTTGTCCATGAACAGAAAGCCGCGGCGCACGATGCCTTTCGGATCGACGAGCATGTCGGTGAAGCCCACCTGCTGGCTTTCGGCGAGCACCGGCGGCGGCGGCACGCCCTGGCTTTCGCCCTGGGGAAACTTCATGGCGGCGATAATGCGGGGATGGTTGACCAGCACCTCGTCGAGCTTCTCCCGTCCCGGGGGCACCTCCAGGTCGAGATAGATGTCGACGCCGATGGCGCGTGGCGAGTGGGATTCGAGCGTTTCCAGCGCAGTGGCGAGGGTGCCGTTGGCGATGGGCCAGCGACGCTGGTTCTGGATGTCCTGCTCGGTGACGGTGAGCAGCGTAATCGGCGGCGCGGATTCGGCGGAGCGCGGCTGAAGCTGGATATGCCAGTCGTACACGGCGAGCTCCAGATCCTGCAGCTGGCCGAGCTCGCGCAGCGACCCCACGACCAAAAACACCAGCCCGCTCACCACCAGGGCGCCGAACACCCGAGAGCGGATCACGTCGCGAACGCTGATGGAGGGGAATCGCATTTTCACCTGTGGCTTCACCGCTGCGATGCCGAAGGGCTCGGTCGCGCAATCATACTATGCGCAGCCTCGATGGCGTGGCCGCGCAGGCACGGCGGGGCGCCCGGCAAACGTCGCGCAAACATAAGTGATTATAGATGAGCTCAATAAATAACCCTTAGTTTTATTTATATCAATCCGGCCCTATAGTCCTTCGCACCAAGGCAGCGCAGCCGCGCGGCGCGATCCCCGGGATCGCCGATGTGCGCCCGCACGCCGAGACCGAGGAGCGAGGAGACATGGCCAAGCGAACCTACGAGGCGGGCGTCAGGGCCTACGCCGACACCTACTGGACCCCGGACTACACCCCCAACGACACCGATCTGCTGGCCTGCTTCAAGGTGACGGCGCAGGCGGGCGTTGCCCGCGAGGAAGCCGCCGCGGCGGTGGCGGCGGAATCGTCCACCGGCACCTGGACGACGGTGTGGACGGATCTCTTGACCGATCTCGACTACTACAAGGGCCGCGCCTACCGCATCGAGGACGTGCCGGGCGACGGCGAATCCTTCTACGCCTTCATCGCCTACCCCATCGATCTGTTCGAGGAAGGCTCCGTCGTCAACGTGCTGACCTCGCTGGTCGGCAACGTCTTCGGCTTCAAGGCGCTGCGATCGCTCAGGCTCGAGGACATCCGCTTCCCCGCCGCCTACGTCATCACCTGCGGCGGTCCGCCGAACGGCATCCAGGTGGAGCGGGACAAGCTCAACAAGTACGGGCGCGGGCTGCTCGGTTGCACCATCAAGCCGAAGCTGGGGCTTTCGGCGAAGAACTACGGCCGCGCCGTCTACGAATGCCTGCGCGGCGGCCTCGACTTCACCAAGGACGACGAGAACATCAACTCGCAGCCGTTCATGCGCTGGCGCGATCGCTTCACCTTCGTCGCCGAGGCCATCGAGAAGGCCCAGGCCGAGACCGGCGAGCGCAAGGGTCACTACTGCAACGTCACCGCGCCGACGCCGGAGGAGATGTACAAGCGCGCCGAGTACGCCAAGGAGCTCGGCATGCCCATCATCATGCACGATTTCCTGACCGCGGGATTCTGCGCCAATACGGGGCTCGCCAACTGGTGTCGCGAGAACGGCTTACTGCTGCATATCCACCGCGCCATGCACGCGGTGCTCGATCGGCATCCGAAGCACGGCGTTCATTTCCGGGTGCTTGCCAAGTGCCTGCGCCTCTCGGGCGGCGATCACCTGCACTCGGGCACGGTAGTCGGCAAGCTCGAGGGCGATCGCCAGGCGACCATGGGCTGGATCGACATCATGCGTGGACGCCACAACCGCGAGGATCGCGCCCGGGGGATCTTCTTCGATCAGAGCTGGGGCGCCATGCCCGGCATGTTTCCGGTGGCCTCGGGCGGTATCCACGTCTGGCACATGCCGGCGCTGGTCTCGATCTTCGGCGACGACGCGGTGTTCCAGTTCGGCGGCGGCACGCTCGGCCATCCATGGGGCAACGCGGCCGGTGCGGCCGCCAACCGGGTGGCGCTCGAAGCGTGCGTGGCCGCGCGTAACGAGGGCCGCGAGCTCGAGCGCGAGGGCGGTGACGTGCTGCGCGCCGCGGCCCGGCACAGCCCCGAGCTGGCGGCCGCCATGGAGACCTGGAAAGAAATCCGCTTCGAGTTCGACACCGTGGACAAGCTCGACGTTGCCTGAAACACACGTGCGATCATCAGAAAAGGAGCAAGCACATGGGTGAGGTACTGGATTATCCGTCGCGCCTCGGCGATGCCCAGAGCCACCGCCACGAGACCTTCTCGTATCTGCCGCCGATGAGCCCGGAGCAGATTCGAAAGCAGGTGGCGTACATCGTCTCCAGGGGCTGGAACCCGGCCATCGAGCACAGCGAGCCGGAGAACGCGTTCAGCCACTACTGGTACATGTGGAAGCTTCCCATGTTCGGCGAGACCGATGTGGACACGATCCTCGCCGAGGCCGCGGCGTGCCGCGAGGCCAATCCCCGCAACCACGTGCGCCTCATCGGCTACGACAACGACGCTCAATCCCAGGGCGCGGCCATGGTGATCTACCGCGGCGGGGATCGGAACTGATCAGCGGCGCCGGGCTTGGCGTTTCCCGTAGGCGAGCACGAACGCCTTGAACGCGGCGGCGGGCGCCGACAAACGCTTGCCCTTGCGGTGCACCAGATACCAGTGGCGCCTGATCGGAAAAGACTCGACCTTGAGGATCACCAGGCGCCCGACCTCGAGCTCGAGCTCGACGGTGTGGACGGATACGATGCCGAGGCCGAGACCGGCCTGAACGCTCTGCTTGATGGCCTCGTTGCTGGTCATCTCGACGGTGCTCGTCAGCCCGATGTCCTTATCGCTGAGGAACCGCTCCATGGCCATGCGGGTTCCGGAGCCCTGCTCGCGCATGAGAAAGGTCTCCTCGCTGAGCCGGCTCAAGGCAATGCGGCTGCGCCCGGCGAGCCGGTGATCGGGCGCCGCGATGACCACCAGCGGGTTTTCCATGAAGGGCGCGGCGTCCACATCGAGGCTTTCGGGCGGCTTGCCCATGAGTGCGATATCGGTCTCGTTCGCCTCCAGCGTCTCGAGGAGTCCCTGGCGGTTGGTGACATCGAGCACCACGCGCACACCCGGGTGTTGCCGGCAGAAATCGGACAGAAGCCGCGTGGCGAAGTAGTTGACCGTGCTCGCCACGGTGATGTGCAGGCGTCCGCCTTCGATGCCCTTGAGCTCCTCCACGGCCTGCTCGGCCTCGGCGAGGTTCTCGGCGATGAGCCGGCAGTAGTGGTGCATCACCTCACCGGCCTCGGTGAGGTGGATGCGCCGGCCCATCAGCTCGAAAAGCGGCAGGCCGACCGCACCCTCCATCTGCTTGACCTGCATCGAGACTGCCGGCTGGGTGAGGTGGAGCTCCTCGGCGGCGCGCGTGAAGCTCAGGTGGCGGGCCACGGCTTCGAAGACTCTGAGCTGGCGGAAGGTCACGTTCATGGCTCGCGGGTCCGGATTTCCGGGAATAATGATTAACTTATCATTTTCATCAGAAACAATGAATGGTGTTTATGTGCGGTGGTGTTATGTTTCGGCGCAATCGCCGCGCGAGGCTTGAGCGGGAGGCCGCCATGTCGAAGAGATTTCCGATCATCGCCGTCACCGGCTCGTCGGGAGCCGGCACGACCACGGTGAAGGTGGCCTTCGAGCATATCTTCTACCGCGAGCAGGTGACGCCCTGCTTCGTCGAGGGCGACAGCTTCCACCGCTACGATCGCCACGAGATGCGCGCGCTCCTCGATCGGGCCCATAACGACGGCATTAATCTGAGTCACTTCGGTCCCGAGGCAAACCTCCTGGAAGATCTGCAGGCGCTGTTTGCCGAATACGGCGAGTCCGGCACGGGCAGGATCCGGCGCTACCTGCACGACGAAGACGAGGCTGCGCCCTACAATCAGCGCTCCGGTACCTTCACGCCGTGGGACGATGTGCCACCGGGGACCGATCTGCTCTTCTACGAGGGTCTCCACGGCGGCGTCGTCAACGACAACGTGAACGTCGCCAGGCATGTGGACCTTCTGATCGGCGTCGTGCCCATCGTCAACCTCGAGTGGATCCAGAAGATCCACCGGGATACGGCAAAACGCGGCTACAATCCGGAAGACGTCACGGAAAACATTCTCAGACGCATGTACGACTACATCCACTACGTGACGCCGCAGTTCTCCCTGACCGACATCAACTTCCAGCGCGTGCCGACGGTGGACACCTCGAACCCGTTCGTGGCGCGCGACATTCCGACCGCCGACGAGAGCTTCGTCGTGATCCGATTCCGCGATCCGGACAAGTTCGACATCGATTTCCCCTATCTGCTCGCCATGATCCAGGGATCCTTCATGTCGCGGCGAAACTCCATCGTCGTTCCCGGCGGCAAGATGGGGCTCGCCATGGAGATCATCATCGCGCCCATCGTCGATAACATGATGAGCCAGCGCCGCGCGGTGCTGAAGGTCGCCTGACGAGGGACGCCTCGGGAGGCGGGGACTCTCGGGACAGCGACGGCCGGTCCTGGCGACAGGGCGGCTGCGTGAGCGCACCCGCATCGATGCCGGGCAGCGCGGCGAAGGCCGGGCGCGTCGACGCACCCAGCCCGATCGGCGCGATAAGGCCGATCGTCGGATGGCAGTCCGGCCGAAGAGAATTTTCCTCGCGGCGCTCGGGAAGGTTGCGCTAGATGATGGCGTGCCGGACCTTGGCGGANNNNGTCCAGGCGAGATTCGATATGGAGGCGTCGAGCTGAAGGCCGATGCCGCCGGCGCCGACCAGACCGAGCACCGTCGACTCGCGGATGTTGATGTCCCAGCGAAACACGGTGATGCCCGCAAAGGCCGGCATGATCTGCGGCACGATGCCGTAGGTGAGGCGCTGGGGCCCGTTGGCGCCGGTGGCGGTGATCGCTTCCACCTGGGACTCGTCGATCTCCTCGATGGCCTCGTAGAGGAGCTTGGCGCAGAAGCCGATGGAGCGAAGCCCGATGGCGATGACCCCTGCGAGAACGCCGGGGCCGATGATGGTCACCAGCATCAGGGCCCAGATGAGCGAGTTGATGGAGCGCGACGAGACGATGATGAACAGCGCCACCGGGCGAACGAAGACGTGGCTCGGAGTCGTGTTGCTGGCCGCGCAGAAGGCAATGGGCACCGCCATGACGATGGCGAGGGCCGTGCCCAGGGTCGCAATGTTGATGGTGTCCCAGATCGGCAGCCAGAGCTTGTTCATGTAAGACCACTTGGGCGGCACCATGCGCTCGGCCAGGTCGGCCGCCTGCTGCGGCGCGTCCATGACGAAAATCCAGATGGTCTTCTCGGAGATGAGCTGCCAGCAGTAGACGAAGATCGCCGTGCCGAGGAGCCA
>JAABYT010000014.1:79429-87451 GCA_011775625.1 Gammaproteobacteria bacterium | reverse complement strand
ACCATCATGACGATGCCGATGATGATGAGCAGGATGGCGGCCGCCGACTCGAACTCGTAGCGGTCGAATGAGGTGAGCAGGGTCGCGCCGATGCCGCCGCCGCCGACGATACCCACCACCGCCGACTCGCGGAAGTTGATGTCGAGTCGATAGAGGGAGAGACCGATCATGCGCGGCATCACCTGGGGCTGCACGGAATAGTTGAGCCACTGGAACCAGCCGGCGCCGGTGGCGCGAACCGCCTCGGCCTGGGTCGGATCCATGGACTCGATGTCCTCGGCGAGCAGCTTGGCGTAGAAGCCGACGGTGGCGACGCTGAGGGCGAGGAATCCGGCAAACGGCCCGAAGCCGAACACCTTGACGAAGAAGATCGCGAGAATGACCTCCGGGAAGGTGCGCGACAGCGCGACGATGGCGCGGCAGGCGAGATACACCGGCACCGGCGCCAGGTTCTTCGCGGCGCCGAGCCCCACCGGGATCGAGAGGGCGACGCCGACCACCGTGGAGGTCACCGTCATCCACAGGCTCTCGTAGATGCCGTCGAGTATCGAATCCCAGCGCGACACGAAATCCGGTGGAAAGAACGAGGCGATGAAGCGGTGGCCGCGGGGGATCCCTTCGAATACCCGATTCCAGTTGACCTCCATGGTCCCGAGAGCGAGCGCGAGATAGACGGCTCCAGCGACCCACAGGAGCCAGCGCAGGCGCGGATTCTTTATAAAGGGGGGCCGGCGCCAGTAACGGTGAGCGACTGCAGCGGTTTCTGCCATGCCGAGCGTACCCGGGGCGGCTACATGCCGCTCACGACATCATCGGATCGGATAGCGTGGGGACCATGAGGCCCGGGGATGGCCTCCCCGGACTCTTCGTCCTCGTCCTCCACCTTGCGGATGGTCGCCGACCAGTCCTCTTCCCCGTAGATCTGCGTGAGATCGTCGGGGCTCAGGCCGTCGGCGGGCCCGTCGTAGACGATCTCGCCCAGCTGCAGCCCGACCACGCGGCGTGCGAACATCTGCGCGAGCAGCACGTCGTGGATGTTGATGATGGCGGCGAGCTGGCGCTCCTCGCAGAGCTCGCAGATGAGGCGCATGATCTGGCGCGAGGTCTTCGGATCGAGGCTCGCCGTGGGCTCGTCCACCAGCAGCAGCTCGGGATCCTGAATCAGCGCCCGCGCGATACCGACCCGCTGGCGCTGTCCGCCCGACAGCTCGTCGGCGCGCTTGTCCACCATGTGATCGAGCCCGACGCGCTCGAGCAGTCGAAACGCCTCGTCGATGTCCTTCTGGGGAAAGCGACGGAAATAGCTTCGCCAGAAGCCGACGTAGCCGAGGCGCCCCGAGAGCACGTTCTCCATGACCGTGAGGCGCTCGACCAGCGCGTACTCCTGGAAGATCATGCCCATGCGCCGGCGCGCGCGGCGAAGCTCCCGGGAGCCGAGGGTGGTGATCTCCACGTCGTTCAGTCGAACCGACCCGGAGGTCGGTTCGACCAGACGATTGACGCAGCGAATCAGCGTGCTCTTGCCGGCCCCCGAAGGACCGATGAGGGCCATGACCTGACCCGTCGGCACCTCCAGGTCGATGCCCTTGAGCGCTCTGTCGCCGGTCCGGTACTGCTTGACCAGCTTGTCGAGACGCAGCATGTCCTTCCCCGCTGCGTCTCAGGGTAACGTCACTTGCACTTGTAAGTCACGCCGTTGGCGGTATCGATCTTGCGAATGACGTCCCAGTCCTGCTTGTGGTAGATGGCGACGAAACCATCCGCCTGCTTGCCGAACTCGTTCTGAAGCGAAGTCCCGTTCCAATCGAAGGTGAAGAAGGCCTGCTTGATCTTCTCCGCGACCGCCGGGTGCAGGTTGTGGGCGTAGCCGTAACCGGTGGTGGGGAACGTCTGCGACGTGTACACCGTGCGGTACTGGTCCTTCTTGACCACGCCGCGGTCGAGCATGCGATGCAGCACCGAGTTGGCGATCGCCGCGGCCTCGTAGTCCTTGTTGGCGACGCCGAGGATCGAGTTGTCGTGCTTGCCCGAGAACGTGGTCTTGAAGTCCTTGTCGGCGACCATGCCGAACTCGGACTTAAGAAGCGCCGACGGCGCCTTGAAGCCGGAGTTGGAGGTCGGCGAGGTGAACGCCAGCGTCTTGCCCTTGAGATCGGCGGGCGTCTTGATCGCACTGCCGGCAGGCACGATGATTTCCATCTCGTAACCGACGACCTTGCCTTCTCTCGACATGGACGCGAACGGCACGAATCCCGCGCAGCTCACCGCCACCGGATTGCCGCCGGTGTTGACGCCGGCCACGTGCAGCCGGCCGGATCGCATCGCCTCGTACTGGGCGGCGTAGGACTGGACCGGGAAGAAGACGACCTTCTTACCCGTCACCTTCGACATGTGATTGATGAATTCGTCCCAGACCTTCGCATAGACCGCGGGATCCTCCACCGGCGTATACGAGAAAATGATGGTGTCGGGATTCACCCACTCGGACTCGTTCATGGGCAGATCGGCGATGAGATCGCGGTTTCGATCGCAGTACTGGGCGTCGAGGGTGCCGCGATACGGGCACTCCGCCGCCGATGCCCAGGAAGCCATGCCGAGCGTGAGCACGGCGGCAACGGCGGTGAGAAGCATCTTGGGTGTGGTCATTTTACCTCCTCCTTATTTATCTTGATCTGTCCACCCGGCCGAATCCCTCGCCTCGAAGGGACGACCCAGTCGACTCATTTGACCGTGACCGGCGGCTGTCCCGCGTCGGCCGGCACAGTGGCCGCCTGAGGAATTCGTTCACCCTGAAGCACGGGGGGCGACAGCCCGGCCACAATGTATGCGAGATTGGCCGGAAGCCGCAACCGAGCCCCGTCGAATCACGCCAATCCATGCCGGCACGGGCGCTAAAACGTTGTTTTCATTGATGGCGCGGGCAGGCGGACCTTGCCTNNGACCTTGCCTTTACGCCGGCACCGGCAGCGTCACCCGCGCGCATCGTGCTCCGAGGCGACGGTCTGGCCCGCCATTGAAGTGCCCCCGGGCTCATGGTCAAATGTACGCGCCGTCCCGTTGCCTCGCCCACTACCGCGCGACCGACTGACTCACAGCCAATCGTCGGACGGGACTAATGCATCGACCGGGAGGAGGACAAGATTCATGAATTTCCGAACAAAAACACGCCTCTGGCTTGCCGGCATCGGCTTGTCGGTCACGACCGCCCTGATGGCGCCTCTCGCGGCGCTCGCCGCAGAGCAAAAACTGGTCGTCGTAACGTCGTACCCACCCGATACAACCGAGACGGTCAAGAAGGCGTTCGAAGCGAAGCATCCCGGTATTCAGGTCGAGATGCTCAAGAAAAAGACCACCGCCGGCATCAAGTATCTCCAGGAAACCTCGGGAAACAACACGTCGGATCTCTTTTGGGCT
This sequence comes from Gammaproteobacteria bacterium, assembly GCA_011775625.1. GTDB lineage: Bacteria > Pseudomonadota > Gammaproteobacteria > HK1 > HK1 > JAABYT01. The sequence continues at coordinate 84,037 of JAABYT010000014.1, read as the reverse complement.
TCTGCACCCGACGCCTTCGAGGTGTTGAAGGGCGACGGTTTGCTGCAGAAGTACCAGGTCAAGGTAAGCGGTATTCCGGAGAAAGTCGGCGCCTTTCCCATCAACGATCCGGACGGCTACTACAAGGGATTCGCCGCCTCGGGTTACGGGATTATGTGGAATACGCGTTATTTGAAGGCGAAGAAGCTTCCGGTGCCGGGCACCTGGGCCGAGCTCGCTGATCCTGTTTACCACGGACACGTTGGCATGAGCGCGCCGTCGCGCTCGGGAACCACGCATCTCACCGTCGAGACACTGCTCCAGGGCAAGGGCTGGGAAGAAGGCTGGGCCGAATGGAAGCGCATCGCCGGTAACTTCAAGACGGTCACGGAGCGCAGCTTCGGCGTGCCCGATGGGGTCAATTCCGGCCAGTTCGGCGTGGGTATCGTCATCGATTTCTTCGGACTCTCGTCGAAGGCTTCCGGTTTTCCCGTCGACTTCATCTATCCGCCGGTGACGACGCTGGTGCCCGCCAATATCGCCATCGTCACCAATGCGCCCCATCGAGAAGCGGCATCCGCCTTCATTGAGTTCCTTCTCTCTCCCGAAGGCCAGGAGGTGTTGCTGGATCCCAAGATTCGCAGATTGCCGGTGAATCCCGCGAGCTATGCCAAGGCTCCCAAGGGGTTTCCGAACCCGTTCAAAGACAAGTCCATCGGCGCGGCGGTCAAGTTCGATCTGCAACTCTCCAAGAGCCGCTATAACGTGATCAATTCGCTGTTCGACGTCATGGTCACCTACCGTCTGGATGATCTGCGCGCAGCGACGAAGGCCATTCAGGACGCCGAGGCGAAAGCAAAGGGCAAGTCCAATGCCAATGCGGACGCGATGATCGCCGAGGCGCGCGCTCTGGTCGCCATGGTGCCGATCGACGCGACGAAGGCGAGCGAGAAGGAATTCAACGCCATCTTCAAGAAGAAACGCAAAAAAGCCACGACCAAGGTCACCGGCCGTCAGGCCGAGATCGAGCAGGAGTGGGATGAGATGGTGAAAGCCAACTACGCGAAGGCCAGGAGCCTCGCGGAGAAGGCCGCCTCGATGCTCTAGCTGTCGTAATGATCGAGAGCGCGGGCGCTTCGGGGCGCCCGCGCCTTCGATTCCCGCAGTCGCCCCCCTGGCACAGGAGGAGTGCCGTTGAACGCGTTGTCACGCGGCCAGCTGGGCCCAGGCGTGCTGGCCGTGGTCCTGGGCCTTTTCCTGGTCGTATTCCTCGTCGTACCCGTCGCGAAGGTGATCTACGTTGCCTTCCAGGATCCCAATACGGGCGCACTTACGCTCGTCAATTTCGCCGACTTTTTCAAGACCTCGCTGTTTCAGGAGTCGTTCATCAACTCCCTCTACGTTGCGGCGATGTCGGTGGTGCTTTCCTCGATATTCGCGCTGCCGCTGGCTTATTTCACGACCCGGTTCAATTTCGGCGGCAGCGTCATCATCCAGACTCTCGGAATCGTGCCTCTCATCATGCCGCCCTTCGTGGGCGCCGTGGCGATGGCGCTGTTGTTCGGAAGCAACGGCAGCGTGAATCTGCTGCTCGACGAATGGATGGGTTTCACGATTCCTTTCATGGAAGGATTGAACGGTGTCATTTTCGTCGAGAGCGTGCACTACTTTCCTTTCATTTTGATCAACCTCTCGGCGGCGCTTGCCAACATCGATCGCAGCATGGAGGAGTCAGCCCAGAATCTGGGGTCGAGCGGCTTTCGATTGTTCAGGCGAATCGTCTTTCCCCTCGCCATGCCCGGCTACATTGCCGGCGCATCGCTCGTCTTTCTGAAAGTATTCGACGATCTCGGCACACCGCTGCTTCTCAACATCAATAACATGCTCGCGCCACAGGCCTATCTGCGAATCACTTCCATCGGCATCTCTGATCCCATGGGTTACGTGATCTCGGTCATCCTCGTCGCCTGCTCGCTGCTCGCGCTGTGGACCTCTTTCCTGGCCATGAAGGGTAAGGATTACGCAACGGTCCAGAAAGGCGGGGGAGGCCTGTCGAAACGAGAGCTGCGCGGCTGGGAGAGAGTGGCCTGCTACACGGTCATCATCGTGATTCTGCTGCTCGTCCTGTCGCCGCACATTGGCCTCACGCTGCTCTCCTTCGGCACGGTCTGGTCGTTCAGCGTTCTGCCTGACGCGTTCACCTGGGCGCACTACGCCACGGTCTTCGAAACCTCGATGCAGTACGTCAACAACACCCTGCTCTACGCCGGGCTCGCCGCGCTGATCGATGTGATTTTCGCCACCGCCATCGCGTATATCGTCTGGCGCACGCAGCTGGCGTGGCGCCAGTGGCTCGACTATGCCGCAATGGGCGCGGTCGCGATCCCCGGCGTCGTCATAGGGATCGGCTATCTGCGGACTTTCTACGATTTCAACGTGCCCTTCATCGATAAGCCTCTGGCCACGTGGTGGGTCATCATCGTGGTAGCGCTCGCCATTCGCCGCCTGCCCTATGCGTTGCGCGCCTGCGTCGCGGCGCTGCAGCAGGTGAGCGAGGCGCTCGAGGAGGCCGCCGAGAATCTTGGTGCCACCAAATCGCGCACGGTCAGGCGAATCGTGGTCCCGCTGATGACGGGAGGTATACTGGCCGGATTCATCACGAGCTTCGCTACGGCTTCGGTAGAGCTCTCGGCTACCATCATGCTCGTCTCTGCCGAATCCGACGCTCCGTTGGCCTACGGAATATACGAGTTCATGCAATCCGCATCAGGGAGAGGCCCCGGTGCCGCATTAGGCATCATCGCCGTGGTCATCGTCGGCGTAGCCACGTATCTGTCTCACCTCTTCATCGAGCGACGCCGAGAGGCCCACGCGCCGGAGATCGCGGTGCCCGCGGGAGCATGACCGGATGAGCTCGACATACAAGAGCAAGGCGCTCGGCGTTGCCATCGAGGACATCACGCTGTCCTTCGGAATGACACCCGTTCTGAAGAGCGTGAATCTCACCATCGAGCCCGGGGAGTTCTTCACCTTTCTCGGTCCCTCCGGATCGGGCAAGTCGACGCTGCTGCGTTTGATTGCAGGTTTCGGTCCCGCGCCTTCCAGCGGGCGCGTGCTGATCGGTGACAGGGACGTAACGCACCTCGCTCCCTGGGATCGAAACGTCGGGCTCGTGTTTCAGAACTACGCACTGTGGCCGCACATGACGGTGCGCAAGAATGTCGCCTTCGGGCTCGAGGAGCACAAGGTGCCGGCGCAGGAAATCCGCGAGCGGGTGGATGCTGCTCTCGATCTCGTGGGACTTCTCGATCTCGCGCAGCGGCGGCCTTCGCAGCTCTCGGGCGGCCAGCAGCAACGTGTGGCGCTCGCCCGCACCGTGGTCGTCGAGCCCCAGGTCCTGCTGCTCGACGAGCCGCTTTCCAATCTGGATGCCAACCTGCGCGTTCAGATGCGCCGCGAGATCCACGATCTGCAGCGCAAGCTCGGGCTCACCACCATTTTCGTGACACACGATCAGGAAGAGGCCAATACTGTCTCCGACCGCATGGCCGTGCTCGACGACGGCGTCATCCAGCAGGTGGGATCGCCGATGTCGCTCTACGACGAGCCTGTCAATCGATTCGTCGCGAGCTTCCTCGGTACCGCGAACCTGGTGGATGGAAGGGTGGAGAAAACCGAAGACGGCACGCATTTTTTAGCGAACGACGCTATTCGGATTCCGGTGGCTGTCGCGGAGCTTCAGCCGGGCGCCCACGCAGTCGCCCTTTTTCGTCCACAGAGCCTCCTCATTCGGGAAGCCGACGCCCCCGCGGCGCAGAGCAGCGCGCGGCTCGAAGGCAAAGTCGTGCATCGGGAATTCCTCGGCAGCCTGATACGCTACGCCGTAGCCGTCGGAGATCACACCTTGCTCGTCGATGATTCTCATCAGACGGGTCGCGAGTGCTTCGATATGCAAGAGCGGGTGAGCCTGCACCTCGATCGCGCCCAGGTGCGCGTTCTGCCCGGGTGAGCTTCGCCGGCCAGGATATCGGGAGATAATCACGAGGGCCGCCGGTGACCGACTTCGAACCCTGTTACCAGTCCATTGCCGAGCTCGGCCGCCGATTGCGCAGCGGCGAGCTCTCCTCGGTCGCCCTGACCGAGACGCTGCTCGCCCGCATCGAGGCGCTGGATCCGAGCCTCGGCGCCTTCCAGGTCGTCAGCCCCGACCGCGCGCTCGCCGCGGCCCGGGCGGCACAGGCGGCGCTCGAGGCGGGCCAGGATCTGGGACCGCTGCACGGCATCCCCTACGCCGCCAAGGATCTCTTCGACGTGCGCGGCCTGCCGACCACCGCCGGCACGCGGCTGCTCGCCGACAACATCGCCGACGACGACTCGGCGGCGGTGGCGCGTCTCGCCCGCGCCGGAATGGTCCTGCTCGGCAAGACCAAGACCGTGCAGTTCGCCTACGGCGGCGCCGGCATCAACCGCGATCTCGGCACGCCGCACAATCCCTGGCACCGCACCCACCATCTACCGGGAGGCTCGAGCAGCGGCTCGGCGGTGGCCGTCGCCGCGGGGCTCGCGCCGATGGCGCTCGGCAGCGACACCGGCGGCTCGGTGCGCATTCCGGCGGCGCTGTGCGGCATC
>JAABYT010000014.1:71278-79403 GCA_011775625.1 Gammaproteobacteria bacterium | reverse complement strand
GCGTCGAGGACGCGGCGCTCGTCTACCAGGCGCTGCAGGGGCCGGAGGCCGGCGACGAGACCACCCACGGCCGTGCCCTGCAGGACGTCATGGGCCGGCTCCGCGACGGCGTCGCGGGGCTGCGCATCGGCATCGCCGAGACCGTGTTCTGGAACGATGCCCATGCAGACGTGGCAGCGGCGGTGCGCAGCGCCGCGGAGGTTTTCCACCGTCTAGGGGCGCACGTGGAGAGCATGGAGCTTCCCGCCGCTGCCGACGCCGTCGCCCTCAATCCGCGCGGTCTGGTCATCGCCGCCGAGGCGTATACCGTCAACCGCCGCTTCATCGACCATCACTACGACGAGCTGGATCCGATCGTGGCTGCGCGCATGATCAAAGGACGCGACATCACGGCTGCCGACTACCTGCAGGCGACCCTCGACTGGAAACGCGCCCGCCGCGAGGCGATTCGCCAGCTCGAGGACGTGGACGCGGTGCTCTGCCCGACGACGCCGATACCGGCGTGCACCCTGGCCGAGGCGGACGACAACATGGAGGTGTATTCACACAAGAACCTCCTCTACCTGCGCAACACCGCCATCGGCAACATCCTGAATCTTTGTGGTCTCAGCGTGCCGTGCGGATTCACGGGCGACGGCCTGCCCGTCGGGCTCATGATCTACGCCCGACCGTTCCAGGAAGACAAGGTGCTGCGCATCGGCCATGCTTACCAGGAGGCCACGGAGTGGCATGTGCAAAGGCCGGCCATGGAGTGGGCATCCAACGGCTGAGGCACGGCGTTAATACCCGGGAGCGCGACGCGTGATATTCGATCGGCCCCTCCCCCAGCACGATCGGCTTCGCGAGGAAATCGCCGACTGGCACCGGCGCGACGAGACCGAGGTCCTCGAAACCCTTCTCGAAGCCGCCGAGCTCGACGCGCACATGCGCGCACGCATCAGCGATCGCGCGCGCACGCTGGTCGGCGAAGTGCGCCGCCACCGCATCGGCAAGGGCGGCGTCGACGCCTTCATGCAGGAGTACGAGCTCTCGAGCCAGGAGGGCGTGGTGCTCATGTGTCTCGCCGAGGCGCTGCTGCGCATCCCCGACGAGCAGACCGCGGATCGCCTGATCCGCGACAAGCTGGGCCCGGCGGACTGGGAGAAGCACCTGGGCCAAAGCGAGTCGGTCTTCGTCAACGCATCCACGTGGGCGTTGATGCTGACGGGACACGTGGTCTCGCTGCACGATTACCGCGACCAGTCCTTGAAGTCGGTGCTCGGGCGCCTGGTGAGCCGGGTCGGCGAGCCGGTCATACGCCAGTCGGTCACCCAGGGCATGCGCATCCTCGGACGCCAGTTCGTCATGGGACGCCGCATCGGCGAGGCGCTCGGGCGCGCGGCCGAGGACGAGGCGCGCGGTTACCGCCACTCCTTCGACATGCTCGGCGAAGCCGCGCACACCGAAGCCGACGCGAAGCGCTACTTCGACGCCTACAACGACGCCATCGCCGCCATCGGCGCACGCAGCAAAGGACGCGGCCCCATCGAATCTTCCGGAATATCGGTAAAGCTCTCGGCGCTGCATCCACGCTACGAGTTCGGCCAGCAAGGGCGCGTCATGAGCGAGCTCGCGCCGAGACTGATGGCGCTCGCCAGCCANNGAGCTCTCCCTCGACATCATCGAGCGCGTGTTCCGCGACGGCGCGCTGAAAGGCTGGGAAGGCTTCGGGCTCGCCGTTCAGGCGTATCAGAAGCGCGCCTATCCCCTCGTCGAATGGCTCGCCGAGCTCGCGCGAAGCCGCGGCCGGCGCCTCATGCTGCGTCTGGTGAAGGGCGCCTACTGGGACTCGGAGATCAAGCTCGGCCAGGAGGGCGGGCACGCGGACTACACGGTGTTTACCCGCAAGGCCTCCACCGACGTCGCCTACATCGCCTGCGCGCGCCGGGTGCTGTCCCACGCGGACGCCTTCTACGCCCAGTTCGCCACCCACAACGCGCACACCCTCGCGACCATCGTCGAGCTTGCCGGCGCGCGCCGCGATTACGAGTTCCAGCGTCTGCACGGCATGGGCGAGGCGCTCTACGAGCAGGTGGTGGGCGGCGACGGTGGCCGGCGCGCCGTGCGCATCTACGCGCCGGTTGGCAGTCACGAGGATCTGTTGCCGTACCTGGTGCGCCGACTGCTCGAGAACGGCGCCAACACCTCCTTTGTCAATCGCATCGTCGACGAGCAGGCGCCGGTGGACGACATCATCGCCGACCCGGTGGCGAAAGTGCGCGCCCTCGAGACGAAGCGGCACCCGCGCATTCCCGCGCCGCCGGATCTCTACGGGCCGCAGCGGCGCAACTCCCGCGGCATCGACATCACCGATCACCGCGAGCTGGCCCCTCTCGATCGGCAGATGGACGCGGCGCTGGCGCGAACCTGGCACGCGGCGCCCCTCGTCGCCGGCGAGCACCAGGCGGGCGAGGCGCAGCCGGTGCGCGATCCCGCCGACCGGCAACGCCAGGTGGGCACCGTGGTCACGGCCGACGCCGGGCAGGCCGCACGCGCCATGGCATCGGCCGCTGCGGCGGCGCCCGGCTGGGACGCCGCCGATGCCGCGGTGCGCGCGGCGGCGCTCGAGCGCACCGCCGATCTGATGGAGCGCGACATGCCGGCGCTCATGGCGCTCGCCGTGCGCGAGGCCGGCAAGACCGTGCTCGACGCCGTCGCCGAGGTGCGCGAGGCGGTGGACTTCTGCCGCTACTATGCCGGGCGCTGCCGCGAGGACTTCGCCGCTCCCCTGACCCTGCCCGGTCCCACCGGCGAGCGCAACGAGCTCGCCCTGCACGGGCGCGGCGTGTTCGTCTGCATCAGCCCGTGGAACTTTCCGCTGGCGATCTTCACCGGCCAGGTGAGCGCCGCGCTCGCCGCCGGCAACGCGGTGGTCGCCAAGCCCGCCGAGCAGACGCCGCTCATCGCCCACCACGCGGTCACCTTGATGCACGAGGCCGGCGTCCCCGTGGAGGTCCTTCATCTGCTGCCCGGCGACGGCCCGACGGTGGGCGCGCCGCTCGTTGAGCATGCGCAGGTCGGCGGTGTGGCCTTCACGGGATCGACCGAGACTGCGCGTGCGATTTACCGCACGCTCGCGGCGAAGAGCGGACCTATCGTTCCTTTGATCGCCGAGACCGGCGGGCAGAACGCCATGATCGTCGACTCCTCGGCGCTGCCGGAGCAGGTGGTGACCGATACCATCGCGTCGGCGTTTCAAAGCGCCGGCCAGCGCTGCTCGGCGCTTCGCGTGCTTTATCTTCAGTCGGACATTGCGGAGAAGACCATCGCGATGCTCGCCGGCGCCATGGCGGAGCTCGCCATCGGCGACCCGGCGCTGCTCGGCACCGACGTGGGGCCGGTCATCGACACCGCGGCGCTCGAGATGCTGGAAGCGCACGCCGCGCGCATGGAGAGGGAATCACGTCTCATTCATCGCTGCACGCTCGGCGCCGAGTGCGCCGCCGGCACCTTCTTCGCGCCGCGCGCCTTCGAGATAGAATCCATCGCTCAGCTCGAGCGCGAGGTGTTCGGCCCGATCCTGCACGTGATTCGGTTCGACGCCGACGATCTGGATCGCGTCATCGACGACATCAACGCCACCGGCTACGGACTCACCGTCGGACTGCACAGCCGCATCGACACCACGGTCGAATACGTGCACGCGCGCTTGAAAGTCGGCAACGCATACGTCAATCGCAACCAGATCGGTGCGGTGGTCGGCGTGCAGCCCTTCGGCGGCGAGGGATTGTCCGGCACCGGACCGAAGGCGGGCGGACCCAGGTACCTGCACCGCTTCGCCACCGAGCGGAGCCTGTGCGTCAACACGACCGCGCAGGGTGGTAACGCGAGCCTGATGTCGATGGACGAAAGCTAGGTGTCAGGCTGAAGCTTCGAGCGTATCGCCTCGACGGCGTCCTGCGACGGCATGATCGGCACGATTTCGAAATCCACGATGTCGTCCCATTTCGCAGTCCACTCGCTCATGAGATTCGGATCCGCGGTCTCCATGATTTGAAAACAGCGCTCGAGCCTGGTGTCCACCCAGCTCGACACGTACTCGAGCCCCTCGGGCGTCATGCGCCCCTCGTCACGAAAGCGCCGGTAGACCGGCGCCGCGTCCCGATTCTTGAAACGCTCGATGACCATGTAGAGCATCTTGCCTGCTATGCCGATTCGGCGGTCATCGGGCCGATGACCTCGCGCACCTCCGTGATGATCGTTGCCGGAAAGCCGCTTCGCTCGGAGTGCTCGCTAATCAAGGCCTCGCTGTCGGATCGATAGATGCAGAAGGTCTTGTCATCGGTCACGTAGCTCTGTTCCCAGTAGATGCGCTTGCCTTCCGTCTGCATCGCCTCGAGCACTCCGTTCGACTTTGCGGATGCCGCGCGCAACGCTTCATGGTCCGCCGATCCGATTTCCGGAATGGCTCGTTCGATGATGAATCTGGGCATTGTTCACACTCCTCCTCGAGTTCTTGTCATGATTAAAGCAGCTTGCTACCGAGCGGAACCGGCTTGTCCGGCACGCACAGCGCCACTTCTCCCTGCTCGTTGTGAAATCCCGTGATGAGACACTCGGACATCAGCGGCCCGATCTGTTTCTTGGGAAAGTTCACGACCCCAACGACCAGCCTGCCGACGAGCTCGTCGCGCTCGTAGAGATGAGTAATCTGCGCGCTCGCCTTCTTGCTGCCGATCTCCTCTCCGAAATCCACGTGCAGTATGTAGGCGGGATTTCGTGCTTCAGGAAAAGGCTCGGCGCTGACGACGCGCCCGACGCGCAGCTCGACTTTTTCGAAATCACTCCAGGAAATCGTCTCCACCATCAACTCCTCGGCACAGATCCTTCAATCACTGACGTTGAAAAACAGCTGCTTGTCCTTGTGGCGCTGATCAATCTTAGCACTGCCGATGGCCACCAGAACATAGAGCACGTTCAGAGCCTCGAGGGCCGAGCCGATCAATTTCGGTTTGCGGGAACGTTTATTGAGCGCCTGAGCCGTGACGCCCTGCTCCCCGCTGGTGAGACGCTTGACGTAATTCACCGCCTCGGCGCTGACCATGTTGAAATACCCCGACTTCGGCTTGGCTCGCGAGAAGGAAAACACGAAGAACGAGTCTTTCCCTTCGAAGACGTAGTACTTCTGCCGCCGACCGGTAACGTTACCTCGAAAGGAGAGACCGGCACTGAGACTCTTGATGTTCATGAATAAACCCTCGATTCGGCATATCGCTCGGCAAGGCGCCCGCGCAGAGGTGCCCTTGCGCTCACGCCACCGCTATTCGTCCAGCATCGGCAGGTCGAGGCCTTTCTCGCGGGCGCACTGCCTGGCAATCTCGTAGCCCGCGTCGGCATGGCGCATGACGCCGCTCGCCGGGTCGTTGGTGAGCACGCGCTCGATGCGCCCGGCGGCGTCATCGCTTCCGTCGCACACGATGACCATGCCGGCATGCTGGGAAAAGCCCATGCCGACGCCGCCGCCGTGATGCAGGCTCACCCAGGTCGCGCCGCTTGCCGTATTGAGAAGCGCGTTCAGCAGCGGCCAGTCCGAAACCGCATCGCTGCCGTCACGCATGGCCTCGGTCTCGCGGTTGGGGCTCGCCACGGAGCCCGAGTCCAGATGGTCGCGGCCGATGACAATGGGCGCCTCGAGCGCGCCGCTCGCCACCATCTCGTTGAAGGCGAGCCCGAGACGCGCGCGATCGCCGAGACCCACCCAGCAGATACGCGCGGGCAGACCTTGAAAGTGAATGCGCTCACGGGCCATGTCGAGCCAGTTGTGCAGGTGGTGGTCGTCGGGGATGAGCTCCTTGACCTTGGCATCGGTGCGGAAGATGTCCTCGGGATTTCCCGAGAGCGCCGCCCAGCGAAACGGACCGACCCCGCGGCAGAACAGCGGCCGGATGTACGCGGGCACGAAGCCGGGGAAGTCGAAGGCGTTGTCGACGCCCTCCTCGCTCGCCATCTGGCGGATGTTGTTGCCGTAATCGAAGGTCGGAATGCCCATGGCGTGGAACTCGAGCATGGCGCGCACGTGCACGGCCATGGACTGCCTGGCCTCCCGCACGACGCGCTCGGGGTCCCGCTCGCGCAGCTCGACGGCCTGCTCCAGCGTCCAGCCGGCGGGAAGATAGCCGTTCAGAGGATCGTGGGCGCTGGTCTGATCGGTGACCGCGTCCGGGCGCACGCCGCGGCGCACGAGCTCCGGAAGCACCTCGGCGGCGTTGCCGAGAAGACCGACTGAAACCGGCTTGCCGTCTTTGCTGGCCCGATCGATGCGCGCGAGCGCGCCATCCAGATCGGTTTCCATCACGTCGAGATAGCCGGTGTCGAGTCGCTTGTGGATGTGCGACGGATCGCACTCGACGGCGAGCAGCGAGGCGCCGGCCATGGTGGCCGCGAGCGGCTGGGCGCCGCCCATGCCGCCGAGCCCGGCGGTCAGGATCCAGCGCCCGGTGAGATCGCCGCCGTAGTGCTCGCGGCCCATGGCGACGAAGGTCTCGTAGGTGCCCTGCACGATCCCCTGGCTGCCGATGTAGATCCACGAGCCGGCGGTCATCTGCCCGTACATCATCAGGCCCTGCCGATCGAGCTCGTTGAAGTGCTCCCAGTCGGCCCAATGGGGCACCAGATTGGAGTTGGCGATGAGCACCCGCGGCGCATTGGCGTGGGTCTTGAAGACCCCCACGGGCTTGCCCGACTGCACGAGCAGCGTCTCGTCTTTCTCGAGCCGCTCGAGCACCTCGACAATCTTGTCGAAGCACTCCCAGTTGCGGGCCGCGCGCCCGATGCCCCCGTAGACCACCAGCTCCTGGGGCTTCTCGGCCACCTCCGGATCGAGGTTGTTCATGAGCATGCGCAGCGGCGCCTCGGTGAGCCAGCTCCTGGCGGTCAGCTGCGTGCCCCGCGGGGATCGAACGACGCGATTGGAGATGCGTGTACCCTGGCTCATCGGCTCACCCGGTGCGGCTTTTTTGCTCCCTCTCGACCATTCTAGTTGCTCGGTGACGAAGTAGAATGTTCCGCCCATGGAGACCTACGGATTCACGCAAGGGACGACGCCGCTGCTGCTCAGCATGCCCCACGACGGCACCGCGATCCCGCCGGATCTGGCGCCGCGCATGAGCGCGCATGCGCGCACCACTCCCGACACCGACTGGCACATGGCCCGTCTCTACGACTTCGCGGCCGCGCTCGGCGCGAGCGTCATCCAGCCCCGCTACTCGCGCTTCGTCATCGATCTCAACCGGGCGCCGGACGGCAAGCCCCTTTACCCGGGCGCGAGCAATACCGAGCTCTGCCCGATCCGGTGCTTCGACGAGACACCCATCTACCTTCCCGGCGAGGAGCCCGATGGCGACGAGATTGCCGCGCGCCGGCAGCGCTACTGGCAGCCCTACCACGACCGGGTCGCCGACACCCTCGCGCAGCTCCAGGCACGCCACGGCATCGCGCTGCTCTTCGATGCCCACAGCATTCGATCGGTGGTGCCGCGCTTTTTCCAGGGCAGGCTGCCGGATCTGAACCTCGGCACCGCCGGCGCATCGAGCTGCAGCCCGGTGCTGCAGGCGCGGCTCACCCGGGTGCTCGAAGGCGCGCGCGACTACACCCACGTCGTCAACGGCCGCTTCACCGGCGGCTACATCACGCGCGCCTACGGTGATCCCGAAAACGGCGTGCACGCCGTGCAGCTCGAGCAGGCGCAGTGCAGCTACATGAACGAGGATCCGCCCTACGACTATCGCGAGTCGCTCGCCGACGGCGTGCGCCCGACACTGCGCGCGCTGCTCGAGACGATGCTCGAGTGGGCTGCTCAGCAGACTCGATAAATCTATCGGTCGATGGACGAACCGGCGCCGATCGCGCGCCCGCTCTTGATCACCCGGTGACAGGGGTTGAAGCCGATGCGATAGGCGAGCTCCGCGGGATGCGCGATGTCCCAGAGGACGAAATCCGCGCGCTTGCCGGCCTCGAGCGTGCCGATGCTGCCGGCCTTTCCGAGCGCCTGGGCGGCGTGCCGCGTGGCGCCGGCGAGCGCTTCCTCCGGCGTCATGTGAAAGAGCGTGCAGGCCATGCTCAGCATGAGCAGCATGGAGGTCACCGG
>JAABYT010000014.1:61563-71271 GCA_011775625.1 Gammaproteobacteria bacterium | reverse complement strand
AGCTCCACCGGCGGCCTGCGCGTCTCGCGCAGAAAGTAGAAGGCGCCCGGAAGCAGGACCGCGACGGTGCCGGCATCGGCCATCGCCTCGACCGAGGCCTCGCTGACGTGCTCCAGGTGATCCGCCGACAAAGCGCCAAAGCGCGCGGCGAGCGCCGCGCCGCCCAGATCCGAGAGCTGCTCGGCGTGCAGCTTGACCGGCAGACCGAGGGCCCGGGCGCGCTCGAACACGCGCTCGGTCTGCGCCGCGGAAAATGCGATGCCTTCGCAGAAGGCGTCGACGGCATCGGCGAGACCGAGCTCGGCGACCCGCGGCATGACCTCGTCGCAGACGAACTCGATGTAGGCGTCGCTGCGCCCGGCGTACTCCGGCGGCAGCGCGTGGGCGCCGAGAAAGCTCGTGACCACATCCACATGGCCGACCTCGCCGAGACGCCGGGCCGCGCGCAGCATCGTGAGCTCGGTATCGAGATCGAGGCCGTAGCCGGATTTGATCTCCATGGTGGTGACGCCCTCGGCGGCGAGCGCCGCGACGCGCGGCCGCGCCGCCTCGACCAGCGCGTCCTCGCCCGCCGCCCGGGTCGCCGACACCGTCGACACGATGCCGCCGCCCCGGCGCGCAATCTCCTCGTAGCTCACGCCGGTGAGTCGCTGCTCGAATTCCCGGGCGCGATCGCCGCCGTAGACGATGTGGGTGTGGCAGTCGACGAGACCCGGCGTGACCCAGCGCCCGCCGGCGTCGTGCACCGCGACGCCGGAGGGGATCCGCGACGCCAGCCGCGACGCCTCGCCGACCCAGTGGATGCGCTCGCCGGCAACGGCGATGGCGCCCCCGTCGATGGCGCCGTAGGGCTTCGGCGCGCCCGGCGCCATGGTCGCGAGCCGTGCCCCGGTCCACAGCGCGCTGCAGCCCGACAGATCCACGCGATCGACCACGGGCCGCTACCGCCAGGGGAGTTGCAATGACATGCCCCACACTATATATCGGACGCGTTCGAGGCAGCCACGGCCGCACCACGGGCACCCGCCATCGATGAAAATTCATGCAGCAACCGCCCTCCTCGCCGGAGGCTGGGCCGATGACGTGCTCCTCGCCATCGACGGGGCGGGATTCATCGAAGCCGTCACCCCGGGGGTCGTGGATGCGCCGCCCGAGTGCGAGCGCCTGTCCGATGCCGTGATTCCGGGCATGCCCAATCTGCACTCGCACGCGTTTCAGCGCGCCATGGCCGGACTCACCGAGGCCCGCGGTCCCGGCGAGGACAGCTTCTGGACCTGGCGCCGGCAGATGTACGCGTTCGTCGAGCGCCTCACACCCGAGCAGGTGCAGGACATCGCGGCGCAGCTCTACGTGGAGATGCTGCAGGCCGGATACTCGAACGTGGGCGAGTTTCACTACCTGCACCACCAGGCCGACGGCAGCCCTTACGAGACGCGCACGGAGATGTCGGACCGCATCATCGCGGCAGCGCGCGAGACCGGCATCGCCGTCACCCACCTGCCGGTGCTGTACACCGGCAACGGCTTCGGCGGAGCACCGCCGGAGGCGGGCCAGCGCCGCTTTCTCAACGACAGCGACGCCTTCGCCGCGCTGGTCGAAGATCTGATCGGCCGCTACCGCGATGATGCGCTGGTGCGCATCGGCATCGCCCCCCACTCCCTGCGCGCCGTGACCCGCGAGCAGCTCCAGCACGCGGTGGATGCCATCACCCGTCTCGACCCGATGGCTCCCATTCATATCCATATCGCCGAGCAGACGCGCGAGGTGGAGGAATGCATCGCGTGGAGCGGGCAACGCCCGGTGCAATGGCTGCTCAACAGCATCGACGTGGATCAGCGCTGGTGTCTGGTGCACGCCACCTACGCCAACGGCGCCGAGCGCAAGCGTCTCGCCGACGGCGATGCGGTCGTCGGACTGTGTCCTACCACCGAGGCCAATCTCGGCGACGGTGTGTTCTCCGCCAACGAGTTCCTCGCCGACGGCGGGCGCATCGGTATCGGCTCGGACAGCAACGTCTCGGTGAGCGCCATCGAGGAGCTGCGCCTGCTCGAGTACGGCCAGCGTTTGAGCCATCGACTGCGCGCCCTGCTGGCGAGCGACGAGTCGCCGTCGGTGGGCAGATACTTATATGATGTCGCGGTCGCGGGCGGCGCGCAGGCGCTCGCGCAGCCGGTGGGCGCGCTCGAGGTCGGCCGGCGTGCGGATCTGGTGGTGCTCGACGGCGATGCGCCGGCGCTTGTCTGCAAATCCGGCGACGCAATCCTCGACAGCCTCGTGTTCGCCGGTAACCGCGATGCCGTCAAGCACGTCATGGTCGCCGGGCGCTGGCGCATTCGGGACGGGCGCCACGAGCGCGGGGACGTCATCTTCGAACGTTACAAGCACGCGCTGGCAGCACTGCTGGCCTGACGAGAACAGGGGGGCGCCATCTAGCCATGTCAGACGTGATGATTGTCACCGGTGCAAGCCGGGGAATCGGTGCGGCGACCGCGCGCATCGCAGGAGAGCGCGGCTACGCCGTGTGCGTCAACTACAGACAGGACGCCGACGCGGCCGCGGCGGTGGTGGCCGATATCGAGAAGGCAGGCAGCCGCGCCATCGCGGTAGCCGGCGACATGTCCTCGGAGAAAGACGTCCTCAACCTGTTCGAGACCACCGATGCCGAGCTCGGCACGCTCAAGGTGCTCGTGAACAACGCGGGCATCGTCGACGTGCAGTCGCGCGTGGAGGACCTTACCCTGGAGCGCCTGCAACGCATGTTCGCCATCAACATCACCGGCGCCTTCCTGTGCGCGCGCGAGGCCGTGCGCCGCATGTCCACCGGGCGCGGCGGCAGCGGCGGCGCCATCGTCAATGTCTCCTCGGCGGCCGCGCGCCTCGGCGGGCCCGGCGAGTACGTGGACTACGCGGCCAGCAAGGGCGCCATGGACACCATGACCATCGGCCTCGCCAAGGAAGTGGCCGCCGACGGCATCCGCGTCAACGCCGTGCGCCCGGGACTCATTTATACGGACATCCACGCGAGCGGCGGCGAGCCGGGGCGCGTCGATCGCCTCAAGGACGGGGTGCCGATGAAACGCGGCGGCAGCGCTGAGGAAGTGGCGCGCGTCATCCTCTGGCTTGCCTCCGACGAGGCCTCCTATACCACCGGCTCGCTGGTGGAGTGCAGCGGCGGGCGCTGAGCGCGATGACACTGGACAAGAACGCCCTCGCGGAGGCTTTCTGCGCCATCGCCGAGCGCGCCGGCGACGAAATCCTGCGTGTCTACAGCGGTGAGTTCGAGGTGCGCAGCAAGGCCGACGCGTCACCGGTCACCGACGCCGATGAGCGCGCCGAGCGCCTGATCCTCGAGCAGCTCGCGGAGATTGCGCCGCAAACGCCCGTGATCGCCGAAGAGAGCGTCGCCGCCGGGCGCGTTCCGGCCATCGGCGACCGCCCCTTCCTGCTGGTGGATCCCCTCGACGGCACCAAGGAGTTCGTCAGCCGCAACGGCGAGTTCACCGTGAACATCGCGCTGGTCGAGAACGGCCTGCCCGTGATCGGCGTGGTGCACCTGCCGGTGCTCGCGGAAACCTACTGGTGCGACGCCGACGGCGTCGCGTGGCGGCTTCGTGACGGCGAGCGCGCGCGCATTCGCGCGCGCGCACCGGCCGACGGCCTGATCGCCGTCGCCAGCCGGTCGCACAGCAATCCGGAAACCGACGCTTATCTCGCCCGGTTCCATATCGAGGAGCGCATCTCCGCCGGCTCCTCGCTCAAATTCTGTCGCATCGCCGAAGGCGTTGCCGACATCTATCCGCGCATCGGGCGCACCATGGAGTGGGACATCGCCGCCGGGCACGCGGTGCTCGCCGCCGCCGGTGGCCGCGTGACGACCCTCGACGATGCGCCGTTGCGCTACGGCAAACCGGGATTCGCGAATCCGCCGTTCGTGGCATGGGGCCTCGAGCGCCCGCAGCATTGATGGTTGAAAGACGACTATGAGTGAGCACGTTGCGGCGACCATGCGCGCCGTCGAGATTACCGAGGCCGGTGGACCGGAGGTCCTGCGCGTCGGCGAGCGTCCGGTTCCCGAGCCGGGCACGGGCGAAGTGCTGATCAGGGTGAGCGCGGCGGGCGTCAACCGGCCCGACGTGATGCAACGGCTGGGCCTTTATCCGCCACCACCCGGCGCGCCCGATATCCCCGGCCTGGAGATAGCGGGCACGGTGGTGGCGACCGGCGCCGACGCGGGCGGCGCGCCGCCGGGCAGTGCGGTGTGCGCGTTGGTCGCGGGCGGCGGCTACGCCGAGTACTGCGTCGCGCCGGCGCCGCTGTGCCTGCCGATCCCCGAGGGCTTGAGCCACGTGCAGGCGGCGGCCATTCCGGAAACCTTCTTCACGGTCTGGACCAACGTCTTCGATCGCGGGCGCCTTGCGAGCGGCGAATCGCTGCTGGTGCACGGCGGGTCGAGCGGCATCGGCACCACGGCCATCCAGCTCGCGAAAGCCTTCGGCGCGACGGTCTACGTCACCGCCGGCAGCGAAGAGAAGTGTCAGGCCTGCCGGGACCTCGGCGCCGACGCCGCCATCAACTACCGCGACGAGGATTTCGTCGAGCGCGTCTCCGAGCTCACCAACGAGCGCGGCGTCGATGTCATCCTGGACATGGTCGGCGGTGACTATCTCCCGCGCAACCTCAAGGCCCTCGCCGTGGAAGGCCGCATCGTGCAGATCGCCCTGCAGAGGGGCCCGAAAGTGGAGATGAATCTCCTGCCCATCATGTTGAAACGACTGACGCTGACCGGCTCGACGCTCAGGCCGCGCACGGTCGCGCAAAAAGCCATGATTGCGCACTCGCTTCGGGAAAAGGTCTGGCCGCTGCTCGAATCCGGGCAGGTGCGCCCCATCATTCACGCGACCTTTCCGCTCGCGCAGGCGAGCGATGCCCATCGGCTCATGGAGAGCAGCCAGCACATCGGCAAGATCGTTCTGAGCGACGAAGGGGAGTAGCGCAGCGCTGGGGTGGATTGGGCTGAGCCCAAGCTACTCCAGCCCCTCGATGAAGCCGTCGATGTCGTCGAGAAACGCGCGCGCCGTGTTCAGTATCGGCGCCATTTCCCGATCCTCTTTCAACATCGAAACGCGGCGGCGGAAGGCCTCGTGCAGCGCCTCGAGCGGCGCGCTCGATCGCAACGGTCGCAGCAGGTCGATACCCTGGGCGGCTGCGGCGAGCTCGATGGCGATGATGCGAGAGGTGTTCGCGACCACGCAACGCAGCTTGAGCGCCGCGCCCATGCCCATGGAGACGTGATCCTCCTTGTCAGCCGATGTGGGAATCGAGTCCACCGACGCCGGGTGGCTGAGGGTCTTGTTCTCACTCGCGAGCGCCGCCGCGCTCACCTGGGCCATCATGAATCCGGAGTTGAGGCCGGCGTCCGGTGTGAGGAATGGCGGCAGGCCCGAGAACGCGGTGTTCGTGAGCTTCTCGATGCGCCTTTCGCTGATGGCGCCGAGCTCCGAGACACCGAGCGTCAGCACGTCGGCGGCGAGCGCCATGGGCTCGCCGTGAAAGTTGCCGCCGGAGACGACCTCGTCGTCATCGGGGAAGATGAGCGGATTGTCCGTCACCGAGTTCATCTCTATCGCGAGCTTGGCCTCGACGTCGGCGAGCAGATCGCGCACCGCCCCGTGCACCTGCGGCGCACAGCGCACGCTGTAGGGATCCTGAATGCGAACGTCGCCCTGGCGGTGCGACTCACGGATGCCCGAGCCCTGCATCAGCTTCCAGATGTTGGCCGCGCTCGCGCGCTGTCCCGGATAGGGCCGCAGCCGATGCAGGCGCACGTCGAAAGCGGCATCGGTGCCTCGCAGGGCATCGGTGGCCATGGCGGCGACGAGATCGGCGATGCGCACCAGGCGCCGGCACTCGAGCACCGACAGCGCCAGCAGCGAGGTCATGGCCTGGGTTCCGTTGATGAGGGAAACGCCTTCCTTGGGCTCGAGCGCGAGCGGCGCGAGGCCGGCGCGTGCGAGACCCTCGCGCGCCGGCAGCACCCTGCCTTCCACGCGCACCTCGCCCCTGCCGATCAGCGGCAACGCGAGATGCGCGAGCGGCGCGAGATCGCCGCTGGCGCCGACCGAGCCGCGGCTCGGGACCAGGGGCAGAACGCCGGCATTGAGCAGACCCAGCAAGGCCTCGATGAGCGATGCGCGCACGCCGGAGTGACCGCGCGCGAGCGTGTTGGCGCGCAGCAGCAGCATGCCGCGCACGACGGCGTCGGGCAGCGGCTCACCGAGCCCGGCGCTGTGGCTGAGGATCAGCCGCTCCTGGAGCGCCGCCAGGTTGGCCTTCTCGATGCGCATCCTGGAGAGATCGCCGAAGCCGGTATTGATGCCATAGGTGGCATCGCCGCGACGCACGCTTTCCTCCACGGTCCGCCGCGCGGCTTCGACGCGCGTGCGGGCATCGTCGGCGAGCGCGCACACGGCACCGTCGTGCACCACATCGCTGAACTCGGCGAGTGTCAGGGATTGACCGTCGATGGCGATCAAGGCAGCGCGCTGCTCGAGAGTTTGCCTCTGTGTCGAGCCCTCAGCCCCTCGTGATGTTCACCAAGAGCGGCCCGGACACGACGGCGTGCGTATCCGAAAGCGGCGATCAACGCGGGAGCACCGTCGTCACGAATCACTGAACGAATGGCTCGAACGATTTCCGGCTGCCGGGATGCCGCCGACGCAGATTCCGGAATATGGCCTGGTATAGCCCGTGGGTCATGGCGGTCACGAGTCCTGGCCGCGTTGTTTTCATCCTAGGTCGCCGCGCGGCGAATAGCAAAGAGCGCCCTTCATCCGCCGNNCTTCATCCGCCGCCGCGGCGTATCGTCGCTGCTCGCGATGGCAACGCGCCAGCGGGTCCCCGGCGCCGAGCGTCGCTAGTGGATCTCCGGGTAGCCCGCATCGCGGGCCGAGACTTCCATGTCGACGATACGCCGATAGGCGTCTTCGCCGAGAACGACAACGCCGGCGAGCAGCAACGACTCGCGCGCGCCGGCGAGCCCCGCATCCGAGGCGGCCGCCTGAAGCCCGTCGCGCAACCGCCGCAGGTTGTCGCGGCCCGCGCCCGCGCGCGTCACGTAGGGCAGGCCGGGCGCGCGCTCGGTTCTCGCCATCACGCGCGTGCCGGCCAGGGCGTGCGGCCGGTAGCGCGCGAGCAGCGCGTGGGTAACGCAGTCCACCGCGCACACGTTCGCCTCCCCGCGGGCCACCAGACCGATGCTGCGCGCGTGCATACCGCTTGCGACGACACGCGAGAAAAATGCGCCGCCGTGCGAAAGGGGCGCGATGGCGGCGCGCAGCGCGTTGTAACCGGAATGGGAGTCGCGGCGACTGTAGGCGCACACCGCACCGCGCAGCTCTGCGAGCGCCGCCGCCGGGTCGTCCTCGGAGACCACGATCAGGCTGCAGTAGTCGGCGCCGCTGCAGCCATCGGCCGAGTACGCCGGCGTGGCCACCAGCTCGACCACGCCGGCGAGCGCGTGCGTGAGCGGGTATCCGCAGGTCTGACCGAGAAGCAGCTCCGGAGAGCGCAGCGCATCGAAGGGCGCATCCCAGTTGAGCGCGGGCGGAACCGATTCGATACCGGCGCGCGCGAGCGCCGCGGCAACGCCGCGCCACCAGGCATCGGTGGCGGAACGCACCTCGGGAAGATCGTACATGGGCAGGCTCGCCAGCAACGCCCCCCCTTACGCGCCGCTCGACGCCGGTCGAACGGATCGATCCCCGCCGGTCACCTCGCCGAGCAGCCGTTGCAGGTACTCGATGACTTCCGGTGGCTGCATGACGGCGGCGCGGATGAGGCTGTCGAAGTGGTTGGTGAACACCCGCACGTGCTCCTGCGAAGTCGTCACGAGCCACATGTCGCCGATGTAGATTGCCACGCGCTGCGGGCCGAAGACGGTGAACGGCACCGAGTAACACTGGCGAAGGTCATAAAGAAACCAGCGAAACGTCGGATAGAGCTCGTCGAGTAAGCCGATCATGGTCTCGAGCTGGGCCGTGCGGGTGGCGACGTCGAGCTCTTCCCACTCGCCGTGGCCGCGCGCGAACTGCGCCACCGACTGATACGAGCTGCACACCTCGATGTCGGTCTCGGGCCGCCGGCTGTAGGCGAGCTTCGCCTCGGCCTGCTCGATGCGTCCCTCCGGCTCCAGCGTATCGTGCTGGCGGTACTCGTAACGGATGACGTCCTCGGACTTGAGCAGATCCGGCAGCGTGGTGGGGACGTAGCGGATCTTGTAGCCGGCAGCCTCGGCATGCCAGCGCCTCAGGCGCTCGTCGGCAGGTGACGCGGCGCCGGGCTCGATGGCCACCGCCTCGTTGAGGACATCGGTGCCCATCTGTCCCTCGGCGCTCAGCCCGAGCAGCCAGTCGACGCTCACCTGGGCGGCGGCCGCGATGGCGGCGATGGTCTCGGCCCGCGGCAGGCGGGTGCCATCGGCGGCCAGGAGCTGCGACAGGGTCGAGCGGTCGGTGCCGATGGAGCGGGCGAACGCGCTGCGGCTCATGCCCGAGCGCTCGATGACCTCCTGCAGCCGGCTGCGGAAGATTTCCACGGTGTCACGGCGGTGCATGGTGCGGCCCTTTGTGCAACGAGATGTTCTGAAAAGTTAACAAAGCTTTATATTGTGTACAACAGATTTGATAACGTGACAACCCGCTTTAAATTGTGCGAATTCCCGCGTTGTCGCTGGGGATAAGCGCGCCTTTAATACACGGCGTGAAGACGGCTCGCGGCGGCCTGAGGCGCAACCGGGCAGCGCCGATCGCCGATGCCGGCTGCGTATTGGTCCCCGGAGAGTCGCCCAATGTCCGACGATGCGCGTCCAGTCGTCGAGTGGCCGACGGTGGCGGTGGCGGCCGCCATTTACGCCGGCTACGCCGCGCTCACCCTGCACTACCACGCGCTGCCCTGGTGGCTGGCGGCACCGGCCGGCGGCTTCCTGCTGGCCTGGCACGGTTCCCTGCAGCACGAGGTGGTGCACGGCCACCCGACCCGCTGGCGCTGGCTGAACCGTGTGCTCGTGTTCCCGAGCCTGTGGCTGTGGCTGCCGCTCGAGATCTACGCCGACAGCCATCTGCGTCATCACCGCGACGAGCGGGTCACCGATCCCATCGCCGATCCCGAATCTTATTACCTGACCCGGGAAGCCTGGCAGCGGTGCGGGCGGCTGCGCCGCGCCGTGCTGCGCGCGCACGCCACCGCGGCGGGCAGGCTTGTCATCGGTCCGGTGATCAGCGCGTGGCGCCTGCTCGCGGTGCAAGCGAAGGCATTCAGGAGCGGTGACTTCAGTCATCTCAAAGCGTGGCTTTTGCATTTCGCCGGCTGCGCGCCGGTCGTGCTGTGGGCGAACGTCGTGTGTGGCATTCCGCTGCCCGCTTACCTGGCGCTGTTCGTCTACCCGGCTATCTCGCTCACGCTGCTGCGCTCTTTCGCCGAGCACCGCGCGCGCCGCGAGATCGGCGCGCGCATGGCCATCGTCGAGTCGGGCGCGCTGATGTCACTGCTCTACCTCAACAACAATCTCCACTACCTGCATCACCGGGAGCCGCATCTGGCCTGGTACCGGTTGGCGGAGCGCTGGCGCGACGAGCGCCATCAGGTGCTCGCAGCCAACGGCCACTATCGCTTCGAGGGATACGCCGAGATCCTCCGCCGCCACGCATTCCG
>JAABYT010000014.1:55960-61554 GCA_011775625.1 Gammaproteobacteria bacterium | reverse complement strand
GGCGCCAGCCGCGCCGGGAAAGCGCTTCGACGCTCGTCCGCCCCGGGGCGGAGCGACGACGGGTTTGGCCTCGACGCCAGCCGCTGGCAGAATGAAACCCTGCAGCGAACTCTGACCGGGATCCGGTTTCGTTCCGGGCAACGGATCAGGCGAGTACACCGGCCGGGACATCCCCGTCGCCGACGCGCGCCCGAGGGCGCCCGAGGTGCTTCACGCGAATGGCGCGCGACCCACGCTACGACATCCTGTTCGAGCCCGTAGACATCGGCCCGCTGCGCGCCAGGAACCGCTTCTACCAGGTGCCCCATTGCAGCGGCATGGGTTATCGCCACCCGCGTGCCGAAGCGCGCATGCGCGGCGTCAAGGCCGAGGGCGGATGGGCGGTCATCAGCACCCAGGAGTGCTCGATCCACTGGAGCGGTGACTACGAGCCCTCGCCGGATGCGCTGCTGTGGGACGATCGCGACATCCCGGCGCTCGCCCTGATGGCAGAAGCGGTTCACGAGCACGGCGCGTTGGCCGCCATCGAGCTCACCCACAACGGTCCCATGGCGGGCAACCTGTACAGCCGGGTGCCGCCGCTGGCGCCGTCGCATACGCCTGTCGACGATCCCGATCCGGTGCAGGCACGCGCCATGACCAAGACCGACATCGCCAATCTGCGCGCCTGGCACCGCAAGGCGGCGCTGCGGGCCCGCGACGCCGGTTTCGATATCATCTACGTGTACGCCGGCCACGATCTGAGCCTTCCCATGCAATTCATCTCGCGGCGCTGGAACCACCGCAGCGACGAGTACGGCGGCTCGCTCGAGAATCGTGCGCGTCTTTTCCGCGAGCTCATCGAGGACACCAGGGAAGCGGTCGGCGAGCGCTGCGCGGTGGCGGTGCGGTTCGCCGTCGACGAGCTGCTCGGCCCGGGCGGCATCACCGCGGATGGCGAGGGTCGCGAGGTGGTGGAGATGCTCGCGGAGTTGCCCGATCTCTGGGACGTCAACGTGAGCAACTGGAACAACGATTCCACCACGTCGCGCTTCGAACGCGAGGGCAACCAGGAAAAATACACGGCCTTCGTCAAGCAGGTGACGAGCAAGCCGGTCGTCGGCGTCGGGCGCTTCACCTCCCCGGACACCATGGTGTCGCAGATAAAGCGCGGCGTGCTCGATTTCATCGGCGCGGCGCGGCCTTCGATCGCCGACCCGTTCCTGCCGAAGAAGATCGAGGAAGGCCGACCGGAGGACATCCGCGAGTGCATCGGCTGCAACGTCTGCGTGAGCGGTGAGCGCCGTATCGTGCCCATGCGCTGCACGCAGAATCCGACGGTTGGAGAGGAGTGGCGCCGGGACTGGCACCCGGAGCGAATCGCGCCGAGCAGCTCACAGGACAAGGTGCTCGTTATCGGCGCGGGACCCGCGGGGCTCGAATGTGCACGCGCCCTCGGTGAGCGCGGCTATGCGGTGACGCTCGCCGAGGCCGGCGACGAGCTCGGCGGACGCGTCACCCGCGAGAGCCGACTTCCGGGTCTCGCCGAGTGGGCACGCGTGCGCGATTACCGCGTCTCGCAGCTCGCCCGCATGCCGCAGGTGGAGGTCTATCGCGACAGCCGCCTTTCGGTCGAGCACGTGCTCGAGTTCGGCTTCCCGCGGGTCGTGATCGCCACCGGCGCGCACTGGCGGCGTGACGGCGTCGGGCGCACCAATCGGGTGCCGATCCCCGGCTCGCCGGCCGGCAACGTGTACACCCCGGACGATGTCATGGACGGCGTGCCGATTGCCGGGCCGGTCGTCCTGTTCGACGACGACCACGCCTACCTCGGCGGCGTGCTCGCCGAGGAGCTCCGCTCGCGGGGCCTCGACGTGACGCTGGTGACGCCGCTGGCGCAGGTTTCCGTGTGGACATGGGCGACGCTCGAGCAGTTTCGCATCCAGTCTCAGCTCATGAACGCGGGTGTCGGTGTGGCAACGTGCCGAAACCTCACGGCCATCGACCCCAATGGCGTCGAGCTCGCCTGCATCTACACCGGCGCCCGCAGCCGCATCGAAGCCGCGTCGGTGGTGCTGGTCACCGCGAGACTACCGGACGACGAGTTGTTCCTCGCGCTCGAGAGCGATGCGGAAAAGCGCGCCGATGCCGGCATTCGTCACCTGGAGTGCATCGGCGACGCGCACGCGCCGTCGCTCATCGCGGCCGCCGTGTACGCCGGTCACCGCTACGCCCGGGAATGCGACGAGCCGGTCACCGACGAGATCCCGTTCCGCCGCGAGCTCGTCGCCATCAACGATTGAGCACGAGACTCTTTCAGGGCAGAAACCATGTCAGCAAATAAACCGGACAATCGCGAGACCGCCACCGGCATGGATGCGCACGCGCAGTTCGAGCATCGCACCTGGGGTGAGATGCACGAGACCTATGATTCACACTTCGGCCGTATCACGGTGCAGGCCGCGGACGATCTTCTATCGGCCGCCGGCGTGAAGAAAGGCATTGGCGTGCTCGAGGTGGCGTGCGGCACGGGAAATATCTCGCGCGCCGCCACCGAGGCGGGCGCCGTTGTAATCGGAATCGATTTCGTCGATGGCATGCTCTCAGAGGCGAGAAGGCTGCATCCAGGTATCGACTTTCGACCCGGCGACGCCCAGGCGCTGCCCTTCGAAGAGGAAACATTCGACGCCGTCGTCTGCAATTTTGGCGTCCACCATTTCTCCGAGCCTCTCGTTGCGCTCGGCGAGGCGCACAGAGTCCTGAAAAGCGGTGGACGTTACGCGTTCACCGTATGGAGCCCGCCGAGCGACGTGAAGGTCAACTTCCGGCAGATAATTCGCGAAGCGGTGAACGAGCACGCGGACGTTCAGGATGCGCTCCCTCCCGGGCCCTCGGAATCACACTTTGCGTCGCCCGAGAACTGCGCGCGCACGCTCGAGGGCGTGGGTTTTCGCGACGTTTCCACGATAGAGATCCCGTTGCTCGGCGCCTGGCCACGACCGGAGCAGGTCCTCGACACCATCTACAATGCCATGGCTCGCAGCAAGACATTGATCGACGCGCAGAGCGCCTCCGCGAAAAAGAACATCGAGTCGGCCATCGTCGAGAGGGCCCGGCAGTTCGAGCAATCGGGCACGGTGAGGATCCCCATGCCTGCGATGCTGACGCGCGCCCGGAAACCATGAGTGCCCGATCGCGCGCGTGGGCGCCGGTGCCGAGCCGCGTTCACGGCGCCCATCGCGGCCCGCAGCGGATTCACCCAGATGGGTCGACGCCGGCTCCGCGCGGCGTTGCTCTATAATATAAGGTGTTGACGCCGTCTCTCCATCAGAGGCGTAGCCATGCCCGCGAAGAAAAAGCATCCGGACTCCACCAAGCTCGACAAAGTCGTCGCGGAGTCGCGCCGCGCCCGGGAGCAGCGCGAGCAGGACTACCGCGAGCAGGCCTTGAAGCTCTATCCATGGATCTGCGGGCGATGCGGGCGAGAGTTCGACCGCGGCAATCTCCACGAGCTCACCGTTCATCACCGCGACCACAATCACGACAACAATCCCGCCGACGGAAGCAATTGGGAGCTGCTCTGCCTCTACTGCCACGACAACGAGCACGCACGAATGCTCGATGCGACCGGCGCCAAAGACAGCGACGCGCAAAAGACCTCCGCGACTCATAAGCCTTTCGCCGATCTGCGCTCGCTGATCGAGGGAAGCGAGTAGCGCATCGACGGCGTCGAGCAACGCCGGACCGGCGCGCCGGGTGCGCTTGCGCCGCGCGATAGCCGGCCACACAATCGGAGCAGATCAAAGCGGGGGGCGAAGCATGCAGCTCGAGGGATCCTGCCACTGCGGCAAAGTGCGTTTCTCGTTACAGTCGGCCGAGCCCTATCCTTTCAACCTGTGCTACTGCTCGATTTGCCGCAAGACAGCCGGCGGCGGCGGATTCGCCATCAATCTCGGCGGCGATTACGAGACCCTGCGAATCAAGGGCGAGAAGAACATCAGCGTTTATCGCGCCAGGATAAAAGACAGCGAAACGGGCAAATCGAAGCCGAGCCCGGCCCGGCGAAGCTTCTGCCGCCACTGCGCCAGCGCGCTCTGGGTCTGGGATCCCCGCTGGCCGGAGCTCGTGCATCCCTTCGCCTCGGCCATCGATACCGGGCTGCCGGTCCCTCCCGAGCGCACCCACCTGATGCTGGCATCCAAGGCTTCCTGGGTACCGGCGCACATCGAGCCCGGTGACAAGCGTTTCGACGAGTACCCCGAAGAATCTCTGGCCGAGTGGCATCAACGATTGGGGCTCGAGAGATAATCCGGCCGAAACCTGCGGAGATGCGTGTGGGCCCGTGCCTCGACTACGACCAGGTGGCGAGCGACTACGCGCGCTACCGGGACGCGCAGCCTTTTGTCGTAGAGACGCTCCGGCACCTGCAGGCGCTCTCGCCCGGTGGAGCAACGCTGGAGGTTGGCTGCGGCGCGGGCGCCTACATCTGCGCCCTGGCGCGATACGGCCCGGGCACGCGATTCGGCATGGACGCGTCGCGCCGCATGCTCGAGCAGGCGCCGCAGCGCGCGCGCATCGCCTTCGTGCAAGGCCACGCGACCCGTCTGCCGTTCGCCGACCGATCGCTCGACATGATTTTCTCGGTCAACGTCGTTCACCACATCGAAAACGTCGCGGCCTACTTCGGTGAATCGTTCCGGGTGCTCCGCCCGGACGGCATCTCGTGCACGGCGACCGACTCGGAGGCCATCATCGCCCGCCGGGAGCCGCTGTCGCGTTACTGGCCCGCGACGGTGCCGATCGAGCTGAGCCGTTATCACGCCATCGAGAAGCTGCGTGACGCGATGACGGCAGCGGGCTTCGGCGGCATCGAGCAATGGCACCGGCACGCGCGGTTCGCCGTCTCCGACAGCGCACCTTATCGGCACAGGGCCTTCTCCTGCCTGAGGCTGATCGCCGAGGACGAGTTTGCCCGCGGCCTGCGCGACATGGAGGCCGATCTGAGCGCCGGTCCCGTGCCGGGCAACTCGGAGCTCGTCTTTCTCTGGGGTCGGCATCCCTGACGCGCCTCGGCGCACCGCGCCGGCGCCATCGACAGGAGCCGCAGGGAGCGGCTAGATTATGTTCGTCGCCCGTGATTCACCGAGGACCGCATCGTGGGACGCATCGTCGAAATCGGCAGCCTGCGCGAGCCCGTCGAGGTGCTGGACGAGCCCTGTCCGCCTCCCGAGGAACGCATCGGGCGAATCAAGCACAATAACGGCGAGAACGTCGCCATCAGCTTCGAGACGCTGCAAAAGCTCATGGAGGTCGCTCGCGAGAGCCGGCGCAGCGCAAACGCTCCGGCCGACCACCGGCTCGGGGACGACGCCTGCCTTCAGGCGTGATCGCCCGGCGCACCGGTTGCGACGACGCGTGTGCGCCATGGACGAGCCATGGCGGGCGATGCATGGGGGGCTGGCGCACATGAAAAAAGCGTCACAGCGATAAGGCGCGGGAGAACCATCGGCCGTGCGTTTAGAGACCGGGAGCCTGGCGTTGCTCGAGGAAGCCGTGCACGCGCTCGAGCGGGGCTTCGCCGAGCTGCCGGACAGCGACGCCGCGCCGGACATCGC
>JAABYT010000014.1:53332-55952 GCA_011775625.1 Gammaproteobacteria bacterium | reverse complement strand
CCCTATGCGCACCCGCTTTATGCCGGGCAGATGCTCAAGCCACCGCACCCCATCGCACGCCTCGCCTACGCGCTCAGCATGTGGATCAACCCGAACAATCACGCCCTCGACGGCGGGCGCGCGAGCTCGGCCATGGAGAAAGAGTGCGTTGCGGACATCGCGCGCATGTTCGGCTGGGACACGCACCTCGGGCACCTGTGCGGCGGCGGCACCATGGCGAATCTCGAGGCGCTCTGGGTCGCGGGCCGGCTGCGGCCCGGCGAGCGCGTCGTCGCATCGAGTCAGGCGCACTACACCCACAGCCGCATCTCAGAGGTGCTGCAGCTCGATTTCGACAGCGTTGCAGTCGACGAGCGCGGGCGCATGGACACCGAGGCGCTCGAATCCCGTTTGAAGAGCGAGAACATCGCAACCGTCGTCGCCAGCCTCGGCGCTACCGGCACGGGCGCCGTTGATCCCTTGCCGGCCATTCTCGAGCTGCAGAAAGTGCACGGCTTCCGGGTTCACGTGGACGCCGCCTACGGCGGCTACTTCCGGCTCGTGGACAATCTCGACGCCGACGCCCGCGCAGCCTTCGCGCGCATCGGCGAAGCCGACTCCATCGTCATCGATCCCCACAAGCACGGCCTGCAGCCCTACGGGTGCGGCTGCCTGCTGTTTCGCGATCCGTCCGTCGGCAGCATCTACAAGCACGACTCTCCTTATACGTATTTCAGCTCCGATGCGCTGCATCTCGGCGAGATCAGCCTGGAGTGCTCGCGGGCGGGCGCTTCCGCGGTGGCCCTGTGGGCGACCATGCGCATGCTGCCGCTCGAACCCGGTGGCGCCTTCGCCCGCGATCTGACCGCCTGCCGCGAGGCCGCGCTGGATCTCTACGCGCGTCTCGATGACGACACGCGCTTTCTCACCGTCATGCGGCCGGAGCTCGACATCGTCGTGTGGGCGCCGGCAGGCACGCGCGCGAGCGACATCTCCACGCGCTCGGCACGGATGTTCGACGAAGCCGCGCGCGCGCACCTGCATCTGGCTTTGGCGAAGTTCCCGGCGACGCTTCTCGCCCGGCACTGGCCACAGGTGGAGTTCGACCAGGACAGCGTCACCTGCCTGCGTTCCTGCCTCATGAAGCCGGAGCACGCGCAGTGGCTCGAGCGGATCTGGGAAATTCTCGACCAGGTGGCCGATTAACAAACAGGAACGTCACACATGGCACGCATCGCCGTCGGCGGCTTTCAGCACGAGACCAACACATTCGCACCGGTGAAGGCGGACTACGCGGCATTCGAGGAAGCCGGCGGGTGGCCGGGGCTTTCCAGGGGTGGCGAGATGTTCGACGCCGTCGAAGGCGTGCATCTGCCGGTGACCGGCGCCATCGAAACGCTCGATCGACACGGCCACGCGCTGGTGCCGCTGCTGTGGTGCTCGGCAACGCCCTCCGCCCACGTCACCGAAGATGCTTTCGAACGCATCACCGGGATGCTGCTCGCCGATCTCGAGAAGGCGCTGCCGGTGGACGGCGTCTATCTCGATCTTCACGGCGCCATGGTCTGCGAGCACCTGGAGGATGGCGAGGGTGAGCTGTTGAGACGCGTTCGGGATCTGGTGGGCGATGACCTGCCGGTAGCGGTGAGCCTCGATCTGCACGCCAACCTGACCGAGGCCATGGTGCGCCACGCGAGCGTCATCGACATCTTCCGCACCTACCCGCACGTGGACATGGGCGAGACCGGCGGGCGCGCGGCCAATCATCTGTGCGCGCTCATCGAGAGCGGCGAGCGTTGGGCGGCGGCGATGCGCCGCACGGATTTTCTCATCCCGCTCAACTGGGGCTGCACGCTCACCGAGCCGGCAAAATCCATCTACGCCCAGCTGCCCGGCATGATCGGCGGCCCGGTGACGGCGCTGTCTTTCGCCTGCGGCTTCCACCTGGCCGACATCGCCGACATCGGCCCCGCCGTCCTCGCCTACGCCCGCGACCGGGCGGCGGCGGACGCCGCCGCCGATCGGCTGCTCGCCATGGTCAACGAAAGCGAAGCGGCCTTTGCCGGGCGCGTCTGGGATCCGGACGAGGCGGTCGCCGAAGCGCTGGCGCGCGTGGCCGATGCGAAAGGCCCGATCGTCATCGCCGACAGCCAGGACAACCCCGGCGGCGGCGGCGCCGGCGACACCACCGGTATGCTCGAAGCGCTGGTCGAGGGCGGCGCCCGCGGCGCGGTGCTGGGATTGCTCGCCGACGGCGAAGCGGCCGCCGCGGCCCACGCCGCCGGCGCCGGCGCCGGGATCGAGCTCGCCCTCGGCGGCAAGTCGGGCGCGCCAGACGGCAAGCCTTACGCCGCGCGGTACAAGGTGCTGGCGCTCGGCGACGGCCGCTTCACCGCCACCGGCCCCATGTGGCTCGGCTCGCGCATGCGCCTCGGCCCCATGGCGCTGCTGGAGACCTCCGGCGTGCGCGTGGTGGTCACCACCAAGGCGATGCAGGCCGCCGACCAGGCCATGTTCCGTCATCTCGGCATCGAGCCCGCCGAGCAATCCATCATGGTGCTGAAGAGCTCGGTGCACTTCCGCAACGATTTTCAGGACATCGCCGATCGCATTCTGGTGGCGGCCGCGCCCGGCCCCGTGT
>JAABYT010000014.1:50607-53304 GCA_011775625.1 Gammaproteobacteria bacterium | reverse complement strand
CGCCCTATTCCTCGCAGACGAGACTCGCGCCGCCGCGGCGCGCGTCGCCGGTGCCCTGCATGCCCTTTTCGCCCGCCATCACCGTGTGCACGCCGCCGAAGAACATGTTGCGCCGATCCCAGACGTGATGATCGGGAAAGGCCTCGAGGAGCGCGCCGAGACGATCCATGTCGAAGCCGCCCTCGACGCTCAGGTGCCCGTTCTCGTAGTGCACTCGCGGCGCGTGCACCGCGTCCTCCACGTGCAACCCGAAATCGATGACGTTCAGCAGCACCTGCAGGATGGCCGTGCGCAGTCGATTCGAGCCGCCCGAGCCGAGCGCGATTCGGTCACCGTTCGGCCACTCCAGCGCAGACGGCGCCATCATCGAGGTCATCCGGTGCGCCTCGGGCCAGCGCTGGAAGCCGCCGGGGTTGAGATCCTCCTCGCCGAGCATGTTGTTCATGACGATACCCGTTTCGGGTACCACGTAGCCGGAGCCTTCGCCGTTCGAAACCGTGAGGCTCGCAAGGCTGCCGTCGGCGTCGATGACGCTGATCTGCGTGGTGCCGCGGCGACTGGCGGCGCGCCCGGCGATCTCGTTGCGGTAGCGGGCGACGAAGGTCTCATCGAGCATGACATCGGCGTCGAGATGCGCATCGCCGCCGGCGGCGACGCGCGCCTCGGCCGTCGCGCCGATGACCCGCACCAGCGTGTCGAGATAGTCGCAGGTCGCGAAGCCGAGTGCCTGCGCGTCGAGGGATTGCAGAAGCTTCAGACCGAAGGCGATCAGCAGTCCGCCCGAGGACGGCGGCGGGTTGGTGAGCATGCGCACGCCGTGGTAGTCGAGCGTCAGTGGCACGCGGCGCTCGACCGCATACCCGGCGAGATCATCGAAGGTGATCTGGCCGCCGCCGTGCATGTCTCTGGCGATGGCCGCGGCGATCTCACCGCGATAAAAGAGATCGTCGCCTTCGATAGCCAGCGTTTCGAGCGTGTCGGCAAGCTCGGGCTGGCGCAGGCACTCGCCCTCGCCGACCAGCGCCTCGGCGTCTCGGGCGCTCCTGAAGATCCGCTGGCAGGCCTGCGTGGCCGTGAAGGTCGCCGACACCACGCCCAGCACGTAGGCCTGGAAAGGCGTCACCGTGACACCGTCCTTCGCATGCGTGACCGCCTGGGCGAGAATGTCGCGCATGGGCAGCGTGCCGAGGTCGCGATGGATCTCGAACAGCCCGCGCACCAGCCCCGGCACCGCCACCGTGCCGAGACCGATGTGAAATTCCTGGGTGACGCCGCCGAAATCGGCGAGGATGGGTCGGAAATCGAGACTCGACTCGGGCAGACGCCGCGACGGCGTGTGGACGAAAAAATCGTAGACCCGTGGCTTCTCCCTGGCCGGATGCGCGAGCAGAAAGCCGCCGCCCCCGGGCGTGCACAGCACCGGCTCGACGACGCTCGCAACCGCGAGCGCGGCCAGCGCCGCATCGAAGGCGTTGCCGCCCGCGCGCAGCACTTCTGCAGCTGCCTCGGCGGTCAGCGTATGTCCGGCGGCGACCACGCCGCGTGGCTTTCCCATGCGCAGAGCGTATGTGGTCTGTCTCGCGTAATCCAGTTCATGACAGCCGACCGATGACGCCACGCCATCGTGGCGTCTACCATGAGACTGTAATTTGCGTACAGGCTGCCCGCGCAGAAGCAACGGTCGGGTTCTGTGCCCACTGGCTTGAAGAATGCAACGGCGCGACCAGCGATACCTGGGTGAGCTTCTATCGACATTCAGGCAAACACGCCGTGCAGATACCAGTCGCGGCGTTCGCGCAGCTCGCGGTAGATCCAGTAGCAGGCGCCGCTCGGGTGCAGGGCTTCGAAGTAGTCGCGGGCGATGTCGTTGCCGTCCCACCAGCCGCTCTCGATGCGCTCCGGCCCGCGGGCGAGGTGTAATTTTCCATCGAGCCAGGGAACGCCCGTCACCGACTGCAGCATCTGCGGTGGATTCAGCAGCCACAGCGGCCGGCGCGGATAGTGAAGCGATGCTTCGGCGGCGCTCTCGCCCAAAGCACAAATGCGCCACGCCCGCTCCGGGCGGTGATCTGCCGCGAGCGCGAGCCCCTGCACCGCCTCGCGCCCGAGGCGCGAGCGCAGCCGCTCCACCAGCGCGCGCCAGTCGCCGCCGGCAACTCCCTGCTCGCCGTAGAGATCCGGACTCGAGGGCGCCAGAGGCAGAATATGACGCGCCCGGATCCCCAGATAGACGACCGCTTCGACGAGCGCCACGCGTGCGAGCCGCTCGCGCAGGAGCAATAAAAGATGCGCGGCGTCGCGGCTCGGCGCCACCAGCTCGAGGACGAGACGGGTCGCAGGGCCGCGCCGATGCGCGAGATGCCACTCGAGCGTCTGCACGCCACCGGCCCGGGTCTGCAGATAGCCCGAGAGCTCGAGCAACAGCCGCTCGGCGGCGATCAGCAACGTCTCGGTGTCCCCGATCTCTCCGGGCAGACTCAGGCGGCGCTCGAAGATGGGCGGCGGCGTATAGGGCAGGCGCGGATCGGCGCGCTTGCCGAGGGCGCGATCGAGACACGCCAGCAGCCGCGGATCGGTGCGCCGCGCCGTGCCGTCCCGCGGCAGACGAACGCAATCGCCGAAGCGCTCGATGCCGACGCTGCGCAGGTCCTGCTCGATGCGCGCGGGCAGATCGAGAAACGCCAACGGCACCGGCGC
>JAABYT010000014.1:45312-50590 GCA_011775625.1 Gammaproteobacteria bacterium | reverse complement strand
GCCAGCAGCCAGGCGCCCAGCGGCGTCGGCGCAACGCCGAAACGCGCGCTGTAACCGAGTCCGTCGATGGCC
Source organism: Gammaproteobacteria bacterium (assembly GCA_011775625.1). GTDB lineage: Bacteria > Pseudomonadota > Gammaproteobacteria > HK1 > HK1 > JAABYT01. The sequence goes on along the minus strand of JAABYT010000014.1, from coordinate 50,518 downwards.
CGGCGCACCCGCTCGAGGAGCGCGTCCAGGCCGCCGAACAACGCCAGGCTGCCGCCGATCTCCAGCAGCAGCCCGTCGGGCGGCACCAGGCTCACGAACGAGGTGAACTGACCCGCCCAGGCGGCGAGACCCTCCAGCGCGGCGGCTTCCGCCGCCTCGTCGCGGGGTGCGAGAACGAGATTCGGCACCAGCGCGCAGGCGGCGCTTGCCGACAGGCCGGCGTGCACGCCGGCGCGCGCGGCGTTTGCGTCGGCGGCGGCGACGACGGCGCCGGAGATCACCGCCACCGGCGGCGCGGCGGCGCGCGGCCCGCCGAGAACCTCCAGCGCAAAGCGCGGCAGGTAGAGCGCGAGCCACAGATGCGATGGCCTCGCAGGGGACGCACTGGTTTTCCCGGGGACGGATTCGATATCCGTCGCGTCAGAAAATAAGCGTCCCCCCTTCAGAGCCCTCATGATTATTCATCCAGACCGATCTCCACCCGCGCGCCCGGCCTGCCCCGGCACTTGAGCACCTCGACGGCCAGGCCGCGGGCGGCAGGGGCGACGCGCAGGCGCAACGACGCGGGCGATGCGCGAGCGGGCGCCGTCCCGCAGAGGAACAGCAGCGCCCAGGCGCCGCCGCTCTCCGCCGCCAGCTGCAGGCGGCGCAGGCGGCGCGGGTGCATGCGCGCCGGCCACGCCAGCACCGCGCCGCACACTCCCGAACGCAGCGCCTGCTCCACGCTCCACAGCTGCTCGGCGGCATTGTCGGCGCGCACCCACAGAACGCGCGGCAGCACGACGCCCCGGGCCGCGAGCGCCGGAGCGTAGGGCACGCCGGGCGTTCCCACCCACGCGAGCCAGCGGCCACGGCCGCTGAGCTCGGCGAGCGCCGGCATCACCAGGCGCAGCTCGCCGACCCCCTGGCGGGTAACCTGAATCTCGGTGAGCGCGCCCATGGGCCAGCCCGCATCGGGGAGCGCCTCGTCGAGCGGCGGGAAACCGGTGGCCAGGGTACCCGCCGGCGGCGCCCGCCGGCGCCAGATGGCCGGGTGGCGCCGCAGCGCCTCGAGCGCCGCGCTCACAGGTTACGGCGGTTGCGGATGACGCCCACACCGATGCCCTCGATGACCAGGGACTCCCGGCGCAGGTCGACGACCAGGGGCGAGAAGGCGTCGTTCTCCGGCATCAGGCGCACCGTGTTGCCGCGGCGCCGGAAACGCTTGACGGTCACCTCGTCGTCGATGCGGGCGACGACGATCTCGCCGCTCTCGGCCGTGGGCTGGCGGTGCACGGCCAGCAGATCGCCGTCGAGAATGCCGGCGTCGCGCATGCTCATGCCTTTCACGCGCAGCAGATAATCGGCACGTGGACGGAACAGGCGATTGTCGATCTGGTAGTGACGCTGGATGTTCTGCTCGGCGAGGATCGGCTGTCCGGCCGCCACCCGTCCGACCACCGGCAGCCCGGTCTCTGCGCCATCGCCGAGCAGCCGGATACCCCGAGAGGTGCCGGGGAGGATCTCGATGGCCTCCTTGCGCACCAGCGCCTTCAGGTGATCCTCGGCGGCGTTGACCGAGCGAAAACCGAGCCCCTCGGCGATCTCGGCACGGGTGGGCGGGAACCCCTCCTGCTCCATGAATGCCTGGATGAAGAGCAGGACCTGGCTCTGGCGTGGGGTAAGGGGCAGCATGCTTCAGCCTCGCGTAGGAATCTGTAAATATATACAGTATCCCGCGGGCGAAGCCAAGCGTCGGCGCAGCGGGCCGCGCCGCGCCCGGCCCGACCTACACCCGCACCACCATCGGACCCATGGGGCGCCCGCCAATGAGATGCAGGTGCAGATGGTCGACCACCTGACCGCCGTCGCGGTTGCAGTTGATGATGAGCCGGTAGCCGCTCTCGTCGATACCCGCCTCGCGGGCGAGACGCCGGGCCGTCAGCAGCAGGTAGCCTGCCAGCGACTCGTCCTCATCGTCGAGGTCGTTGGCAGTGGCGATCTCCTTGTTGGGGACGATCAGTATGTGCACCGGAGCGGCCGGGTTGATGTCCCGGAAACAGGTCACCCGATCGTCCTGATAAACGATATCCGCCGGCGCCTCGCCGCGGATGATCTTCGAGAAGATGGTCGACATGACGGTGCTCCCCTCGGGCAATTGGCGTGCGCATCATCGGCGAGGCGCCGCGTAAAAACCAGCCGCTCACCCGCACGCCGGGGGATCGTGCGGCGCGCCAATGGCCGCACAATGGGAATCGAAGTAGCTCCAAAACGCGACCATTTCCGGTATGCTACGCTCCACGCCGCAGCCTATCCGGGGCCACCCCGGCGGGTACTGACTTCGGAGAATTCGGAGAATTCGGAGAGGAGGAGGACTCCATGGCCAAAGTGATGAAAACAGGCCATTCAGCGGACGAGCGCGCGGCAAAGCATCTCTATCACTTCATCGACGGCGAGCGGATTTCCGGCGAGAGCAATCGCTTCGGCGACGTCTTCAACCCGGCAACCGGCGGGGTGAGCGCCCACGCGCCCTACGCGAGCGCCCACGAGGTACGCAGAGCGATCGCGTCAGCCAAAGCCGCCTTTCCGGCCTGGTCGGCGACGCCGGCCGCGCAGCGCGCACGCATTCTGTTCCGCTTCCGCGACCTGGTGGAGGCGCACAGCGGCGAGCTCGCGGAGATCGTCTCGCGCGAGCACGGCAAAACCCTCGACGACGCGCGCGGCTCGGTGCAGCGCGGCGCCGAGATCGTCGAGTTCGCCTGCGGCATCCCGCAGCTTCTCAAGGGCGAGATCAACGAGAACGTCGCCAATGAGGTGGACAGCTACAATATCCGCCAGCCGCTCGGCGTGTGCGCAGGTATCACGCCCTTCAACTTTCCGGCGATGGTTCCCATGTGGATGTTCCCCATCGCCATCGCGTGCGGCAACACGTTCGTGCTCAAGCCCTCGGAGCGCGATCCGTCCTGCGGGCTGAGACTCGCCGAGCTCGCCATCGAGGCCGGGCTCCCCAAGGGCGTGCTCAACGTGGTCATCGGTGACAAAGAAGCGGTCGACGCGCTGCTCGAGGATCCGGACGTGGCTGCCGTGAGCTTCGTCGGCTCGACGCCCGTCGCCGAGTACGTCTACAACACCGCCAGCGCGAACGGCAAGCGCGTTCAGGCGCTCGGCGGCGCGAAGAATCACCTGGTGGTCATGCCCGATGCCGACATGAATCAGACGGTCGATGCCCTCATGGGCTCCGCCTACGGCTCGGCGGGCGAGCGCTGCATGGCCATCTCGGTGGCGGTGGCCGTCGGCGACGAGACCGCCGACGAGCTGGTCAGCCGTCTCAAGCCGCGGGTGGAGTCGCTCAAGATCGGCGCCTACGACCAGGAAGGCGTCGAGATGGGCCCGCTCGTCACGGGCGCGCACCGGGACAAGGTGAGAGGGTACGTAGATGTCGGCGTCGAGGAAGGCGCAGAGCTGGTCGTCGACGGCCGCAACGAGGCCGTGCCCGATCACGAGCAAGGCTTCTTTCTGGGCGGCTGCCTGTTCGACAAGGTAAAGCCGGACATGCGCATCTACAAAGAGGAAATCTTCGGCCCTGTCCTGAGCGTAGTGCGCGCAAAGGACTACGAAGAAGCGTTGCAGCTCGTCAACGACCACGAATATGGTAACGGCGCTGCAATTTTCACCCGCGACGGTGATGCAGCCCGTAACTTCACGAGTCGCGTGCAGATCGGCATGGTGGGTGTGAACGTGCCGATCCCGGTGCCGACCGCTTATTACAGTTTCGGAGGATGGAAGCGATCGCTTTTCGGTGACCACCACATGCACGGTCCGGAAGGCGTGCGTTTCTTTACGCGCCAGAAAACGATCACCTCGCGATGGCCGTCGGGCATTCGCGAGGGTGCTGATTTTTCGATTCCGCGCACACGCTAGAATCAATCGCCCGGGGGAGGAGCGCCGGCGATGCGCAGGGATGAGAGGAGTGCCGCTCGCGTGAGCGGCCGTAGTATCGATTCGAGCGGTTACCCGCGATGCTCGGGCGATCGCGCGCATCATACGCGAGGTGCAATTCGACTATGCAGAATCTCCGTGCTCATCGGGCAAGCAGCCGACGTCGACACCATGGTGTAACGGCCCTTGCAATAGTGCTCGGTCTCGTGATGGCAGCCGTCACATGGGACCTCTCCCCCTTCTACGACGGTTCCTCCGGCGGCGACACGATCGCAAAGCGCGCCACTCGGGCGGCCAGCGTCGAGCCCATATCCGATCTGAAACAGATCCGGTGGCGGCGCGAGCTGCGCGTGCTGTTGCCGAACGTACGCACAGCGCTCAACTACAGCCCGGACGCCGCCTCCTCGCACGAGTACGAGATCGAGCTCGTCAAGCGCTTTGCCGAGAAACACTATCTCGAGCTCGACTGGATCGAGGTCGATCGGTGGGAAGATCTGGTGCCGACCCTGCTCGCGGGGAAAGGCGATCTCATCGCGGCCAACATGACGATAACCGCGAGCCGCAGAGGCAAGATCGCCTTCACCGTGCCCATCGACACGGTGCGCGAGAAGCTGGTGGTGCGTGTCGGCGACGAGATCAACAGCCCGGCGGATCTCGTCGGACGCGAGGTGGCGGTTCGAGAGCGCTCTTCGTTCTGGAACCTGCTGAAAGAGTTTCGCGGGCAGCACGACAATATCGAGCTGCGCCTGCTCCCCGAGCATATTCCCGCCGCGGCGATATTGAACGGTGTCTCGAGCGGTGAATACGACATCGCGGCGGTGGACATCAGTCAGCTCGAAACGCAATCCGGACAGTGGCCGGACCTCAAGGTGGTCGAGGGCCTCACGCGGGACAGCATCATCGCCTGGGGCGTGAATCCGGAGGCGGTCAATCTTCTCGCCGCGCTCAACAGCTTTCTCGGGCGAGAGCAGCTGAAGCGTCAGAGCCGGCTCGTCTACAAGGACGATCTGCCGGGCATCAAGAACCGCCAGGTGCTTCGCGTCCTGACGCGCAACAATGCGGCCAACTACTTCGTCTGGCGCGGCCAGTTCCTCGGCTTCGAGTACGAGCTCATGAAGCGTTTCGCCGACAGCCAGGGCCTGCACCTGGAAATGATCGTGCCGAGCCGCTGGAGTGACTTGATTCCGACGCTCACGGGCGGCGGCGGCGATCTGATCGCAGCATCGATGACGGTGACGGAGGAACGCAAGAGCCAGGGCATCGCCTTCAGCAAGCCTTATAACCTCGT
>JAABYT010000014.1:32467-45298 GCA_011775625.1 Gammaproteobacteria bacterium | reverse complement strand
CAGCGTGGTGCTGCGACGCTCGAGCGCGTACTGGGCGACGATGCAGGCGCTTCGCGACAAAGGCATCGAGTTCGAGCTCGTCGCCGCACCCGACAACATGGAGACCGAGGAGATCATCGCACGCGTGGCCTCGGGACAGTACGACCTCACCGTGTCGGACAGCCATATTCTGAGCGTCGAGCTCAAATGGCGCAGCGACATCAAGTCGGTGCTCACTCTCAACGGTCCTGTCGCCCACGGTTGGGCCGTGCGGGCAGAGAACGAAAAGCTGCTCGCGGCGCTGAACGAGTTCCTCGACAAAGAGTACAAGAGCCGTTTCTACAATCTCGTCTACAGCAAGTACTTCGAGAACTCCAATCGAATCCGCGATCACGTTGCCGCGCACCAGGAGCATTCCGAGAAAGGAAATATCTCGCCCTACGATGCGCAGGTGCAGAAATACGCCGAGGCATACGGCTTCGACTGGGCGCTCATCGTCGCGCAGATGTATCAGGAGAGCCGGTTCGATCCCATGGCGCAGTCCTGGGCCGGTGCGCGCGGCCTCATGCAGATTCTACCCACCACGGGCGAGCTGTTCGGCGTCGAGGATCTGCACGCCGTCGACACGAGCATCGAGACCGGCGTGCGTTATCTCGCCTGGCTGCACGAACGCTTCGAGCCGGAGTTGAGCGTACAGGATAGAATGTGGTTCACCCTCGCCGCCTACAACGCGGGCCTCGGTCACGTGCGCGATGCGCGACGGCTCGCGCGCAAGATGGGCTGGAATCCCGACCGCTGGTTCGACAACGTGGAACGCGCCATGCTGCTGCTGTCCCGGCGCAGCTTCTACCAGCTCGCCACCCATGGCTATGCCCGCGGTCAGGAGACCGTCGACTACGTGCGCCAGATCCGGGATCGCTACAACGCCTACGTACGTCTCGCGAGCGCGCAGTGATCAAATCGAGCCGGGAGGCTCGATGGTCAGCTCGATCTGGTAGCCGCCGAACCTGCGCACGTTGAGCACACCGGCGTCGAGAATCAGATACTGACCCTTGATGCCGAGCAGAGTGCCTCGAACCTCGGGAGTTTTGTCCAGGCTGATGGACGCGACGCGCTGCGGATACTCGAGCACCGGATAGCGGAACGTGCGCGACTCGCTGCCGGTGACGATCTCCGGTGCAATGCTGTCATGCTCGTCGGTGACGTTCGAGAGCGCCTTCTCGCAATCGGCCAGCAACGCGTCGCGGTGCGCCGGCAGATCGACCGCATCGGGCTCGCCTTTGAGCATCCGCCGCCAGTCGGTGCGATCCGAGACGTGATCCTTCAAGATCACCTCCACGAGACCCGAGAGCCGGCGGCTCGCGACGCGCGCAACGGGCAGCGCCTGCGAGGCACCCTGATCGATCCAGCGGGTCGGCACCTGAGACTCTCGCGTGATGCCGACCTTGACCCCGGATGTGTTGGCCAGATAGACGATGTGGGGCCGCATGCAGTGGGTCTCCCCCCACTCGGGCTCGCGGCAGGTGCCGAGATGATAGTGGCAACGCTCGGGGCGCACGATGCAGCCGTCGCAGCGTGCGAGATCGCGCAGGCATGGAAAGCAGTGGCCCTGGTTGAAGCTCTTCCTGGTGCTGCGCCCGCATGCAATACAGTGGATGTCACCGGTGTGTCGGATGCCGATGACGGCGCCGAGAAGCGCATTGAGTGATACCAGCCGATCGCCGACGGGCAGCGCGTAGCGCACCGGATCCCCTTCCTCGACCCGCATCTTGCGCAAATCGCCGGGGGCGAGCGACTCGCTCATCGGCATGCTCGCGCCCGTCAGCGGCATGGTCTGAAACGCGCCGTGCCGTCGCGTTTCAGCTGCTCCACGAGTCCGACCTCCCAGGTGAGATACTCCCGCATGGAATCCTCCACGCCCCAGTCTTTCTCGTAGGGCCGCAGCCAAACGTCATCGGCGACGTCGGCGAGATGCTCGGCACCCGAGGTAACCGCCATGCCCGCCGCGATCCATGCGCCGGTTCCGCCGGCCAGCACCTGCACCGGCTCGTCGGTGAGCGCGGCGGCCTCCGCGGCCGCCAGGCGCGCAAGCACGCCGTCCGACGAAGTCAGCACCAGCCGGCCGCGCCTCGGCACCGCCGCCAGGGCGCCGGCGAGGCGCGCGCGGGTCGCGAACCAGGCACCGGGAATGTGGCCTGCGCGGTACGCGCGACTCAGTCCCAGATCAACGACGCTCGCCTTGCCCTCGCGAAGCGCCGCGTCGAGGTCCGCGACCTCGATCGCGTCTGCGCGAGCCTCATCGAGACCGAGCACATGCACAGGCTCCGGACCCCGCTCGAGCTCCACGCCCTGCAACGCATTGTCGAGCACGGCGACCTCGGGCCAGCCCATCTGGTTGAGCCACGACGCGGTCATGGTGGCACGCACGCCCGTGTCATCCACCAGCACCACCCGCGAGCGCAGCGTGGCGATGAAGTGATCGGTCTCCTGAACCAGCTGCCCGCCGGGCGCCGATCGGGAGCCTGGCAGGTGCCCGGCTTCGTACTCGTACGGATGTCGCACGTCGAAGACGTAGAGCGAGCGCTCGGTCGATTCGGCGCGCCAGGCATTGAGCGTCGCACGATCGATACGCCGAACCCCGAAGCGCTCTGCGACCCGCGCCGCTGCATCGCGCGCCGCGGCCAGGCCATGCTCCGAGATGTCTCTCGCCTCACGCGTCATGCCGTGCTCGAGCCCGTGGCCGGCGAGATGCCAGCCCATGGTGCCGTTGCGAAGCGCCACGACGCGATTTTCAATGCCGGCATTGATCAGGGACTGCGCGCCGATGATGCTGCGCGTGCGCCCGGCACAATTGACGACCACCAGCGTGTCGGCGGACGGCGCAACATCGTGCACCCTGTAAGCCAGCTCTGCGCCGGGCACGCAGATTCCGGTGGGAATGTTGCGCGCGTGATACTCCGTCATCGGCCGGCTGTCGAGCACGACCATGTTCTCTCCCGCATCCATCATCTGCTTGAGCTCGTCTGCGGAAACCGAGGGAGTCTCGTACTCGACCTCGATGAACTCTCCGAATGCCTTGCTCGGGACGTTGACGCCGCTGAAGACTTCGAGCCCCGCTTCGCGCCAGGCATCCACGCCGCCGTCGAGCACAGCGACGTTCCGGTAACCGAGCTGGGACAAGCGTTGCGCGGCGCGCTCGGCAAGGCCCTCGCCGCCGTCGCAGACAACGATGCGCGCCGATCGGCGCGGCACCATCGCATCGGCGAGAAGCTCGAGGCGGCTCAAGGGCATGCAGCTCGCGTAGAGAATGTGTGCCTGACCGAAGCTCAGCTCCTCGCGCGCATCGAGAAGCGCGATCTCCTCATCGCCCTGGAGCAGCTCGTTGAGCTCCTTTGCAGCAACGCGCGGGCAGTCGGGTGTTGCGTTTTTCATGGTTTACTCTCGTGGTCGTCGAAGCGCAGCGCGTGCAGCCCGAGCGCGGCATTCGCGGACAAGCGGCCGTGCCCCGCTCTTGGAAACCTTATCCGGAAAACCCGGTATTGTCATGCTGGAAATCACGACACAGAAGCGCCCTGCGAAAGCGCAGTGCGGCTTGCGCGATGCGTTGCATGCTGGCCGCTCGGCTGCACAAAGGGTGTCGAAGTGATGCACGGCATCTATCTTTTCAGCTCCCAGGTTCTCGAGCCCGTCAGCAAAGCATTTACCGGTTGCGCGCCGGACTGCTCGGGAGGCTCGTCTGCGTAATGCACGCCCCCTGATTCATCCACCCACTTGTAAACACCCGCCGTCGCAGCACCGCCGAGCAACATCATGAAAAATACCGTCGGCAGGCGCTTTTTTCCCCGGCTCATGCTCTGCGCCCGTCCATCTTCGACTCACTCCGCGCGATAGCTCTCGACCCGGCGCAACCACCCGGGCAGCCAGCGCTGCTCGTCGCGCGCCGGGGGCGCATTGCGCACGCGGCGCGCGAGCACTCTGCCGGCAGCGTCGGCGAACGCCTCGTTGGCCGGCAATGCGTCATCCATCTCCTCGAGCACCTGCTTCAGCCCCCACCCCTGCCCCCGGTAGCGTTCATCGGGGTTGATGCCCTCGCCCTTGAAGTTGACGTAGTCGACGAGCGCGTAGCGACCGACCCGCCGCGCCGCCAGGGCGCAGAAACGCGATTCGATGATGGCGGCGTCCCGCGCAGGGAGCGTGGCCAGCATGCGATCGAGCGCGGACTCCAGTCGGGCGAGCATGAACGCCGCCTGCAGCGCGACGGTGGCGAGTAACAGGCGCCGCAGCTGCGCCGCCTTTTCCCCGGCGCGCTGCTCGAGAAAAACCTCCCTCGTCGGCCAGGGGCAATCGCGGGCCTCGGCATCCGCGAGCCAGGCGGGCATCGCGACGCCCCGGGACTCGAGGTATGCCAGCAGCTCGGGAAAGCTCTCCTGGAACGGCTCGTCGACGCCGGCCGGGTACCAGATGAAATGCCCGATCCCGGCCGATGCAAAGGCCTCGCCGCGGTTCCACCAGAGAATCTTTGCGTCGTCACCCCCGCTCTCGTTGCGCCAGACCCTATCGGCGAGCTCCCGCGCCTCGCTTGCATCCATGAGCAGGCTGCAGCGGGCCTGCAGGCCGGCGGGAAAGGCGACCATGGCTGTCAGCAGGCATGCGAGCACCAAAGGCCGGCGCGCCGCCCGCGGCCATGGCCTGATATTTTCCGCTTGTGCGGCCCCGTTCACGCCGCCGGGCCCTCCGGCCGAAACACCTTGTCAACGCTGTCGAGGCCTGTATTCTATGACGCCCTGGAAACCGACAATCAAGAAATGCATCTCGGGGGGAGCATCGTGACGACTCATATTCTGATCCACGGCGAGAAGGACACGGTCGGCGTCGCCGTCGTGGAGAACATCGAGCCCGGCATGGAGCTCACCGGCTGGGTCATGGACAGCGACGATACCATCACCGTCGAAGCCCGCGATCCGATCCCCCTGGGGCACAAGGTGGCCCTTCAGGACATTGCCGAGGGCGACACGGTGGTCAAGTACGGACACGACATCGGTCGCGCGGTGCAGGCGATCGCCAAGGGGCATCACGTGCACGTCCACAATACCAAGACCAAGAGGTGGTAGCTCATGCCAGGCAAAGAGATTCCGCAAACCATCTGGGGCTACCGTCGCGAAAACGGCCGGGTCGGTATCCGAAACCACGTCATCATCCTGCCACTCGATGATCTGTCGAACGCCGCCTGCGAAGCGGTCGCAAACAACATCAAGGGCACCCTGGCACTGCCCCATCATTACGGACGTCTGCAGTTCGGCGAAGATCTGCAGCTTCATTTCCGGACGTTGATCGGCACGGGCTGTAATCCCAACGTGGCCGCCGTGGTGGTCATCGGTATCGAGCCGGGTTGGACCGGCCGCGTCGTCGAAGGCATCGCCCAGTCAGGCAAGCCGGTGCAGGGGTTCTCCATCGAGCGTCACGGCGACATCAACACCATCGCCGCCGCGTCCCGGACCGCGCATCAATTCCTGCAGCATGCGTCGGAGCTTCGGCGCGAGGAGTGCAGCATCGCCGATCTCTGGGTCTCGATGAAGTGTGGCGAGTCGGATACCACGTCCGGCCTTGGAGCCAATCCGACCGTCGGCAATCTGCTCGACAAGCTCGATCCGCTGGGCGTGACCACCTGCTTCGGCGAGACCTCGGAGCTCACCGGAGCCGAGATGGTGTGCAGGGAGCGCGCGATCTCGCCCGAGATCGGTGAGAAGTTCATGCGGACCTGGACGGCCTACAACGATTTCATCAACGAGTGCAAGACCGACGACCTCTCCGAAAGCCAGCCCACCAAGGGCAATATCGAGGGCGGACTCACCACCATCGAGGAAAAAGCCTTCGGCAACCTGGAGAAGATCGGCAGGACAACCAAGTTCATCGACGTGCTCGAACCGGCCGAGGCACCCTCGCGCGGCGCCGGGCTCTACTTCATGGACACCTCCTCGGCGGCGGCCGAATGCGTGACGCTGCAGGCAGCCGCCGGCTTCGCGGTGCATCTGTTCCCCACCGGTCAGGGCAACGTCATCGGCAACCCCATCGAGCCGGTGATCAAGCTGACGGCCAACCCGCGCACCGCGCGCGAGATGTCCGAGCACGTGGATCTCGACGTCTCGGGGATTCTGCGCCGCGAGATGACCTACGACGATGCCGGCGACGCGCTCATCGACATCACGGTCCGCACCTGCAACGGCCGCTTGACCTGCGCCGAGGTGCTCGGTCATCGGGAGTTCGTGATGACCAAGCTTTACCGCAGCGCGTGATCGGCGCGCTGGTGCGCCGTCTGCTCGTTACGATTGTCTGCGCGGGCATGCTCTTGCCCGCGACCCTGGGCGCCGAAGGCTGGAACTTCAGGCTGAGCCCGTATCTCTGGGCGACGAGCCTCAAGGGCACGGCCGGCATCGGCCCTGTCAGCGGCGACATCGATCTCGGGTTCGGCGACATCCTCGATGATCTCGAGATGGCGCTCATGCTGAACTTCCGTGCCGAGAAGGGCCCCTGGGCGATCCAGGCCGACGGCGTGTGGGCTGATCTGGAGAGCGAAGTCACCTCCGGATTGGTGAGAACCGTCGTCGATACGGAGATGTGGATCGTATCCCTGAACGGCCGATACCGGTTTGCAGAAAATTGGGAAGCGCTGGCGGGGGCACGCTATTTTCGCCAAGACGTGGGCATCAACGTGAGTGCCGGCGGGCCCGGTGCGGGCGCCCGTGGCACGGCGGACTGGATCGATCCGGTCATCGGAGTGGCATTTTCCACGTCCCTCAGCGACAAGTGGACCTTCCAGGCGCAGGGCGACATCGCAGGCTTCGGCCTCGGCTCGGACTTCAGCTGGCATGCATGGGTGAATTTCGACTGGCGGTTCTCGAAAGTCGCCTCACTGGCGCTCGGCTACCGCCATCTGGACTGGGACTACGAGGAAGGCGCCGGCGCGACGCGTTTCTCTTATGACGCCTACCTGTCCGGTCCGGTCGCAGGCGTGACCTTCCGTTTCTAAGCCGTGCGCGAGGCTCGCACGGCGAACCGCCACCCGCTCAGTAGACCAGGCTCAGCATCGCCACGATCACGATCAGAAACAGCAGCGTCATGACCCCGCCTGCACGCAGGAAGTCGAGCACGCGGTAGCCGGCCGGCCCCATGATGAGCGCATTGACCTGGTGCGTGGGGATCAGAAAAGAGTTCGAGGTGGCGAGCGCCACGGTAAGGGCGAAGACCGCAGGGTTGGCGCCGACTCCGATGGCCAGGTTGATAGCGATGGGCACCAGCAGCACGGTCGCGCCGACGTTCGACATGACCAGCGTAAAGGCGGTGGTGAGCAGCGCGACGGACGCCAGCATGACCCAATGGGGCACGCCTCCGAGAACACTGATGGTCTGCTGGGCGATCCAGGCCGCGGAACCGGTGGTCTCCATCGCCATGCCGAGAGGGATGAGGCTCGCGAGCAGAAACACCGTCTGCCAGCTGACGGCCCTGTAACCCTCGTCAATGGTGAGCACCCCGCTCACGATCATGCCGATGGCGCCCGTCATCAGGCACACCGATACGGGCAGGGGCGTGAACAGAATCAGGCACAGAGCGAGCACGAAGAATCCGATCGCCTCCTTGACTTTGTGCTCGCGAACGAGCTCCTGTCGCGGAAAGTCGGTCACCACCACGAAGTTGCGATCCTCGGAAAGCTCCTGCAGATCCGGCCAGCGCGTGTGGACGATGAGGGTATCGCCCGCGCGCAGAATCTGCTGGCGCAGGTCGGTGCGCAGCGCTTCCTCACCGCGATAGATTGCGAGCAGGCTCGCACCTAAACGCCGTCTCAAACGGATGTCGACGATGGTGTTGCCGATCATCGTCGAGCCGGGGGGTATCACGATCTCGGCGATGCCTGCGCGCGACGGACTCAAGGCTTCCATGAACACCTCGAGACCTTTGTTCAGCTTGAGATTGTTGCCGCGACAGAACTCGCGCACCTGCCCCTCGCTGCCCATGAACGCCATCATGGCACCGGCCGGGATCTGGAAAGGACCGGGGGGCTCGACGCGCATGTCCTTTCCATCGAATACGCCGACCACATAGGGCGCATTCTCGAGCGATTCCACCTCTGCGACGGTCTTACCGATCAGCGGACTCTCGAGAAGCACCGCTGCCTCGTAGATGTCGCCCTGTATCCCGTAGATCTGCTCGAGATAGCGGCTGGTGACACCGGGCTCCGCGGTGGTGCCGCGTACGCTCGGCAGCACGAGCTTGCCGAGAACCATGAAGTAACCGACGCCTGCCAACACCAGGGCGATGCCCACCGGCGTCACCGAGAAAAGATGGAATGTCTGCAGAGGCGCGACCGTGTCCGGCAGAGTCTTGTTGGCATTGATAATGAGGTCATTCAACAGTATCAGCGGACTCGAGCCCACCATGGTGAGCGTTCCGCCGAGGATGGCGCAAAATCCCATGGGCATCAGCAGACGTGACAGAGCGATCCCCGTGCGGGTGGAGATTCGGCTCACCACGGGCAGGAACAGAGCCGCGGCGCCGACGTTCTGCATGAAGCTCGAGATTACCGCCACGGTGCCGGAGACGATCGGCACGACCCGCTTCTCGCTGCTGCCGCCGAGCCTGAGAATGTAGATGGCCAGTCGCGACATCAGCCCGGTGCGGTCGAGCCCCGCGCCGAGCACCATGACGGCGATGATGGAGATGACGGCGTTGCTGGCAAAGCCGTCGAAGAGATACTCGGTGGGGACGATGTTGCTGAGCCCCAGCGCCAGCATGATGAGGATGGCGGCAACGTCGACACGCACCACCTCGAAGACGAACAGGTACACGGCAAACGCGAGAATCGCGAATACCGTTCCCATCTGAGGCGTCAGTGTCAGAGTCTCAGCCAAGATGCGACCCTTTCCCTGCCATCATGCCTGAGCGCAAAGCCAAGTCGAATAGAAAATTCCAATGACCTCAGCAGCGCCGACGCCTGCCCGGCCGTGCCGGAAGCCACCGTCGCCGGCCGGCGGCGACATGGGAAACGCGGTGATTCGGCTCATTCGAGCAGGCCGGAGACGGCAGACCGCGGGCAAGCGTCGGCCTCCGGTATCCGACTGACACCATAGCACCTGGGCGCCGAACTCTCATGTCATTCGCCACTCGCTGATAGAATCCCCGGCGAGCTGAGGAGTCAACCGAGAGCATGGGCAGAATTTCATTGGACGCGATCGAGGAGCTGGCGTGCGCGGCGCTCGTCGCAGCAAACACCTCGCAAGCCAACGCGCGCAGCGTCGCGGCCGCGCTGGTGGCGGCGGACGCCGACGGCCTCGCTTCCCACGGTGTGTCGCGGGTGCCCTTTTACGCCGACCAGGCGGCAAGCGGCAAGGTGAACGGCCACGCGGTTCCGCGACTCGAGCAGCCCGCGGCGGCCGCCCTTCGCGTGGACGCTGCCGACGGCTTCGCCTACCCGGCAATCCGCGTGGGGCTCGAGCGGGCCGTCGGCGTGGCCGCTGATGCCGGCGTCGCCGCCCTCTCTATCGCCAATTCCCACCACTGCGGCGCGTGCGGCTACCACGTGGAGCAGGTCGCCGCCCGCGGCCTGGTGGCGCTCGGGTTCAGCAACACGCCGGCGGGGATCGCGCCCTGGGGCGGATCGCGCGGCAGCTTCGGCACCAATCCCATCGGCTTCGCCTGTCCGCGCCACGCACAACCGCCGCTGGTGGTGGATCTCTCGCTCAGTGCCGTTGCCCGAGGCAAGGTCATGCTGGCGGAGAAGCGCGGCGAGGCGATTCCCGAGGGCTGGGCGCTCGATGCCGAAGGCCGTCCCACCACCGATCCGCGGGCCGCCCTTTCAGGCACCATGGTGCCGATCGGCGGCGCCAAGGGCGCAGCCCTCGCGATGATGGTGGAGCTTTTGACCGCGGCGCTGGCGGGATCCAATTTCGCCTTCGAGGCGAGCTCCTTTTTCAGCGCCGAAGGACCACCGCCGCGCGTCGCGCAGACCTTTCTGGTCATGAGCCCGCAAGCGTTCGGCGCGAGCGCTTTTCTCGATCGCGTCGAGGCGCTCGTCGCCGACGTGCACTCACAGGCCGGCGCGCGACTGCCCGGCGACAGGCGCTACGCGAAACGTGCCGATGCGCGTGCCCGCGGTGTCGAGATCGGCGATGATCTGCTCGCGGAGCTGCGCCGACGGGCAGGTGCGTGAGCGCGCATCGGCACACCAGTGGGCGCCGTCGAACGCCTCGGACGACGTGTGGCCCACACCGATGAGCTGGCTGAGGCGCGGTGCGCTGGCTCTCGGCGTGGTGCTGGCAGGGCCGCTGCTGGCGGTCTCGTGTGAGGACGTGAACATCGGTCGAGATTGGCGCACGGCGGATCGCTCGAGCGCGGGTTTGGCGCCGTTACCGGACAGCGCGCCGGAAGCCGTGGTGCAGGTCTATGCAGCGCGCGCTTTCAACTGGCGCGGCGCACTGGCGGTGCACACGTGGATCGCCACCAAGCCGCCCGGCGGCGACGGCTACACCGTTCACCAGGTGGTGGGCTGGCGCAGGTATCAGAACCTGCCGGTGGTGGTGTCTGTGCCGGATCTGCCCGATCGGCTCTGGTACGGCGCACGGCCGGACCTACTGGCGGATTTGCGCGGCGCGGCGGCGGCGGCCGCGATACCGCGCATCGAGGCGGCGGTCGCCAGCTACCCCTTCGTACGCGAGTACGTCCTCTGGCCGGGCCCCAACAGCAACACCTTCACCGCGCACGTGGCCCGCTCGGTGCCGGAGCTCGGCCTCGATCTGCCGGCCACAGCGATCGGAAAAGACTTTCTCACCAACGGCGGTGTCGTCGAGAGCGCGCCGAGCGGCACCGGCGCCCAGCTTTCACTCTACGGGCTGCTCGGCGTCACCCTCGCGCGCCAGGAAGGCCTCGAGCTCAACGTGCTCGCGCTCAACTTCGGCATCGACGTGCTGCGTCCGGCCATCAAGCTGCCGGGAATCGGGCGCATCGGCATGCGCAAGCCGCCGCGGCCACACCCATCCTGAGGAGCCCTCTATCGGAACGCATCGGCGTGATCGGCCACGAACGTCTCGAAGGCGATGGGCGGGCGACCGAGCAGCTTTGCGACGTCGGAAGTGACTGCCGAGGCGCCGCCTGCAGCGCTGAGCGCATACAGCTCCATGACGATGTCGGTAAGCCAGGCTGACATGCCCTGGGCGCGCAGAGCGGCGCGCGTCTCGCCGGGTTGCATGTCGACATAGCGAATGCGGCGCCCGAGCACCCGGCTCAACACGCGCGCGACGTCGTCATTGGACAGCGCCTGCGAACCGGTGAGCTCGAAGCAGGCTTGCGCGGGCGGCGACTGCGCCGTCAGCAGGCAGGCCGCGGCGGCGGCGACGTCGCGCGCGTCGATGAAGCTCACACGGCCGTCGGCCTGACATGCCGAGAACCGGTCGGCTCGCCGAATGCTATCGGCGAACTGGGTTAAAAAATTCTGCATGAATGCGTTCGCGCGCAGCGACGCCCAAACGAGGCCGCTCTCGCGCAGGCGCGCTTCGGTCTGCTCGTGAACCGCCGCCAGGCGCGTCGACGCGCGGCCGCCGGCGCCGAACGCGGATAACCGCACCACCTGCCGGAGTCCGGCGTGCCGTGCCTGATCGACCACCCGTGCGGCCAACTCCGCCATGTCCTGCTCGAGTGGCGTGGCCAGGAACAGCCGCTCGACGCCTTCGAGGGCGGCGGCCGTCGACATCGGCTCGCGCAGATCCATGCGCGCTGTTTCCACGTGGCCGGTGGTGTCGCCCGAAGTGGATGGATTGCGGGAAGCGGCGCGCACCGGCACACCCAGCTCGGCGAGGCAGCGCACGAGATGGCTGCCCACCGTACCGGTCGCGCCGGTGACGAGGACGCGCCCGGGCTCACTCACACGCGGCGCTTGCCGAACGACGCACGCGGGTTTCGGGATTCGCCGTCAGGTCGGCCCGAACTCACGGTTCTTCGCCGCGATGCGCTCGATCAGACGGTCGATGCCGTGCCTGCTCATCTCAGCGATGAAGGAACTTCGGTAGGTGCGCACCGTGCTGACACCATCGACCATCACGTCGTAGACCTTCCAGGTGCCGTCGCGGCGGTGCAGCCTGTAATCGACGCGTGCCTGGATGGCCGAGTTGCCAACCTTGGTGGGCACGATTGCCACACCGCTGTCCTCGTTGACAATGGGTGTCAGATAGGTGACCTGGCTGCCAACCATCTCGGAGAACATCAGATAGTCGATGACGCCGATGGCATAGGTCCGCATCAGCTGGGAGCCGAACTCACGCTTGAATCGCGCGCGCTGCGCCGCGCTCGCGCTTTGCCAGTGCTTGCCGAGCACCAGCCGGGATACGCGTTCCAGGTCGACGCTCGGCATGACGATCTTCTCGACCGCGGCCAGCGCCTTCGCCGGCTCTGCCCGACCCTGCTGCCCGTGACGGGACACCGCGGCCAGCACGCGCGCGACGGTGTCCTGCACAACCAGCAGAGCCCGGGCCCCTGAGGTGCTGCCGGGCGCAGGCCCGCTCTCCCCGGCCGCCGCGCTGGCGACGAATGTCAGCGATGCGACCAGCCAGACGAGCGCTGCGGCGGCCACCCTCGGCGCCGACGAGGATCGGCCTGGCGAAGATCCCACGCCGCGTGGTGCCCGCACCGCCTCGAAGGCGGGGTGCTGCAATGACTGCTGCATTGGTGCTTCCCCCGGTTCGGCGCATCTCGCTCGGATGCGCACGTTCGCTCAAACTGAGATCAACTATAGACGACGCTGGAGCCGCGCGAGCAATACGAACGAGGTGCTTAATCCCTTGTTTCCTCGAGCATTTGACGCACGCGCAC
>JAABYT010000014.1:29676-32395 GCA_011775625.1 Gammaproteobacteria bacterium | reverse complement strand
CGTTGCGCGACGCACGCCTCGAGTGACATCCTCGCGCCATGAAAAAAGCGGACAAGAAAATCCCCGGCGAAGCCGCGAGCCCCGGCCTGCTGTCCGAAGGCGAATCCAATTTGTCGCCACAGCGCGCGGCGTGGCTCGACGNNGGCTCGACGAGCAGGTGTCCGCCGAGACGCGTCGCTGGCTCGAGGCGGACGCCGAGGTCTTCGTGCACCAATCGCTGTCGACGCCATGCCTCGACGTGCTGAAGGCGGCAGCCGGCGCCGCGTTCGAGAATCTCGACGGCCGCCGGACGCTCGACTTCCACGGCAACAGCGTGCACCAGGTGGGCTTCGGACATCCGCGGGTGGTCGCGGCGCTCAAGCGCCAGCTCGAAGAGCTGCCCTTCTGCACCCGCCGCTTCACCAACACGACCGCCATCCGTCTCGCGCAGCGTCTCGCCGAGCTGGCGCCCGGAGACCTCGCCAAGGTGCTGTTTGCGCCCGGCGGCACCAGCGCCGTCGGCATGGCGCTGAAGCTGGCGCGCGCCGCCACCGGCCGTCACAAGACAGTCTCCATGTGGGACTCCTTTCACGGCGCCTCCCTGGACGCCGTTTCCGTCAGCGGCGAATCCCTGTTCCGAAAGAACATCGGGCCGCTGCTGCCGGGCACCGAGCACGTGCCGCCGCCGGATCCCATGCACTGCCCGTTCGACTGTGGCGAGCGCTGCAACCTGAAGTGTGCCGAGTACGTCGACTACGTCCTCGAGAAGGAGGGCGACGTGGGCGCGGTGATCTCCGAGACCGTGCGCTCGACACCCTACGTGCCGCCGCCGGACTATTGGCGCATCGTGCGCGAGGCCTGCGACCGGCACGGTGCGCTGCTGATACTCGACGAGATCCCGACCGCGCTCGGACGCACCGGCAAGATGTTCGCCTGCGAGCATTACGACGTGGTGCCCGACATGCTGGTCATCGGCAAGGGCCTCGGCGGCGGCGTATTTCCGCTCGCCGCGCTCATCGTGCGCGCGGCCCTCGACGTTGCACCGGACCGCGCCCTCGGCCATTACACCCACGAGAAGAGCCCGCTCGGATGCGCCGCCGGCCTCGCCACCCTCGAGGTCATCGAGGAGGAAGGCCTGCTCGATCGCAGCGCCGCACTGGGCACGCGCGTGCTTGCGCGGCTCGAGGCGATGGCCGAGGGCGACCCGCGCATCCGCGACGTTCGCGGCATCGGTCTGCTGCTCGGCGTCGAGCTCGCCGCCGCGCACGGCGACGGCGTCGCGCCGCTCGCCGAGACGCTCATGTACTGTTGCCTGGCCCGCGGCCTGAGCTTCAAAATCTCCATGGGCCGGGTCGTGACCCTGGCGCCGGCGCTGACCATCGAGGAAGCCGAGCTCGACCGGGCCATCGACATCCTCGAGCAGAGTCTCGCCGAGCTCGCCTGAAGCGGCCGGCGAGGGATTATGTTGCAATGCAACATAAGGCGCGTATAATGCCACCGTCCGCAGCGAGCCCATTCATTACGGAGGGGATTCAAAAATGAACGATGTCGTCATTGCCTCAGCGGCGCGCACCCCCATCGGTGCCTTCAACGGCGCCCTGTCGTCGGTGAGCGCTTCCTATCTCGGACAGGTAGCCATCGCCGAGGCCCTCAAGCGCGCCGGCGTCAGCCCCGAGGACGTCAGCGAGGTCATCATGGGGCAGATTCTCACCGCCGGCACCGGTCAGAACCCCGCCCGCCAGGCCGCCGTGGGCGCCGGCATCCCGGTGGAGAAGACCGCCTACAACATCAACCAGCTGTGCGGCTCCGGGCTGCGCGCCGTGGCCCTGGGCTACCAGGCTATCCGGCTCGGCGACAGCCAGGTGGTGGTGGCCGGCGGCCAGGAGAGCATGAGCCAGGCGCCGCACTGCGTGCACCTGCGCAACGGTCAGAAAATGGGCGACACGCAGCTCGTCGACACCATGATCAAGGACGGCCTGTGGGACGCCTTCAACGGCTACCACATGGGCAACACCGCCGAGAACGTCGCCCAGAAGTGGCAGATCACCCGCGAGGAGCAGGATGCCTTTGCGGCACACTCCCAGCAGAAGACCGAGCAGGCGCAGAAGGCCGGCGAGTTCGACGCCGAGCTGACACCGGTGACCATCAAGACGCGCCGCGGTGAGACCGTGGTCTCCGCCGACGAGTATCCGAAGCACGGCACCACCGCCGAGAGTCTCGCCGGACTGCGCCCGGCCTTCGACAAGGAGGGCACGGTGACCGCAGGCAACGCTTCGGGCATCAACGACGGCAGCGCGGTGCTGGTGCTCATGAGCGCGTCGGAAGCCGAGAAAAGGGGCATCACGCCCATGGCGCGCATCGTCTCCTGGGCAACCGCCGGCGTGGATCCGGCGATCATGGGCAGCGGTCCCATCCCGGCGAGCCGCGCCGCTCTGGAGAAGGCCGGCTGGAGCGTCGCGGATCTGGACCTCATCGAGGCCAACGAGGCCTTCGCCGCCCAGGCCTGCGCCGTCAACAAGGATCTCGGCTGGGACACCGACAAGGTCAACGTCAAAGGGGGCGCCATCGCCCTCGGGCATCCCGTGGGCGCCTCCGGCGCGCGGGTGCTCACCACCCTGCTCTACGGCATGCAGCAGCGCGACGCCGGCAAGGGCCTCGCCACACTCTGCATCGGCGGCGGCATGGGAATCGCCATGTGCGTGGAACGAACCTGAGACCAGCGAACGAACATCACTCCAGA
>JAABYT010000014.1:28928-29636 GCA_011775625.1 Gammaproteobacteria bacterium | reverse complement strand
GCGGCGGCCCGTTTCAGCGAGAAGACCGGCATTCCGGCGTTCAAGTTCGACGTGGCGGATTTCGAGCAGTGCGCCGCGGCGGTGGAGAAGATCGCCGCCGACCTGGGCCCGGTGGAGATCCTGGTCAACAACGCCGGCATCACCCGCGACGGCACCCTGCATCGCATGTCCTTCGACCAGTGGAACAGCGTCATTCAAACGAACCTGAGCTCGTGCTTCAACATGTGCCGCTGCGTCATCGACGGCATGCGCGAGCGCGGCTTCGGGCGCATCGTCAACATCGGCTCGGTGAACGGCCAGGCCGGCCAGTACGGCCAGGTGAACTACGCCGCTGCCAAGTCCGGCATCCACGGCTTCACCAAGGCGCTGGCCCAGGAGGGCGCCGCCAAGGGCATCACCGTGAACGCCATCGCCCCCGGCTACATCGACACCGACATGGTGCGCGCGGTGCCCGAGAAGGTGCTCGAGAAAATCATCTCGGGCATTCCTGTCGGACGACTCGGTCATACCGATGAGATCGCCAGGGGCGTGCTGTTTCTGGTGGCCGACGAGGCCGGCTTCATCACCGGCTCGACCCTCTCCATCAACGGCGGTCAGCACATGTACTGAGCGTGGCCCGTGCGCCGCGGCTGCGCCGCGCGCCCGGCGCCTGCCGGTAAAAAAAAAGGGCGCCCCGCTGGGGCGCCCTTTGCGTTTGGCCTGCGCGAC
>JAABYT010000014.1:20314-28914 GCA_011775625.1 Gammaproteobacteria bacterium | reverse complement strand
CCACCGGGATGTTCACCACCGGAATGTTGGCGGCCTTGAAGCCGTCCTCCACCAGGGTGGCGACCTCGTCGCGGGCCTGAGCCTGGATGTCCAGGGCCTCGCGGGCCACGGCCACCAGGGTCTCGCCGAGCTCCACCGCGACCTCGGTCTGGCGGGCCACCAGCTCCCGGGGATCCCGGGTCTCGCTCACCAGCTGCAGGTTGCGGGTGCCGGCGTCGAAGACCTTCTCCAGCGCGGCCAGCTGCTGGCCGGCGAGCAAACCCTGGGTGCGCACGGCGATCTTGTTGAAGCCCATGAGGGCGTCCACCGCCTTCTTGTGGGCCTCGGTGACGTTCTCGAAGACGTTGCTTACGGCCTTGTCCATGTTTCCTACCTCTCGGGCCCAACGGGGCCAACAGTTGACGATTCGGGCAATTGTGCGGCGCATCAATTGATGCATTGCAACATAGCCGCCTCGGAGCCCTCCTGTCAACCGTTTTTTGTGCTTTGCACCATCCCGGCACCGGTCCCGGGAAACCAGCGCTCCGGGGCCTCAGGCCTTCCAGCGCCGCGCGGCGCGATCGTCGCTGGTGCGGGAATCGACCCAGCGCGCGCCGTCGGGCACCTGCTCCTTCTTCCACAGCGGCGCCCGGGTCTTGAGGAAATCCATGATGAACTCGCAGGCCTGGAAGGCATCGCCCCGGTGGGCGCTGGCCACCGCGACCAGCACGATCGGGTCGCTGGGGCGCAGCTCGCCGACGCGGTGGATCACCGTGACGCCCATCAAATCCCAGCGCCCCTCGGCCTCGGCGACGATGGCCTCGATGGCCTTCTCGGTCATGCCTGGATAGTGCTCCAGGGTCATGGCGCTGACCGGGCTGCCGTCGTTGACGTCGCGCATCAGGCCGATGAAGCTCGCGATGGCGCCGATCGCGGGATTGTCGGCGCGCAGCGCGTCGATGACGGCGGCGGTGTCGAACGCGGCGGTTTGAATGCGGACGCGGCTGCTGCGGCTCATCGGCACCGTCCCGTCAATCACGACAATAGCTGGGAAAACGCATAGTACGGCACCCGCTCGCCGGGCTCGATGGTTTTGCCCTCCCGGATCTCGACCAGGCCGTCGGCCCACACCGTCGAGGTCAGCACATCCGAGCCCTGCTTGGGGTAAATCGCCACGGTGATCTCGTCTGCGCTGCGCTCGAGGCGTGCGCGCACGTATTCCCGGCGCCGGCCCGGATGCGGCCAGGCGAATGCGGCCGGAACCCGCAGCGCGCTGGGCTGCACCGAGGCGACGCCGTGTCGACGAAGCAGAAACGGCCGCACGAACAGGCAGAAGGTCACCAGGGTCGAGACCGGGTTGCCCGGCAGGCCGATGAAGTCCGCCGCGCCGATGCGCCCGTAGGCCAGGGGCTTGCCGGGCCGCACGGCCACCCGCCACATCTCGAGCCGGCCGGTGCGCTCCAGCGCCCGCTTCACGTGGTCCTCCTCACCCACCGACATCCCGCCGCTGGAGACCACCACGTCGGCGTCCCTCGCCGCCGCCACCAGCGCTGCCTCGGTCGCCTCGAGCGTATCTTCGACACGGCCCAGATCCACGATCTCGCAGCCGAGGCCGCTCAGCAGCCCGCCGAGCGTGTAACGGTTGGAGTTGTAGATGGCGCCGGCGAACAGCGGCTCGCCGGGCTGCACCAGCTCGTCACCGCTGGAGAAGATCGCCACTCGCAGCCGCCGCACGACATCGAGTCGCGCCAGCCCCACCGACGCCGCCAGCCCCAGCTCCTGGGGTCGCAGGCGGGTGCCGGCGGCGAGAATCTCGCTGCCCGCGAGGATGTCATTGCCGCGCGGGCGCACGTTGTCGCCAGGCACCGCCGGCCCGCGAAAATGCACCACGCCGCCATCCTCCCGACAGTCCTCCTGGATGACGACGGTATCGGCCCCATCGGGCAGCGGCGCTCCGGTGAAAATGCGCGCCGCCTCGCCGGACGAGAGCCCGGCGCCGATCTCGCCCGCGGCGATGCGCTGGGTCAGGCGCAGGCTCACCGGACCATCGAGGGCCGCGTCCGATGCACGTATCGCGTAGCCGTCCATGGAGCTGTTGGCGAACCCCGGAACGTCGATGGGCGATCGCTCGGCGCGCGCGAGGACGCGTCCCAGCGCGTCGTTGAGCGGCACCTGCTCGGTCTCCTCGAGCGGCCGCGCGCGGGCGAGCATGAGCTCGAGCGCCTCGTCGACGCTCATCATCGCCTGCCCTGCAGAAGGATCGGCGCTTGCCTGCTCACGGATGCTCATTGCGTCTTTTGCCGATATCCAGTCAGATCGTCACGCGCGCTTGTGTTTGCCGCCGGATTGATGTGTGGTGTGCCGCCAGGCGCGGCCACACGGGCGAAGTCCGCGCACGCTCCAAAGAGATCCGACATTGTATACGAACGCGAACCGACACCAGGAAAGCGCACAGGCGGCCGCCGCCGACAAGCGCCCGATGGGCGTGCTGGTCACCAACCTCGGCACGCCGGCAGCGCCCACCACGGCGGCGGTGCGCCGCTACCTGGCCGAGTTTCTGAGCGATCGGCGCGTGGTGGATCTGCCCCGCTGGCTGTGGCTGCCGATCCTGCACGGCGTGATTCTGCGCGTGCGGCCGCGGCGCTCGGCGGCCGCCTACCGGGAGGTCTGGAGCGAACAGGGCTCACCGTTGCTGGTCAACTCCAGGCGCCAGGCAGCCGCCCTCGAAGCCGCGCTCGCCGACAGCCTGCACGGCACCGTCAAGGTCGCTCTCGGCATGCGCTACGGCGAGCCCTCCATCGCTGCAGCGATGAGGGCGCTCCAAGACTGGGGCGCGCGTCGCGTGCTGGTGCTGCCGCTCTATCCCCAGTACGCGGCATCCACCACCGGCTCAACCTACGNNACCTACGATGCCGTGTTCGCGGCCCTCAGCCGGACGCGCCACGTGCCCGACCTGCGCCTGGTGTCCGACTACCACGACCATCCCGGCTATATCGAGGCGCTCGCGCAGAGCGTGCGCGCCGCGCGCCGCGAGCACCCGGACGACGCGCGCCTGCTGATGTCGTTTCACGGCCTGCCGAAGCGCTACTGCGACGCCGGCGACCCGTACCAGGCGCAATGCATGCGCACCGCGCGGCTGCTGGCGGCGCAGCTCGGCGAGGCCGACGGCGACTGGGCCGTCGCGTTCCAGTCGCGGGTAGGGCGCGAGGAGTGGCTTCAACCATACACCGAGAGCCTGCTGCGCGAGTGGGCCGCTTCCGGGGTGCGTCGGGTCCACGTTCTGTGCCCCGGGTTCTCGGCCGACTGCCTGGAAACCCTCGAGGAGATCGCCATGGCCGGCGAGGAGCTGTTCCGCGCCTGCGGCGGCGAGTCCCTGCACTACATCCCGGCGCTCAACGATGATCCGAATCACATCGCGACCCTGGCCGAAATCGTGCGCACGCACACGCTGGATTGGCAACAGATGGATCCCGCACGAGGCGACTGAAAGACCACCGCTGGCGCCGCGGACTTTGAAACGAGCCGTTATCTGTGCCATCGTTCGCCGGCCCCGCTCTCGACGAGAACGAACTGCGTGAATAGACGGTCGAGACGCTTTCACTCTCCCCGCCTCGCAGTCGCTATCTGCGCTTTGATGGCCCTCCTCTGGCAGCATGCGCCGGCGGCCGCCGAAGCCGATTGGGCCCAATGCGGCGCGGTGCTGCAGCTTCCGCCGCAACCGCTGTTCGTCAGCCGTGCCGAGGATCCCGAAGCCATCGAGGTGGCGGGTGATGCGGCGGATGTGCAGGAGGGCGGCATCTCGACGTTGAGCGGAAACGTGCAGATGAAGCGCGGCACCCGGCTGCTCAAAGCCGATCGCCTCACCTACGACGAGCCCAGAGAGCTCATCGATGTCGAGGGCAACGTCGAGTTCTGGGATGTCGGCACCTACGCGTCGAGCGAACGCGCACATCTCGATCTGCGCAACGAAACGACCGAGCTGAACGATGCGAGCTTCATATTCATCGAAAATCACAGCCGTGGCGGTGCCGGAGAAGCGGTGATCACGGGCGAAAAGATCGTCACCATCAACAACGCCGACTACACGACCTGCAATCCGGGCTCCGAGGTGTGGAAGCTCGAAGCCGAGGAGCTCGAGCTCGATTTCTCCGAGGAGGTCGGCACCGCGCGCAATGTCTGGTTCGAGATCGGCGGGGTTCCGGTCTTGTACACACCCTACGCGAGCTTCCCTCTCAGCAACAAGCGCAAATCGGGCCTGCTCGTGCCGACGGTGCGTATCGCAAACTCCACCGGCTTCGACCTGACCGTACCCTACTATTTCAATATCGCGCCCAACCAGGACGCGACGCTTGCCGGCCGTCTCATGACGAAACGGGGTCTGCAGCTTCAGGGAGAGTACCGTTATCTCACCACGCGCGGCGGCGGGCTCCTGGCCGGAGAGTATCTTCCAGAGGACAGCGAATTCGGCGACTACCGGGGCGCGTTTCGCTATCAGCACGACGGCGCGTTCGCACGCCGCTGGAACGCGCATGTCAATTTCAACTGGGTCTCCGATCCCGACTACTTCACCGATCTCGGCACCAACCTCGCCATCGCCAGCCAGAGCTATCTCGAGCAAACCGGGGACATCACATATGCCGGAAGGGGCTGGAGCGCGCTTGCGCGTACCCAGGCATTCCAGACCCTCGACACCACCATCGTGCCCGCCGACCGGCCGTACAAGCGACTGCCTCAGCTGCGCATCGCGGCGCACGAGCGGCGCGTGAACCGGCGGTTCGTTCCCGGAGGCCACGGCGAATTCGTGAATTTCGATCGCGACAACGGCGTCATCGGTCAACGCCTGGATATGATGCCGACCTTGAGCTACCAGTGGCGCGACGCCGCCTGGTTCGTGGTGCCGAAAGCGAGCCTGCGCCTGACGCACTACGAGCTGGACGAGACTGCACCCGGCCAATCGAGCAGCTTGACGCGCACGGTCCCGAGCCTGAGTCTCGACGCCGGAATGTTCTTCGACAGGGACTGGTCGATCGGCGGTCGCAGGTTCCGGCAGACCCTGGAGCCGCGCCTGTTCTATCTCTATGTGCCGTTCAAGAATCAGGATGACCTGCCGATTTTCGACACCGGAGTCTATGACTTCGGCTTCTCGCAGCTCTTCAGCGAGAACCGCTTCACCGGCGCCGACCGCATTGGCGATGCCAATCAGCTCAGCATTGCCCTCACGTCGCGCCTGCTCGAGAGCAGCACCGGCGAGGAACGCCTGCGGCTCGACATCGGTCAGATTCGTTATTTCCGCGATCGCGAGGTAACCCTGCCGGGCGAGGCGGTGCAGACTTCGAATGCCTCGCCTCTGGTGGTCGATCTCACGGCAACGCTCAACCGCCGCTGGCAAATCGTTACCGGGCTGCAATGGGATATCGGCGAGGACCAGTTAGAGCGAAACAGCCTGGGGCTTCGCTATCAGCCCGATCCCCTGCGTGTCGTCAACCTCTCATACAGCTACGAGCGCGGCGATTTCGAACAGACGGACGCATCCATGGCGTGGCCCATCTCCGGGGACTGGCGTTTCGTGGGCCGCTGGGCATATTCTCTTTCACAGGACAGGACCGTGGAGGCCTTTGGCGGCCTGGAGTACGAGAGCTGCTGCTGGGCTTTCCGCACGGTGATACGACGTTATCTGAGCGGCACCGAGCTGACCGATGCATTTTTCCTCCAGATCGAGTTCAAGGGCTTGACCGGAATCGGCCGCAGCACGGTCGACTTTCTCGAGCGCAGCATTCCCGGATACGAGAACGACTTTTGAGGCCTTCCAGCACGTTAACGGCGCTCCTTCTGATCGGTGGCCTGGCCCTGGCGGGACCGGCGCGTGCACAGCTCGCGAGCGCGCCCGAGATCATCGAGATCGATCGCATCATCGCGGTGGTCAACGACGACGTCATCGTGCAAAGCGAGCTGCAGGCACGCATGCGAACGGTCGTCGAGCAACTGCAGAATTCCGGTGTGCCTGCCCCGGCCAAAGACGTTCTGGAGAAACAGGTTCTCGAGCAGCTGATACTCGACCGCCTTCAGATGCAGATGGCCGCGGTNNAACAAGCTCAGTCTGCGACAATTCCGTGACATTCTCGAGCGCGACGGGTACAGCTTCGCCGCTTTCCGAGAGGAGATTCGCAACGAGCTGATCAAGAACCGGGTTCAGCAGCAGCAGGTTCAGGATCGGGTTCAGGTTACCGAGCGCGACATCGACAACTATCTTGCCACCCGGGCCAAGCAGGGCAGCGAGATTACCGAGTACCGCGTGGGTCACATCCTCAGCGCCGTTCCCGACGGCGCCTCGCCGGAGGAGTTGGCAGCCGCCAAGAATAAGGCCGAAGACATCCTGGCCCGCCTCAAAGGCGGTGCCAACTTCGGCCGTACCGCGGCCGCCGAGTCCGACGGCCGCCAGGCACTCGAAGGCGGCGATCTCGGCTGGCGCAAGGCCGCCGAGCTGCCGACGATTTTCGAGAGCATCGTCCCGGAGCTCGAGAAGGGCGAGGTCTCGGACATCATTCGAAGCCCGAGCGGATTTCACCTCATCAAGCTGCTCGACGTGCGCGGCGCCGAGCGCCACGTCATCAATCAGACCCATGCCCGGCACATACTCATCAAAACCAACGAGGTCATCAGCAGCAACGACGCCCGTGCCCGCTTGCGCGTGCTGCGTGCGCGTATCGTCAACGGTGCCGACTTCGGCGAGCTCGCGCGGGCCAATTCCGACGATCCCGGCTCGGCCGCCAAGGGTGGCGATCTGGGCTGGCTCAATCCCGGTGACACCATCCAGTCTTTCGAGAAGAGCATGGATCGGCTCGCGGACGGCGAGGTCAGCGAGCCGTTCGAGACCGAGTTCGGCTGGCACATCGTTCAGGTGCTCGCTCGCCGCGACCGCGACAGCACCCAGGACGTCCAACGCGCCAAGGCCGCCAATGAGCTGCGCAGGCGCAAGGTCGAGGAGGAGCTGCAGGCCTGGCTCCGCCAGATTCGCGACGAGGCCTACGTCGAATACCGCCTCGAAGAGTGAGCGTCGGGTTCAGGAGCCGCCCGAGGTGACCGGCCACCGACCGCGCAAGCGCTTCGGCCAGCATTTCCTCCACGACCCGTCGGTGATCGCGCGCATCGTGCGCGCCGTCAATGCCAAGCCCGGCGAACGCATCGTCGAGATCGGCCCCGGCCTGGGCGCGCTGACCGATGCCCTGCTCGAACGCTGCGACCACCTCGACGTCATCGAGCTCGACCGGGATCTGGCGGCAAAGCTCGAGCACGCTCACTCGGGCGACCCGCGCCTGAGTGTGCATAGCGGTGATGCGCTCGATTTCGACTTCGCCCGGCTGACGGCTCCCGGCGAGCGCCTGCGGGTGGTCGGGAACCTGCCCTACAACGTGTCGACGCCGCTGCTTTTCCGCCTTCTCGAGCAGGCGGCGATCATCACCGACATGCACTTCATGTTGCAGCGGGAGGTGGTCGATCGGCTGACCGCCGAGCCCGGCGGGCGCTCTTACGGCCGGCTTACCATCATGGTGCGACTGATCTGCGAGTGTGAGAAGCTCTTCGAGGTCGGTGCCGGGGCCTTTCGCCCGCCGCCGCGGGTCACATCGGCGCTGGTGCGTCTGCGCGTGCGGTCCGAGCCGCTCGTGAGGCTGGTCGATCCACGCGCGTTCGAACGGCTCGTGGCGCACCTGTTCTCCCGGCGTCGCAAGACCCTGCGCAACAGCCTGCGCGGCCAACTGGGCGAGGCCGAGTTCGAAGCGCTCGGCATCGATCCGCAAGCGCGCCCGGAGACGCTCGATCTCGCGCGCCTCGCGGCGCTTGCCAACGCCCTGCACGCAGGCCCCCGCGGCGCCTGAGCCGGGTCGCGACTTGTTCACAATTTCTGTGGATAAGTTTGTGGAGAATTTGCGACAAACGGCCCCCGCGGCTGTTCCCGTGAGGCCTTGTGACAGATTGGCGACAAATTAGCCGATTTGCACTATCTGTCAGTAAAACAATGGCTTAAAGAGGCACGGCAAGCTGACGGCGGGGTCGCGGCGCGCCATCGGCGCGCCCGCGCAGCGGGCGTCGCACTTATGTGCATAAGCTTACAACCTAGATTAATACGACACGCCTATCTGCCTGGCCAGCGGAAACTTTCAGGCCCCGAGCGGCGCTCACCGGGCCACCGCGAGCTGCTCGCGCAACGCTGCGATCACCTCCGCGGTGCGCGGTCGCACGCCGCGCCAGAGGAAAAACGATTCGGCAGCCTGCTCGACGAGCATGCCGACACCGTCCACGCACACGGCCGCGGCCGAGCGACGCGCCCAGCGAACAAACGGCGTGTCTTGCCCGGCATACATCATGTCGTAGCAGCAGCCGCCCTGCGCCACTACGGATAACGCAACGTCCGGGACCTGGTCCTGCAGGCTCGCCGAGGTGGCGTTGATCACCACGTCGAACGCGTCTTCCTCGAGCGCCGCGAATTCCCGCGCCGAGATCTCGCCGGCCCCGGCAAAACGCCGGGCGAGCTCCACGGCGCGCCCGTGGGTGCGGTTGGCGATCACCAGGCACCGGGGGTTCGCCGCCAGCAGCGGTGCGATCACCCCGCGTGCCGCGCCGCC
>JAABYT010000014.1:8760-20229 GCA_011775625.1 Gammaproteobacteria bacterium | reverse complement strand
CCGCGCCCCCCCGCTTCGCGAAAGGCGGCCACCGCCTCGGTAAAGCCGCCGGGCGCGACACAGATGGCCTCGTAGCGAAGCCTCTGCCCGGTCTGCGCCGCAAAGGCGCCGTGAATGTACGGTGACTTGCTGTGCGCGATGGGATAGCCCATGACCGCGTAGCGGTCCACGGCCGCGGGGGCTGCCTGTTCGATGTCGTCTAACCGCCTTGAGACTGGGCGATGGACTGAAGGCCACCCTTGAGCACGTGACTGTCGAAACCGGCCTCGCTCATGATGTAGGCGGCGGCCTGACTGCGCCTGCCCGTCTCGCAATAGCAGATGTATTTCTTGCTCGGATCGAAGCCCTCCGACTTCAGCCTGAGCATGAACAGCGGCACATTGATGCTGCCCTTGATGCTTCCCGCCTTGTGCTCGCTCTCCATGCGCACATCGATGAGCACCGCGCCCTGCTTGACCATCGCCTTGGCCTGCTCGAGATCCACTTCCTTGAGCATCGGCGCCTTGAGCAGCTGATTGAAATCGTCCTTCGACAGGCGCATCAGCAGACCGTCGGTCTGCATGACCACAGTCGCGTTGCGCTTCCCGTCGGAGAGCAGCGCTTCCTCGCCGAAGGCGTCGCCATCGCCGAGCTCGGCGAGCGTCACGCGCGATCCGGACGAAGAGGCCCGGGTCACCTTACACTTGCCGTGGCTGATGATGTAGTAATAGTCACCATCGTCACCCTGCTTGACGATGACCTGATTGGCCTTGACGGGCATCTCGTGCAGACGCATGAACATGTGCTGGATGTTCGCGGGAGGGATACGCAGAAAGGCCTTGGACTGGAGAATACGGGTCATCCAGTCGCCGCTCGAGCCGCCCTCGGCATTGTTCGCACCCGAGGGACCGTCGTCCATCGAAATGTCGCTGACCTCGATGCCGGAGAGCTGGTCCCAGGTGAGGAGAATATCGAGCAGGTCGGTATCGAAGCGCACGACCGTGCACTTGCTCTTGGCCTTGGCGGTCACCTGGCGCGGCTGCTGATTGGCGATGGGATGCTTCGATTCCTTGGAGCCGCCGCGCAGCACACCGGCGATGCCGGTGTCGTTGCGAAGCTCCAGCTCCCCCTCCAGCAGGTAGACCGTCTTGCGGTCCATGTCGCCTTTTTTGAAGACGTCACGTCCCGCCGGCACGTCCTCGATGACGGCCTTCTGCGCCAGCTCCTGGAAATTGTCGTGGTTCAGCGACTGGGGCGGAACCAGTGTCTTCAGGACTGCCTTGTCGAGTAGCCTGCCGGCCATTGATTACCTCGATAGCGGGCGTTTGCCCCGGCTCCGGCCGCCAATGCGCCGGTCAACGCACTATTTTAGGTATCCCCCGGGGCTTTGGATAGGGGTGACACCGGCGCCGTGTCGGTGTCGGGACGACGGTCCCCTGCGCATTATGCGCAGCGCTTGGCAATTTGAGCATGACGGGACCCGAGCGTGTTGCCCGCAGCGCGCGCTCATCGCCGAGCAGCGCCCGCCTTGTGCCACCGCCATGCATCGGGCTAAATGGCCCTCACCGACACGCCGAATGTGCCGCAGAGACGGATGACGAGATGATCGACCCCAAGACCCTGGACGCGCTGGTCAAGCGCATCGCGGAAGGCCTGCCGGCCGGTTTCGGTCGCGTGCACGAAGACCTGCGCAACAACCTGCACGCTGCCGTGTCGGCGGCAATGGCGCGCATGGAGCTCGTCAGCCGCGAGGAGTTCGACGTGCAGGCCGCGGTGCTGGCCCGCACTCGCGAGAAGCTGACGGCGCTGGAGGCGAAGGTCGCCGAGCTCGAGCAGCGCGTCGACGCCGAACGGCGGTCGTAAGACCCCGCTCGGGGCGGCGAATTCCGCACACACGGCGCGTCCGGCGCCCCTGGGCCGGCGCGCGCCGCGCCGCTAGGCTTCCCTGCCATGAACGGCGAGGGATCCGCGGGGCGCCTCGCGGTGGTCTTTGGCCGCGCAAGGCTCGGCATCGAGGCGCCGCTCGTGGTGGTGGAGGTGCACCTCACGGGCGGACTGCCGCGCTGGTCCATCGTCGGGCTGCCGGCGGCGGCCGTCAGGGAGAGCAAGGATCGCGTGCGCGGCGCGCTCATGAACAGCGGCTTCGCGTTTCCCGACGGCCATATCACCGTGAACCTGGCCCCGGCGGACTTGCCCAAGGAGGGCGGGCGCTTCGACCTGCCGATTGCGCTCGGCATACTCGCTGCGAGCGGCCAGATCCCGACCCACGCCCTCGACGCCCACGAGTTCGTCGGCGAGCTGGCGCTCACCGGCACGCTGAGACGCACCGGCAGCGTGTTGCCGGCGGCGCTGGCCTGTCGCGACGCCGGGCGCGCGCTGGTGGTGGCGCGTGCCGACGGCGACGAGGCGGCGCTCGCGAGAGCGCTGCGCGTGCTGCCGGCCTCGACTCTGCGCGAGGTGTACGCGCATCTCGCGCTCGGCCGGGCGCTCGAGGCGCATGTCGCCGACAGCGCCCCCGCGGCGCCCGACGCCGGCCCCGATCTCGGCGATATCTCGGGCCAGCACCGGGCCAAACGCGCCCTGGAGATCGCCGCTGCCGGCGCGCACCACCTGCTGCTGGTGGGGCCTCCCGGCACCGGCAAGACCATGCTGGCGATGCGTCTTCCCGGCATCCTGCCGGCCATGACCGAGGACGAGGCGCTCGAGCACGCGACCGTCGCTTCGGTGAGCGGACAGCTTCCACCGATCGCCCGGTGGGGCCGGCGTCCCTTCCGCGCTCCGCACCACACGACGTCCGGCGTGGCTCTGGTAGGCGGCGGCGCGCAGCCGCGCCCCGGCGAGATCTCGCTCGCCCATCACGGTGTACTGTTTCTAGACGAGCTCGCGGAGTTCGACCGGCGGGTGCTCGAGGTTCTGCGCGAGCCGCTCGAGTCGGGTAGCGTCAGCATCGCACGCGCCGCCCGGCATTGCGTGTTTCCTGCGCGCTTTCAGCTGATAGCGGCCATGAACCCGTGTCCCTGCGGCCATCTGGGTGACCATAGCGAACGCTGTCGCTGCACCCGCGAGCAGGTTCTGCGTTATCGCAGGCGCGTCTCCGGGGCCCTGCTCGACCGGATCGATCTGCAGATCGAAGTGCCGCCGTTGCCGATCGAACACATGCAACCGGCCGGCAAACGCGAGAGCGCACAAAGCGCGACCGTTCGTGTCCGCGTGACGCGGGCGCGCGAGCGACAGCTCGCACGCGCCGGCTGCCCGAACCAGCTGCTCAGCGTGGCGCAGGTCGACCGCGATTGCCGCCTGCGCTGCGCGCAAAGGCGCCTGCTGGTAAAAGCCATCGAGCGTCTGCGTCTCTCGGCACGGAGCACACATCGCGTGCTGCGCGTCGCGCGCACGATTGCCGATCTGGCCGATGCGCAGGACATCGAGACGCCGCACCTCAGCGAGGCGATACAGTGCAGGATCCTGGCGGGATCGCTGACGCTCTAGTACAGTTGAACGGCTTGCTTGAAAGCCCTCAACGATTCAGTTCAAATGCGCGGCATGGTAACGGAAAGCCCTGACTACCGATTCGAAGTTGCGGTAAAGAGCGTGTACATCGCCGACGAGTCCGAGCCGGACTCCAGCAGGTACGTGTTCGCTTATACGGTAACTATCCGCAACGTGGGCACCGTCCCGGCCCAGCTGCTCACCCGCCACTGGGTCATCACCGACGCGGACGGCAAGGTGCAGGAGGTGCGCGGCGAGGGCGTCGTCGGTGAGCAGCCGCGGCTCGTGCCGGGCGAACACTTTCAGTACACCAGCGCGGCGCTCATCGAGACTCCGGTCGGAACCATGGAAGGCAGCTATCAGATGATGGCCGACGACGGCGTGGCCTTCGATACGGAGATCCCGCTATTCCGGCTGTCGATTCCGAATATCCTTCATTGAGCAGCGCGCCGATGGGCGGCGCCGTCTCTGTGCTCCACTGTCCCCGTCGATGAATGCTCGAGGGTTCTTTCGGTGTCCGTTTACGCGATAGGCGACGTTCAGGGCTGTTTCGACGAGCTCGAGGCGCTTTTGCGCGAGCTCGAGTTCCGTCGCGGTGAGGACCGGCTGTGGTTCGTCGGCGATCTCGTCAACCGCGGACCGCGATCCCTCGACGTTGTGCGTTTCGTCTCCGAGCTTGGCGGCGACGCGAAGGTGGTGCTCGGCAATCACGATCTCAATCTTCTCGCCATTGCCGCGGGGGTGCGAAAGCTGCGCACCCAGGATACCGTGCGCGACATCCTCGAGGCGCCCGACGCGAACGAGCTGCTCGGCTGGCTGTCGCGACAGCCGCTGCTGGTGCGCGAAGCCGGCATACCCTACACCATGGTTCACGCGGGTCTGCCGCCCCAGTGGGACATCGCCACAGCCGAGCGTCTCGCCCGCGAGGTGGAGGCCACAATCGCCGGCGACGCGCGCACGGAGTTTCTGCGGGAAATGTACGGCGACGAGCCGAGCTGCTGGGACGCGGAGCTAGCCGGCTCACAAAGACTGCGTTTCATCACCAATGCGCTCACGCGCATTCGCTACGTCGACGCCGACGGTTGCCTCGACCTGAGGCACAGCGGCCCCCCGGGCAGTCAGCCCGGCGAGCTGGTGCCCTGGTTCGCGGCGGTCAACCGCCGCAGCCGCGAAGAGTCGATTGTCTTCGGACACTGGGCGACGCTGCAGATCAACGAGCCGCTCGAGCCCGCACACCACGTGTATCACCTGGACACGGGCTG
Organism: Gammaproteobacteria bacterium; assembly: GCA_011775625.1. Classification (GTDB taxonomy): domain Bacteria; phylum Pseudomonadota; class Gammaproteobacteria; order HK1; family HK1; genus JAABYT01. Next base: position 15,502 of record JAABYT010000014.1, on the reverse strand, counting down.
CGTTTGGGGCGGGCGATTGACGGCGTTACGTCTCGATGACGGGCGCCGGTTCAGTGTTCCCGCCCGGCGGCGAAACGCGTAGCCACCGCTAGGCGCGCTCGAGAACCACGAAGCTGTACGGGCACGGGGCATCCGGCCCGGCCGGGTGATCCTCGCGAAACGTTTCCCGCCATTGACTGCGGTCGTAGGGCGGAAACCAGGTATCGCCGCTGAAGCTCCCATCGAGAAGGGTGAGGTGCAGGCGATCGGCGCGCGGCAGCGCCTCGGCGTAGAGCTGCGCGCCGCCGATGATCATGACCTCGTCGACGCCCGCGCAAAGCTCCAGCGCCTCGTCGAGGCTTGCGGCTACCTCGCAACCTTCTGCCCGATAGTGCGGGTCGCGGCTCAGCACGATATTCCTGCGCCCCGGCAGCGCCCTGCCGATAGACTCGTGGGTGAGCCGCCCCATAACCATCGGCTTGCCCATGGTGAGCGCCTTGAAGCGGCGCAGATCCGCCGCGAGCCGCCAGGGAAGGCGATCTTCGTCGCCAATCAGGCGATTTCGATCCATGGCGACGACGATGGTTAGCTGCATCGGCGCGCTGCCACGTCACACGGCTATCGGCGCTTTTATAACGGGATGATAACGGTAGTCGACGAGATCGAAGTCGTCGTAGTCGAAGTCGAATATCGAGGTGATCGCCGGATTGAGCCTCATGCTCGGCAGCGGATAGGGCTCGCGCTCGAGCTGCGTTTCCACCTGCTCNNGCGATGTTGAACGGCACACCGAGGAAAAGATCCGCGCTTCGTTGATAGAGCTGGCAGGAAAGACGACCATCGGCCACATAGAACTGGAACAGAAGATGACAAGGCGGCAACGCCATACGCTCGATCTCGGAAACGTTCCAGGCTGAAACGATGTGACGACGGGAATCGGGATTGCTTTTAATGCTCTCGATGACCCGCGCGATCTGATCGATGTGCTCACCGTTGGGACCCGGCCAGGATCGCCACTGATATCCGTAGACTGGTCCAAGCTCGCCGTTTTCGTCGGCCCACTCGTCCCAGATGCTGATGCCGTGTTCTTTCAAATAAGCGATGTTGGTCTCACCTCGCAGAAACCAGAGCAGCTCGTAAATGATCGAAGGAAAATGCAATCGTTTGGTGGTGACAGCGGGGAATCCGGCGCTCAGATCGAAACGCATCTGGTGACCGAACGTGCTGATTGTGCCAACGCCCGTACGATCATCTTTGTGCGTGCCGTGATCACGAACGTGCCTTATGAGATCGAGGTACTGTTTCATCGCTGCTTTTCTCTGCCTCCTTTTCGACGCGATCGCGCCGGCATGGTTGGAGGGGTCGTATCTGGGACTGCAAAACGATACGCGTACCACACCAATAGCGCGCCAACGATAATCATCGGGGCACTGAGCACCTGGCCCATGGTAACCCAATTGAACGCGATGTAGCCGATATGCTCGTCGGGTACGCGCACGAACTCGACGAGAAAGCGGAACACGCCGTAACCGGCCAGGAACACCCCCGAAACGGCCATGGTGGGACGCGGACGCCGCGAGTACACCCACACGATCACGAAAAGCGCGACTCCCTCGAGCAACGCCTCGTAGAGCTGAGACGGATGGCGCGGAACGCCGCCGGCACGCGGATGCGGAAAAACCATCGCCCAGGGAAGGTCGGAAGGTGCTCCCCACAGATTACCGTTGATGAAATTTCCAATCCTTCCGAAAGCGATACCCGGGGTCACCAGTGGAGCAACGAAATCGGCAACATCGAAGAAACGCCGGCCGCGCGTTCGCGCGAACCACCATATGGCGAGAATCACGCCTATCAGAGCGCCGTGAAATGCCATGCCGCCCTGCCAGATTTTGAATACGGACAGAGGCTCGTCCGCGAAGCGCGCAAAATCGTAAAAAAACACGTAGCCCAGGCGCCCGCCCAGAATGGTCCCGAGGGCAATGTAGAACAGAAGGTCATCGACCGCCGCACCGCTCCAGTTGCGGTGCGGATCCTTCGCGCGTACCCGTCCCAGCCACCAGCCGACAATGAATCCGAGAAGGTACATCAGGCCGTACCAGTGGATCCTTACGGATCCGAGACGAAACGCGACGGGATCGATATCAGGGTAGGCGAGCATGGTCGGCCATTCTAACCCGCCCGAGCGTCCGGCGCGTACAAGCAGCGCCTAGCCTCGCACCACCCGTATCAGCAACGCCTTCAGATACTCGCTCTCCGGCAAGCCGGGATGAACCGGATGATCGGCCGCCTGGTGGCCGCGCGTGAGGATCTGAATCCACCTGCCCACGTCATCGGCGGCACCGGCAATCATCGCCTGATGCTCTTCCGGACTCAGATGAAAAGAGCAGGACGCGCTCAGCATCAAGCCGTCATCAGCGAGAACCTGCATGGCACGGCGATTCAGGCGCCGGTAGGCCTCCAGGCCCGAGCGGCGGTCCTTGCGCCGGCGAATGAACGCCGGTGGATCGACCACGACGACGTCGAAGCGCCGGCCCTCGTCGCGCAACGCTCGCAGCGCGTCGAACGCATCGCCACGGCGCAACTCGACCGTGCCCTCGACGCCATTCAACGAGGCGTTACGGGCGGCACACTCGAGGGCACTCTGCGAAGCATCCAGACACAGCACCGATGCGGCGCCCGCGCGTGCCGCCTGGATGCCGAAGCCGCCCACGTAGCTGAAGCAGTCGAGCACCGAGCGGCCGTGCGACCTCTCCGCGACGAGCGCGCGATTGCATCGCTGGTCGTAGTACCAGCCGGTCTTCTGCCCCGCGAGCGGTGCAATCTCGAACTCGGTCTCGTTCTCTCGCACGCTGACGGCTTCCGGGCAGTGACCATGGGCGACCTCGATGTATGTGTCGAGCCCCTCGAGTTTCCTGCTCGCGAGATCGTTTCGCAGCACCACCGCCGAAGGCCGGCAAAGCTCCAGCAGGGCGGCGACGATCCCGTCGCGCATGCGCTCCATGCCGGCGGTGCCGATCTGGGCGACGAGCACGTCGCCGTATGCGTCGACAACGAGTCCCGGCAGACGGTCGCTCTCGCCGTAAACCAGGCGACAGAACGGTAACCAGCCGAGCGTCTCGCGAAGAACCAGCGCCTCGGAGATCCGCGAAGCCAGCATGGCATCGTCGAGCACGCAGTCGGGCTCCGCGCTCAGCATGCGCGCGCAGATCAGCGAATGCGGATTGACATAGGCGGTGCCGAGCGGCTTACCCGAATGGCTCAGGACGTTGACGCAGTCGCCCGGCTCGAACGCCGTCAGGGGGCTGCGATCGATGGCTACCTCGTTGCTGAACACCCACGGGTGCCCGCGCTGCACGCGCCGTTCCTGGCGCCGGTGGAGATAAAGATTGGCAAGACTCATCGTGAACCGGATAATTTCGCGTTCATTTTCTGCTCACGACCATTGCTGTTGGTTAAGCATTCGACTCTGCGCGACTCGCTCTCGCTCGGCATCAATCGACGCCTATTCTACGGCTGGGTGATGCTCGGTGTCGGCGGCCTCGCCTTTTTTGCGAGCGGACCCGGACAATCGCATATCTTCAGCGTTTACGTGTCCCCTCTGAGCGATGATCTCGGTATCTCCCGTACCTCGATATCGTCGGCCTACGCGCTGGCCACCCTGGTGGCCGCATTCGGACTGCCCTACGTCGGGCGGCTGATCGACCGAATCGGGGTACGCCGGGTGGCGCTCGGCGTCGCGGTGCTGTTCGGACTCGCGGCCATCGGCTTCAGCCGCGTGGCCGGTCTGCTCGGCCTGGCGCTCGGATTCGCGGCGCTGCGCTTTCTCGGTCAGGGCTCGCTCGCGCTGAGCAGCAGCTATCTCGTCTCACAGTGGTTCAGCCGGCGACGCGGCTTCGCCCTGAGTCTCATGCCCCTCGGATTTTCGCTGAGTATGGCAGTGCACCCGCCCCTCGCCCAGTGGCTGATCGATCAGGTCGGCTGGCGCGCGTCATGGCTGTGGCTGGGTCTCGTCACCTGGGCGCTGCTGGTGCCGATGCTCGCAGTGCTGGTGCAGAACAGGCCCGAGGACATCGGGCTCGCGCCCGATGGCGAAGCGCCGAGCGGCCGTCACGAGCAGGGCCATCGGGACGCGGCTCACACGGGGCTCACGCTGCACGCTGCGCTTCGCACGCGGAGCTTCTGGATCATCGCCCTCGGGCTTTCCAGCCTGTCGATGCTCGTGACCGGAATGTTCTTTCACCAGGTGTCGGTGTTCTCGCTGCAGGGGCTCGATGCGCAGACGGCCGCGCGCGCCTTCTCGGTGTCCGCCGTGGTCATGGTGATCACCATGCCGGTGTTCGGTTACCTGCTGGATCGGCTGCCCACGCGGCCGATGTTCGCCAGCGCCCTGCTCATCATGAGCGCGGCGCTGGTGGCGCTGGCGTGGGTCGAGGACATCGCCAGCATGATCCTGTTCAGTGTCGTGTTCGGCCTCGCCAATGCCGGGCTGCAGTCACATTACTCTTTCATGTGGCCACGCTACTTCGGTCGTCGCTATCTGGGCAGCATCCAGGGGGCTGCACAAACCATCGGCGTCGTGGGCGCCTCCGTCGGACCGCTGCCCCTGGGCCTCGCATTCGATCTGTTCGGACGCTATACGGGAACGCTGTACCTGCTGGCCGCGCTGCCGGTGGCCTGCGCGTTCATGCTGCTTTTCCTCAAAGCACCCAGCCTGGAGCCCGGGCGGCGTTGACGAGGCCCGAGGAGACCACGGCCGGNNGGAGCACGGGCGGCGGAGCACCGAGAGCGCATGGCATGACAGGAATCGAATCGAAACCTCTGCAGGTGTCCATCTGGCGGGGCAGGCACGAAGGCCGCTTTGTCGGCTACGAGGTTCCGGCCCGGGCCAACCAGACCGTGCTCGACGTCGTCACCTGGGTGCAGCGGCACAGGGAGCCCTCCCTCGCCTATCGCTTCGCCTGCCGCGTCGGCGTGTGCGGCTCCTGCGCCATGACCGTCAACGGTCGACCCCGCTGGACCTGCCGAACCCATGTGCGCAAGGTCGCGCGTGACGGCCGCCTGACCATCGAGCCGCTGCGCAACCTTCCGCGCATCAAGGACCTGGCCTGCGATCTGACACCCTTTTTTGAAAAGTGGCAGCGCGCCGGGGGGCGCTTCGAGGGCGCCGCTCACCGCGCCAGTCCGATCCCGCGCGTCGATCCCGGGAGCCGGGAGCGCCGCGCCGCCGATGCGGCCATCGAATGCATCAACTGCGCGGTCTGCTACAGCGCCTGCGACAGCGTCACCTGGAACCCGGATTATCTCGGCCCGGCCGCCTTGAACCGCGCCTGGACCCTCGTCAACGACACGCGCCACGTGAAGCGCAGCGAAATCCTCGACGCGATGGAGACGCCCGGCGGCTGCCACGCCTGCCACACCCATGGAAGCTGCGTCGAGCACTGTCCGGTCGAGCTCAACCCCACCGCGAGCATCGCAGGGCTGAAGCGGCGCGTGGCGCGTCGTCTGCTGGTGCCGGGTGACGCCTAGTGGAGACGCGCCTGTTCGTGCTGCAGCGGGCGAGCGCCATGCTCCTCGCGCCGCTCGTCGTCTGCCACCTCGCCGTCATCCTTTACGCGGTCCGCGGTGGCCTCACGGCCGACGAGATCCTGGCACGCACCCAGGGCAGCGTCGGCTGGGCGCTCTTTTATGGCGTGTTCGTGCTGGCGGTGTCACTGCACGCACCCATCGGCGTGCGCAATGTGCTCAAGGAGTGGACGCGATGGCGCGGGCGCAGTCTCGACGCGGCGATGCTCGCGCTCGCGGCCGTGCTGATGGCGACGGGCCTGCGCGCCGTGTGGGCGGTGGTGACGTGAGCACCGCGCGCCGCGACCGCCGGCACGCGGGCTACGCCGCGTTCCTCGCGCACCGTCTCTCCGGTGTGCTGCTGGCGCTCTTTCTGCCGCTGCACTTTCTCACCCTCGGACTTGCACTCGACGGTGCCCAGCAGCTCGACGCCTTCCTCGCGCTGACCGAGCTTCCCGGTGTCAAGGCGTCGGAGTGGGCGCTGGTGGTGCTGCTCGGCGTGCACCTGACGTTCGGGCTGCGCGTGCTGGCGCTCGAGCTCCTTCCCTGGCGCGGCCTGCGCAAGCACTGGATAGGCTGGGGCGCCGGTCTCGCTCTTGCGGCCGGGCTGCTGTTCGTTGCCGGTGTGACCTGAGGTGCGCATGCACACGCTCAGAACCGATGTCCTGATTCTCGGCGCGGGCGGCGCCGGCCTGCTCGCCGCTCTGCACGCCAAGCAGGCGTGTCCCGATCTGCGGGTCGCCGTCGCCGTCAAGGGACTGATGGGAAAGTGCGGCTGCACGCGGATGGTTCAGGGCGGCTACAACGTGGCCATCGCGCCCGGCGATTCCCTCGAGCGGCATTTCATGGACACCATCGTCGGCGGCAAGTGGCTGCCGCGCCAGGATCTGGCCTGGCGTCTGTGCGAGGGTGCCATCGAGCGCATCGCCGAGCTCGAGAACGAGATCGGCTGCTTCTTCGATCGCAACCCCGACGGCACGCTTCACCAGAAAGCGTTTGCCGGGCAGAGCTTCGACCGCACGGTGCACAAGGGCGATCTCACCGGCATCGAGATCATCAACCGGCTCATGGAGCAGGTGTGGGCGCTCGACGTCGAGCAACTGGAAGAGCATCGCGCCATCGCGCTCATTGCGGCGCGCGACCGATCGTGTGTCGCCGGTGCGCTGCTCATCGACATGCGAAGCGGCGAGTATCGGCTGGTCGA
>JAABYT010000014.1:0-8750 GCA_011775625.1 Gammaproteobacteria bacterium | reverse complement strand
TCGGGGGACAAGAGCTGTGACGGGCTGGCCATGGCACTGCGCGCGGGCCTTCGCTTGCGCGACATGGAGATGGTGCAGTTCCATCCCACCGGTCTGCTGGCGGGCGCCGAGACGCGCATGACCGGCACCGTGCTCGAGGAGGGTCTGCGCGGCGCCGGCGGCTGGCTCCTCAACGGCAACGGCGAGCGCTTCATGCACCGCTACGACGCGGCCGGCGAACGCGCCACGCGCGACGTGGTGAGCCGCGCCATCGACACCGAGATCCGGGCCGGCAACGGCACGCCCATGGGTGGCGTGTACATCCAGATGCATCATCTCGGGGCGGAGAACGTCGCGGCGCTTTTTCCCGGCATGGTCAAGCGCTGCGCCGACAGCGGCTTCGATCTCGCGGGTGGCCGCGTCGAGGTGGTGCCGACGGCTCATTACCTGATGGGGGGCGTCGAGTTCGACGCCGACTGCCGCACCGCCATACCGGGTCTGTTCGCCGCCGGCGAGGACTGCGGCGGCGTGCACGGCGCCAACCGCCTGGGCGGCAACGGCGTTGCCAACTCCACCGTGTTCGGCGGCATCGCCGGCGAGAGCATGGCCGCCTGGGCGGCACGCCGCGCCACCTGGGCCGACTGCGACGAGACCGCCGTGGAGCAGGCCATCGCCCGCGCCGAGGCCCCCTTCGCCCTGAAGCCCGGGGATCTCGGCGCGCTGCGAGAGAAGATTTGGCGCACCATGTGGGACGACGTCGGTGTCGTTCGATCCCGAGCGGCTCTGGAGCGAGGACTCGCCGCCCTCGACGAGCACGCCGAGGAGCTGCGCTCCATCGGCCTCGCCGACGGCGAACGGGCTTTCAACCTCACCTGGCACGACTGGCTCAATCTCGACAGTCTCATCACAGTGAGTCGCGTCATTGCCACTGCGGCGCTCGCACGCGAGGATTCCCGTGGCGCACACTATCGCGAGGACCACCCCGAGACCGGTGATCTGAACGCCACCCGCTACGTGCAGGTCGCTCTCGAAGGCGAGCGTGTGACGCTCGACACGGTGCCGGTGGAGTTCTCCATCGTCTCACCGGGCGAATCCCTCATCGAGGGCGAGGCGGGCGCGCCCGCGGTCGAAACCGGAGGAATGTGACCGATGATCAGCCATCAGGCCGTCGAGCAGGCGGCGTACGACATCATGACGAAAGCCGCCATCGACATTCCCGAGGACTATCTCGGTGGTATCAAGGAAATGGTCACCACGGAAAAGGCGCAGCTCTCGTGCTTCGTGCTGCAATCGATGGTGGAGAACTGGGAAGCGGCCAGCGAGGACCGGCGTCCCATGTGCGCGGACACGGGGCTGCCGCGTTACTACGTCAAGGTCGGCAACGATGCGCGCATCGAAGGCGGCTTCGTGGCCCTCGAGCGCGCGCTGCGATCGGCGACGGCGCGCGCCACCCACGACGTGCCGCTGCGCCCCAACCGCGTGCATCCCCTGTGGCGAACCGACCACAACAACAACGTGGGCATCAACGCGCCGGAGATCGACTGGAGCTTCGAGCCCGACGCCGACTGGATCGACATCACCACCGTGCACAAGGGCGGCCTGTTCGGCACCGACTACCGCATGCTGTTTCCCGGCGACGGCATCGACGGCATCAAGCGGTTCTATCTCGACACGCTGATCGCCTTCGGAAAGCGCGGTCTCGCCTGCCAGCCGGCCATCGTGGGCGTCGGATTGGGCGGCTCGAAAGACACCTCCATGGTGCTCGGCAAGCAGGCCGCGTGCCTTCGCATCGTCGGCGACCGCAACCCGGACGAGAAAATCGCGGCGCTCGAGCTCGAGCTCACCGACATCGGCAACAACATCGGCATGGGCCCCATGGGTTTCGTCGGATCGTCCATGGTGGTCGACTGTCACATCGAGGTCGGCTACACGCACACCGGCGGCATGCCCATGAGCGTGCACACCTTCTGCCTTTCATCGCGGCGTGCCACCGCCCGCCTGCACGCCGACGGCACGGTGGCCTTTCGAACCGATCCGAAATGGTTCACGCCCTACATGCGACGGGAGTCCATCGAATGGTCGACGAGCAAAGACAGCCTCAGCAAGTCCGTGTGAAAATCCCGTCACTCAGGGAAGACCTCGAGGGACTCACGCCCGGCACGGTCGTTTACCTCGACGGCGTCGTGTACACGGCACGCGAGGGCGTCTATAAGAAGGTCCTCGACGAGGGGGCGCCACTGCCGTTGGATCTCCCGGCAGTGAGCGATGCGAACTTCCACTGCTCGCCGGCGGCCGCCCGCGAGCCCGACGGCCGCTACAACGTCGGCGGCGTCACCGCCACCGCGAGCTTCCGTTTCTCCCAGTGGATGCCACAGTGGTTCGAGAAGTCCGGCGCCCGCATCATCATCGGCAAGGGCGGCATGTCGGCGGACGATTACCGGAATCTGTTCGTGCCCGCGGGTGCCGTCTATCTGACCACCGTCGGGTACGGCACCGGTGCACTGCTCGGACGCGGCATCAAGCGCGTGCGCGACGTCTTCTGGCTCGAGGAGCTCGGCATCGCCCAGGCCATGTGGGTGTTCGAGGTCGAGAACTTCGGTCCCTTTCTCGTCGACAGCGATCTCCAGGGCAACAGTCTCTTCGAGCAACATACCCGTCAGATCAACGCGCGCCTCGGCGAGGTCTACGCAGGCCTCGGGCCGCCCGCCCTCGGGCGCTTCGGCGAGACCGACGATCGCAGCGACGAGCTCGTTTGAGACGAGATCCTCGTCAGCGCAGACTTTCCAGCAATGCGCTCGCATCGCGAAGGTCGGCGGTGTTGTGGCCTTCCTGGAAGAAGCCGTAGATCGGCGCCAGCAATTTCCTTGCCTCGCTGGTCTTTCCCCGCTTTTGCCAGAGTCCGGCGAGTCCAACCGCGGCTCGAAGCTCGAGCGACTTCGCACCCTGCCGACGTGCACATTCAATGGCAGCCTCGAAGCAATCCTCCGCCTGAAGGTCGTCTCCCCGGGCACGCAGCAGGTCGCCGTGAACGCGGTGCACGATAGATTCCCAGCGTCGCTCGCCGGATTGCTCCAGAATCGCCAATGCCTGTGCGACGACGTCGAATCCGGCCTCGAAGTCGCCGGTGTGCTGCAAAAGCTCCGCAAAAATCGCGAGATAGTAGACCTGACGGTACTTGAGGCCCTTTTCGGTACGCTCCTCCAGAGCCCGTTGCACCATCTCGATTCCAGTGCGTTCTTCACCCGCCATCCCGTTCGCCCAACCGAGCATCACGTCTCCATTGTTTCGCCACACCTCCAACCCGAATTTCGCGCTCGTCGCAATGAGTTCCCGCGCGTAGCGAAGAACTTCCGCCGGCTCCCGACGAAATTGGTGCACCATAGCCGCGCCGGCTTGCGCCTGTGCGAGACTCAGTGGATGGGAGAGTGCTTCACCAAGTTTCACCAACGACCGGGCGGCAACGACCGCCTGGTCCGGATACCCGGTGAACCACTTGTGATACGCGACGTGCACTTGAGCGCATATTCCGGGGTCGTGGTCTCCGTAGAGGTACGCGCTCTTGTGATGTTGGTCGATATCGTAAAGAGCCAGACCTTGCTCGACGTGCTCGAGGCACGCCGAGTTGTTGCCCAGATAGCCCTCGGTGGTCCACGCCGCGTGATGCCCTTGCAGCAGATAGACCGAATCCGAGAGCTGGCCGCCGAGCGCGACCACCTCGTCCGCGGTGCGACGGGCCGCATCAAACTGGCCACTTACCTGGTAGTGCATCCATAGCCCCCAGGTAGCGATGAACTTCTGCTCGGGCTCACCGACCAGGTCGCTCAGCTCGCGGGCCCGGCGATAGGCCTTCGCCACCTCGCTTGAGGCCGAGCCCTTGATATTCATGAGCGCGGGTCCGAGCGTGATCTGCAACCGAAGCTCACAAGCGGCGCGCTCGGCAGGATCGTTCAGCTCGTCGACGAGGCCGAGCGCCTTGGTGATGTGGGCGACGGTCTCTGTCATCGCGAAGCGCTCCGACGCCCTCTGACCCGCCTGGTGCCAGTATTGCACCGCCGGCTTCACGAGCCCGGCTTCGGTGAAGTGATGAGCAAGAACCTCGGGCTCGATCTGCGTCACCTCCGGACGGCATTGCTCGATCGCCCGCGCCACACGTTCGTGCAGCTCGCGTTTCGTTTCCCGCAACAGGCTCTCGTAGGCGGCATCCCGGACCAGGGTGTGCTTGAACGAGAACGCCGCCGATGAACCGGAACCTCGTCGAAACACGAGATCCGCGTTTTCCAGCTCACTCAGGCATTTTTCGAGACGGTCGGGCGAAAGGTCGCAAGCGGTCGAGAGCGTCGAGTAGTCGAACTCCCGGCCGATGACGCTTGCGAGCTGCGCGAGCGGTTTACCCGAACCGAGCTGATCGAGACGAGACATCAAGGAGTCCTGCAGAGTTTCGGGGATATACGGCCTATGAGCGCCGCGTTTCGAATCACCTTCCGTTCCTCTTGCCAGCCGTTCGGATTCGATGACCGTGCGCGTCAGCTCCTCGAGGAAGAGTGGTACGCCATCCGATTTGGCGATGACTTCCTCCAATACGTCCGGTGGCATCGCCATCGTTCCGGCGAGCTGCGCAATCAATTTTCCGCTCACTCGCCGGGTCATGCGGTTCATCGCCATCAGTGTCACGTGCGCTTGCCCGGTCCACGACGAAACGAACTCCGGCCTGAAGGTAACGATAAGAAGCACGCGCAACGATTCCACCCGATCGACGATTCGGTCGAGAAACTCGCGGGTCGACGGATCGATCCAGTGCACGTCCTCGAAGACACAGAGAACCGGTTGCTTGCGGGATAAGCCTTCGAGTTGATGAACGAGAGCGGCGAGCGTCTGCTCCCTTCGCGCCTTCGCGTCCGGCTCGATTTTCGTAAAGTCGTCACCCGTCGGAATCGAGAGGAGGGCTGCGAGGGCCGGAAGATCGTTGTCCAGATCCTCCGTCGACTCGAAAAGCAGTCTTCTCAGCTTTTCGAGCTTGTTGTGTGGCTCGAGGTGTGGGCTTAGTCCGGCCGCCCGCTCCAGCTGCGCGATGATCGGGAATAGCGCGCTGTGCGAATGATAGGGTGAGCACTGGTAGCCGAGGTATGTGTGTGGCTCCGCCGCGATTCGGTAACCGAGCTCCTGCGTCAGTCTCGATTTGCCGATTCCCGGCTCACCGGAAATCAGCACAACCTGGCCCTCCCCGTCCCTGGCGCGCTCCCAACGACGCAGGAGCGCGGTCGTCTCGTCTTCGCGACCGATGAGCGGTAAGAGTTGCTGTCCACGCGTCGCTTCGAATCGGCTGGCCGCGAGTCCCTCGCCCACCACCTGTGAAACCCGGACCGGTGCAGGCAAACCTTTCACTTCGCGAAGCCCGAGATCCCGATACTCGAGATTACCGCCGGTCAGACGCCGGGTGCTTGGTGCGACCACCACGGTATTGGGCTCAGCGAATCCCTGCAGCTTTGCCGCAAGGTTCGGCGTCTCGCCAACCACGGCGCTTTCCTGGGACACTCCCTCGCCGATGAGATCCCCGACCACCACGCGACCGGTCGCAATCCCGACGCGAACCGCCAGCTCGACCCCCTTCGCCCGGCCTACGCCGGCGTTGAGCTCTGTGATCGCGTCTACGATACGCATCCCTGCCCGCACCGCGCGCTCGGCATCGTCTTCGTGAGCCTGGGGGTATCCGAAATAGGCAAGAACGCCGTCACCCATGTAACGAGCGACGAAACCGTCGAAGCGCTCGATTGCGGTCTTGGCCGCATCCTGATAAGCGCGATTCACGTCGCGCATATCTTCCGGGTCGAGCGTCGCGGCGAGCGCGGTCGAGCTCGCCAGGTCGCAGAACATCACCGTCAGCTGGCGACGTTCGGCGTCGGCGGACGGAGCTTGCGGAGTAGGTGCCGTCGGAGGTTCGCCGAGTTGCTCACCACAGCTCCCGCAAAACTGCCAATCGGGATCGACCCCGGCTCCGCAGCCCGGGCAGCGGCGCTCCAGCTTCGTCCCGCAACGGACACAAAATCGGGCGTCTTCGCGATTGTCCGTTTCACAGCTCGGGCAACGCACCACCGTCTACCCTTGGAGTAATGTCATTTCAGCATCCGCGTCCACGCACGGAAGAGATAAGGCCTGAGGTCGAAACGTCTGGCGCTCGTACCGGCCCAATCAGCAACAGACTGACGACCAGGGCCATCCCACCAAAGAGCACAGTGCAATTTCCGTCCACGCAATTCATGGTGAGTCCCCGTTACGATTCGACGATGTTTTCCGATCGCCAAACTACTCCAGAAGCCGCTGTTTATCTAGACAACGTGTGCGCACCATGCCCTGGCGCGAAGAGTTCAGCCGGCTCGACGAGACCAACGACCGCCGACGACAAACCGTGTTCTAATGGGCGCCGACATGACCGAGCAACAAGGTTACGACGTGGTGGTCATCGGCGCCGGCGTGGTCGGCTGTGCCGTCGCGCACGCGCTCGTCGCGCGCAGGATGCGGGTGGCCATCGTCGAAGCCGGCCGCATCGGTCACGGAACGAGCGGCAACACGTTCGCCTGGATCAACGCCACCTCGAAGACCAGCGACGAGGCCTATCACCGCTTGAACGCACTCGGCGCGGAGCTCTATCGCGAGCTGGCCCGGGAGTGGGGCGATCGACGCATCGGCATGCACCGCACCGGCATGCTCGAATGGTCCAGCCCCGACGATGTCGCGCGGCTCGCTTCCATGCGCGCCGCGGCCGAGCAGCTCGAGCGGTGGGGATACCCGGTCGCATGGGTCGGACGCGACGCGCTCGCCGCCATGGAGCCCCACGTGCGCTTCGAGGACGGCGCCGAGGGCCTCCACGCCGTGGCCGACGCATGGCTCGATGTAGCCACCTTCCTCGCCTTTCTCGCCGAACGGCTGCGGGCGGACGGCGCACGCGTGCTCGAGGGCTGCCGGGCGCGCGAGCTCGTCATGGACGATGAAGGCAGGGTGCTCGGCCTCGAAACCGACGAAGGCCGCCTGCATACGCAGCACGTCGTGGTCGCGACGGGCGCGGACACCGCGGACGTGCTCACCGCGCTCACCGGCTACGACGCATTCGCCGCGCGCTTTCCCCTGCGCCGGGCGGCGGGTCTTCTGGTCACAACGCCTGAAGAACCGTCACACCGTCTCACCCGCCGTATTCTCTACACCTCGCACGCCAGTCACCTGCACATTCGCGAGACCGCGGCAGGCGGGCTCCTCATCGGTGCCGACGACACCGACGGGCGCATTTCCGATGACGACTCGGAAGACGCGGTGAAGCGCGCGGCGTTCGATCTTCTCGAGCGGGTGCGCAGCATCATTCCGAATTTCGCCGGCGGCGCGCTGCTCGATGGCTGCCGCCTCGGCATCGGTGTGCGTCCCATGCCTGCAGACGGCATGTCCATCGCCGGCCCGGTGCCGTCGGCCGACGGCCTGCATCTCGCCGTCACCCACAGCGGTGTCACGCTGGCACCGGCGCTCGCGACCCTCATCGCCGACACCATCGAGAGCGGCGAGCTATCGCCGCGCCTCGCACCTTTCGGACTCGGGCGCTTTCAGACCATCGCCTGATAGCGCGAAGCTGTTATCCTGCCGATTGCCCAAAGCATTCGCTGCTGGAGGAAATCCGCTGATGAGAGTTTTGACGAGAACCTGTCTGCTGGCGTTGCTCGGTGTATCGTCGCTGCCCGGCTTCGCGGCGGAAGAGCCTGCTATCGTCGAGCTCAGAGTGCTGGCGCCCGATATCGCGCACCGCATTGTACGCGCGGCCGTGGAGGACTGCGCCCGGCGGAACTACAAGGTCTCCGCTTCGGTCGTCGATCGCAACGGCAATCTGTCTGCGTTCTTACGCGACCCGCTCTCGGGCCCGCACACCATCAAGATCAGCCAGCGAAAAGCATTCACTGCCGCGACGACGCAGAGGCCGACCAGCGGGCTGTTGTCACGCACGGACTTGAGCTTTGCACCCGACATGCTGCTGATCGTCGGCGCCGTGCCCATCAGCTTCAACGGCCACTTCTATGGCGGTGTCGCGGTATCCGGCGCGACGCCGGAGGTGGACGAGAAGTGCGCGCAAGCGGGTATCGAAGCGGTGTCCGAAATCATGGAGTTCGTCGAGTAGTCGCGCCGGCGCCCGTCTGCTGTGCATGAGCCGCCATCGCGTCCCCCACCCGGGCCGGGTCGGGCGGATTCGAGACCGCCGCAGGCCGCCTGCTCACCGCGCCAGGGGCGCCCCGGCAACAAACAGCCATAAGAGCGTCCGCGTCCCGACGCCCTGCCTGCGCGCGGCTCCTTGCGGCGCGGCGGAAGAAAATTCGCCAGGCGGTTACAAATCGCGACACCGCGACGAACCCTGTTCCCGGCTCGCGGCTCGGGCACCCGTCGTTGATGCCACCCNNGCACAAAATGCATGATTGTGCCACCCCGAGATATCCGGTAGCGTTACGTTCGTCACGTCATGTAAGCAACCCTTACACGGGTCTGTGCACTCCGTCACTGAAACGAAGGCACCGATGGCGTGTCCTATGCCCCACTGCCAAATAGGCCAAACGCCCGCGTCCGCCTGCGTGGCACTCAACACCTCGGCTTGGGGGGCCGGGGTCGGAGGGGTTAGCAATGGGATCGATCCGCGCCCGGTCGGAGAGCGTGTCTTCGTGTCGTGTCTCGCCACGCACGTTCGTGGCTTGGTTTTTCCTGTGCCTGGGGGTCCTGGCGGTGCCGGTCGGCGCCCAGCCGCCCACCGG
>JAABYT010000053.1:35650-36206 GCA_011775625.1 Gammaproteobacteria bacterium | reverse complement strand
CCGCGCGGGTCACCGACGCCGACGGCAGCTTCGTCGAGCAGGCCCTCAGCCTGGTCTCGGTCAACACCAGCGGCACCGTCGAGGTCGCGCTGCAGATCGACGTTCCCGATGCGGGCTCTTACGGCAACAACTTCGGCTCGAATCAGCACCCGATCGAGCTCTACGCGAGCTTCACCGGCACCAACCAGGATCTCACCCTGCACGTGACCGGCTACGACATCGACTTCGTGGACGAGCTCGCAGTCAGCCTCAACGGCACGCTCATCGGCTATCTCAGCGTCGGGCCCAATAACGGCCTCAACGCCGGCGACACCTTCACCATCCCGGCGAGCGCGCAGGTGCTCGGGGGCACCAACCTGCTGCACTTCAAGGTCAAGACCAGCGGCTGGACCTGGGGCGTCACCGGCCTGCTGCTGAGCGATGATCCGATACCGCTCAGCATCACCACCACGGCGCTGCCCGAGGCTACCGTCACCCAGGGCTACACGACAACTCTCGAGGCGAGCGGCGGAAGCACACCCTACACGTGGTCGCTCACCACCGGCAGCCTGCCTTC
>JAABYT010000053.1:34940-35641 GCA_011775625.1 Gammaproteobacteria bacterium | reverse complement strand
ACTTCACCGCGCGGGTCACCGACGCCGACGGCAGCTTCGTCGAGCAGGCCCTCAGCCTGGTCACAGTCGGCGCCAGCGGTACCTTAGAGGTTGTGCTCCAGGTGGGGATCATGGACACCGGCGAGTACGGCTGGAAGTATGGCTCCAACCAGCACAAGACCGAGCTCTACGCGAGCTTCACCGGCACCAACCAGGATCTCACCCTGCACGTGACCGGCTACGACATCGACTTCGTGGACGAGCTCGCCGTGTACTTGAACGGCGATCTGATCGGATACCTCACGAGAGGACCGAACAACAAGCTCAATGGCGGGGACACCTTCGCCATCCCGGCGAGCGCGCAGGTGCTCGGAGGCGCCAACCTGCTGCGCTTCAAGGTCAAGTCCAGCGGCTGGATCTGGGGCGTGACCAACCTGCTGCTAACGCCCTGAGCCGGCGAACCGGTAGAGGGCTGCCGGGCGCGAAGCGCGCGCGAATATCAGGGCGCAACAGCGCCCTGTGCTTTCGCTGCGGTAACGAGCCGAGCGCTACGGTCCGGTCGACCGGGCGCTTCACCGTGCGCGAGCACGGAGCCCTCAGATCGCGCGCCCGAAGTTTTCCTGAAACCGCGCTTCGAAGTCCGGCCACTCGAATCGGTGATTCTGGGTACCGTGACGCTCGATCTTGATTGCACCCATCAATGAGGCGATGCGCCCGGTGGT
>JAABYT010000053.1:0-34917 GCA_011775625.1 Gammaproteobacteria bacterium | reverse complement strand
CGATGCACGCTCCATCGGTGTGAATCTCGGAGCCCCTGGCACCGCGCGTGATGATGAGCGCACTCAGCATCTTCTGCGCTTCGTTTTCCGAAAGTCCGGTGCGCTCCTTTATGAGCTCCCATTCGTAGTCGTTGACGGCGAGCCAGGTCGCCTGATCGATGAAACGGCGCAGGTCTTCGCCGTCGAACATGGGAAGTCCCTGGCTCGGATCGAATAGGAAAGGAATGTCGGCCTCGGCGAACTGGCTGGCGTGCTGAATCATACCGTCCCGCCCATCGGGTGAGACCACGCCGATGCTCACGCCTTCGGCCTCGTTCACGTCGTTCAGGTGCGACATGTTCATGGCACCGGGATGAAATGCGGTGATCTGGTTGTCGTCGAGATCGGTGGTGATGAATGCCTGAGCCGTGAACTCGTTGTCGACCATCGACACGTGGCGGCGGTTGATGTCGCACTTGTCCATCCAGCTGCCGTAGCGGGGGAAGTCCTTGCCGACGGTGGCCATGGGCAGCGGATCGCCGCCGAGCAGCTTGAGATTGTAGGCGATGTTACCGGCGCAGCCTCCGAATTCCTTTCGCATCTCCGGAACCAGGAAAGACACGCTGAGCACGTGCACCTTGTCGGGCAGGATGTGATTCTTGAAGCGATCGTGGAACACCATGATGTTGTCATAGGCAATCGAACCGCAAATCAAAGCTGTCATGGTTGTCGCTCCCTTGTTATCGCTACCACTACCGCGAAGGCGCGCTATAGCGCCGCCTCGTCCCCCCTGCCCGGGGACCGTTCAGCGCGCTCCGAGCGCTTCCGGCCGCGTTCCAGGATCCTGGCGAGAAAACGCCCCGTGTGCGAGCGTGGGTGAAGGGCCACATCCTCCGGCGTACCCGCGACGACAATCTCTCCGCCGCCGTCACCGCCCTCGAGACCCAGGTCCACGATCCAGTCGGCGGTCTTGATGACATCCAGGTTGTGCTCGACAACGACCACCGCGTTGCCGTGATCCCGCAGACGGTGCAGCACGCGCAGCAGCTGCTCGATGTCGTGAAAGTGCAGGCCCGTCGTCGGCTCATCGAGTATGTAGAGCGTGCTTCCCGTGTCGCGCTTGGAAAGCTCGCGGGCGAGTTTGACGCGCTGCGCCTCGCCGCCGGACAGCGTGGTGGCTCGCTGCCCGAGATGAATGTAGGACAGACCCACGTCGATCAGCGTGCGAAGCTTGCGCGACAGCGAAGGCACCGCTCGGAAAAACTCGTGGGCCTCCTCCACGGTCATTTCCAGCACTTCGTGGATGTTCCTGCCCTTGTAGCGGATATCGAGGGTCTCTCGATTGTAGCGCTTGCCCTTGCACAGGTCGCAGGGCACGTAGACGTCGGGAAGAAAGTGCATCTCGACTTTGATGACACCATCGCCGCTGCACGCCTCACAGCGCCCGCCTCGGACGTTGAAGCTGAAACGACCCGGACCATAGCCCCGCGAGCGCGCCTCGTGAGTCCCCGCAAACAGCTCCCTTATCGGCGTGAACAGGCCCGTGTAGGTGGCCGGGTTGGATCGGGGCGTGCGCCCGATTGGACTCTGGTCGATGTCGACCACCTTGTCGAGGTGCTCGAGACCCTCGATGCTGTCGTGAGGCGCGGGATCGGTGCTGGCATCGTTGAGCTCGCGGGCAGCGATACGGTAAAGGGTATCGTTGACAAGCGTCGATTTACCCGATCCGGACACGCCGGTGATGCAGGTCATCAGTCCGAGCGGCAGCTCGAGATCGATGTGCTTGAGGTTGTTGCCGCTCGCGCCACGAAGGCAGAGCACGCGGTTTTCGTCGAAAGGCGTGCGCGCATCCGGAACCGCAATCTGGCGCCGGCCACTGATGTACTGACCCGTCAGCGACGCCGAATTCGACGCCACGTGCTGCGGCGTGCCCTCGGCGACCACGCGCCCGCCATGAGCGCCGGCTCCGGGTCCCATGTCGACGACGTGATCGGCCGCGTGGATCGCCTCCTCGTCGTGCTCGACGACGATCACCGTGTTGCCCATATCGCGCAGGCTGTGCAGCGTATCGAGCAACCGCCGGTTGTCGCGCTGATGCAGGCCGATTGATGGCTCGTCGAGAACATACATCACGCCCACGAGTCCCGCGCCGATCTGGCTCGCGAGCCGAATACGCTGTGCTTCGCCACCGGAGAGGGTATCGGCGGATCGATCGAGCGCGAGGTAATCGAGCCCGACATCGATCAGAAACTGAAGCCGCTGATTGATCTCCTTCAAGATTCTGTCGGCGATTTGTCCGCGGTATCCCGGAAGCGTGAGATGCGTGAGAAATTCCAACGCCTGCCCGACCGGCTTTGCCGTGATTGCGGGCAATGAATGGTCGCCGAGAAAGACATTGCGCGCATATTGATTGAGACGCGTGCCGCCGCAAACATCACACGGCTTGGTTGCGAGATACTTGGCGAGCTCCTCGCGCACGACGCTCGACTCGGTCTCCCTGTAGCGACGCTCCATGTTCGGGATTACGCCTTCGAAGGGATGCTCGCGCACGTATTCGCTGCGCCCGTCGCGCAGGTAGTTAAAACGAATGCACTCCTTGCCGCTGCCGTGCAGGATGACCTGTCGCACACGCTCGGGCAGTTCCCGGAATGGGGTGTCGAGATCGAATTCGTAGTGGCTGGCAAGCGCCGTAATGAGCTGAAAGTAATAGGCGTTACGACGATCCCAGCCGCGGATAGCGCCGCCCGGAAGGCTCAGCTCGTCGTGGTGAACGACCCTGGCGGGATCGAAGAAAGAGCTCACGCCGAGTCCGTCGCAAGCGCCGCAGGCACCGGCGGGATTGTTGAAAGAGAACATGCGCGGCTCCAGCTCGGGGAGGCTGTAGCCGCAAAGCGAGCAGGCAAAGCGCGCCGAGAACAGCAGCTCCTCGTGCGCCGGGTCATCCATCCAAGCGACCCGCGCGCGGCCGTCACCGAGCGCCAGTGCGGTTTCGAAAGACTCGGCGAGACGCAAGGCCTGGTCGCCACGGACCTTGAATCGGTCCACCACCGCCTCGATGGTGTGCTTGCGCCGGCGATCGAGCTCTTCGATCCGGTCGAGCTCGACCACTTCCCCATCGACGCGCGCGCGTACGTAGCCCTGGGATCGCAGGCTGTCGAAGACCTGCGCGTGCTCGCCCTTGCGCCCCTCCACGACCGGTGCGAGCAGCATGAGCCGCGCGCCCTCGGGCAATGCCAGCACCTTGTCGACCATCTGACTGACGGTCTGGGCCTCGAGCGTGACGCCGTGAGTGGCGCAGCGCGGCTCGCCGGCGCGGGCGAACAGCAAGCGCAGATAATCGTAGATCTCGGTGATCGTGCCGACCGTGGAGCGCGGATTGTGAGAGGTAGACTTCTGCTCGATGGAGATTGCCGGCGAAAGGCCCTCGATGTGGTCGACGTCGGGCTTCTCCATCATCGACAGGAACTGCCGCGCATAGGCCGAGAGCGACTCGACGTAGCGCCGCTGGCCTTCGGCGTAGATCGTGTCGAATGCGAGCGATGATTTTCCCGAGCCGGACAGCCCGGTGATGACGATGAGCTTATCCCGCGGCAGATCCAGATCGATGCTCTGCAGATTATGGGTGCGCGCGCCGCGAATACGGATGTATTCCATGCTTTGCCGGGGCCCGTTCCAAGGTCGACCGACGGCCGGCCCGGCGTTCGCCGCGAGCCGACCGGAAATATCAAGAATAGCCCGCCCCGCGACCGTGGATAGTCGATTGGAGGCGGATCGCAAACTGTTTATATTACGCGGCCTGCGTGTCTACGCGCAAAGCAACCCGGTGTCGATGTGAACGCACCCTCTTCGCCGCCAAGCACCGCCATGACCTCCACCGAGCGCCGCGCAAGTGTCGCTCTGGCGGGCATATTCACCCTGCGCATGCTGGGATTATTCATGATTTTTCCGATTTTCAGCCTCGATGCGCACCTCTACGCCGGCAACACGGCTACCCTGACGGGGCTCGCGATCGGCATCTACGGGCTCACCCAGGCCGTTTTCCAGATCCCCTTCGGCAGGCTCTCCGACCGCATCGGTCGCAAGAAGGTCATCGTCGGCGGCCTCGTGATTTTCGCCATCGGCAGCGCCGTGGCGGCCAGCGCCGACAGCATCTGGGGGGTCATCGCCGGCCGCGCCCTGCAGGGATTCGGCGCCATCGCCGCCGCCGTGCTCGCCCTCACCGCCGATCTGACCCGCGAGGAGCAGCGCACCAAGGCGATGGCCATCATCGGCATCAGCATCGGCATGGCATTCGCGCTCGCGATGGTCGCGGGCCCGGCGATCAAGCCGTTGATCGGTCTGCCCGGTCTGTTCTGGCTGACCGGCATCATGGCCCTGCTGGGCATTGCGGTACTGCTTTGCTTCGTGCCCACGCCGGCGCAGATCCGCTTTCACCGTGACACCGAGGCGGTGCCCGCGCAGTTCCGGCAAATTCTCGCCGACACTCAGCTGCTGCGCCTGGATCTCGGCATTCTCATCCTGCATCTGATCATGACGGCGAGCTTCGTGGTGCTGCCGCTGGTGCTGCGCGACCAGGCAGGGTTCGCCGTCGATGCGCACTGGATCGTCTATCTGTCGGTGCTCGTCGCCGCGCTCGTCCTGATGGCGCCCATGGTCATGTACGCCGACCGGCACAACCGCATCAAGCAGGTCTTCCTGATCTCGATCGTCCTCCTTGCCGTATCCCAGGCGGGCCTGTACGGCTTCCACGGCACCTGGTGGCTGGTGGTGCTGTGCATGATCCTTTACTTCACCGGCTTCACGGTGCTCGAGGCGAGCCTGCCTTCGCTGATCTCGCGTCTCGCGCCTTCGGAGCTCAAGGGCACGGCCCTCGGGATCTACTCCACCGCTCAGTATCTGGGCGCCTTTCTGGGCGGCACGGTCGGCGGCTGGCTTTACGGAAACTTCGGCATCGCGTCGGTTTTTGCCGTCTGCGGTGGTCTTTGCGTGATATGGCTCGTCATCTCAGCGAGCATGCGCAATCCGCTCCCGCTCAGTACGCATCTGCTCAATCTCGGCGAGGTGAGCGAGAAGAAAGCGGAGGAATTGACCGCAAGCTTGCTGGCCGTGGCGGGCGTTGCCGACGCCGTGGTGATCGCCGAGGACGGTATCGCCTACCTCAAGGTGGATCGCCGGCGCCTCGACCGGGAGGCCCTGCGTGCATTTTCCGTGACCCGGGCGTAACATCCTTTGCGGAGGCCGCGGCGGTCGCGGTATCCGCAGGGGCGCGCCGATTCGGCGAAAATTCCACCGCCCGAGGCAAACGGACTGCCGCCCGACACGTCGCGAGCCCGGCGGCGAAGAAACGATGACCAGGAGGTCGGAACACCATGGCTAGAGGCGTCAACAAAGTCATTCTCATCGGAAATCTGGGAGCCGATCCCGAAACCCGCTATACCGCCGGCGGCAGCGCGGTCACCAACGTGCGGCTGGCAACCACCGATTCGTGGCGGGACAAGCAGACCGGTGAGCAGCAGGAGCGCACCGAGTGGCACCGCGTGGTGTTCTGGGGACGGCTCGCGGAGATTGCCGCCGAGTACCTGCGCAAGGGTTCTCAGATCTACGTCGAAGGCCGCATTCAAACCCGCAAGTGGCAGGGACAGGACGGCCAGGACCGCTGGACCACCGAGATCGTCGGCAACGAGATGCAAATGCTCGGCAGTCGCGGCGGCGCGCCGGCGTCACCGCCACCTGACTTCGATCAGGGCGAGTCCGGCGGCGGCGAGTCCGGCGGCGCGCGCTCCAAAGCCGCCGAGACCGTCGAAGATTTCGACGACGACATTCCTTTCTAGGATCGGCTGCCCGGGCGCCGTCGTGCCGACGGCAGCCGCCGTCGCGCGGAATGCTCAGCGTGGCGTCTGCACCGGCCCTGCTCCGGCGCCCGCGCGCCCGAGCACCGTGTCCGATCGTTTGCTCAGATCCTGAATGCGCGTGTCGCCGGCGGCATCGGTCTCGCGGTCGCTGAACGCTGACGACGAGAAGTTATCCGCGAGGTACTCGGCGAGCGCATCCTGCTCACTGCCCGGCGGCGAAAAGCGCGCATGGCCCCCCGCAAGGCGCTGCTTCCTCAGATCCAACCGATCCTCGGCGAGGACGTCGAAGCGATAGCCGTCGCCGCCGTCGGCGAGAAAGTCCAGGGTGACGATGCGAATCCGGCGCTCGGGATCGCCGACCACCGCGCCGGCCTCGACCAGCACCTCCTCGACGCTGCCGTCATCGGCAAGGATCGCGGCGCTGCGTATGCGCGTGCCGTCGGTGACGACATGGCCCGCTTCGTCGAGCACGATCGGCGTGCCGTTCGGCGAGTAGCTGAATGCAAGCCCCGCGATCTGCGGAAATTGCCCCGGCGCCGCCCCCGGCGCCGAGGCCGCCACCGCGTGCTCGAGGATCCGCTCGAGCCCGGCGGCGGTCAGCGTGAGCAGTGTGAGCCCGTCGTTGAATCGCAGCGCGTTCTCGATGTCGAGCTGTGAGATCCCGCCCTCGCTCTTGCCCGTCGCCTGGTTGGCCTGCGGCGGCATCAGGCGGCCGTCGCTCGCCACTTCGCCGATCGGAGCGCGCAGGCCGCCGGCGTTTTTCAAACACAGCCGCACCGTCGCATCGAACGCCCGGGCCGCCGCCAGGTTGGCATCCGCGACCAGGTTGCCGAGATTGGTCTCCTCGGTGCGCACGCGCCCGCGTCTGCCCTCGAGAAAGACCGCGCTCTTTCCGAAAACGACGCCGTCCTTGGCCGTGACCACGCGCTTCGCGGCCTCGGTGAGCGCTTTCACCCGCGCCCCCTTGCCGCCCGCGGCAAACGGATCGTTGCCGCCGTAGAGCGCCGCCAGGGTCGCCTCGGTGGCGGCGAACGCACCGCTCACCGTCTCGTCGATACTGGCCGGGACCAGCCTGCCCTCGGCATCGAAGCCGACCACCAGACGGCCCACGTAGCGGTAGCCGCCGCCGGTGCTCACGATCACCGCCGCATCGCCGTCGGCGTTTCTGGTCTCGAACGGATAGTGACCGGCCGCTGCGTCGCCCGGATGCAGGGCATCCCCGGAGTCCGCGAGCAGCGTGTCAGAGCCGCCTGCGATGATGACGTCGACGCCCCTCAGTCTGCCGATGAGCGCCTTGTCGAGATGGAGCTGCTGCAGGTGCGAGACAACGATGATCTTGTCGACCTCCATGGCCGCGAGCGCATCGATGACGGGCTGAAGCTGCGCCGCGAGCGCATCCATGTCGTTGCTTTTCGCACCCCTGACCCGCGTCCCCGTGGGCGACGAAATCGATTCGAGCAGCGGCGTGGTGGCGCCGACCACGCCGATCGGCTCGCCCCCTTGCATGACGATCGTCGCACGGGCGAGCTTCGGCCGCGCGCTCTCGCCCGCGAGCGACTGCGCCGGACCGGTCGCGAACGCCGTACTCACGAGAATCTCGTGGGTGAACAGATCCGCGAGCGCGGCGTCGCCCGAGACATCGAGATTTGCGCCGAGGTAGGGGAACTGCGCGCCGACCCAGCGGTCGTCGGCGAGACCCGCGCCGCGGAAGTCCTTGTCGATGATGCGGGCGAAAGCGTCCGAGCCGAGATCGAACTCGTGATTGCCAATCGCCGAGGCGTCGAAGCCGATGATATTCATCAGCGTAATGTCCAATCGCCCGGGGCCTTCGCGCAGGCCCGCATAGGCCTCTGCGGCGGGCTGCGACGGCAGGCCGAAGAGCGCGTTGTAGGCGGCGTTGAACAGCCCGTCGTCGCGAAAGGTCTTGCGGTCGCCCGCAGCCGAGAGGAACGGACCAGGGAGGTAATTGTCGCCCGCCGAAAGCACGACCGTGTTGGTGGAGCGATCCTCGAGCGCGTCCACGATAGCGGCAAACTTCGGCGCGTCGTCGATGGCGTGCACGCCCCCCTCCAGGTCCGAGGCATGCAGGATCTGCAGCGTGAAGACGACGGCTTCGAGCATGCGTTGCTCCCGGCGTGAGTGTGGCGAATTCCTATCGGTGCGAGAAGCCCGCCACGCCCCGGCGACGCAAAAAAAAGCCGAGGCGGGGGACGCCTCGGCGTTTAATTACCACCAAAGGAGGGTTTGGAGGAGTAACACCATCAAGTGCATGATGTTGCAATGCAAGATAGGCAAGATGGTGCACTGCGTCAAGGATCGGCCGGCAAGAAAATACGATTGGCGGCATAAGCTCCGCTTGGGATCGGCGCCGCCTCAACGGCGGCCCGCGGCCGCGATTGCCCGCCACAGCTTCTCGGGGGTGAGGGGCATGTCCACGTGGCGCACCCCGTACTCCTCGAGCGCGTGCATGACCGCGCCGACGACCGCCGGCAGCGCGCCGCAGCAGCCGGCCTCCCCGGCACCCTTCACGCCCAGCGGGTTCTCCGCGCTCGGCGCGCCCTCGAAGAACTCGATGCGGAAATCCGGCACGTCGTCGGCCCGCGGCAGGGCGTAATCCATGAGCGAGCCCGAGAGCAGCTGGCCGCTGCCCTGCTCGTAGACGATCTTCTCGAGCAACGCCTGACCGATCCCCTGGGCGCTGCCGCCCATGACCTGTCCGGCACAGGTGAGCGGATTCACGATGGTGCCGAAGTCGTCGACGATGCTGTAGCCGACCAGGGCGGCGCGCCCGGTCTCCGGGTCCACCTCGACCTCGGCAACGTGGCAGCCGTTCGGGTAGGTGATGCCGCTGCGCTCGTAGTCCTGGCCGTCGTCGAGACTGTCGATGCCCTCGGGTCGACGCGCCGGGTCGAACGAGGCGCGTATCACCTCCTGCATGTCGACCGCGTGATCGGTGCCTGCGACCCGAAAACGGCCGGCGTCGAGCTCGACGTCCACACTCGCCGCTTCGAGCAGGTGCGCCGCGAGCGTGCGCGCCTTCTCGAGGACCCGGTCGCTCACCCGCACCACCGCCGAACCGCCCATCTCCAGGCCGCGGGATCCGCCGTGGCCGCCGCCGATGGGCGTCGCGTCGGTATCCGCCTGCACGAAATCGATGCTTTCGATGGGCAATCCCAGGCGCGCGGCGACGATCTGCGGGAACACGGTCTCGTGGCCCATGCCGGTCGAGTGGCTGCCCACCGCCAGGGTCACGCGGCCGTCCGGGGAGAAGCTGAGCGAGGCGTGCTCCTTGGGTCCTCCGCCGCTGCACTCGAGATAGTTGCAGATACCGATGCCGCGCCGAAGTCCCCGGGTGCGCGCTTCGCGCGCCCGCGCCTCGAAGCCGTCCCAGTCGGCGAGCGCGAGCGTGCGATCCAGCACCGTCTCGAAATCTCCGCAATCGATGCGCGCGCCGGCGCCGGTGGTGTAAGGCAGCTCCTCGACGCTCAGCAGGTTGCGCCGTCGCAGCGCCACACGGTCCATGCCGAGCTCGGTCGCGGCCAGATCGATGACGCGTTCGATGTGATAGGTGGCTTCCGGCCTTCCGGCGCCGCGATAGGGATCGGTCGGCGCGGTGTTGGTGAAAGCCGCGCGGGCGCGAAAGTGCAGCGCCGGAATGCGGTACGGTCCGCCCTGGGTGCGCGCGCTGCCCGCGGTGCAGGTAAAGGGGCCGACCGACAGCAGATACGGTCCGACGCTGCCGACGGAATCCACGCGCAGGGCGAGAAAGTCGCCGTCGGCACTGAGGGCGAGCGTCACGTGGCTCTGCTGGTCGCGGCCGTGAGCATCGCCGAGAAAACCCTCGCTGCGGTCGTTGATCCACTTGACGGGCCGACCCACGCGGCGGGCGGCCCACAGCACCAGGGCATGCTCCGGATACAGAGGATTCTTCGCGCCGAATCCGCCGCCGACGTCCAGCGCCAGTGAGCGCAGCTTTTCCGTCGGGATGTGCAGCACCTGCTCGGCAAGCTGATTGCGGTTGGCGTGCACGTTCTGGCTGGCGACGATGAGCTCGTAGCGATCCGACTCGGCATCGAAACGGGCGATGGCGCCACGGGTCTCGATCGGCGCCGCCGTCACCCGTTGGTTGTCGAGGTCCATGGACACCACGTGGGCGGCCGCGGCAATCGCCGCATCCACCGCGCCCGCGTCACCGACCTCGAAGTGCACGCACAGATTGCCCGGCACGTCGTCCCACACCAGCGGTGCACCCGGGGCAAGCGCTTCGCCGGCACTCACCACCGCGGCCAGCGGCTCGTAGTCGACCTCGATGAGCTCGAGCGCGTCGCGGGCAACGGCGGGTGATTCGGCGATGACCATCGCCACCGCGTCGCCGACGAAGCGTGCCCTGTCGGCGACCAGTCCATGGCGCTCGGGCGTCGGCACGGGCGAGTCGTCGCTGTTCTTTGCCGCCGTGCGCGTCGGTATGCCTCCGAGCCCGTCGGCGACCCAGTCGGCGCCGCTGAGCACGGCGAGCACACCCGCCAGCTGCGCCGCCGACTCGGTATCGATGGATCCGATTCGCGCATGCGCGTGGGGCGATCGAAGTATGGCCAGGTGCGCCATGTCGGGCATCGACACGTCGTCGACAAATCGGCCACGGCCGGTAAGGAAACGCCGATCTTCCTTGCGTCTCAAGGGCTGTCCGACGCCGTAGCGTTGCACGGGAATATCACTCATGGCTGCACTCGCTGCTCGTAGAGAATTCGGTAATGGGGCTCGCACGCCTTCGCGAGCGGCTCGAGCGCCGCTGGAAGCGTGTGTGCCTTGGATACGTAAGGCGCGAATCCGGTCGATGCCCGCACGGAATGGTACCAGTAATCGCCCCACACGCCGTCACTGCTGCGCGCCCCCGCCGGCCAGGACAGCATGCGCTCGGTGAATGGCACGTGCAACGCCGCGCACAGCGCCTCCAGCATGGCGCGCGGGTTCTCGAGCACGTCCCTGGCATCGACGACCACAGGCGTCGTGCCGGTGATGCGGCGCGCATGCTCGAACAGATCGGCCTGTTGCAGAACACCGACGTCCGTCAGCTGCACATCCGGCCTGGTGCGTGCGTACGAGGCGATGACCTCGCGCGGGTCACGAATGAGAAAGCAGTTGCTCATCTGCGCGAGCCAGCTCCGATCGACCTCCTCGAGCATGTGATGGGTCATGTGCTTCTGAAACCAGATCGGCTTGTCGCCGGGCACCGGACCGGTGATGGCCGCTACCACGCGCCGCCAGTCGGTCTCGCCCGCGGCGATGACGTGCTCGGCTCCCGGGTGAGCGATACCGGTACGCTGCAGATAGTAGGCGTAGAGGGGCTCGTCCCATACCGCCGTGTCGCCGCGATTCTCCCAGGCGCGCATCATGGCGGTCGAGATATTGCGTGGCCCGGACCACATGGCGATGCGCACGATGCGGCTCACGCGTTCGCGCACTCGGCGTCAATCAAATCCCGATAGTGCTCCTGGAGCCGTAACGTCATTGGGCCGCGGGCACCGCTGCCGATGCGCCGCCCATCCACCTCGATGGCGGGCACGACACCCGCGAAGGTTCCCGTGACGAACGCCTCGTCCGCGGAGTACACGTCGAAGAGACTGAAATCGCGTTCGAACACGGGAATCGCGTGCCGGCGGCAGAGATCGATGACGTTGGCGCGCGTGATGCCGGCGAGACAGTATCTGCCGGACGATGTCCACACTTCGTTGCCGCACACGATGAAAAAGTGCGTCGAATTGCAGGTCGCGACCATTCCGTGCGGATCGAGCATCAGCGCCTCGTCGGCACCGGCCTTGGTAGCCTGAATGCAGGCGAGAATACAGTTGAGCTTGGAGTGACTGTTGATGCGCGGGTCCTGCACGTCCGGCGGGCCGCGACGCACGTGCACGGTGGCGAGTCGCACGCCCCGCTCAATGACGGCGGGACTCGGCTGCTTGTGCTCGGCGATGATCACGATCGTGGCGCCACCCACGGTCACGCGCGGATCCTGGTAGGGCGTCGATTTCAGGCCTCGGGTGACCATTAGTCGTATGTGCACGTGATCGCGCATGCCGTTGGCTTCGACCGTTGTGTAAAGCGCCCGGGTGAGCGGCTCGCGCTCGAGACCGATATCGAAGTCGAGCGCTCGCGCCCCGGCGTAGAGGCGATCGAGGTGCGCATCGAGAAACAGAATTCTGCCGCGGTGCAGGCGCAGCCCCTCCCAGACGCCGTCACCGAGCACGAAACCGCTGTCGAAGACCGAGATGGACGCTTCGGCCCGTGGCACCAGGGTGCCGTTGACGTAAATCAGAATCTCGGCATTACGCGGGTCGTCGAGATATTCATGAGTGCCGGTGGTCATACCGCCGTCAATTCCGTTGNNCCCGGGGGAGAGTCCGGCCGGGCCGGCGCCGGGGGGCGTCGGCGGTGTTGGCTATACTGAGCGATGTGCACATCCATCCTGACTTCCAGACGCGGCGAAACGCCGCGCTTGCCGGCTGAGCCGATGCGCGACGAGCTGCGGGCACGCATCGCGTATGTGGCGGCACGATTGATCGTCGAGCACGATGCAAAGGAGATTCACGACCACACGCGAACCACGGACGTCCACATCGAGGGCCTCGTCAGCCAGAGCGCTATCGACGTATTCGACTTCAGCTCCGGCTGCCGTCTCGCCGGCGAGCAGAGCGACGAGGGTTACAGCCTGTTCGATTACGATGCCAACCAGTACGTCGATCTGAATCTCGACGGCGAAGACTTCGAGGGATTCGACTACGCCACCGGCACCCGGTACACGGGCGAGGTGCGCGATCGGAGCGTGCGGATCTTCGACTACGGCGAGTCCACCGACTTCGAATACAGCCTCAAGAGCCCCAACTGACCGCCGGCGCCGGGGCGCGGGCGTCAGGCGCGCGCGGGCATGCCGAGGCGCGTGGCGATGAGCACCACGCCGAAGATCGTGAAACCACCAAAGGCCACCAGCGTCCAACCCGGAATCGTCAGGCCCAGGAAAACCCACTGCACCTCGGCGCATTCTCCGGATCCACGGAACACGAGACTCAAAGCCTCGGTGAGCGGGAAGGCGTCGAGCAGGTACTCGAGTCCGGGACCGCACTCCGGCACCTGATCGGCAGGCAGGTTCTGCAGCCACACGTGTCGGCCGGCGACCACCATGCCGAGGATCCCGAGCACGACGACGAGCGACCCGTAGATCCGCCGGGCGACGATCCCGGGGTCGTGGAGGGCCGCCACCAGCGCCACCGCCCCGACGGCCATCACCAACGCGCGCTGAATGATGCAGAGCGGGCACGGATCCAGCCCGAGCGCGTGCTGCATGGTCAACGCGGCCACCATCAGCGCCACGCAGACCAGGAACGCGGCAATGAAAAGCGAGCGTTGACGCAGCAGGTCTTTGAGATTCATGAGCTTTCGCGATTCGGCCAGCGACGGGCATCCGTCCGAGGAAAGTAAAGGCGATGGCGACGTGGATGCGCAAGACGGCGCGCGATGCTGCACCGCGCGCAGCGCCAATTCGCAACGCCACCGCCACGCCGCCGTTTCGCGCCGTCGCCCGAGAGCCGCGTCCCCGCCCCTGGCCGCACCGCCGGCATCGTCTAGAAATTCTCGACCCAGGGACGCAGCTCCATTTCCCACGTCCAGGCGCTGCGGTGCTGGCGGTGCACGTGCAAATAGGATCGCGCGATGGCGTCGGGATGCAGCATCGCATCGCCGCCGTCGTCCGCCTCGCCGAGCCTGCGGATACCGCCGTCGATGACGAAGTGGGCGACGTGGATGTTCCGCGGCGCGAGCTCCCGCGCCATGCTTTGAACCAGTCCGCGAAGCGCGAACTTACCCATGGCGAAGGCCGCCGATCGGGGGTAACCCTTGACGCTCGCCGACGCGCCGGTAAACAGGATGCTGCCGCCGCCTGCCGCGAGCATCCGCCGCGCCGCCGCCTGGCCGACGAGAAAGCCGCCGAAGGCTGTAATCATCAGCGACTTTCTCACCTCCTCCGGATCGGCCTCGACGAGCGGCCCGGGCACGCGGCGGCTGGGGTTGAACACCACCAGGCTCGGGCCGCCCTCGACGGCGTCCACGTCGGCGAACAGCGCCTCGACCTGCCCGGCCTCGCTCGCGTCGCAGGCCACCGCGCGCGCGCCGGTCTCGGCCGCGAGCGGCGCGAGCTTGTCCACATTGCGCGCGGCCAGCACCACGCGCGCGCCTTCAGCGGCCAGGAGCCTGGCGAGTGCGGCGCTCAAGCCCTGCCCCACACCGACGATGACCGCTACCTCGGAATTGCCCACGACGCGACCTCCGCATCCGTTTCTCTCGCGCCCAGTCTACACATTACCGGGGTGGGGGAAATGTGTAGACTGGGCCCACCGCGGGGACTTCGCACCATGACCAACCTGGAAACTCTCGTCGAAGCGATACACGACGGCGCCAGCGTTGCGCTCGCGCCCGATTATTCCGGCTGCGCCATGGCCGCGGTGCGCGCCCTCGTCCGCCGGGGTGCGCGCGACCTTCGCCTGATCGCGGTGCCCCAGGCGGGCTTCCAGGCGGACATGCTGATCGGCGCGGGCTGCGTCGGCAGCGTCGAGGCCGCTGCCATCACGCTCGGCGAATACGGCTTCGCGCCGCGCTTCACCGACGCCGTCAAGAACGGGCGCATCACGCTGCGCGACTCCACCTGTCCCGCGATCCATGCCGGGCTGCAGGCGGCGGAGAAAGGCGTTCCGTTCATGCCGCTGCGCGGCATTCTCGGATCCGACCTCCTGACCCACCGCGACGACTGGAAGGTCATCGAGAACCCTTTCTCGCCGGATGACGCCATCGTCGCGCTCCCGGCCATTCGTCCCGACGTCGCGCTTTTTCACGCCGCCAGCGCCGATCGGCACGGCAACGTGTGGATCGGTGTGCGCCGCGAGCTGATGCTCATGGCCCACGCGGCACACCGCACCCTCGTCACCGTGGAGACGGTCGTCGACGACGACCTGCTCGCCGACGAGGCGCGTGCCGCCGGCACCATTCCGGCGCTCTACGTGAGCGCCATCGCCGAAGTGCGCGAAGGCGCGTGGCCCATCGGGCTCGCCGGCCGTTACCCGGCCGACGCCGCGCATCTCGCCGAGTACGCGCGCCTCGCGCGCACCGCCGCCGGCTTCGAGCGTTACCTCGACGAGCACGTGCGCGGGCGGGCCTCGGCCGCTTGAAGGCGCGATGTCGTATCGAATCGAAGAGCTGCTCATCACCACCCTTGCGCCGATGCTCGAAGGTCTCGAGCACGTCGCGGTGGGAGCGGCCTCGCCGATTCCCGGAGCCGCGGCGCTGCTCGCGCGCCACCGCGGCGGCGGGCGGCCGCGCGTGTCGATGCTCGCGAGCCGGCGTCACGCGAGCTTCACCGACGGCGCACGCGAGCTGTTCGATTGCGCCGCCCAGGGCCGGATCGACGCCTTCTTCCTCGGCGGCGGTCAGATCGACGGCTCGGCCAACATCAACCTCGTCGGCATCGATGGTTATCCGGCGAGTCGCGTGCGATTTCCGGGCTCATTCGGCTCCGCATTCATGTACTTCGTCGTTCCCCGCGTGATTCTGTTCAGCCTCGAGCACAGCCGCCGCGTGATGGTGCCGCGAGTGGATTTCGTGAGCGCGCCGGGAACCAGCCCGTCAAACGTCTACCGCCCCGGCGGTCCGTATGCGCTCGTGACCAGCCGCTGCGTGTTTCGCTTCGACCGGGACCGCGGCCGATTTGCGCTCGCGAGCGTGCACCCCGGCCAGACGCTCGAGGACATTCGCGAGCAGACCGGCTTCGACTTCGACGTGCCCGCGCGCATCGAGCAAACGCCCGCGCCCGGCGCGCAGGATCTGGTGCTCATCAGGGGGCCGGTCGGCAAAGACATCAGTGAGACCTATCCGGACTTCGCGAGGCGAGTGCTCGAGCTCGACGCAGCGACGGCGTGAGGAGAAGTGCCGGCTAGATGCGCCGCGTCGACAGCCGGCCGCAGCGCCGGCACTCGACCTTCTCGATGCGATTGCCCTCCCCGAAGCCGAAACGCACTTCGAGAACACGAAAATCGTGAACCCCGACGAAACAAAGGAAGCGCCCGATCGGGGCGGGCAGACGCCTGGTGAGGTGATTGTGTTCGTCGTTCATCGGGCAGCCCCGGCGGCTGCCCGGCGTTCGGGAAGCCGCGCACAACAGCGTCTCGACCCGGGTACCGTATCACAGGTCTGCATCACCGCGCAGGGCGGACGCGGCCACCGGCGACCCGGCCTGTGACCGAAGCCGCGACATCCCCCACCCTGCGTGCGCCGACGCAGTCGCTGCGCGTTCACCTGCGACGCACGTTCGCCCTCGCCGTACCTGTGATGCTCGGGCGCATGGGTCTGCTGATCATGGTGGCGGTGGATACCGCCATGACGGGCCACCAGGGACCCAACGAGCTCGCCTACTACGGTCTGGCCATGGCGCCGCAGATACCCATGCTGCTGGTCGGCATCGGCTTGCTGCTCGGCACGGTGGTTCTCACCGCCCAGGCCGACGGTGCCGGCGACACCCGCGTATGCGGCGGCGTCTGGCGCGTCGCGCTGAGGCACGCGGCCGTGCTCGGCCTGGTGTTCGTCGTCCTGTGTCTTGCCGGTGAGCGCTTTCTGCTGCTGACGGGCCAGTCACCGGAGCTGGCCCGGGGAGGCGGCGCGGTGCTGGTGATTATGGGCTGGGGTCTTCCGGGCATGCTGATGTTCTCCGCCAGCACCTTCTTTCTCGAAGGCATCAGCCGGCCGCTGCCGGGCATGTTCATCATGCTGGTCGCCAACATTCTCAATGCGATCTTGAACTGGATATTCATCGGCGGGCACCTGGGCGCGCCCGCCATGGGAGCAGAGGGCGCAGCGCTTGCCACGACCATCGTGCGCTGGTTCATGTTCGCAGCCATCGCCGGCTTCATCGCGACGCGACTGGATCGGGAAAAGTACGGGTTGCGATTCGCGCCGCTCGGCGAAGGCGGCATCGGTAAGCGCCTGCGACGCATCGGCTACCCCATGGGGCTCGCCCACGGTCTCGAGTCCTCGGCGTTCTCGGCGCTCACGCTGTTCGCGGGGCTGCTCGGGCCGGTCCAGGTTTCGGGCTATCTGGTGGCGATGAATCTGGTGGCCACCGTGTTCATGGGTGCGGTTGGATTTGCCACCGCGGCGAGCGTGCGCGTCGGCAACGCGGTGGGGCGCCGCGACGTCCACGGTGCCCGCATTGCCGGATGGATAGCCGTGGCGGCGACCTGCGTGGTCATGCTCGTGCTAGCCATCGTATTCCGCGCGTTTCCCGAGTTCCTGAGCGCGATCCACGCGAGCGATACGCGCATCACCGCGGTCGCCGTGCCAACGCTGCTGGTGGCCGCCTTCGCCCTGGTGCCCGACGGCACGCAGGCGGTTCTCATGGGCGCCTTGCGGGGCATCGCCGACGTCTGGCCGGCGACGGCACTTTACCTGATCAGCTTCTGGCTCGTGATGGTGCCCTGCGGCTACTACCTCGGCATCGCGCAGGGTGGCGGTGCACCGGCCCTCATGCTGGCGATCTTCATCGGCACCGTGCTGGCAACGCTGCTCCTCGCCTGGCGTTTCCACCGCGTCTCACGCGGCACGATCGCGAGAGCCTGAGCCGCGCGCACTCAGTGCCCGTCGAGGGCGCGCGCGATGGCGTCGAGCCGCGGGCAGCG
This sequence comes from Gammaproteobacteria bacterium, assembly GCA_011775625.1. Taxonomy (GTDB): domain Bacteria; phylum Pseudomonadota; class Gammaproteobacteria; order HK1; family HK1; genus JAABYT01. The sequence goes on along the minus strand of JAABYT010000053.1, from coordinate 17,375 downwards.
GATGCCGAGCGCGCGCAGATGCGCCATGGTGTTGGTGAAATACTCGACGTTGTCGCCGCTGCGCCCGCGCGCCTCGCGGATGGTCGTGGCCGCTGCGCCGGGCGCGAGCGCGCCCGCGTACTGCGGGTGACGACGATCGACAATGAAGGCGAGCGCCGGTGCGACGCCTTCGCCGTCGATGCGGATGCGCGCCACCACGGGCACATACACGTGGGTGACCAGCTCGCGCGCGTAGAGATACTTCACGGCGGCATCGCGATCCGAGCGGGCGACCCGGTGCGCGATGCCAACACAGGAGCCGCCTCGATCGAGGCCGAGCACGAGACCGGGGTGCGCCTGCGTGCCGCGATGCACCCACGACCACACGCACAGGTCCCGGTGATAGCCGTGAATGTGCGCGCGCTTTGCGCTCAGGTGCGGGAAGCCGGGAGCCCACATCAAGGAGCCGTAACCGAATACCCACATGTCGCCAAGGGGCAGACTCGCAAGGGGATCGCGCGCGCCCGCGCGCTCCGCCGGCGAAGCGGGTGATGGCGGGCTGTCCATCGTCTTGCGCGTCATGGCCGGCGCAATAATAGCGAAAGCGCGCACGCAACACCCGGCGAGGGCGCCCCGAAGCGAGCGCGGCGCGGTTGCCAAGCTCGAACGACTGTGCGACTTTGACCGCGGCAACGCGGAGGTACCGACATGCTGCTACAGCTCGCCACCTGGCAGGAGGTGGATGCCTATCTCGAGCGCTCCCGGGGCGTCATCATTCCCATCGGCTCTACCGAGCAGCACGGGCCACTCGGGCTGGTCGGCACCGACGCCATCTGCCCCGAGGTGATTGCCCGCGGTGTCGCGGAGCGTATCGATGCGCTGGTCGCGCCGACCCTCAGTCTCGGCATGGCGCAGCACCACCTCGGCTTCTCCGGCTCCATCAGTCTGCGTCCGAGCACGTTGATGGCGGTCGTCAGAGACGTCGTCCAGTCGCTCGCGCGTCACGGTTTCGAGCGCTGCTATTTCCTCAACGGGCACGGCGGAAACATTGCCACCTTGAGCGCGGCATTCTCGGAGATCTACGCGGACTCGAGCTATACCCGCGACGGCGGCAATCGTGCCGGCGTGCGCTGCAAGCTCAGCAACTGGTACATGGCGCCGGCGCCCGCGGTGAAGAAGCTCACGGCTTCTCTGTTCGGAAACGCGGAGGGCAGCCACGCGACGCCATCGGAGATCTCGCTCACCTATTTCGCCTACCCCGATGCCGTCAAATCGGCACCGCAGAGCCCGCGCATCGCACCGAGCGGGCCGATATACGACGCGGACGACTATCGGCGGCGCTTCCCTGACGGCCGCATCGGCGCCGACTCCTCTCTTGCCAGCATCGAAGCCGGCGAGAAGCTCTACGAGGCCGCGGTGAGCGACATTGCCAGGGACTACCAGGAATTCGTCGACGCCTGAGCGGTGAACGCCGTGCCGTCGCGGCGCCAGCAAGCATGCCCATCACTCTGACAACCGCCTCGGTACGAAGCATCCTCACGCGCAGCTCCGGCTACCTGAAGAGCGTCTGCTCGCATTCGCTGCAGCCCTATCGCGGCTGCTCGTTCGGCAACAGCCTGTGCGGTGTCGGCTGTTATGCGCGGCACAATCGCTTCGTCACGCGCGGTGCACAGTGGGGTCGCTTTCTGGAAGTGCGCGAGAACGCTGCCAGCGTCTACCTCGCGCAGCGCGATCGCGAGCGACGCTGGGCGCGCGAGCACCGGGGAGGGTTCAGCGTGTTCATGTCGAGCGCCACCGATCCGTTCGTGCCCCACGAGCGACGCTTCGGGGTCACCCGGGGCGTTCTGAAAGCGATGATCGAGAAGCCGCCCGACGCCCTGATCATCCAGACCCACACGCATCTGGCGGAACACCATCTGGACCTCTTTCGGCCACTGGCTCGCTGCTGCCGGCTGCGCGTGCACATCTCCATCGAAAGCGATCGCGACCGTTTACCCGGCCTGCCGCCGCCGGCGAGCCCCGTGCGCCGCCGTCTCGAGGCGGCGGCACGTCTGCGCGAGGCCGGCATTCCGGTGGTCATCACCGTCGCGCCGCTGCTGCCGATCGGGGATCCCGAGGCCTTTTTCGACACCATCGCCGCCTGCGCGGATGCCGTCGTCATCGACCACTTCATCGGTGGCGACGGCTCGCCAGCGGGCTCGCGCACCCTGCGAACGGCGCTGCCGGCGGCCATGGCGGCCGTGGATGCGCGCTCTGTGGACCTCGCCTACCGCGACGCCATGGTGGCGAAAGCCAGGCAGCGGATGCCGGGACGCGTGGGCGTCGGCGTCGACGGATTCGCGGGCCGGCTCGTGCCGTAGGCCCGGCCCGCTTTGCCGGACGGCGCGCGGGCCCGAGTGCTGCCCCGCCGCCGGATTGTTGATATTCTTTAGCTCTTTGATGAATTCACGGGGGTCGCGACGATGCAACCACGCCTGTCGGTAATCGTGGCGTTGGTTTTGAGCACCCTGTTGCCGCCCGCAAGCCAGGCCTCGAATATGCGATTCCTGGAATTCTCGCCGAGCGCCTTTTTCACGGAGAAGGACTGGGCGCTCCTGCGCTCGGCCGCGAGAGACCTTCTCGACAATCAGAAAGACGGGGCGAGCGTCACCTGGAAAAATGACGAAACCGGGTACAACGGCAAGCTCACGGTGCTCACGACTTACGCCGACTTCGGCACCACCTGCCGGCGGGTGAGGATATTCAGCGATGCGCTCGAGGTGAGCGCCACCCGGCTGGTCAATATGTGCAAAAACAAGGAAGGCGAGTGGAAAATTCTCAACTGATATCTGCCATGGGGCGTCCGGCGGCAATGNNTTCGACTTCGATCCCAACGCAGACTTCAAAGGCCTCAAGACGTATGCGTGGCTCGAACAGCCGCAAAAGCCCACGGGCGATCCGCGCATCGACGGCAACACGATTCTGCAGAATCGCATACATGCGGCGGTGGACGCCGAGCTGGCCGCGCGTGGATTCCGCAAGGTCTCGAGCAATCCGGATTTCCTGGTTGCCTACCACGTCTCCCTCGACAAGCGCCGCAGCGTCCAGACATTGAATAACTATTACGGTTACGGCCCCGGGTGGGGCTATGGTTACGGCGCCGCCTATCGGCCCGGCTATTGGGCGGGTGCACCCGAGACCTACGTGTACGAGTACGAGGAAGGCACCCTTATCGTCGATATCGTGGATCCGCGGAACAAGGAGCTCATGTGGCGCGGCTCGGCACAGGATGAGGTGCACTTCACATCCACTCCCGAGAAGGAAGAGACGCAGCTCAAGGAAGCCGTGCAGCGAATGCTCGAGAATTTCCCTCCCGGTTGATTTCGGTGCCGGCCCCGTACCGCCGCGAATGAGCTATCTCGACAGAATACGCACCGCCAACAACCACGATCTGCGTAACTTCCTCCCCTTCTCCGTAGGGGGTATCCGGGTCGGCTGTGTCAAACACGCGTTCGCCGAAATGCTTACGCGCTGGCCGGATGTTTTCCGTGTCGAAGATGAGGGCGTCACGCTTGCTGCCAGCCTCAACGCTGGCGCAGTGCCGGCAGACGAGCGCACGCGTGCCGTCGCCGAGGTGCTGGCGGTGATGCGCGATGAAGGCCATATCGACGGCTGGCGCGACGAGCTTTATCCGGTCAATCGCCGCTGGTCCGAGCCCGCCCTGCTGCTCATCGAGCGGGCCGCCGTTCCGTGGCTCGGTGTACGCGGCTACGGCGTGCACATGAACGGCTACGTTCGCACGGCCAACGGCCTGAAAATGTGGGTTGCGAAGCGCTCGCTCAACAAGCCCACCGGGCCGGGCAAACTCGACCAGATCGTCGCGGGCGGCCAGCCGGCGGGCATAGGACTGCGGGAAAACCTGATCAAGGAGTGCCAGGAGGAGGCAGCGATCCCAGCGCACATCTCCCGCCAGGCCCGCGCCGTCGGCGCCATCAGCTACACGCTCGAAACCGAGGTCGGATTCCGGCCCGATCTGATATTCAACTTCGACCTGGAACTACCGGATTCCTTCTCACCGGCCAACACCGACGGGGAGGTTGAAGAATTCTATCTATGGCCCATCGAGCGGGTCATGGAGACCGTGCGCGATAGCGACGCATTCAAGTTCAACTGCGCACTGGTCGTGCTCGATTTTCTGNNTGCGTGCGAGAGCCGAACAGCCGCCCGGCTGGTGACTCGTCGCGCAAGCGTTCGTCAATCGAAGGTGGTTGGCACCAGGTCTGACATGTCGTCGAGGCCCCATGCCTCCATTTCTTCGGGAACTTCTAACTCCGGCAGCTCGGACTGCTTCTCGTGGAGCTCTTCGCCCTCGTCTTGCTTCTTCTTTGCGTCCATTCCGACCTCCTTTGTTGCACCCCATCTGGGTGACAGTCGATCTCGGTGTAGGACTCATTCCCCGGGCTGCGACACCCGGGTTGGCGGCTCCGAAGCCGAGCCACCCTGCATTTATAAGGGAATATATAGCCTAAATTCCAGAAAATCGGCATACAAAACGTGTGAGTCAGGTCACATTGAAAGCCACATTCTGGACGTTTTCCGTAGCGCATTTCGACCCTTTGAAAGGGCGCTGATTTCTCACCGGCTGCTCGGCGACGCTCAGCCCGCGACACAGAGTGTGATTCGGTTCGCATACGGTCCTGCAACGGCAGCAGTAAGTGCATGAGAATTATCAAGAAACATGGGGGCGGGCCGATACAGACTTAGGTATTCCGGATACCCGACCCGCCGGACGCCCGCGCTTGGCGTGCCGGACGGCTCAACCGATTCTGCGCCGTGTCCCGTCATCCGGCCGGGGCCTGGGCAGACCGAGCTCATCGCTACCGTCAGTGGGCAAACCATGAAACAGAACAAAGTCGTCAACATGGCCGAACACGATGCCATTCGTCAGCATCGGCGCAAGCGGGACTCGCGCGCCATCCTCGACGAGTGCCAGAAGATGACCGTGGACCGCCTCGTGCGTGCTTTCCCCACCATGATGGACAAAGTCGACGATGCCCTTTTCGACCGCGTCAACCAGTCCGAGAACGCCGCCGATCACAGCGTCTACTTCGACACGATGCGCGAGATGCGGCTCAAGCGCGATGACATAAGCCAGGCGTTCAAAAAGCGCTTTGCTGAGCTGTCCGAGGAGGCCGTAAAGCGCGTAAGGGGCGCGGGCACCGAAGACGGTGCGCCGAGCGGCGCCGGAGAAGCCTCCGAGCTCCAGCTGGAGATGCTCGACGAGTCAGCGCTCGAGGAGTCGCTGGCGGTGACCAATATGGTCTCGAAGATCCGCGGCGTCTGTCACGAGGAGCTGTTTCCGCTGGAAAAGCGCATGGGTGTGGTCCTGGGCCAGATGGACCTCGCAGAGGACAACAACCCCCTCGGACCGCAAATCATCTGTCAGGCTTTTCACGACGCCTGCGGCGTCGTGCAGACGAGCGTCGAGGTCAAGCTGATCATTCTCAAGCTCTTCGATATCCACGTCGTCGGAGAGACTCACGAGCTCTACGAAGCCATCAACGACCTTCTCGTCGAGAGGGGCGTGCTGCCGAACATCAAACGCGGAGTCGTCAAGCGCGCCGGCGCAAAGCGCGGTCAAGCCAAAAGTGGCGGGACCGACGACAATGACGCCGAGGCGGCTCAGGGTCAGCACGTCGAGTCTGATGACGATGCCGCCTCCGCGGGTCTGATGAACGCGCTGCAGCAGATGATCAATGCCAGCGCCGCCGCCGGTGGCACCGTCAGCGAAACGCAGGCCAGGGCCCGGCAAACGGAGGTGCTCGGCAACCTGACAGCGCTTCAGCACGGTAACGCGCCCGCCGGGGGCGGTGGCGCACCGATGATCGACCCGGCGCTCGTCGGGGCCGGAAATACCAATGTGCTGCGTGAGCTCAAAGCCGCCAACGTCACCGAGGGAATGGGTCAGGTCGACGTCGTCATGTTCGATGTCGTCTCGATGATGTTCGACTTCATTCTGGACGACGACAACGTGCCCGATCCGATGAAGGCGCTCATCGGTCGGCTTCAGATCCCGATGCTCAAGGTGGCACTGATCGACAAGGCGTTTTTCTCGAAGAAGTCACACCCTGCGCGAAAGCTCTTGAACACGCTCTCTGAAGCGGCGCTCGGCTGGAACGAAACGCACGATGACGGCGCCGCCTACTACAACAAAGTCGAGAGCTTCGTGCGCAAGGTTCTGGAGGAATTCGAAGAAAGCATCGAGGTATTCGGTGTCGTTCACGAGCAGCTGGAGGCTTTTCTCGCCGATCAAAAGGAGGTCGCAGAGGAATCGAGCAAGACCTCGGCCGACGCCCTCGAGAATCGCGAACGCCTCGACCAGGCGCGGCATCGTGCCCACGAAGTGATCACCAGGAGCTTTCACGGAAAGCCGGTTCCGGACGTGGTGCAGAAATTTTTCCACAACCGCTGGAAAGAGCTGCTGGTGTTCTGTCACTTCGACGAGGGCGAAGACAGCCAGGGCTGGCGCGATGCCGTGGAGACCATGCAGCAAATCGTATGGAGTCTCACACCGATCAAGTCACCCGAGGATCGCAAGAAGCTCGTAGGGCTCTTGCCGAAGCTGCTCAATCGGGTAAAGGACGGCATGAGTAAGATTTCCCTGCCAGCGGAAGAGCGCAAGCAGTTTCTGGCGGCCCTCGCGGGCCACCATCTGGCCGCGGTGCGTGCCGACGGCGGTGAAGGCGAAGCGGCTGCCCCCATACCGGAAGCGATGCCAGCCCCGGCCGAAGACGCTGGAAAGGACATCGAGAAAGTCCTCATGACGGCGGTCGAGCGGGCCAACGCGGTCATTCATCGCGCCGCGGAATCCAAGCCGGAGTGCGCGGGCATGGGCACGACGCTGGTCGCGGCACGTTTTCACGACAACCGCGTCACGGTTGCCCACGTCGGGGATTCACGCCTCTACAGGCTCAAGAACGGCGAGCTGCAACAGGTGACATTGGATCATTCACTGATGCAGGACCTCATCAACCGCGGGTTTTACACGCCCGAGGAAGCCAAGAAAAACGTCAAGAGCAACGTCATCACGCGCGCGGTGGGCGTCGAGGAATCGGTCCTGCCGGACGTGCAGGAAGTCGAAGCCGAGCCGGGCGACATCTTTCTGCTCTGCTCGGACGGGCTGACCGACATGGTCGAGGACAACGACATCCAGACCAGCCTGCAGACGAATTCAAATGACTTGCCGACGGCCAGTGAGAGCCTGGTGGAGATGGCCAACCGCAACGGCGGCAAGGACAACATATCTGTCATCCTCGCGCGCGTCAGGCAACCCTTCCCGGCAGGCGACTCCGCCGTGGAGGTGAAGGATCTCGACGAGAAGATCGAGATCATCGGAAAGACCGACGTCGGCCGAAGGCGCTCCCACAACGAAGACGGTATCGCCATCGACAACGGCGCCGGAATCGCCATGGTGGCTGACGGTATGGGCGGCTGTAACGCGGGTGAGGTCGCGAGCGCGATGGCGGTGCAGATCATCATGCGAGCGCTTCGCGAGGAGCTCGAAAGCGCCGCGGGCGCAGCCGGCGCCGAAGGCGAGGACGAGCTCGACTGGCTGTCTGGTGCAGAAGAGGTGGACCTGGACGACATGGAGGGCGAGCAGACCACCGAGACCGTGCAACAGGAATTCCTCGACTTCATCGACGAGTTGCAGATTGGAAGCTGGCTCGAGTTCTCCAATGCGGACGGCTCGAAGACTCGTGGCCGCCTCGCCTGGACCAGTGCCGACAACGCCCGATTCCTGTTCACCGATCTGGCTGGTGCCAAGGTCGTCGATGCCACGCGTCACGCCCTGGCGCTGGAGATGCAGCGCAGCAACATCAAGATCATCGAGGGCGAGCCGTTGCTCGAGCGTGCAATGACGACGGTGACCGAGCAGCTCGAATCGGGAAAGCTGGGGGACACGTTGCATTGAGCGCCGGCGGCGCTCGATGCGTTCCCTTCTGATCGTGTCCTGGCATTGCGTCGTGACGCAGCTCCGCACCCTCCTGGCCCCAGGGCCCTGCCGTTTCCACCCTTCCCTTCGCGGGCAGACAGGCCTCCCTCGCCGAGGGCAGCCCCTCGCGTCGGGGTGCTATTTTCATAATGTGTGAGCGTCGTTCGAGGCCGTCCGCTGTCATGATCTCTCTATCCCGATCGCTGACGGTTCAACGCAGCTCGAGGGGCGCGAGCGCCCGCATGATCGCCCTCGCCGGGGCGTTGCTGCTGCACGCGAACCTGGCGTCGGCCGAGGTCGGCACGCTCGCCGAGGGGGTAGCGGCCTATCGCGCCGGGGATTACCCGCGGGCCTTCGAGGTGCTCGACGATCTGGCGCTCGACGGCCATCCCAGAGCTTTGGCGATGGCCGGGCGGATGCACGAGACGGGTCGGGGCACACCCAGGGATCTGGATCAGGCGCTGCGCTATTACCGCGAAGGCGCGCAGCGGGGTGACCCGCAAGCGCAGACGAGCCTTGGCCGGCTCTACCTCAGCGGCAACGGTGTTCCCCGTGACGAGCAGGAAGCGCTTCGCTGGCTGCGCCGTGCCGCCGAGCAGGGACACGGCGCCGCCGTCTATGCCATGGCGAGCGCGCATCTCGATGGCTCGGGTGTAGCCAGAGACGTTCAACGCGGCATGTCGCTTCTGGAGGTCGCGGCCGATCACGGAGACGTCGATGCGCGCAGGCGCATGTCGAATATCTATTTCGCGAACGGCGAAGCGACCGCGCGGGCGCGGGCGCTCGCCTGGTTCGAACGGGCCGCAGCGGCCGGCGATGCCAACGCGCAGGCTCAGCTCGGCTACATCCATGAGACGGGAAACGGTCTCGCCCGCGACCCGGCCCGCTCGCACCACTGGTACGTGAAAGCTGCGCGTCAGGGGCACACCGACGCTCAGGCCGTGGTCGGCTACCAGTTCCATACCGGCCATGGCACCGGCCAGGACTACGCCGAGGCGCGCCGCTGGTACCTGGCGGCCGCCGCCAGAGGCCACCTGCTCGCGCAGACCAATCTCGGTGTCTTGTACGATCAAGCGCTCGGGGTCACTCGCGACGCGGACAAGGCGCGCGAGTGGTATTCACGGGCGGCCAACAGCGGTTTCGCGCCGGCCCAGAACAATCTCGCCCGCCTGCTGCTGTCGGAAGCGACGCACGCGGACGACAAGGCCGCTGCCATCGGCTGGTTCCGGGCGGCCGCCGAGCAGGGATTGCCGGAGGCTCAGACGAGCCTTGGTTACATCTACCAGACCGGTGACGGCGTGGAGGCGAATCCCGACCGGGCCGCCCTGTGGTATCGGCGGGCGGCCCTCAACGGCGACGCACAGGCTCAGGCCAATCTCGGCTACCTCTACCAGGAAGGCATCGGCGTCGAGCGCGATCTGGACGAAGCCCGCGATCTTTATCAACGCGCCGCGACGCAGGGCTCCGCCCACGCGCAACGCAACCTGGCGGATCTCTATCGATACGGGGTCGGCGTCGAGAAAGACCACGACAAAGCGCTGCGCTGGTACCGCAGCGCGGCGCGACAGGGGGACCCGGAAGCCGCTGCCGCCGTGCGGGCGCTCGAATCCAGCATCGAGTAGGCGCCCGCCAACGGCCGAGCGAGAACCACGCGGGTGCCCAACGCGCGTTGAGTTCCGGGCCGGATCTCGCCACAATCGACGCGCAGGCGCCGCGTGTCGCACCCATGACATCCACTCCCGATCTCATCGCCACTTTCGCCCCACTCATTCTCGGCGCGCTGGTCGTTCTGATCGCGCTGCTCGCCTGGCTGCTTTGGCGGCAAAGGACCCTGGTCGGCCAGGTGACCGAGGATCGCATCCGTGCGCGAACCCTTGACGAGGAGCAGCAGAGGCTCGAGGAAAATCGCGATCGCGCGTTCGAGGAGCGACTGCGCAATCTCGACAAGGGCTTGAGCGAAGGTCAGGCGAATACGCGCGCGCTGCTCGAACGGCGTCTCGGTGAAGCCCAGACCCATCAGGTAGAGACCGGCGGAAAGCTTCGAACGGACCTGGTCGAGCGTTTCGACGCCCTGCAAAAATCCGTTGGTGACAATCTCGGGGACGGCCGCACGCAGATGGTGCGCGCTATCGCCGAGCTTCGCGAGCAGATCGTGACGGCGCTCTCGAGTCATCAAACGCGCTTCGAGCAGCGCCAGGGTGACGCGATAAAGGCGCTGCAGGATACGCTGCAAAGCGGCATGCAGGTTACCCAGAAGCAGGTCACGGACGCACTGGCGAGAAGCTCCGAGGAGGTCGGAAAGCGCGTCGAGACCCTGACCAGAAACACCGACGACCGGCTGAAAGAAATCAGCGGACAGGTGGACAAGCGGCTCACCGAGGGTTTCGAGAAAACCACCGCCACGTTCGCCGACGTGGTCAAGCGTCTCGCACTCATCGACGAAGCGCAGAAAAAAATTACCGAGCTTTCTCAGGATGTGGTCAGCCTGCAGGAAATCCTCTCCGACAAACGCTCCCGGGGTGCCTTCGGCGAGGTGCAGCTCAATTCACTGATCCGCAACATCCTCCCGGAATCGCATTTCGCGCTTCAATACAAGCTTTCGAACGAAAAAGTCGTCGACTGCATGCTGTTTCTGCCGCAGCCGACCGGCAATGTGGCGATCGACGCGAAGTTTCCGCTGGAATCGTTTCAGCGCATGATGGACCTCAAATTGAGCGAGACGGAGCGCAAATCCGCCGAGCGCCAGTTCAAGGCCGATATCCGCAAGCACATCCAGGATATCGCGCAGAAGTACATCATCCGTGGCGAAACGGCCGAAGGCGCGGTCATGTTCATTCCGGCAGAGGCCGTGTTCGCAGAGATCCAGGCACACCACATGGATCTCGTTCAGGAGTCGCATCAGCAACGCGTATGGATGGTCTCCCCCACCACCTTCATGGCGATTCTCAACACCGCGAGAGCGGTGATCAAGGACGAGGCGACCCGCGAGCAGGTGCACATCATCCAGGCGCATCTCGGCGAGCTCGCCAAGGACTTCGGTCGCTTCCAGGCGCGAATGGACAAGCTGTCAACGCACATCAATCAGGCGAAGGATGACGTCGACAAGGTGCACGTGTCGGCGACCAAGATAACCAGGCGTTTCGAGAAGATCGAAAGCGTCGACCTCGAGCACATACAACCCCGCGCCATCGAGCACGACAAGGAAGCCGGCGACTAGTCTCCGCGCGGATTGAAATCGAACTCGTCCGACATGCTCTTGTAGAGCCGCTTCGCGGACTCGCTGTCCGCGGGCGGCGTCATGATCTGCAGGGTGACGTACTGATCGCCCGCGTTCGAGCCGCCGAGCCCTTTACCCTTGAGACGCAGCTTGCGCCCGGTCTGGGAGCCGGCCGGGATCTTCAGGTCGACGCTGCGCCCGAGCGTGGGCACCTTGACCGTCGCGCCGAGGGCGGCCTCCCAGGGGGTGACGGGGAGATTCATGTGCACGTCCCTGCCGGTGGCGCGGAAAACCGGATGCGGAGCGAACTCGACACCGAGATACAGATCGCCGGCGCGCCCACGTGCGCCGGCCTGCCCCTGGCCGGCGAGACGAATCTGCTGACCTTCCTGCACCCCGGCCGGAATTTTCACCTTGAGCGTTCTCGCGCGGGCACGCCTGGTGTCGCTCTTTACGCTGAGGGAACGTTCCCCGCCGCGAAAGGCCTCTTCGAGCGTGATGACGATCTTCGCGTGCTCGTCGCCGCCGCGAGCGGCTGATTGGCGGAACTGATCGCCGAAAGGACCACCGCCAGGGGCGCCCTCGCCAAACAATCCGTTGAGGAAATCGCCGAAATCGAACTTCTCACCGGAGAAGCCGCCGCTGAAATTGAATGCGCTCTCCCAGCCGGGAGGCGGTGAGAACTCGTCACCGGCATGATAGCCGCGGCCGAGATTGTCGTAGGTGGCCCGCTTGTCCTTGTCGCGCAGCACGTCATAGGCTTCACCAACATCCTTGAAACGCTCCTCGGCGTCCGGCTCCTTGCTGACATCCGGGTGATACTTGCGCGCGAGCCTCTTGTAGGCGCGTTTGATCTCCTCGGGGCTCGCGTCGCGCCCGACGCCGAGCACGTCGTAGTAGTCCTTGTATTTCATGCGCGACGCGAAGATTCACGAGCGAGCCTCAAGCGGGGCCGAGGCCCCGCTTGCGACCGCTGCCGACGATCGTGAATCAGCTGACCGCGATTCGTCGCGGCTGCACTTTCTCGTGCTTCGGAATGACGACCTCGAGGACGCCGTCCTTGCCCGTGGCCGTAACGCCTTCGGCGTTGGCGGAATCGGGGAGGCTGAAGCGACGGTAGAAGGTGCCGTAGCTGCGCTCGATGCGCTTGTAGCCGTTGGTGTCCTCCTGCGCCTCGTGCCGGCGCTCGCCCTTGATGGTGAGCACGCCGTCCTCCATGGTCACATCGATGTCCGAGGGAGCGACGCCGGGGATGTCGGCCTTGAGCACGAAACGATCGTTCTCTTCCTTGATGTCCACGGCCGGTGTCCAGTTGCTGGTGAAAATGCTGGACCGATCAACCTCGCCGCCGTTGCCCAACCGGCTCTCGCCGAAAAGCTGGTTGACATCGTCCTGAAACCGCCTGAGCAGGCTCCATGGCTCGTAACGCACAACGTTCATGACTCTACCTCCAGAATTCGGGTTGTTGGCTTTGCGCGTGTCCGTTAGATATGGGCGCCGGGGACGATTTCAAGGGCCGATTCGGCGCTCTTGCGCCGGTCGCGGTAGGCTTGGATCCCGGCTTCTCGTATACTTTTAGTTCGGCCGCGCGCGCTCGCAAACGCGCCTCCCGTGCTTCACATGGCCAAGAAACACACCTACCGAATCGTCTTCCACAACCAGGGCAAGCTCTACGAGCTCTATGCCCGCAGCGTGGGACACGGCGAGATGTACGGCTTCGTCGAGGTGGGCGACATCATCTTCGGCGAGCGTACCGAGATGATCGTCGATCCCTCGGAAGAACGGCTCAAATCCGAGTTCGCCGGGGTCAAGCGCACCTTCGTGCCGATACACGCGGTCGTTCGAATCGACGAGGTGGACAAGGAGGGCACCAACAAGATCCACGCGGTCGGTGAGGATGGCAGCAACGTCGCTCCCTTCCCGGTGCCCATGTACACGCCCGGGGGCGACAAGGGCGGCTCCTAGTCGGCCGCCCCGCTCGGGCGAAGCTACGGCTGTTCCGAGAGGCGCCGCCTCAGGCGCTCGTCGTAGTGCGCATCCAGATGCAGCGGCCGCTCGCCGCTGCGCGCGGCGAGGCGCATGCGCAGCAGGGCAAGCCGTCCGCTCGCCAGGCGACGCTCCTCGGCGTCCAGGGCCTGCCCGAGCAGCGTCTGGACGTCGGCGATCTCCCGGCGCAGCGCGAGCTCCTCGGGCAGGTAGCCGGCATTCTTGAGCAGCCGGTAGGCGAGACGCATGTCCTCGGGCACCAGGATGTCGTCGCCGAGGGCAAGCGGCTGCCCGCGCCCGGGCAGATCATCGAACGCCCCCGCCTGCATGGCCGCGCGAATGCGCTCTTCGACCAGATCCGTGAGGAATCCCACTCGCCGGCCTACCAGCGATTGAAGGGCGTGACCGCCAGACTGCTGTTGTAGTAGCGCACGTCGTCGGTGACCTCCTCTCCCGCCCACGGCGGCAGGCTCACCGGCGCGGCCTCGTCATCGAGCTCGATCTCTGCCACCACGAGACCGGCGTTGTCACCCTCGAACACGTCCACCTCCCATTCCTGGCTCTGGTGGCGCACCCGATAGCGGATCTTCTCGATGATCGGTTGCCGGCAAAGCTCGCGCAGCATGGTGCGGGCATCCTCGACCGGCACCGGGTACTCGAGCTCGAGCCGGGATGCCCCGGCGGTCCGGCTCTTGATGTTCAGGTGCGCCCGGTCGCCGCCCACGCGCACGCGCACCGAGCAGTGCTCGGTGTTGGCGAGATAGCCCTGCTCGTATCGAACCTGGTGATGCACGTGCTCGCGCCACGAGTCATCTCTGACCAGGTACTTGCGCTCGATTTCCGTCGCCATGACCGCGGCCGCACGCCTGGCACATTTCCCGACACCCGTTTAGTGTACACAATGCCCGGGCCAGCATAACCGGCCGGGCGCCGAGTCGTGCGAAACATGCTGAAACTCCTCCTCATGGGCGCGGCCATCTACGCGATGCTGTGCCTCGCGATCTTCCTGTTCCAGCCGCGGCTGGTGTACTTTCCCATGAAGGCCATGGCCGCGACACCGGCCGCCATCGGCCTCAGATACGAGGACGTGATCCTCGAGACGGCGGCCGGCACCACCGTTCACGGCTGGTATCTGCCCGGGCGCGAGAACGCGCGCACGCTTCTGTTTCTGCACGGCAACGCCGGCAACATCTCCCACCGCCTGGACTCGCTGCACCTTTTCCACCAGCTGGGCCTGAATGTCCTGATCATCGATTACAGCGGCTTCGGGCGAAGCGGCGGCAAGCCCGGTGAGCAGCAGACCTACGAGGACGCCCGGCTCGCCTGGCGCTACCTCACCGATACCCGCGGAGTCGCGCCCGCGCGCATCGTCATATTCGGCCGCTCGCTCGGCGGCGGCGTCGCCACCTGGCTTGCAAGCCGGGAAACCCCCGGGGGGCTGATTCTCGAGTCCTCGTTCACCTCCGTGCCGGCCCTGGCGCGAAAGTACTACCCGATATTCCCGATGCGCTGGCTGGCACGCATCCGCTACGACAACGCGTCGCGCCTGCCCCAGGTGCGCTGCCCGGTTCTCATCGCCCACAGCCGCGACGACGAGATCGTCCCCATCGAGCACGGACGCGCGCTGTTCGCGCTCGCCCGGGATCCCAAGCGCTTTCTCGAGATGCGCGGCGGCCACAACGGCGGATTTCTGGTGAGCGGTGAGAGCTACCGCGCCGGCCTCGCGCGCTTCATCGCCGATCTGGATAGCGGCAGCGCCCCGGCGGCCCGCGACCCGGCCGTTCAGGCGTCGCTGACGCGCTCGCCCATGTGAGCCCATGCCCGTGGCAGCGGTCATCGCGTTCGAAGCCCTGGAGGAATGCGACCTCGACCAATGGCTCGAGGAGCAGAAGGCCCGCGACGCCCGCGGCCGGCCGATACGCTGCGCCCACTGCGGACACGTGGTGAGCACCGCGGACCAGCGCGTCGACCACGCCGGCGCCCACGAGCACCGCTTCGAGAACCCCGCCGGGCTGGTGTTCCGCATCGGTTGCTTTCGCCACGCACCCGGCTGTCGCTGCGTCGGCGAGCCGACCCTGGCATGGACCTGGTTTCCCGGCCACGCCTGGTCGGTGGCCGTGTGCACCCAGTGCGGGATCCATCTGGGATGGGGCTATGGGCCGGGCGCAACCGGAGACGCCTTCTTCGGCCTCATCCTCGATCGCCTGGCCGAGGAGATGTAGAGGCGCGCCGACCCGGCGCACCGAGGCTCACAGGCGGTAGGCGGTCGCTGTCATGAGACGCGCGGTCAGCGTCATGAGCCGCTTGACCGGCTGCGGCAGCTCGGCGGCGCCCGACTCGAGGGCGGTGGTCGCATGCTCGCCCTCGTCCACGCGCATCTGCTCGAGGATGGCCCGACTGCGGCGGTCACCGGCCGGCAGCGAGCCCAGGTGACCGTCCAGATGCCGCATCACCTGACGCTCGGTTTCGACGACGAAGCCGAGACTCCAGCGATCGCCGGCGAGCCCGGCGGCCGCGCCGATGACGAACGAACCGAGATACCAGAGCGGATCGAGGCGGCTCGAGCGCTCGCCCAGCTCCTCGAGGCGCTCGCGACACCAGCGCAGGTGGTCGCCCTCCTCGCGCGCCGCCCGCTGCATGGCCTCGCGCAGGTCTCGGCTGCGCGCGGTCGTCGCCTGACCGTGGTAGAGCGCCTGGGCGGCCACCTCACCCGCGTGATCGACGCGCATGAGTCCGGCCGCGTGACGCCGTTGTGCCGGCGACAGGTGCGCGTCCGGCACGCCGGCGGCGGGATTCTCGCGACCCTCGGCCCGCGGCTCGCCCTGCAGCGCGCGCAGGCCGCGGTCCAGATCGATGATGGCCCGGTCGAGAAAGCTCAGGCGTCGCGTGGATCGCGTGGACATGGCTCTGCACCCGCTTGCAAAGGCCCGATTCTAGCAATGGTCCGGCGTCGAGAGCATGGGCGGTCTGCGGCGCAGGCCCCAATTGACACACCTGGAGCCCACCGCTACGATTCCAGTCTTTTTCACCGACGCGGGATTTGCGGAGCGGCCGATGCCCACATTCAGTGCCAAGAGCGAGACCGTCGAGCGCGAATGGTACCTGGTGGACGCCACCGACATTCCCCTCGGCCGGCTCGCCAGCGAGGTCGCAAAGCGCCTGCGCGGCAAGCACAAGCCCGTCTACACGCCCCACGTGGACACCGGCGACTACATCGTGGTGGTGAACGCGGAGAAGATCGGCATCACCGGCGCCAAGCGCACGGACAAGTTCTATCACCGCCACTCGGGGTATCCCGGTGGCCTGAAGAGCATCTCGCTCGAGAAGCTGCTCGACAAGGCGCCCACCCGCGCCATCGAGTACGCGGTCAAGGGCATGTTGCCCAAGGGGCCCCTCGGTCGTGCGATGTTCAAAAAGCTCAAGGTCTACGCCGGACCCGAGCACCGACACGCCGCCCAGCAGCCCAAGCCCCTGAGCTTCTGAGCGAGGAGCAGACACGCATGGCAGAGCAGGTTTTCTACAGCACGGGTCGCCGCAAGACCTCCACGGCGCGTGTCTACGTGCGCCCCGGCAACGGCAGGATCATGGTCAACCGTCGCCCGCTCGACGAATACTTCGGGCGCGAGACCGCGCGCATGATCGTCCGCCAGCCCCTGGATACGTCCGAGCTGCTCGAGAAGGTCGATATCGACGTGTCGGTCACGGGCGGCGGCAACAGCGGCCAGGCCGGCGCCATCCGCCACGGCATCACGCGCGCGCTCATCCGCTACGACGAGTCCCTGCGCTCACCGCTGCGCAAAGCCGGATTCGTCACCCGCGATGCCCGCGAGGTCGAGCGCAAGAAAGTCGGGCTGCACAAGGCCCGCAAGCGGCCCCAGTACTCGAAGCGATAGCCGCAACCCGCGCGGGCCTTACCGCCCGCGTCCCCGATCCACTGGGGGATCGTCTAGTGGTAGGACTGCGGACTCTGACTCCGCCAGCGGAGGTTCGAATCCTCCTCCCCCAGCCAATTTAAACAGTGACATAGAAACCTGCCGCGCTCTCTCCAGTGGTCTGTGGGACACTCATGGGGCACTGGAGAGCAGCTATCCATCTTCCTACCCTTCCTCCTACTGTCCCACGCCGTTCTCTGCTCATGCTGACCCCCTCCACAACCTGGGTCCACTGACGGGTCAGGAGATTGGTCAAGTTTAGGGCCGCCCACGGCACGCAGCTGGCTGG
>JAABYT010000052.1:93204-95449 GCA_011775625.1 Gammaproteobacteria bacterium | reverse complement strand
ATGAGCAGCCGACCGTCGTAACTCTTGCGCAGACCCTTGGCCTCCACCACCTGGTCGCCGAGCCGCGGCCCGGCGGGGATGTGGATCTGCTTGGTCTCGCTGCGCTTCTGGAACTCGCGCGAGGAAAGCTCCTCGAAGCGCGCCAGGCGCGCCTTGCTCTTGGCATGCCGTCCCTTCGGGTTGGCGCGCACCCACTCGAGCTCCGCCTTGATGGCGCGCCGGTGAGCCGACTCCTCGCGCGCCTCCTGGGCGAGGCGCTGCTCCTTCTGCTCGAGCCACGACGAGTAGTTGCCCTCCCAGGGGATGCCGCGTCCGCGATCGAGCTCGAGAATCCAGCCGGCCACGTTGTCGAGGAAGTAGCGATCGTGGGTCACCGCGACGACGGTGCCCGGGTACTCCTGCAGGTAGCGCTCGAGCCAGGCCACCGACTCGGCGTCCAGGTGGTTGGTGGGCTCGTCGAGCAGCAGCATGTCCGGCGCCGACAGCAGCAGCCGGCAAAGCGCGACCCGGCGACGCTCGCCGCCGGAGAGATTCGGCACCTTCGCGTCCCAGGGCGGCAGGCGCAGGGCATCGGCGGCGATCTCGAGCTTGCGCTCGAGCTCCCAGCCGCCGGCCGCGTCGATGGCGTCCTGCAGCTCGCCCTGCTCCTCGAGCAGCGCGTTCATGGCGTCGTCGTCCATGGGCTCGGCGAACTTCTGACTGACCTCGTCGAAGCGCGCCAGCAGGGCCACCAGCTCCGCGATGCCCTCCTCGACGTTGCCGCGCACGTCCTTGTCGGCATCGAGCTCGGGCTCCTGGGGCAGATAGCCGACGCGTATGCCCTTCTGCGGCCGCGCCTCGCCGTGAATTTCCGTGTCGAGACCCGCCATGATTCTGAGCAGCGTCGACTTGCCCGCGCCGTTCAGGCCGAGCACGCCGATCTTGGCCCCGGGAAAAAACGACAGGGAGATGTCTTTCAGGATCTCGCGTTTCGGCGGCACCACCTTGCCGACGCGATTCATGGTGTAGATGTACTGGGGACGACCAGACTTGTTGCTTGTCATACTGGATAGTCCAAAATGTTCAGGCATTACGCGACTATGCGGCAGGCAATTGTACACCTTCACCCAGTCTTCAACACCGAGTCGTTAAACCATTGCTAGGCGGAGCTTGAAATCCCCGCCTTGCGAAGTGCACAGGGTCAGCCTGAAACACGGCTTCGAGCTCGCGATAACGGCGTGAGCCAAACAACAACCTCCGGAGCTTCCGCGATGGCGAGCAATCTCAAGAACGAAAACACTTTGAGAATTAAATTAACGATGATCGGAAAAGTCGGCATTTTCTCTATCGCGTCGTTATTACTCATTTCATGTCAAAACAGCTCAGGCGGTTTTGAGCGTGGAGACTTTTCCGGCTGGTTCAGAGAATTCCCAAAGGAATATTCCGGTCAAATTGTCACTTCGCCTGTTCGTTGCGGGAAATATGCCGCTCGATTTGAAATAAGGAGTGGCGACCGTTTCTGGATGGGGGGCAATCGTACTGAAATTCATGAGTACTTCGCTAAAGCGCCCTTCCACAAAGAGGTTTGGTATGGATTCAGTACTTTTGTCCCCAATGACTGGCCAGATCTGGAAAACCGTACGGTAATTTCCCAATGGCACGCTACTCCAGACAAAGGTGAAGCATATCGAAGTCCACCTTTAGCGATCCGCTACATTGGTGGTCAATTGCGAGTCACTGGCATAACCAGCAACAAGCAAATTCAAAAAATGAACGATGGACGTTGGTTGAGTCTATATAACGACCGTGGTCGTTGGAAAAAGGGGGGTTGGAATGACTGGATATTTCAGGTGATCTGGTCTTGGGAACAAGACGGCATGGTCAAGGCTTGGTTAAACGATACACAAGTCATCGACTACCAGGGACCCATTGGATATCGTGATGATGCAGGTCCATGGTTCAAGATGGGAATCTACCGTGATGACCATGATGTGCCACAGATTTTGTTCCATGATGAATATAGGAAAGGAGCCAGTTTTGCTGAAGTAAATCCGTCTCATTGTGATCGGAAAAAATGAACATGTCGAATTCCACGTCTGGATTCAACCGTAGGCAAGTATCAGCTGAAGACGTCAGAACCGGGAAAAGTCCGATCTGTTGATGGGATGTCGATGCTGAACACTCTTACCGGTGACGTTCCAACCCGGATTCTCACGAAGAAAGAATGAGTTCTGCGGCCGAAACGAGGTCGGAAACGACTTCTGCG
>JAABYT010000052.1:92084-93114 GCA_011775625.1 Gammaproteobacteria bacterium | reverse complement strand
GAGTCGACCGCGACGCGGTAGAAGTCCGCCGACGGCTTGCCGAGGATCACGGCTTTCTGACCGGTGGCGTACTCCAGCGCGGCCACGAAGGGACCGATGTCGAGACTCAGGCCGTCGCGGTCCTGAAAGTAGTGGTTGTTGCCCATGGCGAGCAGCGTCCCGCCTTCCATGAGCACGCGGAAGGCGCGATTCAAGTGCGCGTAGTCGAAACGATCCTCGGCATCACCGAGCAGCACGGCGTTTGGGGACTGCGTGTCGAGATCGGCGAACTCCGGCTCGAGAGCCGGGTGGATGAGAAGATAGGGGCGCAGTTGCTTCGCCGAGATGTACGCGTGCGCGGCCCGCGGCGCCGTCAAAAGCTCCTCGGGCGCGATGTCGAAACCCATCGCACGCAGCCCCCGGCGTATTTCCTCGAAGGGCTTGCGCGTTACGTTTGTCACGAATCGCACCGGAAGCCCCGCGCCGCGCAGGCGCTCGAGCGCTTGCGCAGCGCCCGGCACGGCCGCGTCGCCCACGTAGAGCACGCCGCTCAGGTCAAGAAGCACGCCTTCGATCATGGACTCGTGCCGTCGCCGTCCCGGAGCCGTGCTCCGGCAGTCTACTGGATGTTGCCCTCGCCCTGCGGCTCTTCGAGCAGGCGCTCCTGCTCGAGAAGTTCGAGCTCCTCCAGATCCCTGATCGGCGGATTGCCGTCGTAGATGAGATTGAGGCGTTGCTGCAGAAACGCCTCGCGCGTGAATATGTACGGATCGAAGGCGGTCTCGTCGCGCAGCCGGATGGCGGGTGCCAGCCGCGCCCGGGTATCGACGATGTCCACACCCACCAGCGCCAGAAACTCTGTGGGAGTTTCGATCCAGAACAGCGGCTTGCTCAAGAAATCCAGAGGCCAGCCGACAGCGCTTCGCACCGTCTGCGGGCCGAGCACCGGCAAAGTCAGAAAATTTCCCTGCGGGATACCCCATACGGCGAACGTCTGCCCGAAGTCTTCTTCGTGGCGCGCGAGCCCGACAGGGCCGGCAATATCGATGAA
>JAABYT010000052.1:64886-92026 GCA_011775625.1 Gammaproteobacteria bacterium | reverse complement strand
TCGGGATCTTCAAATAGAGATCCGCCAACGGTGCGATAATGTCCTTGTCGATGCCGTCGTTGAACTGGTACATGCTGCGGTTCCAGGGCTCCCATGGGTCGTTGGGATCCGGCTCACCCGGTATCGCGACACACCCGCTGACGCCGAGCGCGAACAGCGCGGGCAGCAGAATTCCCAGCATGCGGTTGGCGGACGAGTTATCAGCCATGTTCACCTCAGTTGAAGCCGACAGCGGCCCTCATTCCTTTGCGAAATCGTCGATCTGGCTTTCCAGCTTCTCGATCAACCCACCGAGACCCTGCGCCGCGATAACGGCACCGTAGTCGGCGCGCTTCAAAGAGAGATCGCTGACACCGTTGGCGATCACGTTGATAATGCGCCACCCGCTACCCTTGTCGTGAAGCAGATAATCGAGTGTTACGTTCCCGGCCGCGTCGTCGCTGACTTCCAACACGGTGCGCACGAGCTCTCTTTTTCTTCGCGTTGTTTCCGCCGAGACGAACGTGAAGCGTTCCCCGGAGTAGCCGTTGAAGCGTGCAGCGTAGTGACCGACGGTCCAGCGGGAGAAAACGTCGACAATCGCATCGCGGTCCCCGGCACCGAGATCCTGCCAATAACGCCCGAGCGCGAATCGCGTGATGAACGGTAGATCGAAGCTCGCATGAATGACCGGTGCGATCCGGTCCCTGCGACCGGCAAAACCCAGCGATTCCGCGTTTTTCATGATATCCAGCAGAGCTGCGTGGAGAGCGTCGACGGTCGCGACCGCGTCGTTGCTCTGCGCATTCGAGGGGGATAATGTGAAGAGAGCGAGTAGAAGCGCCACAAGCGAATGCAGCAACGCGTTTCTCGCCAGTCGCATCGTGGGCTGCGCCATCAGTCCAGCAAACCGCCGATAACAACGCCACGCACTATAACATACCCCCGTGCGCCGACCTGGTGACCTCGAGTCAACGCGGCGCAGCCAGGCCGTCAGACCGATAGCGCCTGCCCCGCCACGCGGACCGCTCACCGTTCAGATAACGGCGTGCCGAATCCCATGTCATGGCGAGGAACAGCAGCCCGACAACGGGCAGCAGCAGCCCCCAGGCCGCCGAAACGTCGTAGAAGCGCAGTGTCGGCAGATAGACAACCCACATGATGAGCCATGCCGCCAGCGCCATGCCGCGCGGGTAGCTCTCCGGCACCAGCGACACCAGCACCGGAGCGACGAAGCAAACGACCATCAGCAGCGTGCACAGGCCGAGGAGCAGCCACGAGTAGCCGAGCTGAGTGAACGCCGTGCGCGCAACCATGCGCCATATGTCGCCGAGCCCGCGATAGCGCCGATGACTGACGACAGAGCGGGTCAGGCCTATCCAGGTGCGGTAGCCGGCATCCTTGACGCGCCGCGCCAGGGTGCAGTCGTCGATGATGGCGTCGCGCAGCGACTCGAATCCACCGATCGCTTCGAGCGCCCGCACCTCGAGTAACACGCAGCCGCCCGCCGCCGCGGCGAGGCGCGTGTTCGGCGAGTTGCAAACATGAAACGGATAGACGAGCTTGAAGAAGAACACGAATGCGGGCAGCAGCAGCCGCTCCCAGAAGCCGCGCATGGAAAGCGCCGCCATCAGCGACAGGAGCCCCAGGCGGCGCGCCCGCAGCTCGTGGCGCAGGGTCGCGATCAGACCCGGGGCGAGGGCAATGTCCGCATCGAGCAGCAGAACCAGGGGGCGGCGCAGATACGCCTGCGCCTGAGACTGGGCCCAGACTTTTCCGGTCCAGCCCTCCGGCAGACGCGCGCCCGATATCACTCTCATCCCTGCGACACCGCAGCGCGCCGCGATCTCGCCAGTGCCATCGCTCGACTGATCGTCGACGACGAGAATTTCGAGCCCCGGCCCCTGCTCCGCCAGGCAGGCAAGGGTTCTCGGCAGGACATCCGCCTCGTCACGCGCCGGGATCAGCACGGTCACGTCATCGAGGGCCTCGCCTATGCGCGCGTTATCGGCCTGCAGATGCTCGCGCGTGCTCCACGCCCGCCAGGGCAGAAGAACAATGGTGACCCAGCTGGCCAGAGCGGCGATCGCCCAGCCGGTCCACATCAGGCCACGCGCTCGGACCTGTCGCTTGAAAGGCTTCCGCGCTCGAGCGGCACCGACTGGCTCTCGGGACTTTCATAGAGAATCGGCGGCTCCGGTGCCATGGGGCCGCTGGTGCGCGGGCCGCGAAGCTTGACCAGCAACGCCTTGAGAGGATTGGCCATCGCATCCTCGACCGCGGTCGCTTCGAAGCCGCAGTGGACCATGCAGTTCCCGCACTTGGGATTTCGTCCGACGCCGTAGCCGTCCCAGTTGGTTTCCTCCATGAGCTCCTCGAACGTCGGCGCGTAGCCTTCGCCGACCAGGAGATAACAGGGCCGCTGCCAGCCGAAGACGTTGCGCGTCGGATTTCCCCACGCCGTGCACGCGTAGTTCTGGTTGCCGGCGATGAAGTCCAGATAAAGGCTCGAGTGGTTGAACGCCCAGCGACGTCCCTTTCCGAGGCGGAAGATCTCGCGAAACAGCTCCTTGCTGCTGCGGCGCTGCAAAAACACCTCCTGCTGGGGGGCACGCTCGTAGCTGAACCCCGGTGCGACCGTCACACCCTCGACGCCGAGGCCGTTGACGTGATCGAAAAACGCCGCCACCTCCTGCGCCGACTCGCCTTGAAACAGGGTGCAGTTGACGGTGACCCGGAAGCCCTTCTGCTTGGCCATGCGCACCGCATCGATGGCGCGCTCGAACACGCCGTCCTGGCACACCGAGGCATCGTGTCGCTCCCGGTTGCCGTCGAGGTGTATGGAGAAGGTCAGGTACTCGGACGGTGTGTAGTCCTTGATGCGTTTTTTCAGCAGGAGCGCATTGGTGCACAGGTAGACATACTTCTTCTTGCGCACGAAGCCCTCGACGATCTGGGGCATTTCCTTGTGAAGCAGCGGCTCGCCGCCGGCGATGGATACGACAGGGGCGCCGCACTCGTCGACGGCGTCAAGGGCTTCCTGCACGCTGATGCGCTTGTCGAGGATGTGATTCGGATAGTCGATTTTTCCACAGCCGGCACAAGCGAGGTTGCAGCGAAACAGGGGCTCAAGCATCAGCACCAGCGGATAGCGCTTCTCTCCCCGCAGCTTCTTGCCCAAGACGTACATTCCGAGGCGTATCTGCTGCTTCAAAGGGACACCCATTCTCGTCTCCTGCCAGTTGGCCCTCCCGCTGCGTCGTGTTAGCTGCGCTCAGGCCGACCGACTGCGCTTCCTCGGCCTTGCTGGCCGGAAGCCCAATCGGGATCGGAAGGGACGCGCTTCCCCGTAACACGCGAGTCTGGGCGAGATATGTTAAGCTCCGGTATTCTAAGATTTTTGGACCGGCATTTCAGCCCCACGCTACGCAAGTATAGCCACGGGACCGGATTGCGCGCGGCCTTCGATGGCCCTTTTTCACGAAAACTCGTCGGGGACCAGCAGCCAAGCATGAGCACAGCCAGCTCCTTTCCTCTTCTGAGCCAAATCGAATCACCGGCCGACCTGCGCAAGCTCCCCGAGTCCGAGCTCCCGGCGCTGGCCGACGAGCTGCGCCGGTTCCTGGTGCAAAGCGTGTCCCAGTCTGCCGGGCATTTTGCCGCCGGACTCGGCGCCCTCGAGCTCACCATTGCGTTGCATTATCTCTACGACACGCCGGACGATCGGCTGGTTTGGGACGTCGGCCATCAGAGCTATCCGCACAAAATCCTCACCGGACGTCGTGACCGCATGCACACGGTGCGCAAATGGGGCGGCATCAGTCCGTTCCCCAAGCGCAGTGAGAGCGAATACGACACCTTCGGGGTGGGGCACGCCGGCACCTCCATCGGGGCCGCGCTGGGGATGGCGCTCGCCGCCGAGCGCACCGGCTCGCGCCGGAGGGCCGTCGCCATCATCGGGGACGGCGGACTCACCTGCGGCATGGCCTTCGAGGCCCTCAATCATGCCGGGGGGCTCGGCACCAGCATGCTGGTCGTCCTCAACGACAACGAGATGTCGATCTCGCCCAACGTGGGCGCCCTCACCCAGCGTTTCGCGCAGGTCATCTCGGGCAAGCTGTACGCATCGGTGCGCGAGGGCAGCAAGAAGGTGCTCTCGCGGATGCCGCCCATGTGGGAGCTGGCGCGCCGCGCGGAGGAGCACGTCAAGGGGCTGATCGTGCCGGGAACCCTGTTCGAGGAGCTCGGCTTCAACTACATCGGCCCCATCGACGGCCACGATCTCAAGGCGCTTCTCGCGACCATCGGCAATGTTCAGGCGCTGGAAGGCCCGCAGCTTCTGCACGTGGTGACCAAGAAGGGCAAGGGCTACGCGCCCGCCGAGGCCGATCCGGTGAAATACCACGGCATCAGCGCACCGTTTGACCCGAGCGTGGGCATACGCACCGGCAAGGGCAGCTCGGGGCCCACCTACTCCCAGGTCTTCGGTGACTGGCTGTGCGATATGGCGCGTCTCGACGATCGACTCGTCGCGATCACCCCGGCCATGCGCGAAGGCTCGAAGATGGAACGCTTCGAGCGCGAGTTTCCGGAGCGCTACTTCGACGTAGCCATCGCCGAGCAGCACAGCGTCACCGTGGCGGCGGGTATGGCCTGCGACGGACTCAAGCCGGTGGTGGCCATCTACTCGACCTTCCTGCAGCGCGCCTACGACTCGGTGGTCCACGACGTGGTAATCCAGGATCTGCCGGTTCTTTTTGCCATCGACCGCGCCGGCGTGGTGGGTGGAGACGGACCGACCCACGCAGGCTCCTACGACATCTCTTTCCTGCGCTGCCTGCCCGACATGGTCATCATGACGCCGGCAGACGAGAACGAGACCCGGCAGATGCTGTACACGGGCTTCATGCTCGATCAGCCCTGCGCGGTGCGCTATCCGCGCGGCACCGGCCCCGGCGTGGCCATCGAGGCGCAGATGACCGCCATCCCGATCGGGCGCGCGCAGCTGCGCAGAGAGGGTAAGGAAATCGCTTTTCTCGCCTTCGGCCCGATGCTCGAGTACTGCCTCGAGGCGGCGGAGAAGCTCGACGCGACGGTGGTCAACATGCGCTTCGTCAAGCCGTTGGACGAAGACATGGTGATGCGCATGGCGGCGGAGCATGAGCTGCTGGTGACGGTTGACGAGAATGCCATCGCCGGCGGTGCCGGCAGCGCCGTCAATGAGTGTCTCGCGGCCCACGACGTGGCGGTTTCGGTGCTCAATCTCGGCCTGCCGGATCGCTTCATCCAGCACGGCGGGCGCGGTGACATGCTGCGCGATGCGGGACTCGACGGCGAGGGCATCCTGCGCGCGGTGGAGATGTTCCGCGCCAGGGGCGGGGACGTCGCCGCGCAGGCCTGAGACCGGTCTGGAAGCTAGGGGCGCCCGCTGCGAAAAGCCGGGCCCGCGAGCGCCGCCAGCCGCGAGAGCCGCAGGCACGCGGCGCGAAATCCCACCGCCAGGCGCAGCAGCGCCGGCAGATCCGCCGGCGCACGCGCCAGCCGCATCAGGCAGCGCATCACGGCGACGTCGCCGTCGCGGTCCATGGCCGCCAGCGCGCTCGCTGGAACGCGCGTCGCCACGGTATCGGACACGGTGCGCACGATCAGCAGCGGGACGCGAGCCTCATGGGCCGCCTCGGCAACGGCGGCGCTCTCCATGTCCGCGACCAGCGCCCCGGTCAGCGTATGCATGCGCAGCTTGTCGTCGGCGTCGGCCAGTGCGCCGTCGGCCTCGGCGAGACCGCCCTCGTAGGCGCGACCCTGCGCGGCGGCGACCTGCCACAGGCGATGGTGCCAATCGGAATCGACGTCGTAGTGGTGCCCGTCGCGGCTGACGACGTCTGCGGGGAGGACCAGGTCACCGTGCTCGAGGTCCCGGCTGAGTCCCGCCGCCGTGCCCCAGCTGAGCAGTGCGCCGGCGCCGGCCTGCAGAAGCTCGCGGGCAGCACGGCCGGCGCGCCCCCGGCCGATGCCGCAACGGATCAGGTGCACATCCTCGGCCAAACGTACGCTCTCGCCGACGGGCGCCGCGCGCACCCCCAGGCATCGCGCCTCGGCGGGCAACGCGGTCACGATGCCTAGCAGCGGTCGACTGTTCGCCATCTCGAAAAGGGAATCCAGGAGCCGCAGGTGAGCCTTTCAGCGCTCGGCCCAAGCTGCGAGATCAGCCTACCGGTTAACGATAGCTCAGGTCTGCTTCAGCAGCCGCCGATAGCGGGCCAGGGCCCAGAGCGGGAAATAGCGCGTGTATCCGTGGTATTTCAGGTAAAAGACCCGCGGGAAGCCCGGGCAGGTGAAGGTCTCGTCGCGCCACGAACCGTCCTCGCCCTGGGTCTGCTCCAGATAGGCGATGCCGCGACCGACCGCGGCGGAGCGCACTTCCCCGGCGGCCATCAGCCCGAGCAGTGCCCATGCGGTCTGATAAGACGTGCTCTCACGGCCGAGGCCCGCCTCGCTCGCATCGAAGTAGCTGTGGTTGTCCTCTCCCCAGCCACCGTCCGGGCGCTGTATGCTCTCGAGCCAGCCGACCGCGCGCCGGATTGGCGTTTCGCGCACGCTCACACCGGCCGCCTCCAGGGCAATCAGCACCGACCATGTCCCGTAGATGTAGTTGGTCCCCCAGCGGCCGAACCAGCTGCCATTGGCCTCCTGCTCCTGGTACAGAAAGCGCAGCGCCCGCTCGATGGTAGCGTTGAAGCGCCGGCGGTCGAGCTTGCACAGGAACGTCACGCAGCGGGCGGTGACGTCGCTGGTGGGCGGGTCGAGAAGCGCGCCGTGATCGGCGAACGGAATCTCGTTGAGGTAGTAATACGTGTTGTCGGCGTCGAAGGATGCATAGCCGCCGTTGCGCGACTGCATGCCGTGAATCCACTCGGCAGCCCTCTCTATGCTCTCCCGATAGCGATCGTCGCAGGTCTCCAGCATCGACCAGGCAACCACCGGCGTATCGTCGATGTCGGGGTAGTGATCGTTGCCGAACTGAAACGGCCAGCCACCGCCGCGCACGCCCGGACGGCGGTCCGTCCAGTCGCCTTTTTCGTCGAGCAGCTGGCGCGGCCTGAGCCAGTCGAGAGCGCGCAGCACGCTGGGATCGGCTCTGTGATCGTCGGCCTCCTGAAGCGCCAGGCAAGCCAGGCCCGTGTCCCATACCGGCGACACACAGGGCTGGCAGTAGGCGTAGTCGGCCTTCTCGATGATCAGGCCGCGCAGGGCCTCGCGGGTCATGATGCGGTACGGATGGTCGGCGCTGTAGCCGAGGATGCCGAGAGCCTCGTGGGCATTCACCATGGCGGGGAAAATGGCTCCCAGACCGTCGCGACCATTGAGACGATCGATGATCCAGTTCTCCGCGTTTCTGAGCGCCCGGGCACGAATGAAGCGCGGCACCATCCGGTGGAGCACGCGGCCCATGCGATCGAGTGCCAGAAATATCCTGTTGAGCGTCGAGCGAACCGGAAACCAGTTCCTCTCCTTCTCCGGCGGCACGCTGAACAGCTCGCGAACGCCGACACCGCGCGGATTGGCGGCGCGCGGTTTGAGCGTGCAGAGCACGAACAGCGGCACCATCACCGTGCGTGACCAGTAGGAAACCTTCGAGATGTGGAATGGAAACCATCTCGGCAGCAGCATGATCTCGACGGGAATGAAGGGCACGCCTCTCCAGGGGATTTGAGCGAACAGGGCGAGCGCGATCTTGGTGAACACGTTGACGTTCACAGCGCCGCCGCGCGCCAGTATGGCGGCCCTGGCATGGGCCATGTGCGGCGCATCGGGGGCGTCTCCGGCGAGCTTGAGGGCGTAGTAGGCCTTTACCGTGCAGCTGAGATCCATCTCACCACCGGGGTAGAGCGCCCAGCCGCCGTCGTTCCCCTGCTTGGCGCGAATGTAGACGGCGATCTTGCCCTCGAGTGCCGCATCCACCTCGTCCATGAAGTGCATCATGAGGATGTACTCGGCCGGGATGGTGCAGTCTGCCTCGAACTCGTAGCTCCAGTAGCCTTCCGGATGCTGCTCGGCCCGCAGCGCTTCCGAGGCCCGGGTAATGCAGGCGGCGAGCCCGTCGTCGAGATGGGCGTACTCCGGGGCGGACGCCGAGACTGCCACGTTGCCCGCGCTCAGTTCCCTGAAAGCCTGCATTCTCACTTTTGTTCGACTTCCCCCTCTACGCGCGCCGGAGCGCATAGTACACGCTGACCGCGCCTACACCAAGATTGGCTTCGGTGGGTTCTCCGCAACCGGTAGGCTACGGGTGAACCCGTCGAATAGCAATCTGAGCAGCCAATCGCGGCCCACAAAGAGATTACTCGCCAGAACGACGCCTCGGACACTGCGCCTGGAGATCTTGACCTGCTGCCCGCTGGTGAAGTCCATGCGGGCGTGCAGCTTGCGTAGCGTGAGGACCGCCATTCCCAGCGCCCACAGACAGAATCGCCGGATGCCCGCCTCGTGGCGGGGTATCAACAATGTATAGCTCAGGGCATTCTGCAGGTGCAGCCTCGCGATGCCGATGAGCTCGCTCAGTCCCAGAGCAAAGGTTTCCCGCTGGCCGTCCACCGCCAGGTCCGAGAGGTCGAAGCCGACCCTCTGAAACACCTCGCGGGGCAGCCAGCAGGCGCCGCGCGCACGGTCCTCCCATATGTCCTTGAGAATATTGGTCATCTGCAGCCCCTGGCCGAAAGACACGGCAAGCTTCTGAAGCTCGCTGCGGTGCGCGTCGATATCGGCGGAGTAGTCACAGAAAAGCTCGGTCAGCATCTCGCCGACGACGCCGGCGACGTAGTAGCAGTAGCGGTCCATCTCGGCCATGTCGGCGAGCCCGTCCAGGCTCTTGTTCTGCTGAAAATCCGCCATCCCCCTCGACATGATGCGCACGCATCGCTCGAGCGCCGCGCGTTGTCTGTCCCGGAAACCATGCGTGATGCGAATGACCCTCGGGGTGTTCTCGATGAGGTCCTTCTCGGCATCGAGGATGCTCGCGCCGAGCAGCGGATGGAGCTCGGCGGCGAAACGCTCCGGCGACAGCTCGCCGGTGATGACCTGAACGAAGGACTCCGAAAAATAGCGCTTCTGGGCGGCATCGAGGCTCGGGTCGTCCTCGATGGTGTCCGCGATACGGCACAGCAGATAGCCGTTGCTGACCACCCGCAGCAAGCCGTCGGGAAGCTGCGGGATGGTGAGCGCGAAGGTGCGCGACACGCCCTGGAGAATATGCTCCTGGTAGTCCAGGTCGGATGCGGCGATATGCTCTCGAGTGCCTACATTCATATGTACTTGCAGGCCGGCAAACAGAGCGGCCGCCTCGTGAGCCCTCGCCGCCGAAGCGCTCATCATTTAACAACAGAGTGCGCGACGCTCCGCGAAGCGCCCCCGTCGCATCCCCCCGAGCCCACTCAGCCGCGGTACCCGCTGCGATCGGCGTGCGGCTCAGTAGACGCCCGGGACCCTGCTGCGGTCCGATTGCGGGCGACGCCGGACAACCCTGCGATGGCGTGCACCGCGGTCGAACTGCGGCTATACGACTGTGATGGAAGTATAACGCCCGGAAAAGGACCCGTCATGGACAACGAGCGCATCGAGATCCCCGAATCGGGCGAGCTGCCAAAAGTCGCCACGAGAGGCTGGTCGTCCCCGACAACCCGATCCCGGGTACATGGAGGGCGACGCTACCGGCCCGGACATGACGCGGGCATCGAGTGCGAGTCCGGCACGCCGGAGAGGCGAAAGGTCGAGAAGTTCATCAAACAAGATTGTCACACGTAAGACTTCGCACGACCGATGGAAGGCGTCACCGAGGTTTCGACGAGCGCATTCGCCAACGCGCTCGTAAAGAGGATTGAAGCTTGATGCCTGCCGCCGGACCTCGCAGAGCGAGGCCCGGCGCGCTCGGCGTTCAGACCGTCAGTATCGTTGAGCCGGTGGTTTGCCTCGCTTCCAGGGCGCGGTGGGCTTCGGCGGCGTCCTTGAGCGCAAAGCGCTGGTTGATCTCGAGCTTCACGGCTCCGGACTGCACAACCTCGAACAGCTCTTCGGCGGCAACCACCAGGTCGTCGCGTTTCGCCGTGTAGGTCATCAGCGTCGGCCGCGTCAGGAACAGCGATCCCTTCGGCGCCAGGATTCCGGGATCAATCGGTGGCACCGGCCCCGACGACTGACCGAACAGCACCATGATGCCGAGGGGCCTCAAGCAGTCCAGGGAGTTCATGAAGGTGTCCTTGCCGACCGAATCGTAGACGACCGGCACACCCTCGCCGCCGGTGATAGCCTTCACGCGCTCGACGAAATTTTCCCGTGTGTACACGATCGGATGATCGCAGCCGTGCGCGGCTGCGAGCTCTGCCTTCTCGTCACTGCCGACGGTGCCGATGACCGTTGCGCCAAGATGCTTGGCCCACTGACACGCGATCAGCCCGACGCCGCCGGCGGCGGCGTGAAACAGGATCGTGTCACCAGCCTTCACCCGGTAAGTGCGCCGCAGCAGGTAGTGGGCGGTCATGCCCTTGAGCATCATGGCCGCCGCGACCTCGTCGCTCACACCGTCGGGCACCTTGACGAGGCGATCCGCCGGCATCAGCCGCATCTCGGAGTAGGCGCCCACCGGCGGCGCGGCGTAAGCGACGCGATCGCCGGCGCTCAATTCCGTCACCCCGTCGCCGACCGCCTCGACCACACCGCTCGCTTCGAGCCCCGGGGTGAATGGCAGCTCGGTTGGATAGAGCCCGATACGGAAGTAGACATCGATGAAATTGAGCCCGACGGCGCCGTGGCGCAGGCGCACCTGTCCGGGACCGGGCTCCGCGACGCTCACCTGCTCCCACTTCAGGACCTCGGGGCCACCGGTCTCGTGTACTCGTATCGCGGACGTCATTGTTCTGCCTCTTGCGGTTATTTTCACGTGCGCCAAGAGTACCGCAAATGCTTCCCCTGCACTTACAATCATCGCGCAATGTGACCCGGGCTCGGCCTCGCCGGAGGCCTGGTGCGCCTTCGGGGAGTGCGTGTCCCCCGCGCGGACGGCGGGTATCATGACGCGCTGGCAGGCTTTGCAGGACGGAAATGACATGATCTATTCCCTGGACGAACGCCAGGTGGAGTTTCGCGGCGAGTATTACGTGGCGCCGAGCGCGTCGGTCATCGGTTCCGTGGTGCTCGGCAATAATGCGAGCATCTGGTTCAATTGCGTGCTGCGCGGCGACAACGACGTGATTACCATCGGCGCGAATACCAACGTGCAGGACGCGTCGGTGCTGCACATCGATCACGGCGTTCCCCTCACCCTCGGAGACAACGTGAGCATCGGGCATAAAGTGATGCTGCACGGTTGCACCGTAGGCGATAACAGCCTCATCGGCATCAATGCCGTGGTGCTGAACAACGCCCGTATCGGCCGGAACTGCCTGGTGGGCGCCAGCGCGCTGGTCACAGAGGGTAAGGAGATTCCGGATGGATCGCTGGTTCTCGGATCGCCGGGACGGGTGGTACGCTCGCTCACCGATGCCGAGATCAAAGGCATTTCCGCCATCGCAGACCATTACGTGCAGAAGTCGGCCTTGTACCGTAAGTTTCTGCGCGAGCAAGCCTAGGCAGGACCAGCATATGTCCGTGATCGAAACCGACATGGCGGAGGCTCGACAGCGTTCGCTGCGCGTTTTCCCCGGTGGCTCCAACGGCGAGTTCAATCTGCCGCCCGAGCTTTGCACGGTCATCTCGCGGGGAAAGGGCTGCGAGCTCGTGGATACCAGCGGCGCTACCTTTCTCGACTTCTCCATCGGCTGGGGCTCGGCGCTGGTCGGGCATGCACGGCCCGAGGTGACCGAAGCGGTGATTCGTCAGGCCGAGCTCGGCGCCAACTTCGCCTACGTCAACGAGAACTCGCTGGCGCTCGCCGAGGAGATCTGCCGGCTCAGCGCCGCCTGCGAGCGCGTGCGTTTCTGCGCTTCGGGCACCGAGGCCACGATGTACTGCCAGCGCCTTGCACGGGCCGCAACCGGCCGCAGCAAGATTCTCAAGTTCGAGGGCGCTTATCACGGCTCTAACGAGGTCGGGGTGACGAGCCTGTTTCCCCAGCGCCTGCTGGATTTTCCCGAGCCGGAGCCCTCGAGCGCCGGCATTCCGCCGGCGGTGATGGCAGAGACCCTGGTAGCGCCCTACAACGACACCGCCACCGCGACGCGCATCATCGCAGAGCACGCCGCCGAGCTCGCCGCGGTCATCGTAGAGCCGCTGCAGCGGTGCACGCCGCCCGAGGAAGGCTTCCTCGAGAGCCTGCGCAGCGCCTGCACCGAGCACGACGTGCTGCTGATCTTCGATGAGGTGGTCACCGGTTTTCGACTCGCATACGCAGGCGCGCAGGAGTACTACGGCGTCATCCCGGACCTGATTGCATACGGCAAAGCGCTCGGTGGCGGTTACCCCATCGGCGCATTCGGCGGACGCGCCGATATCATGGACCGGGTGCGCGAGGATCGACTCGGCGAGCCGAGCTACGTCTGGGTGGCGTCGACGCTCGGCGGAAATCCCATCAGCACGGCGGCTGCGCGGGCCGCGCTCGATGTGTTCAGGCAACCGGGCTGTTACCGACATCTTCACGATCTGGGAAAGTACCTGCGCGACGGTATGCGAGGGGTGCTCGAAGAGCATCAAGAGCAAGCTCAGATCATCGGCGATGGTCCCCTGGCCCAGGTTGTGTTCTCCGCCGAGCCGGTCAACGACTATCGGTCGACCGCGCGCGCGGACCGCGCAAAAGGTCGCGCACTCATGCTGGCATTGTTCCGGCGCAAGATCTTTCTCAACCCGATGGGCACCAAGCTGTATCTGTCGCTGGCGCACACCGATGGCGTCTGCGACATGTTTCTCGAGCGTTTCTCGGATGCCCTGCAGGCATTGAAGCTGGGCCGCGAGTAGGACTGCGCGTGAGCGGCCGGCTTTTTTCTCCGGTGCAAATGATCGAGGCACTGGTGCGTTTCGACACCACCAGCCGCGAATCCAATCTCGAGCTCATCCGCTTCGTCGAGGATTACCTGAAGGGCCACGGTGTCGACTCGAGGCTTGTGTTCAACGACGATCGATCCAAGGCGAATCTGGTGGCAAGCATCGGACCCGAGGCTTCAACCGGCGGGGTCGTTCTCTCGGGACACTCCGACGTCGTTCCAGTCGACGGCCAGGACTGGAGCAGCGACCCGTTTCGCGTCGTCGAGCGCGACGGCCGGCTCTATGGCCGTGGAACCTGTGACATGAAGGGGTTTCTCGGCATCGTTCTGGCGCTGGTTCCCGAATTTCAGTCCTGCGGCCTGCGCGCACCCGTGCACATCGTTCTCACCTACGACGAGGAGACCGACTGCTCGGGAGCCGCACGCCTCATGCGGGCTTTGCCCGACACCGGGCTCGCCGCCAGAGCAGTCATCATCGGCGAGCCGACCGAGATGCGAATCGTCAATGCGCACAAAGGCCAATGCTCGCTCGAGACGGTGGTCGTGGGGCGCGAGGCGCACTCGAGCACGCCACAGTATGGCGTGAACGCTATCGACATCGCGGTTCGCCTGATTGCCTATCTCGCATCGTTGTCCGACGAGTTCGAATCCCTGCCCTTGCAAATGAACGGTGTGGCTCCGCCTTTCAGCACCATCAACGTGGGCACCATCAGAGGCGGCCAGCAGTTCAATATCGTTCCGGCAGAATGCCGGTTCGAGTGGGAAATTCGTGCCGTGCCGGGTCACGACGTCGACGATATCCTGGCGCGCTTCAACGCCCACGCCGACGCCGTGCTCGCAAACCTGCGCGACGCATGCCCCGAGGCGGCCGTGCGCACCACGGTCAACAGCGCCGCCGACCCCTTCGTCCCCGAGGACGACTCTCCGGCGGAAACGCTGGTCAAGGCGCTCGCCGGCAGCAACGAGGCCGGCGCCCTCGCCTTCGGGACGGAGGCGCCTTTCTACCAGAAGGCCGGCATGTCGGTGGTCGTGTTCGGTCCGGGGAGCATCGCCCAGGCTCACAAGCCCGACGAGTACATAAGCCTCGAGCAGGTCGAAGCGTGCGCGACATTCATGCGCCGGCTGATGGGACGGCTCGCCAGCGAGCCTCAGCCCTCGCTCTGACTCGCGCGTAATCGATCGATCAGCGCTTCGAAACAATCGCTTTCCACGTTGGCGAAGGCGAAGCGCAGATAGTCATCCTGCCCCGGGCCGAAGAAGCTGCCGGGCAGGCAGAGAATGTTCTGCCGATCGGCGAGTCGGCGTGCGACCTCCAGCGACGCTGTGCCGCCGAACGGATGACGCACGTAGGCGAAATAGGCGCCGCAGGAGACGAGCTGATAGCCGAGATTCGACCGGGCAAAGTGCTCGCGAAGCAAGCCCACGCGTTCCCTCATCAGCCGAGACTTGGCTTCGCGCCACTCGTTCAGATGCTCGAGAGCGAAGAGTGCCGCCGCCTGGCTGATGCGCGCGGGGCAAATGGCGACGCAGTCGAGGAGCTTTTCGATCTCCGCCAGCAATCCGGCGTTGCACGCGATCGCACCGACGCGGTAACCGGCCATGCTGTAGGCCTTCGAGAAGCTGAACAGCTGAACCAGCCCCGCGTCCTGGTGAGCGCCGCTGGCCATGAGCATGTGCGGGGGGCCCGAGCCGGCGCGAAAATCCTTGTAGGTCTCGTCGATGACGAGGCTCGCGCCGCGCCCGCGCAGCATCTCGTGGGCCGCCTCGATGTCGGCGCTAGGGTACTCGGCGCCGGTGGGATTGGCGGGCGATACCAGCACCAGGGCTCGGGTGCGCGGCGTGAGCGCCTCGCGCAGCGCGTCGAGTCGCAGCCGACCGGGGTGACGCGGATCGAAAGGCAGATAGACGGGGACGATGCCCTGCATCCTGAGCCACATGTCGTGATTGAAATAATAGGGCACGGGAAGGATGACCTCGTCGCCGGGCCCCGCCAGCGCGCAGACCGCGACACAGTAGGCCTGATTACAGCCGGAGGTAATGGCGACGTTGCCGGCCTCGACGCGGGCGGCGTATTCGCCCGACAGGTGGCGGGCGAATCGGGCGCGCAGCGCGGCAGCTCCGAGGATGTCGCTGTACAGCGAGGTTTCCGGCTCGTTGGCGGCCTCGGCGACGCGACGCCGGAGTGCCTCGGCGGGCAGATAGCTCGGCACCGCCTGGGCCAGATCGAGAAGAGGTTTTTCCTCGGGAAAGGACCGCCCGCGTATCCACCCCTGGGCCGCCGCGACCGGCGGCGTCGCAACGGCGCTGACCAGGGGATTCGACCATCGCATCATCGGCGATCGGAATATCCGGCGAATTTCCTGTAGACGTACTCGAGCTTCCGCTCGAGCCGCGCGTTGTAGTACTTGTTGACGGTGCTGTTGTCCTTTCTCGACCACTCGGACGAATTCGCGGCCAACGCTCGAGCGAGCTGCCACGGGTGCGCGAATTCCCTGCCCTCTAGCCGCTCGACAGCCGAGATCTGGCCACTGCTCAGCCATTTGCGATCGAGTGACGAAAACTTTTCCGGGTCGATGTACATGTGACTCAACTGCGCCAAATCTCGCAGCGCCTGCTCGCCTGGCGGGCCGGAATAGCCGGTCTGTTCAACGGCCTTTTTGAACTCCTGAGCGGAGCGAAACTCGCGCTCCTTGATGGACGCGAGCGCGGTAACCTCAGCGCCCTGCGCGGCGAGCTCCGTGAGCACCGGCGCCGAGAGCGAGTAGTGAACTTCCCGGTAGACCTTCTGGCCGAAGACGTTTTGAAGAAAGAACAGAGCGATGAAACAGACCACCCCGGATATCAGCGGCGTCGTCACCCAGCCGCCGGCGATGTTGCCAACCAGCTTCCAGTCGACGTCGCCGCCTCCGCGCATCAGTCCGAGACCGACCACCGCCCCGACCACGGCCTGCGAGCTCGATACCGGGACCAGCGGAATCGTCGGCAGGCCGGCGCTCGCGAGCATGTGCTCGAGACCCTGAGACGCGAACAGGAACAGCACGATCGAGTGCGCGATGACCACGACCCACGCGGCCACGGGCGACATGGGAAGGATACCTGCACCCACCGTCACCATGACGCGTTTGGAATAAGTGAACACGCCGACGGCGATGGCGATCGCACCGATCAAAAACAGCTGCTGGACCGAGCTCAGCCGGAAAAACCCTGCGACCGAGAACCCCTTGAACGGTGACACGTCGACGAAAACACCCATGACGTTGGCGATGTTGTTTGCACCGAGACTGTAGGCCCCGAATGCACCGGCGAGAATCAGCGCCAGGCGTGTGTAAGCGTCGAGCTTGAGCAGGTGCAGCTTTGCCAGACGCAGAGCGAATGCCGTGACCTTGAGCAGAGGCACGGCGATGAGCGCTGCAAGGACCGGACAGGCAACCCAGGTGGCGACGATTTTCAAAAGCGTCTGACTGTCGGTCACCGAGCCACTGAACAGATTCCACCCGATAATGGCACCGACGATTGCCTGGCTGGTGGAGACCGGCAATCCCCACTTGGTCATCACGTAAACCGTGCCGGCAGCCGACAACGCCGCCATGAAAGAGCCCGCGAGCGCATTGATCGAACCGAGCGCGCCGAGGGTGTGCGCCGCGCCGGCGCCGCTCACCACGGCGCCAAGAACCACGAAGACGCTGCAAACCAGAGCCGCCGTGGCGAAGCGCACCATGCGTGTCCCGACAGCGGTGCCGAAGATGTTGGCAGCGTCGTTAGCGCCCAGCGACCAGCCGAGCAGCAGACCGCTCGTCAGGAAAAAAAGTACCGTCAGGTCCATTCTATGACCGGAAGCATTCGCGCGGGCATTCGGAGATTTTGGCCGACCTGGTGGGGATCAAATACGTCGTTTGATAGTGTAAATTTGCAGCGCATCGGCGACATCCTCCGCTGAATTCGCGAGCTCGTCGATTCGCTCGACAAAATAACGCAGGTGCATCTTGCGCTCGAGCGGCAGCGACGAGCTGAAAATCGCCCGCTGCAGTTTCGTGCCGATCTTGTCCGCTTCGGTTTCCAGAAAGATGGTCTTGCTGCCGTGATCGCGAACCGAGTCGATGTCTCTGAAAAAAGCCCGTGCGGCGAGAACCACGGAGTCGACGCAGCTGACCACGGTTTCGGTCAGGTCCAGGTAGCCGGCGTGAAATTCCTGCGGAATATCCGGTGACTGGATGGAGATGCGAAAAAGATCGCCCTCGTAGATGTTGATCAGGTGATCCATGCCTTCGAGAAGCGCCATGACATCAGCGCGCAGATCCGGAATGAGCGTACGTGCATAGAGCTCTGTCTCGATGCTGCGACGCAACTCGTCGCCGCGGCGCTCGATAATCGCAGCTTGACCGAGAAAACCCTCGAACTCCTCGCTGGCGCCATTGTTCAGATAGACACGTATGGCACGCCCGAAAACCATGCCGGCCTCCGAGACCTTGTCTAGAAACTCGTCGATTTGATTTTCGAGCGAACGCGTACCGCTGAACAGATGTAAGACTCGTTTTTGTAAGTACATTTCGGCTAATTCACGGTCGATCGGGTTGAAAAATCATGCGATCTCAGCGTCGGACTTTTGCGGAGCGCATTGTGTGACAC
This sequence comes from Gammaproteobacteria bacterium, assembly GCA_011775625.1. Lineage (GTDB taxonomy): Bacteria > Pseudomonadota > Gammaproteobacteria > HK1 > HK1 > JAABYT01. Next base: position 74,453 of record JAABYT010000052.1, on the reverse strand, counting down.
CCATCTGCCGGAGTGTCTCGCGCACCGCATCGAGCGCACCGTGCATCTCCCGCTCTCCGAGTCGCCCGATACATCCCATGCGGAAGCTGTCGGCAACGGTCAGCTTGCCCGGGTAGATGAGATAACCCCGCTCTGCGAGACAATCATAGAATGTTTTAAATACGAATGCCGGATCGGCNNCCGAGCTCGCGCATCCCTTCGACCAGGATTCTGCAGTTGCGCGCGTAGCGGGCACCGCGGCCGCTGACGCCGCCTTCCTCTTCATGCTCCCTCAATGCCTGCTCGAAAGCCACGATGACGTGCGTGGGCGGCGTGAATCGCCACTGCGCATTGGCCTCCATGGCCTGCCACTGATCGTAGAGGTCGAGCGTCAGCGACGGGGCGTTACCCTTGCATTCCTCGAGAAGCGATTCGCGGATCACGGCAAAGCCGACCCCCGGCACGCCTTCGATGCACTTGTTCGAGGATGCCACCACTGCATCGAAGGGGACCTCGCGGGCGTCGAGCGCAATGGCGCCGAAGGCACTCATCGCATCGATGATGAGCTTGCGACCATGGCGTGCCGTCACCTCTGCGATTTCAGACACCGGGTTGAGTATCCCCGAGGTCGTCTCGCAGTGAACCACGCACACGTGAGTGAGCTCGGAATCCCCGGCCAGCGCCGACTCGACCGCATCCGGATCGTTGGGCACGTCCTCCGGCGTCTCGACAATGACATAGCGGCGCTGGTAGTAGTCGCAGATTTTCGCAATCCGCTTGCCGTAAGCGCCGTTGACGAGTATGAGCGCCTTGCCCTCGCGCGGCAGCAGCGTGCCCACCGTCGCCTCTACGACGAACGTGCCGCTTCCCTGCAGCGGCACGCACACGTGCGTGCCCTCGCCGCCGGCAAGCGCTACGAGACGCTCCCGAACGCGCCGGTTTATGGCGATGAACTCCTGGTCGCGTGAGCCCCAGTCGTGCAGCATCGCCTCCTTGACGCTGCGCGAGGTGGTGAGCGGGCCCGGTGTGAGCAACCATGGATCGTGGTTTCTATTGGCCATTGAAGGCATCTCCAGCTTCAACGCCTGGCACTATGCCGAATTACCGGCAGCACATCCAGGATTGAGCCGCGGGTCCCGGGCGAGCTCGCCCGCAGCCATACTCTCGATCACGCAAACCCCGCGTCCGATGAGCGCGAGCGCTTGAGCCGGGTCGGTTACCTCGTAACTGCCCCAACGCCACGGACCGCTCCACAGCTGCGCCGGCGGCGCCGGCAACTTGAGGTGGTCACAAATGAGGTAATCGGGGGCCATGGCCTCGGCGAGACGCCTGGCATCGTCGTCGTAGTAGTTCAGCACCCAGCCAGTCGCGAATGCGCCCAGGCGTCGCGCCGTCATGACGGCGCGCTCGACGAAAGATATGACGACGCAGCGCTCGCGCACGGGCGAGAGCGCCTGCATGACGATCTCGACGGTCTCGTCAACGCCGAAGGACTCGGCGCTTTCGCGCTTGATCTCGACGAAGGCATACGCCCGCGGCCATTGTTTGAGCAACACGACGATGTCGGCAAGAGACGGCACCGGCACATCGGTAAACTGCTCACCGAGCCGCGCCGGCTCGTGGACACTCACGCTCGCGAGCTCGGCGGCGCTCAGCTCCGAGACCGCCCGAGCGAGACCGGCGGTACGCTGCAGCGTCGGGTCGTGAATGACGACGGGCACGCCATCGGCGCTCAGCTGAACGTCGAACTCCACCGCAGGCACCCCGGCGCGCAGCGCCGCCTCGATACCAACCCGGGTGTTCTCCGGGTAGCGGCTGGCCCAGCCGCGATGGGCGAGCAGCATCGGGCCGGTCACGGGAAATCGCGAGCGCATGCAGTGCGGTTCGACACGCCGCGACTCTACCATAAGGCCGGCCGGTGCAAGCAGGGATCGCGCTCGTGGCACAGGCACAGCGCCTGGCGCGAGGTCACCTCACCGACCCGCCGCGCGGGCCGCGAGCAGCGCGTCGGCGAGCTCGGTGAAGCCCTCACCGCAGGGCCGGCTGCAGATGTAGGCAGGCTGCGCTGCGAGCGTGGCGCCGAACGCGGCCACGTTGGCGACGCCGACCGAGTTCGGAAAGTACCCGAACATGGGAGCGTCGTTGGGCGAATCGCCGACGAACACGTAACGTTCCCGATCGGCATCCAGGTCCACGGCGAAGCTCTCTCGCATCAGGATTTGCGTCATGGTGAGCTTGTCGTAGTGACCGAACCAGCCGTTGACGTGGATCGAGCTCACCTTGGCGGTCGCACCGGCTTGCTCGAAAAGGGCAACGATGCGGTCCACGGCCGCCGCGGGCAGCGGCTCGACGTCCTCGCAGTAGTCGATGGCCAGATCGGTCGCGCGATAGCCTTGGTCGGAAGCGACGGCGCTGCCGGGAACATCCCTCAGAATGATCTGTCGGAGGCGTTCGAGGCGCTCTCTCGCCTCGCTGCGCTCCTCGGGGCTGGCGAAAAAACGGCGCAGCATCCGCCGCTGCACGCGATCGTAGCGGAAGTAGAAGGCGCCGTTCTCCCCGACGACGCCCTCCACCGGCCACATGCGCGCGAAATGGTCGCACCAGCCGGCCGGGCGGCCGGTGATCGGCACGGTCATGACGCCGGCGCCGGCGAGGCGCTCCATGGCCGAGTAGGCGCCCGCGGTCAATCGACCTGCGGTCGTCAAGGTGTCGTCGATGTCGAAGAAGACGCCGCGAATGTCGCGGCGCGCAGCAGCGGTGAACGCCGTCAGCGGCTTCACCGGGCGGCACCTGTAGAGCAGGTGGACAGGCTCGCGCCGTCTCGTGCAACATGCCCGGCTCGCAAGCCGACGACGCCGCGCAGAAAATACACACCACTTCCCGCCGAGAACCAAATCATGCCAGACGCGTCGCCCGAACCCTTCGACCTGCTCATTATAGGGGGCGGCATCAACGGCGTCGGCATCGCCCGGGACGCATCCGGGCGCGGTCTGCGGGTCGCGCTGTGCGAGATGGATGATCTGGCCGCCGCCACGTCATGGACCAGCAGCAAGCTCATCCACGGCGGTCTCCGCTACCTCGAGCACCTCGAGTTCCGCCTCGTGCGCGAGGCGCTCGCCGAGCGCGAGGTGCTGCTGTCCATCGCGCCGCACATCGTCAGGCCGCTGCGCTTCGTCATGCCGCACGCGCCGGGGCTGCGCCCGGCCTGGATGCTGCGTGCCGGTCTGTTCATCTATGACCGTCTGAGCCGACGGGTCACATTGCCGGGCTCGCAAAGCATCGACCTCTCGACGAGCCCGTTCGGCACCGATCTGAAACCGGGATTCCGGCGCGGATACACCTACTTCGACTGCCGGGTCGACGACGCGCGCCTGGTGGTTGTGAACGCGCGCGATGCCGCCGATCGGGGCGCCGTGGTGCTGCCGCGCACGCGTTTCGCCGCCGCCACCCCCGACGGAGCAGGCTGGCGCGCCGTCGTCGAGGACCGTCGCAGCGGAGACAAACGCGAGCTTCGCGCGCGCCTGCTGGTGAATGCCACCGGCCCCTGGGTGACGCGCACGCTCGACGCGCTGCCCGGCGCCGAGCGCCATCACCGCATGCGCCTGGTCAAGGGGAGCCACATCGTCGTTCCGCGCCTTTATGCCGGGGAACACGCTTTCATCCTGCAAAACGACGACCAGCGGGTCGTGTTCGTCATTCCGTTCGAGAACGACTTCTCCCTCATCGGAACCACCGATGTGGTCGTCTCCGGCGCGCCCGACTCGGTCAGCGTCAGCGACGAAGAGGTCGAGTACCTGTGCCGCGCCGTCAACCGCTACATGGCGAGGGCGGTGAATCCGGACGCTATCGTGTGGAGCTACGCGGGCGTGCGCCCGCTGTTTGACGGCGACGAGGAGGAAGCCTCGAAGGTGAGCCGCGACTACGCGCTGGAGCTCGACAGCGGCGAAGGCCGGGCGCCGATCCTCGACGTCTACGGCGGCAAGCTGACCACGTACCGCAAGCTCTCGGAACGCGCCGTCGACAAGCTGGCAGCGTTCTTTCCGACCATGGGCCCGGCCTGGACCGCCACCGCACCGCTGCCGGGAGGAGATCTCCCGCAGGGCGGCATCGATACGCTGGTCGAGCGCCTCGCCGAGCGCTTTCCCGCGCGGCCAGGAGAGCTGCTCGCGGCGCTCGCGCACCGCTATGGCAGCCTCGCCGCCGAGGTGCTGATGGGCGCCGAGGGCAACGCCGATGCAAACCGCACCTTCGGCACCGATCTCTACGCCTTCGAGGTGGACTACCTGGTTCGCAGGGAGTGGGCACAGGAAGCCGACGACGTGCTGTGGAGACGAACCAAGGCGGGGCTGCGCCTCGGCGCGGACGCCCGCCAACGCCTCGCCGCCTANNACGCCGTCAGATCCCGCCGCCGGTCCAGTCTTCGAAGGCCGTTCGCGTGAGCTCGGCCAGATCCGCGAGCACGCCTTCACGCCGAATGACGCGCCCGTCGGCGACGTCGACCAGGTATGCCTGCACCTGCGCGCCGGCACCGGGCTTGGGGTCGTAGCCGTAGACCAGCACCCCGTCGGCGCCGAGCGCGCGTCCGGCGTCTCGCATGGCGCCCACCTCCGGCGCCTTGTTGACCGCATCGCCGCTCCACAGCGCGGCCGGGCCGTCCACGGCAGCGTGGTCGAAGCCCGGCTTATAGTATGAGTAAACCATGTCGAGCGAGGAGCGGCTGCTCAGGAAGCTGTGCACGAACTCGCTGATCTCGACGCTCACGTCGGGTCCATCCTCAGCGGAAACGACGCTCTGTCTGCCCCAGAACGGCAGCACCGCGACACGCCGGGGCGCGGCCACCGCCGTCGGCGACTCAGCGGGGGCGGCGTCGGCGGATTTCGCCGCAGAGGCCGCGGCGAGCATGTTTCGCGCAAGCGCGATGCCCGCGTCATCGGGCAGAACGCCCGTAGCACTGTCGAGATACTGCTGCGCTTTCTCGAGCTCGCCCTTGCTCATGGCGGTGTTTGCAAGCGTGACATAGCGAATCACGATGACCTCGAGACCGCGCAGCGCATCCTCGTTGCCGGGCTCCATCGTCAGCACCTGCTGGTAGCGCTCGAACGCATTGCTGCCCGTCGGTGACGTCAGGCGAAGCGCCTCCACGTCGTCCGCAGCGGCACGCAGCAGATCACCGATCGCGTCCTCGCGGGACGATGGCGGAGGCTTCACCACGTCCCCCGCGACAGGCGCCTGCTCGGGAGCGGATCGATGCAGCACGTTGTTACCCAACAGGATCCCGCCGAGCACCACCACGACCGTCGCGACAATCCAGACGAGGCGCGGCACGAGCCGCTGGTCGATCCTCTGGGTTTCTCCACCCTCGCCGCGCGCCCCCGTCAGCGCGCTGGAGGACTTTGCGCTCTTGCGCGATTCCCATTCTGCCCAGGCGAGACTCGCGTCGGATATGCCCTGCATACTCGGCAGGCGGCGCCACTCGGCCACGCTCTGCGGCCGATCCTCGACGTCGAAGCTGAGCGCCGCGTCGATCGCCTCGAGAAAGGGCGCGCTGAAGCGCCCCGCGCCCACCTCGACAGCAGGCCGCAACGGGTCCGGCGTGCTGCCGAGACGCGAGTTCACGCGCGTCAGCGCATCGACGGGGCCCTCGCCGCTGATCGCCCGATACAGGGTCGCGCCCATGGAGTAGATATCGCTCCACGGACCCTGCTTGCCGCTGTGGCGATCGTCCTGATACTGCTCGAACGGCGCGTAACCGGGTGTCACCAGCGTTGTCAGAGTCGGCGATTCACCGAGCAGCGACTCGCGCGCCGATCCGAAATCGAGCAGCACGGGCGACCCGTCCTTGCGAAGCAGAATGTTCTCGGGCTTGATGTCGCGATGGATGAAACCGCCGCCATGAACGAGCTCGAGGCCATCGAGCAACGGGTGAACGATTCCGAGCAGCTCCGGCTCGCCCAGCTCGAGACCCGCTTCCATGGCCTGCTCGAGATTAACGCCGCGCTCGTATTCCATGACCATGTAAGCGGTGCCGTTGGCCTCGAAGACGCTGAACACGGCGACGATGTTCGGGTGCTTGAACTTTGCGAGGGTTCGCGCTTCGCGCACGAAGCGCTCGAGACCCCAGTCGAATATCTCCGAGCGTCCCTCGGAAACCGGATGCACGGTGCTGTCGCCGCTGCGCACCGCGAGGTTCGGTGGCAGGTACTCCTTGATGGCGACGAGATGATCCAGATTCGTATCCCGGGCAAGATAGGTGATGCCGAATCCCCCCTGCCCGACCACGGCACGGATCTCGTACCAATGGACCTGGTGTCCCACTGGAAGAGCAATCTGGGAGCGGTCGGTGACGGCCAAGGATTCGGACTCGGTTTAAAAACAGGCAGATAGAAAAGCATAGCACGTGGCCATTTGCCCTCGCGGGCGACGCCACCGCGGTGCGCACCCACGCCTCTGCCATGGGAGCCCAAAGATGAACCAGGTCGCAATTTCACGGGTCAGCAAGGAACGATTCGAGTTTAAGAACCAGGCGGGCGAGCTGCTGGCGGGGCTGCTCGAGCGCCCCGAGGGCGATGCCGTCGCTTATGCCGTCTTCGCCCACTGCTTTACCTGCTCCAAGGACATCGCCGCTGCGTCGCGCATTGCCCGTGCCCTGGCAAGCCTCGGAATCGCCGTGCTGCGGTTCGATTTCACCGGCCTCGGAAACAGCGAGGGCGAGTTCGCCAACACCAACTTCTCGAGCAACGTAGCGGATCTCATAAGCGCCGCCGACGCCGTGCGCGAACGCCTCGGTACGCCAGAGCTGCTCATCGGTCACAGCCTCGGCGGAGCCGCCGTTCTCGCCGCCGCCGGTGAGATAGCCGACGCGCGAGCGGTGGTCACAATCGGCGCGCCGAGCGAGCCGGCGCACGTGGCGCACCTGCTCAAGGACAAGCGCGCGGACATCGAGGCCGAAGGTGAGGCTGAAGTCGATCTGGCGGGCAGGACGTTCACCATCAAGCACCAGTTCCTGCGCGACATCGAATCACAACGCCTTGGCGAGCGAATCCGCACGATGCGAAAAGCGTTGCTGATCATGCACTCGCCCGTCGACGAGATCGTCAGCGTCGACAACGCGGCGGCGATATTTCTCGCCGCACGCCACCCGAAAAGCTTCATATCGCTGGACAAGGCCGACCACCTGCTGACACGGCGTGCCGATTCGCACTACGTTGCCGTGACCATCGCTGCATGGGCGCAACACTATCTCCTCGAGAGTGACGGCGTGCCGGCCTCGCGGCGGCCGCGCGTCGCTGAGGGGGAAGTGCTGGTAGAGGAACGCGACGCGAAGTTCGCCCAGAGCGTGTTCACCGACAGGCATCAACTGCTTGCGGACGAGCCGGCCCGCTATGGCGGAGCGGACACGGGACCGACGCCGTACGAGTTGCTGCTGGCGGCGCTCGGATCCTGCACGGCGATGACGCTGCGTATGTACGCAACCCGCAAGGGTCTGGATCTCGCCAGAGTCACCGTGCGACTGAAACACGAGAAAATTCACGCGCAGGATTGCGAGCACTGCGAGACACGAGAGGGCCGAATCGATCGCATCGAGCGCACTCTTGAGCTCTCGGGCACCCTATCGCAGGATCAACGCAATGATCTCCTGCGCATTGCCGATCGCTGCCCGGTGCACCGAACGCTCGGCTCCGAGATCGATATACAAACGCGCTTCAACTCGTCAGACTAACGTGTGACGCCATGGCCGCAGCCGGCAAAAGGAGGATCAGGCCGTTATGACCACGGGCTTTCTGTACGACGAGCGCTTTCTCGATCACGATGCGGGCGCACACCATCCCGAGCGCCGTGAACGGCTGATCAGCACCATGGCCTACCTGGAATCTCGCGACTGGTTCGATCAGCTGATGAGGCTTTCGCCGAGAGTGGCGGACGAATCCTGGGTCGAGTGCGTGCACAGCCACGATCTCGTCGCGCGCGCTCGCAGCGCCTGCGAGCGGGAGCTCCCTTTCCTCGACGTCATGGACGTGGGCGTATCGAGAGATTCGTTCGATGTCGCCCTGCTCGCGGTCGGCGGCGCGCAGGAGCTTGCAGACAAGGTCGTCTCCGGCGCAGTGGACAACGCTTTCGCGCTCTGCCGCCCGCCCGGCCACCACGCCGAGCACGACCAGGCGCTCGGTTTCTGCCTCTTCAACAACGTCGCCGTAGCCGCGCGGTACCTTCAGAAACACCACGGTCTGGACAAGATCCTGATCCTCGACTGGGACGTTCACCACGGCAACGGCACCCAGCACACGTTCGAGGAAGATCCGTCGGTGCTCTACGTGAGCACGCATCAGTATCCGTACTATCCCGGAACCGGTGCGTACTCCGAAACCGGCATCGGCCGCGGCCAAGGCGCGACGCTCAACTGCCCGATGCCGGCCGGCGCAGGCGACGCGCAATACGAGGAAGCGTTTGTCGAGAAAATTATCCCCAAGATCGATGCGTTCGCACCCGAGCTCATCATCGTCTCCGCGGGCTTCGACGCTCACGTCGACGATCCCCTGGCGAATATCTGCCTGAGCACGGAGTTCTTCGCATGGATGAGCGCGCGACTGCTCGAGGCCGCCGAGCGCCACTGTGGCGGGCGCCTGATCTCGATGCTCGAGGGCGGCTACAACGTCAGCAAGCTGCCGCTTTGTATCGCCGAGCACCTGCAGATTCTCAACGGGCACAAATCGGCATAGGCCGAAGCATGCGTGTCACGGGGCTCATCGTCGTTGTGCCACGGCCCGGCGCCGGCCCGCGCAAAGGGCACCTCGCTCCCGAGCCTGCGGCGAGCGCGCATCGTTAGAAGCCCGGCATGCAAAGCGACATCATCGTCTTTTCGATCTTTCTCATCTTCACCGGTGCGGCAGTGTTCGCCGGTGCAGCCCTGTACCTGCGTCAGTCCATGCTGGTGGCCTACATCGCCCTCGGTTGCCTTGCGGGTCCCTGGGGAATCGGACTTGTCACCGAGTCCACCACCATCCAGGGCATCGGCCACGTGGGCATCATCTTTCTTCTTTATTTGCTCGGCCTCAACCTGCACCCCCAGAAGCTGCTGCAGATGCTTCGCGAGGCAACGCGCGTGACGCTGCTGAGCTCGCTCGCGTTCGCCATTGTCGGCTACCTGGTGGCGCTGATCTTCGGTTTTTCCACCTTGGAGTGCTTCCTGATCGGCGCCGCCATGATGTTCTCGAGCACGATCATCGGTTTGAAGCTGCTGCCCACCACGGCGCTGCACCATCGCCATGTGGGCGAGGTCATCATCAGCGTGCTTTTGCTCCAGGACATCATTGCCATCCTCATACTTCTGCTGCTCGAAGGCCTGCGGCGCGAGGCGCTGGATCTCACCGAGGCCGCCCTGCTCGTCGTCTCTCTGCCGGCGCTCGCGGCGTTTGCTTTCCTGTTCGAGCGTCACATTCTTCTGCGCATCATCCGACGATTCGATACCATTCAAGAGTTCGTGTTTCTGGTTGCCATCGGCTGGTGTCTCGGCATCGCGCAGCTCGGACACACCCTGGGACTGTCCTACGAGATGGGCGCGTTCATCGCGGGCGTCGCCCTCGCAACCAG
>JAABYT010000052.1:0-64854 GCA_011775625.1 Gammaproteobacteria bacterium | reverse complement strand
CTGAGTATTCTCCCCGCGGTGGCTGCTCCGGCCGTTGCTCTGGCGATCCTCATGCTCGTGCTCAAGCCCTTCGTGTTCAAGGCTCTGCTCGAATGGGAAGGCGAGGAGACACGGCTTGGCCGGGAGATCGGCGTGCGGCTCGGCCAGGTGAGCGAATTCTCGCTTCTCATCGCGCTGCTCGCCGTCAGCGGCGGCGTCATCGGCGCGAAAGCGTCGTACCTGATTCAGGCGGCCACGCTGCTCACGTTCATCGGCTCCTCTTATCTCATCATGTTCCGCTACCCGACCCCGATTGCGGTCAGTGAAAGCCTCAGACGGGACTAGCGCCGGGAACGGCGGCTCCTGCGCGCGCGCCGAGCTGGCGGTAGCGGCAAAACCGAGCTATCTAGGTAATTCGAGTACAATGGTCTGCACCACTATGGCGTCGCGGTAACGACTTGGATTTGAAGCAAGACCTGAAATCCGGCTCAGACGATTCCCCGCAGACGAGCGATACGCTGGCGGGATTCGAAACCCTGCGCGCGCAGCTGCGCACGCGCATCATCGGCCAGGAAGCGCTCATCGATCGGCTCATCATCACGTTGCTCGGCGACGGCCACCTGCTCGTCGAGGGCGCGCCGGGCCTCGCCAAGACAACCGCCATCAAGGAGCTGGCCGAGCGCATCCACGGGGATTTTCACCGCGTGCAGTTCACCCCGGATCTGCTGCCGGCGGATCTCACCGGAACGGAAGTCTATCGCCCTCAGGATGGCAGCTTTCACTTCCAGAAAGGGCCTATTTTTCACAACGTGCTCCTCGCCGACGAGATCAACCGGGCCCCGGCCAAGGTGCAGTCGGCCCTGCTCGAAGCCATGGGCGAGCGCCAGGTGACGGTCGGGCGCCGAACCTATCCCCTGCCCGAGCTCTTCATGGTCATGGCGACCCAGAACCCCATCGAGCAGGAGGGCACCTACCCCCTGCCGGAAGCCCAGCTGGACCGCTTCCTGATGTACGTGCGCATCGATTACCCGGCCGCCGACGCCGAACACACCATTCTGCAGCTCAACCGCGAGGCGGCGGCGCGCCGCGCGAGGCACGCGCTCGGCCCGCCGAAGCCGGTGCTCAACGCCGAGACGGTTTTCAGAGCGCGCCAGGACTGCCTCACGCTGCACATGGCGCCGGCGGTGGAGCGCTATATCGTCGAGCTGGTGCTGGCGACCCGCGATGCGGCGCGCTACCGCGAGGATCTGGCTCGCTGGGTCAGCTACGGGGCGAGTCCCCGCGCGACCATCGCGCTCGACCGCTGCTCGCGCGCGCACGCATGGCTCAACGGGCGCGACTACGTGTCGCCGCAGGACGTGCAGGCCATCGCGCGCGACGTGCTGCGCCACCGGGTGCTCATCTCTTTCGAGGCGGAGGCCGACGGCATGGACTCCGACGCCGTGATCGACGAGCTGCTCAAGCTGGTGCCGGTGCCGTGACCGGCAGCGGCCGAGCGGGGGCCGGACTGCGCGGCGTCGATGTCGGCGTCGACGACCTCATCGGGCTGCGCTTCCGCGCCCAGCGCCTCGAGCTCAGTGTCGCACGGCGCGCACGCCGAAGCCTTGTCGGGGCTCACGGCTCGCGCTTCCGCGGCCGCGGCATGGAGTTCGCCGAGTCGCGCATCTACCAGCCGGGCGACGACGTGCGCAGCATCGACTGGCGCGTGACAGCGCGCACCGGCCGCCCCCACACCAAGCTCTTTCAGGAAGAACGCGAGCGCCCGGTAATCCTGGTCGTGGATCTCGGCGCGAGCATGTTCTTCGGCACGCGCACCGCGTACAAATCGGTCGTGGCTGCGGAAGCCGCCGCGCTGGTCGCCTGGGCCGCCATGCGCGGCGGCGACCGGGTCGGCGCCCTGGTGGCGGGACGCAGCGCCCACATGGAGCTCGAGCCGCAGTCCGGACGCCGCGGCGTGCTGCGCGTGCTGCGCGCCCTGGCGGCCTTGTGCCACAGGCCGGATGAGGATGAGGAACAGCGCATCCGGCTCTCCGAAAGCCTCGTGCGGGCACGCCACGTTGCGCGCCCGGGTTCGCTGATCGTGGTGATCAGCGATTTTTACGATCTCGACGAGGAGGCCGTCGGCAGCCTCTCGCGCCTGCGCCAGCACAACGACATGCTCGCCTGCTGGATTCACGACCGACTGGAGATCGAACCGCCACCGCCGGGGCGCTACACGGTCTCCGACGGCTGGCAGACGGCCACCCTGGACAGCGTCGGGGCACACGCGCGCCAGCGTTACCGGGAGAGCTTTCGCGCCGAGCACGAGCGGCTGCGGGCAACACTCGGGCGCCTGGCGATCGCGTGGCTGCCCATCGCCACCGGCGACGACGTGGCCGAGGCGCTGCGCCGGGGCGCGGCGCCCGAAGCGCGCCCATGATGCGCACGCTCGCGCAGCTGCCGATGGATGCCCTCGGCGGGCTTCGCGACATCCACCTGCCCGCACCTCCGACGCTGTGGCCGCCGGCACCGGGCTGGTGGCTGCTGGCGCTGCTGGCGATGACCGCTGCGGCGATCGGCGCGCGCCTTGCCTGGCGCACCTGGCGCCGTGGCCGGCCGCGGCGCGCGGCGGTGCGCCGTGTCGCCGCGCTGCGCACGCGCCTGCGCAATGGAGAGGCGCCGGAGGTGCTGCTCGCCGAGCTCTCGACGTTGCTGCGACGCGCCGCCATGGTGCGCCATCCGCGCGTGCAGGTGGCGGGCCTCACGGGCGAGGACTGGCTCGCGTTCCTCGACGACGACACACACGCTTTCAGCCGGGGCCTCGGCCGATCCTTGATCAGCGCACCCTATGCGCGCGTGGCAAGGGTCGATCTGGAAGCGCTGCTGTCGCTGTGCGAGAGGTGGTTGAGGCGCAACGCCTGATGGTCACGAGGGCGCGCGCCATCGGCCTGCTGCTCTCGTTGCTGCTGCTCGCGGGCGCCACCGCTTCGCGCGCCGCGCAGCTGACGTCGAGCCTCGAGCGCAATCCCATTCACGCCGGCGAGAGCGTGCGCCTGGTGCTCGAGCTGACACGGGCTCCGGGCGGACTCAACCCGGACCTGAGTCCCCTCGAAGCCGACTTCCAGATTCTTCACACGTCCGTCAACACGCAGGTGGAGTTCGTCCAGGGTCGCCAGTCGGCGGTGACTCTTTGGCATATCGAGCTGACGCCGAAGCGCGAAGGCCTGCTCGAGGTGCCCTCGATCCCGGTGGGCAGGTTTCGTTCCGAGCCCCTGACGCTGAAGGTCCTGCCGCCGCGCCCGGATGCCGCCGGCAGTGCCGATATTTTCCTCGAGGCCGAGATTGCGCCCGACCCTGCGTATGTCCAGGCGCAGATGCGTTACGTGCTGCGCCTGCTGCGCGCCGTCGACGTGGTCGACGGGACCCTCACCGAGCCGGGCGCGAACAACGCCGTGCTGAGGCGTCTCGGACACGACATCAGCTACACCACGACCCGCAACGGCCAGTCGTACCGGGTCCTCGAGCGGCGCTACGCCGTGTTTCCCCAGGCGAGCGGCGAGCTCACCATCGCGCCGGTCGAGTTCCAGGGCGAGGTGGTCGATGCGGCTCAGGCCGGCAGCGGCTTGAGCCGTCTGTTCGCGCGCGGCAGACGCGTGCGCCTGCGCACGGCGGAGGTGCGTGCGACGGCGCTGCCGCCGCCGGCCGAGTTTACCGGGCCTGCCTGGCTGCCGGCCAAGAGTCTGCAGCTCATCGAGGAGTGGTCGAGCGATCCCCGCACCCTGCGCGCCGGCGAGCCGGTGACGCGCACCCTGCGTCTCGAGGCGCTCGGCTTGAGCGCCGAGCAGCTGCCCGAGATCCCGGCGACCGTCGACGACGACGTCAAGGAATACCGCGATCAGCCGATCACCCGCACCACGGCCGATGTGGACTGGGTGCAGGGCGTGCGCGAGCAGCGTATCGCCCTGGTGCCCACCGGCCCGGGCACGTACACACTTCCCGAGATCCGCATCGACTGGTGGGATACCGAGCGCAATGTCCGGCGCCAGGCGACGCTGCCGGCACGGGTGCTCGAAGTGGCCGCCGGCGTGCGCGCGACGCCGGGGGCACCGCCGAGCGCCGCACCGGGCGACACGCCGGCGCCATCGCCACTTGCGCTGCCGCTATGGCAGCGTCCGGCGCTGTGGCAGGCAGCCTGCGCGGTGCTGCTGGCGCTCTGGCTGGTGACGCTGGCCGCCTGGCGGCGCGCGCGGCGCACGCCGAGGGCCACGCGCAAGCCGCCGCGCGCACCGGGGCCGGCGAAACCGCGACCCGCGGCGAGCCTGCGCCGGGCGTGCCTGGCGGACGACCCGCGCGCGGCGCGCGCGGCGTTGCTTGCCTGGGCCGCGCACACCTGGCCGGAGAATCCGCCGCGCAGTCTCATGGGACTCGCCGAACGACTGCCGGACACGCGCTTGCGCGCCGAGCTGGTGGTTCTCGATCGCACGCTCTACGCCGCCGAGCCGACGCCGTGGCGCGGCGAGCCCCTGTGGCAGGAGGCGCGCCGGGACCTGGTGCGCCCGGCGACCGAGGCGGTGCAGGCGCGCGACGACCTTCCGGCGCTGTATCCGCGCTGAGCGCACGCGCGCTCCCGGCGGCGCGCGGCAGACCTTCCCCGCCAGGCGATCAGCGCTCGCCGCCGGCCTCCTGCACGGCCCGCTCGAGCCGCTCGCTGGCCGCCAGCCAGAGAGCCTCGGTCTGCTCCAGGCACCGCTCGACGCGACCCCGATCGATCAGCAGGGCCTCGAGACGATCCCGGGCCTGCGGCTGATACACGCTGGCGTCGGCGAGTGATGCCTGCAGCGCCGAGCGCTGCGCGGCGAGCGCCTCGAGTTCGCCCTCGAGTCGCTCGAGCTCATCGCGCAGCGGCTTGAGCCGAGCGCGCTTGCGCGCCTCGGCCTGGCGGCGCGCGCGACCCGAGGGCGGCGCCACGGGCGACTCGTGCGCGGCGCACGCTCGCGGCGTGCGTCGCCGGCGTGCGAGCCAGTCGGCGTAATCGTGCAAATCACCCTCGTAGCGCGTCACCCGCCGGCCGGCGACCAGATAAAGATCGTCAACCACGCTGCGCAGCAGGTGGCGATCGTGGGATACCAGCACGACGGCACCGGCAAACGCCTGCAGCGCCACGTTCAGCGCCAGGCGCATCTCCAGATCCAGATGGTTGGTGGGCTCGTCGAGCAGCAGCAGATTGGGGCGCCCGAACAGGATCAACGCCAGCGCGAGGCGCGCCTGCTCACCGCCGGAGAGGCGTGCCACCGGCTCCTCGACACGCTCGCCAGCGAAACCGAAGCCGCCGAGAAAGTCGCGCAAGCGTTGCTCGTCGCTGCCACTGTCCATGCGCCGAAGCTGCGCCAGCGGGCTCAACGAGGCATCGAGCTGCTCGATCCTGTGCTGGGCGAAGTATCCGATCGTCAGGCGCGCTGCCGGTATGCGTTTGCCGGCGAGCGGCTCGAGCTCGCCGGCGAGGGTCTTCATGAGCGTCGACTTGCCGGCGCCGTTGGCGCCGAGCAGGGCGACGCGATCGCCGGGCGCGAGCGCAACGGCGACGTTGTCGAGCACCGCATGCGCGCCGTAACCGGCGCTCGCGGCCTCGAGCCTGAGCAGCGGCGTCGGCGGATCCTTCGGCGCGGCGAAATCGAAGTGAAAAGGCGAATCGACGTGGGCCGGCGCAATCAGCTCCATGCGCTCGAGCGCCTTCAACCGGCTCTGGGCCTGGCGGGCTTTGCTCGCCTTGTAGCGGAATCGCTCGACGAACCGCCGCATGTGGGCGATCTCGCGCTGCTGCTTGCGGCGATTCGCCTCGCGCTCGGCGAGCTCGGTGGCGCGCTGCGCCTCGAAGGCCGAGTAGTTGCCGCTGTAGACGCATACCCGGGCGCCCTCCACGTGGGCGATGTGACTGACCAGCGGATCGATGAACTCGCGATCGTGGGAAATCAGCAACAGCGTGCCCTGATAGCCGCCGAGCCAGCTCTCGAGCCAGATGACCGCGTCCAGATCCAGATGATTGGTAGGCTCGTCGAGCAGCAACAGATCCGAACGGCCGATCAGCGCCTGGGCGAGGTGCAGCCGCATGCGCCAGCCACCGGAGAATGACGCCAGCGGCAGCGACGCGTCGGCCTCGGCGAAACCCAGACCGGCCATGATCTCCGCCGCACGCGCGGGGGCTGCGTAGGCACCGATGTCCGCGAGTCGGCCGTGAATCAGCGCCTGACCATGCCCGTCGCCGGCGTGCTCGGCGGCGGTGAGCTCCGATTGCAGGCGTCGCAGCTCGGTGTCCCCATCGATAACGTGCTCGATGGCGGCACGGTCGGTAACAGCGGGCGCCTGGGCCACCTGGGCGATGCGGGTGCCCTTGGCAAGGGAAACGCTGCCGGCATCGGCGTGCAGGTTACCCGCGACGACCTGCAGCAGAGTGCTCTTGCCGGCGCCGTTGCGCCCGGTGATGCCGACCTTGTCGCCTGCGTGAATGGTCAGGTCGACGGCGCGCAGCACACATCGTCCGCCCCGCCAGAGATCGACCTTGTCGAGCCTCAGCACATTCCCGTTCAACCCCGCCTGCGCCAGCGATGGTACTTCTCCACCCAGTCGAGCAGCCTGCCCGGCAGGCGGGCGCGTTTCCACGCGCCCGCAGCGTACTTGTTGGCCTCGGCAAGGGTCGGATAGATATGGATGGTACCGAGTATCCTGTTCAGCCCGAGCTTGTTGCGCATGGCGGAGACATACTCTGTGATGATGTCGCCGGCATGCTCGGCGACGATGGTCACACCGAGAATGCGGTCCTTGCCGGGCACTGTCAGCACCTTGACGAAGCCACGCGCATCTTCGTCGGTGATGGCGCGATCCAACTCTTCCATGGCGTAGACCGTCACCTCGTATTCGACGCCCTTCTCCCGCGCATCGACCTCGTTGAGTCCGACCCTCGCCACCTCGGGGTCGGTGAAGGTCGCCCAGGGAACCGCGGAGTAGTCCACCCTGAAGCGTTTCAGAAAGCTTCCGAACAACGCGTTGACACTGGCGTACCAGGCCTGGTGAGCCGACATGTGGGTGAATTGATAGGGACCGACCACGTCACCGCAGGCGTAGATCGTCGGGATCGATGTCTGCAGGTGCTCGTTGACCTCGAGCGTTCGCGAGCGCGTGAGCGCGACGCCGAGCTCCTCCAGCCCATAGTCGGCGGTGTTGGCGACGCGTCCCACCGCAACCAGCAACGCGTCGAAGGCAATGCGCACCTCCTCACCGCGGTGCTCGGCGATGAGCAGCTTCTCCCCGTTCTCCACGCGAAAGCCGGTGGCTTTGTGCTCGACGCGCACATCCACGCCCTCCTCGCGAAAGTGCGCGGCGATCATTTCAGAGACCTCCGGGTCCTCGCGAGCCAGAATCCGCGGCAACATCTCCACCTGCGTCACGCGACTGCCGAAGCGCGCAAACGCCTGGGAGAGCTCGCAACCTATCGGACCACCGCCGAGCACCACCAGCCGATCGGGAAGCTCGCGCAGCTCCCAGAGATTGTCCGAGGTGAGATAGTCCATCTCCTCGATACCCGGGATAGGCGGCACGAATGGCCTGCCCCCGGCGGCGACGACGATGCTGCGCGTGGTCAACGTGCGCTTGCCCACCTCGACGCTCCAGGGCGAGGTGATGCGCGCCTCGCCCTTGATGACCTCGACGCCGAGAGATTGGTAACGCTCCACCGAGTCGTGAGGGGCGACCTTTGCAATCACCCGGTGGACACGCTCCATGATATCGGCGAAGTCGAATTCGACCCGCGTGTCGCGGATGCCGTAGCGCTGCGAGTGCCTGGCCTGGGCGAGGAACTTGGCAGAGCGGATGAGCGCCTTCGACGGCACGCAGCCTCTGTTGAGGCAATCGCCACCCATCTCCTGCTTCTCGATCAGCGTCACCTTGGCCCTCGCCGCCGCACCGATGTAGGCGCTCACCAGGCCGGCGGAGCCGGCACCGATGACGACCATGTCGCGCTCGAACCGCATCGGTTTGGGAAAGCGCCTGAGCACGCGCCGCGCCTTCATTACATCGACAGTCTTCTTGGCGATCAGCGGGAAGAGCCCGAGCAACGTGAACGACGCGATCAGGCCGGGCGAGAGGATACCCGCCATTGAATCGAGCGCCGCCAGCTGTTTTCCCGCGTTCACGTAGACGAGCGTTGCCGGAAACATTCCGATCTGGCTGACCACGAAAAACGTCAGCGTGCGGATCGGCGTCAACGCCATCAGCAGATTGATGACGAAGAACGGAAAAAGCGGCACGAGCCGCAGGGTGAAAAGGTAGAACGCGCCGTCGCGCGCGACGCCGGCGTTGACGGCGCGCAGGTTCTGGCCGAAGCGGCTCTGGACCGCGTCCCGGAAAAGAAAGCGCCCGAGCAGAAAGGCCAGCGTGGCGCCGATCGTGGATGCAAACGACACCAGCAGCGTGCCCCAGCCGATGCCGAAGAAGGCGCCACCGGCCAGCGTCATGACCGTGGCACCCGGCAGAGACAGGGCGGTGACGCACACATAGACCAGGAAGTAGATCAAGGCGGCCTGGTACATGTTCTCGTCGCGATAGGCGACGATGGCAGCCTCGTGCTCCCGCAGGCTCTCGAGGCTCACATAGCTGCCCAGATCGAACGCGAAGAAAGCGCCGACGAGCACTGCGACGATCGCGATCAGCGCAAGACGGCCCTTGGTCATGAACTCTCCCGCGTGCGTAGCCTGGCGGTCGCCGCGACAATACTCGATCTGCCCTGGGCGTGCGACCGACCGGGATCCGGCCGATGCGACTTGCCGCTCGCGGGGATTGAGGGTACATAGCTGTGCGCATGCATCAACGGATTTCGGCTCGACCCCGCGCAGAGGCGACGTGATTGCGTTCTGGCTCTGCGCGCTGGCGCTGATGGCCATCGCCCTGGCCTTCGTGCTGCCCCCCCTGCTCGGAAGCGGCCGCTCACGCGCGCGCGTCGACGATGCATCGCGCAGTCGCGAGGTGTACCGGTCGCGCATCGCCGCGCTCGAGGAGCAGCGCCGCATCGGCGCCCTCTCCGAGGCCGATCTCGCCCAGGCCAGAGACGAGCTGGCTCGCGAGCTGCTCGCCGACAGCGAGGCGCGGCCTGCGCCCGCGGCGACGACCCGGGCGCGCCGACCCGGCATCTGGCTGGCCATCAGCGTGGGCGTCGCTCTGCCGCTGGCGAGCGTGCTGCTTTATCAGCATCTCGGCCGCCCCGACGCCATCGACGTTGCGCCTGCCGTCGCGGCCGGCGGCGATGCGGACATCGGGCAGATGGTGGCGGCGCTCGCCGAGCGCCTCGAGTCCGAGCCCGACAACAGCGAGGGCTGGCTGCTGCTGGCACGCTCCTACATGGTGCTGGAACGTTACGCGCAGGCCGCCGACGCCTTCGCCGCAGCCCACCGCCTTCTCGGCGACAGTGCGGGACTGCTCACCGATCTGGCCGAGGCCGAGGCTCTGCGGGACGGACAGAACTTCCTCGGCGCCCCCGCCGAGCGCCTGGAGCGTGCCCTGGTACTGGAGCCGGCGCACCCGAAGGCCCTCTGGCTGGGCGCGTTCGCAGCCATGCAGCGTGGCGATGCCGATCTCGCGCTCAGCCGCTGGCGCGAGCTGCTCGCCGCGCAACCGCCGGACTCCGAGGCGGCCGAGGTGCTTCGGACTCTCATCGCCGACGCCGGCGGCAACGATTCGGTGTCTGCCGGCGCCGCCCCTGCGCCGGCTGCCGGCGATGCGCCCTCGCTGACCGTGAACGTGACGCTCGCGGACCGCCTGGCGACCGGGCTCGACGGCAGCGAAGTGCTGTTCGTGTTCGCCCGACCCGCCGAAGGCGCGCCGATGCCGCTGGCCGTGATCCGCAAGCGCGCGAGCGACCTGCCCCTGACCGTCACCCTCGACGATTCCCTGGCCATGGCGCCGGGACGCAAGCTCTCCGACGCCGACCAGGTGGTGGTGGGCGCGCGCATCGCGCTGAGCGGCACGCCTGCGGCGAGCAGCGGCGACCTGCAGGGCTTCAGCGCACCCGTGACCCCCGGCCGGGGCACCACCGTCAGCGTGACCATCACCGAGCGGGTGCCCTGATAAGCGGTATCCGCGCCGAGGCGGCCTCGCCAATGGAGCCAACGGTGACCCGCGACACGGTTGGCGGTGGCGAACTGACCTATAACTCAGGGCATTCGACCCGCGCCCCGCGGCCGGCCAGGGATGGTGACGGCCGGCACCGGCGCGAGCGAGCACGTACCAGAGTAGCCCATGAGCCGTAGCGAAGACCTCAGCGTGCTGACCGAGAAGGCGGAGCAAGGCGATACGGACGCCATGCTGCGCCTCGCACGACTCTACTACCAGGGCGAGCACAGCGACCCGGCACGGTTCTTCCGCTGGACCCGCCGCGCGGCCGAGTCCGGAGACGCCGGCGCCATGTTCAACCTGGCTCTGGCCTACTACCACGGCACCGGCACCGAGCCCGATGCCGGCAAGTTCTTCGAATGGACCCTGGCGGGGGCAAAAGCCGGCGACCTCACCGCCATGTACAACCTGGCCCTCGCCTACGACCGCGGCACCGGCACCGAGCCCGACGTCGGCCAGTGCTTCGAATGGACCCGCAAGGCGGCGCGGGCGGGACACGCCGGCGCCATGTTCAACCTGGCGCTCGCCTACGGCAAGGGTAAGGGCACCGCCCCGGATGCGAGAGCCTACGCGGAGTGGACCCGGCGTGCCGCGCAAGCCGGTGACCCGGATGCCATGTTCAATCTCGCCTTGAGCCACGCCGAGGGCGACGAGCGCACCCGCAACGACGCCGAGTACTTCGAATGGACCCTGCGCGCGGCCCAGGCCGGACATGCCGGCGCCATGTTCAATCTCGGTCAGGCCTTCTACGAGGGCCGCGGCACCTACGCCGACATGGCCGCCTACCTGGAATGGACGCAGAAGGCCGCCGAGGCCGGGCACATGGGCGCCATGTTCAACCTGGCGCTGGCATACCGAAACGGCACCGGAACCGACGCCGACGACCGGGCCTACTTCGAGTGGACGCGCCGCGCCGCCCACGCCGGGCATGCGCGCGCCATGTTCAATCTGGCGCTCGCCTATGAGGAGGGCGTCGGGACCCGTCCGGACACGACGCTTTACTTCGAATGGACCCGGCGGGCCGCCGAGACCGGCCATCCGCGCGCCATGTTCAACCTGGCGCTCGCCTACGAGAAGGGCGACGGCACGCGCCCCGACATGGCGCGTTACTTCGAGTGGACCCGGCGGGCCGCCGAGGCGGGCCACCCGGCAGCGATGGCCAACCTCGCCCTCGCCTACGAGAAGGGCGAGGGCACGACCGCCGATGCCGGCAAGTTCTTCACCTGGATCCGCAAAGCCGCCGAGGCCGGCGACGCGCAGGCGATGCTGCATCTGGCGCTCGCCTACGACGAGGGCAAAGGCACGCGGCAGGCCGCGTCGAAGTTTCTCGAGTGGACACGCCGCGCGGCGGAAGCCGGTGAGCCGCGCGCCATGTTCAATCTCGCCATGGCGTACTGGAGCGGCACCGGCCTCGAGGCTGATTCCGCCCGTTACTACGAGTGGACCCGGAAAGCGGCCGGCGCCGGTGACACGCGCGCGAAGTTCAACCTCGCGCTCGCCTACGAGGCTGGCAAAGGGGTGGAGCGGGACACGGTCAAGCACCTGCAGTGGCTGCTGTCGGCTGCCGAGGACGGTGAGCCGCTGGCCATGTACAACGCGGCGCTGTGCTATCAGGACGGAATCGGCACCCGTGCCGATGCCGGGCGCTGCTTCACCTGGATGCGCAGCGCCGCCGAGGCGGGCTACGTCGACGCCATGTACCGCACCGCCCTCGCCTTCGAGAGGGGACAGGGCACGCCGGTCGACGAGGACGCGTTCCAGGCGTGGATCACCCGCGCCGCAGACGCCGGGCACCGCCAGGCGTTGGTCGCCGCCAGGCTCGCCCACCTGAAGTCGCAGGGTATTGTCAACGAATCCCAACGTCGCGCGCTGGGGACGGCGTTCACGCAACTGCTGGCCTCGGTGCGCGAGATCAAGAACGACCACATGGTGGAATCGTCCGCCGACGGCATCGTGCACTTCGCGTCCTGGGACGCGCTCGTCTCGATGCTCCCTACTCACGGCGCCACGACCAAACACGTGCGCCTCTACAACACCGCGTACTGCACGGACGCATGGGAGGGCCGCCGCCTGACCGAGCTCGACGACGACGACGCATTGCTGCTCGGATCGTTTATCAACGCCAGCGCACGCGCCGCCGGCGACGGATCCGAAAGCGACTATTCGGTCTACATGGCGAGCTTCACCCTGGCCGTTGACAGCGCCGCGCCGCTGCGTGCCGGCAGCGATAGCGACGATGCGTTGCGCATCGTCTTGCCTCTGGCCGCGTTCGACCAGCGGCGCGCCAGCGCGCGGCCGCTCGATCCAGTGCGCCGGCCGATCCTGCCCGGACCACTGGTGGATCCGAATCGTGCCGACGGCACGCTCTACCGCGTCAAATACGAAGATGGCGACGCCCGCGAGGCCCTCGCCAGGCTGCGCGAGCCCCTCGCCGGCATCGGTGCTGTCTGTGACACGCTCGTCGAGGTGGAAGGTGTCTACGATCTGGTGCGCGTGCTCGTTGCCGAGGTGCTGCACCTTTATCAGTACCCCGAGCGCCGCCACGAGCAGGAGGCGCGCCTGCTCGCGAACCTGCCCATCGCGTCGCCGCTCATCGACCTCGACGACGCCACGCCGGGCCGGCTCTTCGTCAGGTCGCCGGACCTGTTGTTCACCGGCGCCGGCACGCGCATACTCCTGCCACCCCACAGCAGGGACGCCGGCGCCGCCATGCTCAATCTCAAGCACCGCCTCGCCCGCCAGGGCCTGCTCAGCGCAACCTCCCTCGGACGCGGCACTTAGCCGTGAAATCCGACCCTCCGGGCGGCGTGCTCGACGTTGCGCGCCTGTGGCGCGCAACGCGTTACTCGGTTCAGGGATTGCGCGCGGTTTTCCAGCACGAGGCCGCTTTCCGCCAGGAGCTCGCGGCGGCCGCGCTGCTCGTCCCCGCAGCGCTGGCGCTGGCGCTGCTCTCGCCGGTCAGCTGGAGTCAGTGCGCGCTGCTGATCGGCAGCGTGCTGCTGGTGCTGCTCGTCGAGCTGCTGAACTCGGCCATCGAATCCGTGGTCGACCGCATCTCCGAGGACAACCACGCGCTTTCCGGTCGCGCCAAGGACGCCGGCAGCGCCGCGGTGCTGGTCAGCCTGGTCATTTGCCTCGTGGTGTGGACACTGGTGCTGATCGACGCCTTCGCCGGCTAGCGGCTGCACCGCTCACTCGCCCAGGTAGCCGGCCAATGGGCCGAGCCGGCCGGCATCGAACCAGTCCTCCAGCAGCCGATAGGCGATGGACACCCGCCGCGCCACCCGCAGGCGCCCATGGGCGAGCGCCTCGACGATGTCGGTGCGCGAGAACCAGCGCGCATCGGCAAGCTCGTCGTCGTGTCGCACGATACGCGCATCGCGGGCGGTGGCCGTGAAGCCGAGCATGATCGAGCTCGGGAACGGCCACGGCTGGGACGAATGGTAGTGCACCGCGCTCACGCCGATACCGGTTTCCTCGGCCACCTCGCGTACCACCGCATCCTCGAGGCTCTCGCCCGGCTCGACGAAGCCGGCGACCGCCGAGTAGAGCGTCTCCGGCCACTCCCTCTGGCGCCCGAGCAGGCAGCGTTCCTCGTCACCGAGCCCGCCGGGATGCACCACCAGCACGATGATGGCGGGGTCGGTGCGGGGAAAATGCTTCTGCCCGCAGCGCGGCGCGGCGCACACCCGCAGGTGTCCGCCTTCGGCCACCCGGGTGGGGCTGCCGCAGTCGCCGCAGTGCCGGTGCCGGGCATGCCAGTAGGTGATGGCGCGCGCGTAGGCGAGTAGCGAGCCGGCGTCGGCGTCCAGTAACGGTCCTACGTCGCGCAGCTCCCGGAAGCTGGCGCCGGCGGGAACCAGCCTTTCCAGCGGCGTCTCGTCGCCAGCGAGGTCGAGGGCGAAGTAGGCGACCTCGGCGCGGGTGCCGAGCAGCACGGCGTTGGCGCAGTCGACGCCCACGTCGCGCAGCTGCATCGGCGACAGCAGCACCGGCAACGGCATGACATCGCCGCAGAGGAGATTTTGCATGCGCCACACGGGAACGATGCGGGTCGCGGCATCCGCGAGGCGCGCCTGGAGCCAAGCGTCCTTGGGGCGCAGCTGCGTGGCCCGGTCGAGCCCCCCGGCGGAGAAGTAGTTGAGATTGGATCGCTGGTAGTGGTCCACGCGGCGGCCGTTGGAATCCGGGTGACGCCTCTAAAGGTACCACTCGTACTCGCGCGGCGTGATGTGATCCATGAAGCTCGCGAGCTCGGCCTGCTTGGTGGCGCAGTAGAGATCGACGTAGCTGTCGCCCAGATAGGACTTCAGCACCCTCGAGCTGCGCAGGCGCGCCAGCGCCGAGGACAGATCGGCGGGAATGTCCGCATCCGCCTCCTCACAGGCGCTGCCCTGCCATGCCGGGCCGGGGTCGATGCGTTGGCTGAGCCCGTGGTGGATTCCCGCCAGCAGCACCGCCAGGACCAGATACGGATTGGCGTCGGCGCCCGCGACGCGATGCTCGAAGCGCCGGCTCGAGGAGGCGCCCGAGGGGATGCGCAGCGCCACCGAGCGATTGTCGATGCCCCAGCTCTTGGTCACCGGCACGTAGAGCCGCGGGGCGAATCGACGATAACCGTTGATGCTCGGGGAAAATACCGCCATGGCGTCGGAGAGCGTCGCCAGCATGCCGCCGATGGCGAAGCGCAGCGTCTCGCTGCCGGAGTCGCTGCCGTCGTCGAAGACGTTGTTGCCGTCTCCGTCGAGCAGGCTCATGTGCACGTGCATGCCGTTGCCGGCACGCTCGGGGAAAGGCTTCGGCATGAACGTGGCGCGTATGCCGTGACGTCGGGCCACTCCCCTCACCACCTGGCGCAGCAGCGCGCAGTGGTCCGCCGCCGCCAGCGGCGCATCCACGTGCTTCAGGTTGATCTCGTACTGACCGGGCGCGAACTCGGCGCTGGTCACCGAGGCCGGTATGTTCTGGGCCGCGGCGGCGCGATCCACCTCGCCGAACAGATCGGTGAAACCGGTCACCTCGTCGACGCCGTAGACCTGGGTGCTGTTGTCGCGCAGGCCGGTGAGCGGCGATACCGGTGGCTGCGGCCGGCCCTGGTCGTCCGCCACCTCGTCGAGCAGATAGAACTCCAGCTCGAAGGCGATCACGGGTCGCAGACCGAGCTCCGTGAAGCGACGGCACACGCCGGCGGCGACGTTGCGCGGCTCGGCGCTTGCGGGCGCGCCGTCACCGTCGCTCATGGTCACCAGCACCTGCGCCGCGCGCTCGCTGACCCACGGCGTCGGCACCAGGGTGCCCGGGACGGGCAGGCAGACACCGTCCGGATCGCCGTCGCTGATGCCGCGGCCACACGGGTCGGCGCAATGCCCGGTGACATCGAGATAATACGTGGAGTAGGGAAACTGCAGCCCGGAACGGAACAGCTTCTCCAGGTCTGCGCGCGGGTAGCGCTTTCCGCGGATGATGCCGCACAGATCGATCAGGCAGGCGTCCACGTGATCGATGTTCGGATGCGCCTGGAGAAACGCGGCAAGCTCGGCGAGCCGCGCTTCCTCGCTGGAATGCTCAGTCATGACAACTCTCGGCGGCTGTCGATTGGGGGTATCCGGTCACCAGGGAAACGATAGTACACCGCCTCGCTCGAGCCCGGAATTTCCACCGCTTATCCACAGCTTTTCACCGGATTTTTCACCCGTTAACCACAATATATTGAGTAATATCGGGTCCTTGACTACAATCCCTTGTGGTTTACACTGTTAGTCTGACTGTGCGACGCGGACCCGGTTCGGGACCCGCGGAGACGGTCGTCAAAGCAACAAAATCACGAGGGGAGGAGCGCTGGGACAGCGGGCGGCTTGTCCGAAGGGGCGCCGACCGTGGCAGGTTCGCCTGGACGACGCGTCCCAGTCGTGCTGACGGCCCCATCCTCGAGATGGGATTTTCGGGAAGGGTTTGGGTCGATTTGCCTCGGAATAACCACGTGCCACAACACATGGACATGACATCGTTGCACTCGACCCCGGACTTCTTGCTTTCGGGGGTAACCGTTCATGAAGCTGGCTCACCGCAAGACCAGTGATTTCGTATCCGTTCACGCTTCTGAAATTCCGTTCCAGGCGGCGTCTCTGGACATATGGGACACCAAGTACCGCCTGAAGACCAAGGACGGCGCGCCGCTCGATCGGGACATCGAAGACACATACCACCGCGTCGCCAAAGCGCTGTCGGCCGTCGAGGCCACCGAGGCACTGCGCGAGGAGTGGTTCGAGAGGTTCCTTCGCGCGCTCAAGAGCGGCGCGATCCCGGCCGGGCGCATCATCTCCAACGCCGGTGCGCAGGCGCACAAGCCCGCAACCTCGACCATCAACTGCACGGTGTCAGGGATGGTCGGCGATTCCATGGCGGATATTCTCGAAAAGGTCAACGAGGCCGGCCTGACCCTCAAAGCAGGGTGCGGCATCGGTTACGAGTTCTCGACGCTTCGACCCAAGGGCGCATATGTCTCGGGCGCCGGCGCCTACACCTCCGGGCCGCTGTCGTTCATGGATATCTACGACAAGATGTGCTTCACGGTGTCCTCCGCCGGCGGACGACGAGGCGCGCAGATGGCAACCTTCGATGTCGGCCATCCGGATGTCGTCGACTTCATCCGCAGCAAGCGCGAGGATGGCCGGCTGCGCCAGTTCAATCTGTCGCTGCTGATCACCTCTGAGTTCATGCAGGCGGTGCGCAGCGACGACGAGTGGCCGCTCGCCTTCCCCGTGACCGAGCGTGAGATCGAGGACGACGGCATCGACCTCGAAGACGAATCGCTCGTCATCTGGCGCACGTGGCCCGTGCGCGAGAAATACATCGTCGACGACGCCGGGCGCGTCGCCTGCAAGATCTACCGTCATATTCGCGCGCGGCGCCTGTGGGATCTGATCATGGCGTCCACCTACGACTTCGCCGAGCCGGGTTTCATCCTCGTCGACGAGATCAACGAGATGAACAACAACTGGTTCTGCGAGAACGTGCGCGCCACCAACCCCTGCGGCGAGCAGCCCCTGCCGCCGTACGGCGCGTGCCTGCTCGGATCCCTCAATCTCACGAAATTCGTGCTCGATCCGTTCACCGATCGCGCGCGGTTCGACTGGGACGGCTATCGGAACACGGTCGGCGTGTTCACCCGCATGCTCGACAACGTGGTCGAGGTGAACGGACTGCCGCTCAACGAGCAGCGTCGGGAGATTGAACGAAAACGCCGCCACGGTATGGGCTACCTGGGCCTCGGCTCGACTCTCACCATGCTCGGCATGAAGTACGGTGCACCCGACTCTCTGGAGTTCACCGAGCGCGTCACGCGCGAGATGGCGATCGAGGGATGGAAGGCCGCACTCGATCTTTCCCGCGAGAAGGGACCGGCTCCGATCATGAACGAGCGCTTCACGGTCACCGAGGACATGCTTCGTCTGCGTCCGAAGATGAAAGCCGACGGCTACAAGGCCGGGGACGAGGTCGAGGGACGGGTTCTGCACGCGCGTTACAGCCGCTACATGCAGCGCATCGCCGAAGTCGAGCCAGAGCTCGTCGAGGGGCTTGCCAACGAAGGCGCGCGCTTCACGCACCACACCTCGATCGCGCCCACGGGCACGATCTCGCTGTCGCTGGCGAACAACGCCAGCAACGGCATCGAGCCGAGCTTCGCGCATCACTACTCTCGCAACGTCATCCGCGAGGGCAAGAAGACCAAGGAGAAGGTCGACGTGTACTCCTTCGAGATGCTCGCCTACCGGGAGCTCGTCAATGCGGACTCATTGGAGGATGGCGTCGGCGTGGATACTCTCCCGGAGTATTTCGTCACGGCCGAGGACATCACGCCGAGGCAGCACGTGGACGTCCAGGCGGCCGCCCAGAGATGGGTCGACTCTTCCATATCGAAGACGGCGAACGTGCCCACCGATTATCCCTACGAGGACTTCAAGGACATTTACAGCTACGCCCATTCGAAGGGACTGAAAGGTTGCACGACCTTCCGTTTCAACCCACAGGCCTTTCAGGGAGTCCTCGTAAAGGAGAAGGATCTGGCGAACACCACGTATCGCTTTACCCTCGAGGACGGCAGTGTCGTCGAGGTCAAGGGTAATGAGGAAATCGAATACGACGGCGAAATCCACAGCGCCGCGAATCTCTACGACGCCATCAAGGAAGGCTATTACGGAAAATTCTGAAACAAAGAGCGAAGTGTCATGGCAATTAAGATAGACAAGCAAATCGTCGACTATGAGGTAACCACGACCGCTAAGAGCGAAGTCGCGGAAGGCGCCGAGCCCACCTCCGCTGAGCCGCCCGTGCGTTCCAGCGCGGTGCCGAAAAGCGCCGAGGTCATCCAGATGCACGAACGGGTCGAGCGCCCGGAGATGCTCGTAGGCTCGACCTACAAGATCAAGACGCCCCTCTCGGACCACGCCCTGTACGTGACCATCAACGACATCATCCTGAACTCCGGGACCGAGCACGAGCAGCGACGCCCCTTCGAAGTGTTCATCAACTCCAAGAACATGGAGCACTTCCAGTGGATCGTGGCGCTCACCCGCATCATCTCCGCGGTCTTCAGAAAAGGCGGTGACGTCACCTTTCTGGTCGAGGAGCTGCGCTCGGTATTCGATCCGCGCGGCGGATATTTCAAGAAGGGCGGGAAATACATGCCATCGCTCGTCGCGGAGCTCGGCGACGCCATCGATTCACATCTGCGCAGCATCGGTCTCATTACCGGAGAGCCGCTCGATGAGCAACAGCAGCAATACCTCGAGCAGACACGCGCACGCCTGGAGGCGGAAAGCGCCGCCCGTGACGTGCCGGCGGAGCTGGGATTTCCCGAGTACGCGGCCTTCTGTCAGCACTGCCATGCCAAGGCGGTGATCCAGGCCGACGGCTGCCTGACCTGTCTGAACTGCGGCGACTCGAAATGCGGATAACGGCGGCGCAACCGGAGGTGACAACGTAGCGACGCGACATATCGCACGAATTTTCTACCACGCCTTCATGTGGAGGCCGTGACGGGCGCCGAGAGGGAAGTCGGCACTGGCTCGTCGTACGCCGATACTGCGCAGCAGCATCCGCGTGCGACGAGCTTTTTTTGTGCATGCACACGAAACCGAACTTCATAGAGCACCGCGCACAGCTGCAAACCGCCTGCCGGCGCTGGATCGCCCTCGACGCGATCGCGCTCGATACCGAGTTCGAACGCACTCGCACCTACTATCCGCGCCCTGCCCTGATTCAGATCTTCGACGCCGAACGCGTGACGATCATCGATCCGCTCGGCATCGACGATTTCGCGCCGCTCGCGGAGCTGCTCCAATGCCCCGGCATCACGAAGGTGATGCACGCCGCCGAGGGTGACATCGAGATCCTGGAGCAGCTGGCCGGTGTCACGCCGAACCCTGTTTTCGACACCCAGCTGGCCGCCGCTTTCGCCGGGCACGGTTTCTCGCTCGGCTACCGCACGCTCGTGGAGAGGCTGCTTGGAGAGCGAATCGCCAAAGACGAGACCCGCTCCGATTGGCTGAAGCGTCCGTTGAGCGACGCTCAGATAGCCTATGCGGCCCTCGACGTCCTGCACCTGCTGCCCATGTACCGGATATTGAAAAATACGCTGGTCGAGCTCGGTCGCGAGGCCTGGCTGCGCGAGGAAATCGAACGCATCCAGCGTCGGCGCGACGCCGATCGCGACCCGCGGCGCGCTTACCAGCGCATTCGCAGCGCCGGGCGCCTCGATGCCACTGAACGGGCGGCGCTGCGCGAGCTCGCCGCTTGGCGCGAGCTGGAGGCGCGCAAACGCGACGTGCCGCGCCAGGCGATCCTCGACGACGCGGTGATGATAGACCTGGCGGCGGCGCTGCCCGCCGACGAGAGCGCACTGGCGGCGATCCCGGCGCTTGCGCAAGCGGCACGCTCGCGTTACGCGGACTCACTGCTCGAGCGCGTGGCTCGGGCGCGCAGCGCGCCCGCGGATGCCGAGCCGTCGACGGAATCAGCGATGGAACCCCGTTACACGCCCCGACTCAAGGTGTTAAAGCAGATCGTGCGCGAGCAGGCCGAGGCCCTTGGCATACCAGCGCCCCTGCTGGCGCAGTCGCGCATCCTGGAATCCCTGGTCCAGGCAGCGGCATCCGGCAAAGCCGCGCTACCCGAAGAGCTGCGAGGCTGGCGGCAGGCGATCATCGGCACGCCGCTGCTGCGCGCTCTCGAAACCATGGACGATCAAACCTGAGGCCTGCTTCAGGCGCAGGCGGCGAGGCGTTCCCCGATCAGCTGATCGCCTTCGAGCGCGACGATCCGCACGTGCTCGATGCCGCCGTCAGCAGTCCCCTCTCCGAGCTCTATGCGCAGATAATTGTCGGTCCAACCAGCGAGCTGCGTTCGACTTCCGCGTCGCGAGGTTTCCAGCAGCACGGGCAGAGTCCTACCGACGTGGTGCTCGCGAAACGCGCGCTGCTTGTCCCGCATGAGTCGTTTGAGCGCGCGCGTGCGACGCTTCTTGACCTCTCCGGGAATCTGATCTCCGTAGCTTTCCGCTTCCGATCCAGGCCGCACCGAGTAAGTGAAGGGGTGCAGGTAGGTGATCGGCAGCTCGGCGAGACAGTCGAAAGTTTCCTGGAAGTGGGCATCGCTCTCTCCCGGGAACCCGCAAATCACGTCCGTACCGATACCGCAATCGGGAATTGCCTCCGCGATCTGGCCAATGAGGCGCGAGAACTGCTCGGCCGTGTAGCGCCTTTTCATGCGCGAGAGTATGGCGTTGCTCGCGCTCTGCAGCGGAATATGAAAATGCCTGGCAAACTTATCGTGACCAGCCATGAGCGCGATCAGCTCATCGGTAATCGACGCAGGCTCGATAGAGCTCAAGCGAAAGCGTGCGAGTCCCGGCGTCGCGAGAATCTCGCGCACGAGATCCGCGAGCGAGCATTGCCTGTGCGCAAGGTCCAGGCCGTAGTCACCGAGATGCACCCCGGTCAGCACGATCTCCTCGTAGCCGGCCGCCACCAGCTCACGCACCTGGCCCAGAACGCTCTCCGGCGAGCGACTTCTCGATACTCCGCGGGTCTGGGGAACGATGCAGAAGCTGCACGACTCGTTACAGCCTTCCTGCACCTTAACGAAGGCACGGCTGTGCTCCATCATCTCGGTAATGGGCACGTCCACGAACTCGCTGGCCTCGGCGATCGGTGACACCGCGATCTGCACCTCGCCGGCGCTCAGACTGCCCATTTTGTATGCAATGTCGCCGCGCTCGGCGGCGCCGACAACGAGCTGCACGCCCGGCAGCTCGGCAATCTCACGCGGAGCGCGCTGAGCGTAGCAGCCTGTCACGACAATGGCGGACTCCGGCCTTTCGGCGTGGATACGCCGGATGGCCTTGCGGCAGGTGGCGTCTGCCCGGGCCGTCACGCTGCAGGTGTTGACCACATAGACGTCGGCATGCTCGCGAAACGGCACGCTGCGCCAGCCACCATATGTGTCGAGCAGCGTGCGGATCGTCTCGGTGTCGTACTGGTTGAGACGGCAGCCGAAGGTGCAGAAAGCGACGCTTTTCAACTGAATTCCCTGGATACGAAGCCGCACTCGAAAGCCGGCGCCTGATTCTATAGAGCCGTCCGCCGGTGCGCCAGAGTGCGACTTTGCGCTAACATCACCGCCGGGTGGGCATCCGGCATCTGCAGCCGGTGGGAAATTCCATGCTTGCGGAGAAGGTCGGCAAGTACGAGCTCGTCGAGCGCCTTGCGAGCGGCAGCATGGGCACGGTGTACTCGGCCCACGATCCGTTCACTAACCGGCTGGTGGCGATCAAGGTCGCGCATCCGCAGCACGCGGAGCACACCACCAATGCGCGCAAGTTTCGCAAGCTGTTCTTCAACGAGGCCCATGCAGCCGGCATGCTCGATCACCCGAATATCCTTCAAGTATTCGACGCCGACATGGACGGAGACTGCTGCTACCTGGTGATGGAGCTCGTCGAAGATGGCGATACGCTCGAGCCTTATTGCAGCCCCGACAGGCTGCTCTCAGTGCCGGAGGTGGTCGGCATCGTCTACAAAACCGCCAAGGCTCTGGATTATGCCCATCGCCAGGGCGTCATTCATCGCGACATCAAGCCTGGCAACATCCTTCTGACTCAGGATCGCGACGTCAAGCTTGCCGATTTCAGCGTCGCCATGATCACGCGCGCCGACGCCATGCAGACGCAGTTCATCGGAGTCCTGGGCTCGCCCTTGTACATGTCGCCCGAGCAATTCAACGAAGAAGCCATTACCGGGCAGAGCGACATATTCTCCCTGGGAACCGTCATGTATCAGCTGCTGACCGGCTCCCATCCCTTTCAGGCAGAGAGTCTGTTCGCCATCAACCAGAAAATATCCAGTGCCGAGCCGCGCCCGCTCGGCGAATTCCGCAGCGACCTGCCGCAGGAGCTCAGCTACACGTTGGGACGCATGCTGAAGAAGAATCCGAGCGAGCGCTACGCCAGCGGGCTCGACCTGGCGGCGGACCTGGCCGTGATATTCGAAGACCTGGATGCCGTCGCCGACGAGGACGGATTACGCGAGAAGTTCGCCACCATCAAGAGCCTTGGATTCTTCAAAGGTTTCTCCGACGCAGACATCTGGGAGCTGATTCGCGCCTGCGCCTGGCAGACCTACTCGCCCGGCCAGTCGATCATCCGCGAGGGCGATATGGACCACTCCTTCTATATCGTGCTGTCCGGCGTGGTCATCATCGAGAAAGAAGGCAGCGTCGTGAACGTACTTCAGGAAGGCGACTGCTTCGGTGAGATGGGATATCTCAGCCGCGCGCGGCGCATCGCCAGCGCCATTGCGCGCACCGATGTCTCACTGATGAAGGTCAACGACTCCACTATCGATCGCGCCGCCGAAGACACTCAGCTGCGCTTCCACCGGGCGTTCGTGCGCACGCTGATCGAGCGGCTCACCGACGCCACTTCCCTTCTCTCCCAGCTGCGTCGGGTGTGAGTCGCACTCGATGACCGAGGCCCGCCAGCTCGACGTCGAGGGGCTGCGCTTCGGCGGCGTGGGCCCCGTGGACCTGTGGCTGGCGCCCCGCGAGTGCCTGGCGCTCGGCGGCCCATCCGGCGCCGGCAAAAGCCGGTTGCTGCGCGCCATCGCCGACCTGGACGTGCACGAAGGACGGGTCGCCTGCCAGGGCACCACCGCCGAGGCGCTCGAGCCCTCGGAGTGGCGCCGTCGGGTCGGCATGCTGGCGGCGGACAGCCGCTGGTGGCGGGATCGCGTCGATGAGCATTTTGCAGCACCGCCGGCGGGCGAGATGCTCGAGGCACTGGCCCTCGACGAGGCGCTGCTGCGCGCGCCGGTGGCAAAGCTCTCCAGCGGCGAACGACAGCGGTTCGCGCTGCTGCGCCTGCTTGCCAATCACCCACGGGTGCTGCTGCTCGACGAGCCCACGGCCAATCTCGATCCGGACAACGCCTTACGGGTCGAGCACCTGATCGCGGACTACCGGCGGAGCGAAGGGGCGGCGGTCCTGTGGGTAAGCCACGACCCGCAGCAAATGCGCCGCGTGGCCGACCGTCGCCTGCGGCTCGAGGGTGGTCGGCTGGTGCAAGCGCCGGACACCGAGCCGATCGGGGACGCGCCGCGATGATTCTTCTCGGCCCCCTGGAGCTGGCGCTGGCCGCGCTCCTCGTGCTCGGCTCGGCGGCGCTGGCGTTTGCCCTCAGGCTTGGTCTCACGGCGAGCCTTCTCATCGCCGGCACGCGCATGGTGGTGCAGCTGCTGCTGGTCGGCCTGATTCTGAAGGTGGTGTTCGACCGCGTCGATCTCACCTGGATCGGCATCATCGCGCTGGTGATGCTGATCGTAGCGGGCTACGAGAGCGCCGCGCGCCAGAAACGCCGACTGGCCGGCGCGTGGAGCATCGGCATCGGCGTGGCGGCCATGTTCCTGTCGACCTTCACGGTCACGGTCCTGACCCTGGTGGTCATTCTCGGGCCCTCGCCGTGGTACACGCCCCAATACGCCATCCCGTTGCTCGGCATGCTGCTCGGCAACACCATGACCGGCGTGGCGCTGGGGCTCGATCGGCTCACCCAGACCCTGTGGGTCCAGCGCGACGCCGTCGAGGCCCGCCTCATGCTCGGCCACACCTGGCGCGAAGCGGTGACCGATATCCGTCGCGACTGCATGCGTGCCGGCCTGATCCCGACGCTGAATGCCATGGCGGCGGCGGGCATCGTCAGCCTGCCGGGCATGATGACCGGCCAGATCCTTGCCGGTGCACCGCCCGTCGAGGCGGTCAAGTACCAGATTCTCATCATGTGCCTGATCATGGGGGCCACCACCGGCGGCACGGCGTTCGCCGTTCAGGTGGCCTGCCGGCGCCTCTTCGACGCCCGGGAGCGCCTGCGCCTGGACCGCCTGCGAGCTCCCTGACGAACCCGGGTCTTGTCAGTAAGCGTCGAATAACAAAAGGATTTTTTATGTTTTCCGGGGTCAATCAGAGGGCGGCATTGGAGACCCAATCGCGCTAACATAAGGCCATTGGCTCGAGTTGCGCTGTCAACCGTCAGGGGCAGCGCGGCCGGCCAACGATAACAAGGCGGAAGCGGAATCCATGGGCTCGGCAACCATCGCCACGATGCGCCGCGTCGCGCGGCGTCGGTTCGCCATTGCCTTCGCGAGCGCCCTGCTGGCGTGGCTCGGCAGCGCCGCTGCCTACGACTATCACATCTTCGGCGAAGGGGTGCAGCTGGCCTGCTGGCAGCAGGATGCGACGTCGCTCGCCTGTGACTTCCGGCGCTTCGCGGCAACCAGTTCCGAGCAGGTCACGGCGCGCCTCGCGGGACGCGAGCTGCCGGCGCCTCGCATCACGCCCTACGCCGCGCAACCCGGCTCGAGCGCCGTCATGTTCCTGGTCGATGCCAGTCGCGCCGAGCTCACCGGGAGCGCGCGGCAGCACGTGACCGGCCTCCTCGACGCCAGCCCCGCCGATCAGCACTACGGCCTCGCCAGCTTCGACCGGGAGATGGAGATGCTTGCCCCGATCGCCCCGGGCGCCGAGCGCGTGCGCAACGCCCTCGCCGGACTCACCCCCGCTGACGGCGCGGCACAGCTCTATCGCAGCGCCCTCGAGGCGGTTCGACTGCTGGGCCACTATCCGGCCCAGAGGCGGGCGCTGGTCCTGATGTCCGACGGCGTCGCCAACGATTCCGCCTACTTCCATGACGACGTGGTCGACGCGGCACGCCAGTACGAGGTGGCCATCTTCGCCGTCGGCTATCTGGAAACGCCGGACCGCTCGGCACCTCTGGAACGCCTGCGCAGGCTCGCCGAGGAGACCGGGGGGCTGTACGTGACGGTGGAACCGGGGGCCGAGCTTGCCGACGATTTCGCCGCGCGTGTATTCGCCCAGCTCGCCAGCGGCGGCCGCTTGCAGGTCGACCTGTCCGCGGTGCTTCGAGATCCCGCGGGGCTGGGGCCGGAAGCGATCCTCGAGCTGCGCTGGCGAGGGGCCGTCGGCAGCGCCTCGGCCCATGTGCCCCTGCGTCTCGACGCCTTCGCCGGCGGCCATGCTCCCGCGGTGCAGGCGGCGCCGGCCGCACAGACCGGGCGGGCCACGGCGGCGCAGGGCCAGGGCTGGCTCGGGCGAAATCTTCTCTGGGTGAGCATCGGAGCGGCGCTTTTGATCGCGGCAACGGTCCTCACATGGCTCGTCAGGCGCCGCTCGGGCGCAGCGCAGCCCGAGTCAAACTGGGCGGAGACGGTCGAGCTCGGTGCTCGTCCCTTCGCCTACCTGGAGGTTCAGGACGAGCTGCGCGCCCGCCACCCTATCTCCGGCGAGACGTTTCGCATCGGCCGGCACGCCGACAACGAGCTGATGGTGGCCGACCCTTCGATTTCGCGCTTTCACGCGGAAATCAGGCACGACATGAGCAACCGTTACGTGATCCGCGATCTGGACTCCCTCAACGGCGTGTATGTCAACGGCCGCAAGGCGCGCAGCGCGATCCTCGGCAACGGCGATCTCGTCGAGCTCGGCGACGTGACGCTCAAGTTCACCTTGCTCGCCGCACGGGATCGTGCCGGCATCGAGGGTGGCGACGGCACCGTCACGCCTTTTCGCCCATCGGACAGAAAAAGGGGGCTGGGTCGCCAGTAGTCGCGGTGCACGCGCAGGCGGGGCGCGTCAGTAACAGGGCGGAAAAAAGCAGCGCTCCCCGATCTTGACGATCTGGGCCAGAAACTCGGCCACTACGATGAGCGCGGTGAGAATCGCGGCGATGAGGACACTGTAGCGCATGCCGCGCCCGACCATCTGGGCACTGGAAGGCAGGCGCTCGACGCCGAGCGCGGCCCGATCGAGCACGCCGCGGCGGTAAAGACGCTCCACCAGACGCGAGAAGTGACGGGCCCACGGGGGCACAATGTCGTCAAACATGTAGGCGGCGAATATCGGCTCCATGATCCCCTCCGCGGCCGGCTCACCGTGCCAGCGGTTGTAAGCGAGATTGAAGAAATCCCACTCGGTGATGTCGAGCAGCGCCGTCGCGGTCAGCACCGAATCGACGTCGGGGGCGATATTTTCGTCGAACGCCATACGTTATTTGACCCGCCTGCGCGGCAATTGGTTTCAGGCCCGATGCCCGGCGAGCACGCTCCATGTTAGCACCCATCCGGGCCTGCCCTCGGCGGCCGCGAAAGTCCGTGCGACCCAAAGCCCCGCAACCGCGGCAAGCGCGTCGTCGACGTAGACGAGTGGAATTCGCTCCCGTAGCCAGGGCGGCACGCCGCTCTCCTGAAGCAGTTTCTTGAGCGACGTGGAGTGCGCACGGCCGGCAGGCTGAAAACGCTCGCCTCCCTGCCGGAAGCGCACCTCGACGCGCGCGCCCCGGCAGCGTTCCACGTCGAGGCCGCGGCCTTCGACGCTGACGGCCTCGAGACGGCCGAGGGGCAGCTCGAGCGGGTCGCCGGGATTCCAGGCCACGACCCACGACCCATCGTGCGCGGGCATCGCAGGCCCGGCGTGGACGTCGTCACGATAGCGGCGCACCTCGGCGCCCGGCCAGCAGACCAGAGGCTCGGCGTCCTCGCGGGCTCCTACCAGCTCGGTGAGGATCCGCTCCAGATGGGCCGCAGTCGGCGCCGAAAGCCCCCGCTCCGAGAGCCAAAAACGCAGCAGGTTACGCGCGCGGGGCGGCGACAGCCGCAGGAGACCGCCGGCCGACAGCGTCCCGGGCGCACGGCCCCGGGCGTCGTGCACGTCGAGCTCCGCCAGATCCGCCGCGAGCGCGACGCTGTCGGCCTGGTGAGCCGCGGCACGCGCCAGTGTTCGGTGCACCCCGGGCCAGCGTCTCTCGAGCAGCGGAAAGACCTCGTGGCGCAGATAATTGCGATCGAAGCGCCGATCCGCGTTGCTCGGGTCTTCGCTCCACTCCACACCGTTTCGCACCAGATAGTCGCGCAGGGCGCGCGGGCACGTGTCTAGCAGCGGGCGCACGAGCCAGCCGCGCCCGAGCGGAGCGAGCGCCGGCATCGCCGCCAGCCCGGCTGCTCCGGCGCCTCGAAGCAGCTGAAGCAGCACGGTCTCGGCCTGGTCGCGCTGGTGATGCGCGGTGCACACCGCTTCGTCCACACCGGGAAGCTTCTCCAGAGCCTCGTAGCGTGCCTGCCGGGCCGCTGCCTCCGGACTCTCACCGGTGTCAGCGGCGGCATCGACACGAATGACCTCGA
Organism: Gammaproteobacteria bacterium; assembly: GCA_011775625.1. Classification (GTDB taxonomy): domain Bacteria; phylum Pseudomonadota; class Gammaproteobacteria; order HK1; family HK1; genus JAABYT01. The sequence continues at coordinate 36,994 of JAABYT010000052.1, read as the reverse complement.
GTGACACGTCGAGCGCGGTGCACGCGCGTGCGCAACCGTCCAGCCATTCGTCGGCCTGGTCGTGCAGGCCGTGGTGCACGTGCACAGCCGAAAGCTCCGTGGGCGCAAGCCGCTCGCGCAGCGCGCACATGGCGTGCAGCAGGGCCAGCGAATCGGCGCCGCCGCTGTACGCAACGATGATACGTCGCATCGCCGGCAGCCGCGCGAGGGACTCGGCGAGGGCCGCCGGAGAGAAGGCGCCGCCTGGGGCGTGCGTGGCCCGCGGGTTCACTTCACCGCCCGGGCGTGCGGCAGCGCTCAAAATGCCCGCCGCGTGAGCCCGGTGGACTGGAGAATCTTCGATGCGATTTCCTCTATCGAGCTGCCGCTGGTATCGATGAAACGAACGCCTTCGCGCCTGAAAATGGACTCCGCATCGGCGACTTCCTTGCGACACCGGTTGAGCGATGCATAGCGACTGTTGGGTCGCCGCTCGCTGCGAATCTGCCGCAGCCGCTCGGGAACGATGGTCAGGCCGAAGAGTCGCTCCCTGTGGGGAGCGAGCATGTCGGGAAGATTGCCGGCATCGAGATCCTCCTCGGTCAACGGATAGTTGGCCGCGCGAATGCCGAACTGGAGCGCGAGATACACGCAAGTCGGCGTCTTGCCCGACCGAGACACCCCAACGAGGACGACATCCGCATCATGATAGTGTCGTATGCCGCCACCGTCGTCGTGGTCGAGCGCGTAGTCCATGGCATCGATTCTGCCGTCATAGGAGGCGCGGTCGACGAGCCCATGGAAACGCCCGGTCGCGTGGGACGAGCCGCGGTTGAACTCGATCTCCAGCGGCCGCACGAAGGCGCTGAAGAAATCCACAACGAGCGCATCGCTCTCGCGCAGGATCTCGTTCAGATCCGGATTGACGAGGGTGCTGAAAACGATGGGTCGACCGGCGCCCGCCTCGGCCGCGTCATCGATGCGACGCACCGCCGCGCGAGCCTCGGTCTCGCCGACGACGAAGGGGATTGTCGTCTGGTCGTACTCGAGCGCCTCGAACTGGCTCAGCAGCGCGTGACCCAGGGTCTCGGCGGTGATGCCGGTGCTGTCGGAGACGAAAAAAATGCTGCGTTTCATGCCCGTCGGTGCCCGCACACGGGCCCGCGACCGGCCGCAGGCGTTGCAGCGCGCGGCCCGGCTGAGGGGGGCGGCCCCGGCTGCGCGCAACCCGGCCGCGAAGGCCCCGGGCGGAACGCTCCCCGCGCCCTCTGCAGCCGCGTGCCTGCATCATCGCGCCCCGGCGCCCGTCCCGGGGCGCAAGTCGGGGAGCAGGTCACAGTCCGGAGGATAGGCCCCTGACAGGGTGGTGATCGGCGCGCCATAATGCGATTTATCCTATTGATTTCGGGACCATCGCACCAGTCGCATCGGGGCTCGGCGGCGGCCACAGGGGGCTTGCGACCGGCCGACGGCACGCCCTAGACGCTATCCGGGGACAAAGATTTCCGCATGACCGATACACAGTTGAGCGAACAGGACTGGCTCGAGCGCCTCGAGGCCCTGCGCGAGGAGAACCTCGAGCTCGAGCAGGAAGCCGACGTGCTTCGCCAGTTCATGGACTCCATGGTCACGCTTATCGAGGCGATTGAGAGCCCGACCGGCGAGTCCGAAGCGCTGGGGCTACTCGCGCGCGTGCTCGAGAGCGCGATCCGCGCCATCGGCGCCAGAGACGGATCCCTGCTGATTCCCGACGAGGAAACCGGCGAGCTGGTGTTCGTGCTGGTGCAGGGTGAGGCGACGCGGCCAAATCTGATCGGTCGGCGATTGCCCGCAGGCCGCGGTATCGCCGGCTGGGTCGCCGAAAATCGACGTGGCGCCGCGGTCAACAACGTGCCCGCCGACGAAAGATTCTACGCCGAGCTGGACGTCGAGCTCGACTACCGCACGTCGTCGATGCTGGCTGCGCCGCTGCTTGGCGGCAACCGCCTGCTCGGCGTCGTCGAGGTGATCAACAAGCAGAACGGGCAGCTGTTCAGCACGGGCAACCTGACCGTGCTGACGCTCATGTGCCGTTTCGCCGGTGAGCTGCTCAACCGTGCGATCTCGAAGGCCGAACTTACCCAGAGCATGAAAAGCGTGGGACAGGCATAATTGACAGCCATGAGCGACTCTCAAGATAAGGTTCGAGACGAGATTGCCCAACTCGAGTCCGAGAACGCGTCTTTGCGCGCCGAGATCCGCTCACTGCGAACTTTTATCGACTCCATGCAGAACCTGATGGAGGCCGTCGAGCAGCCGTTGCCCGAGGCGGAGCTGATGGAGCTTCTTTCAGATGTGCTCGGAAACGCGCTGCACACTATCAATGCCAGCGACGGCTCCCTTCTCGTCCTCGATGAGGATACCAACGAGCTGGTCTTCGTCATTACTCATGGCGAGGCCGCGAAAGAGCAGCTCGCCTGGCAGCGGCTGCCACCGGACGAGGGAATCGCGGGCTGGGTGGCCAAGCATCGTCGGGCGACGATCGTCAACGATGCTCAGGCCGATGATCGATTCTATCCTGCCCTGGATCGCGAGCTGGGTTTCAGGACCGACTCGGTTCTGGCAGCGCCCATCATCGGCGGAGGGCGTGTGCTGGGTGTTATCGAGGTGCTCAACAAGAAAGACGACAAGCTCTTCACTGTCGGCGATCAGACGCTTCTCACACTCATGTGCCGTTTCGCGGGCGAGCTGCTGTTCACGGTTCTTCAGCAGAGTCAGGGCGAGAAATAGCGCGCCCGCCCGGCGCGGTCAGTCTTCGAGCAGCTCCGAAATAGGACGCCGGCCCGCGAATCCGGCGTCCGGGTCGTGCCAGTAGGCAACCTTTTTCTCGCCGAGCTTCCAGCACAAAAGCACGTCGCGCCCTGCCTTGCTCGCATACCAGTCGACGATACCCTCATCGATATCCTTGACCAGACAGCCGACATCGTGAAGCGCCTCGACATCGGCCTTGAGGGCATCGATGAGCATCTTGAGGGTCGTAAGGTCGTTGGCCACCTCGGGACCCGCGCCTGCGGGCGCCAAATCGAAGTCGTCGCCGACAGGCGCGTGGCCTGCCTCCTCGAGGCGTGCGTATGCGCTTCGCACCTGAGCTTTCATTTGCAGCATGCGCGCGAATGTACGTTCGAGATCGCCGATCATCGCGTTCGCTTCAGCAACGCTGAAGTAACGCCTGTGAGAAACGTCACTCACGAAAGCGACCAAAGCTCTGCAAACGCTCGTAGCGCATCTCGACCAGCTTGTCAGGGTCGACACCATCGAGCGCAGCGAGCTCTTCCTGTAACACGGCTTTGAGTCGCGTGCTCATGTCCTCTACGTCCCGGTGTGCCCCGCCGAGCGGCTCATCGACAATACGATCGATGAGGTCGAGCGATTTCAGGCGCGCTGAGGTGATTCCCATGGCTTCCGCCGCATCGGCGGCCTTGTCGGCGCTTTTCCACAGAATCGCTGCGCATCCTTCCGGCGAGATAACCGAATAGGTGCTGTACTGAAGCATCAACACGCGGTCGCCGACACCGATCGCCAACGCGCCGCCCGAACCGCCCTCCCCGATGACCACGCAGACCACCGGCGTTCGCAGACGCGCCATGACCAAAAGATTATGGGCAATGGCCTCACTCTGACCACGTTCCTCGGCACCCACCCCGGGATAGGCCCCCGGCGTGTCGATGAAGGTCAGTATCGGCATGCGGAACTTCTCGCCCATGCGCATGAGCCTCAAAGCCTTTCGGTAGCCCTCGGGGCGCGGCATACCGAAGTGCCGATCAAGCTTCTCTTTGGTCGTACGTCCCTTCTGGTGCCCGATCACAATGACCGGTTGGCCGTCCAGCCGACCGATGCCGCCGATGAGCGCCGGATCATCGGCAAAGCTGCGATCACCGTGCAGCTCTACGAATTCCGTCAGGATTCTTCCCACGTAGTCGAGGGTGTAGGGTCTTTGTGGATGACGAGCAAGCTGCGCAATCTGCCAGGCATTCAGGTTGGAGAATATTGATTTCGTGAGCTCCCGGCTTTTCACCTGGAGACGGTCGATTTCATCGCCGATATTGAGTTCCGAGTCGCTGTCCACATGGCGCAGCTCCTCGATTTTCGCCTCGAGATCGGCGATCGGCTGTTCGAATTCGAGAAAATTGAGATTCATGGAATCGAATGTGTCCTGCCCCCAGAAAAACTTAGCGGCTCGGCGACGCAGTTACAAGATCCTGCGGCAAGACTACCGGCAAGCGGCTTCAAGCGCCTGCTCAGTATTCCACGTCGATGCTCTCCGGGCCCACGATCTCGGCAAGGCTCCGCAGCAGTTCCTGGGTCGGGTGAACGCGCCAGTCATCCCCGAGAGGCAGTCGGACGCTGGCGCCCGGACGGGCATAATCGATGCACAGCAGGGTTTGTCCATGCTGGTGAACACGCACGACGTCGCGTATCTCGTCGAGCAAACCATTGCCGACACGCTCCGCGGCGAGCCGGATCACCACGTTGCGTGCGAATGTCTCACGGGCGCCGTCCAAATCGCTGACCTTCTGCACCGTCATCGATGCCCCCCCGGTGAAATCGTCGACGCTCACCTCGCCCTCGAGCACCAGGAGTTTGTCTTTGACGAGCAGATCGTGGTGCGTGCTGAAAAGATCGGAATAGATCACGGCATCCATGCGCGCGGTGCGATCGTCGATGGTGATTACCGCCATACGTCCGGCACGGCTGTTCAGCTTCCGTATACCGACAACCATCCCCGCGACAATCTGAATCTCCCCGGACTTCGGCCGCAGATCGGACAAGCGAACGCTGGTGAACCGATCCAGCTCGGTCTCGAACGGCGTTATTGGATGTCCCGAGAGATACAACCCGAGTGACATCTTCTCACCCGCCAGGCGCTCCTCGTCGCTCCACTCGGGTGCATCGCTGAATCGATTCTCCTGCTCCCCGACAATAGCCGCGCCGCCGAAAAGATCGTTCTGGCCTGTCGATATGTCACGACCGTGCTGCTCGGCCGTCTGTAATGCAAGGGTCAGTGACGCCATCATGGACGAACGGCCGGGTCCTAGATCGTCGAGCGCCCCCGAGCGGATGAGCGCCTCGATAACTCTGCGATTCGCCCTGCGTGTATCTACCCGCCGACAGAAATCGAAGAGATCCCTGAACGGGCCGCCAGCGTCCCGCTCCGCGATAATCGATTCAATCGCAGACTCACCGGCGCCTTTGATCGCGCCGAGACCATAGCGAATTGTCTCCTCCCCTTCGGCCGTGAACGCAAAGGCGCACGCATTGATATCGGGCGGCTCCACACTGAGGCCGATCGCGCGGCTCTCGTCAATCAAGGTGACGACTTTGTCCGTGTTGTCCATGTCTGCAGAAAGAACCGCTGCCATGAACGCTGCTGGATAGTGCGCCTTGAGCCAGGCGGTTTGATAGGTGATCAACGCATAGCCGGTGGAATGAGCTTTGTTGAAGCCATAACCGGCGAATTTCTCCATGAGATCAAAAATATAGGTGGCAGACCCCTTGTCGACGCCGCGCGCGGTCGCACCCTCCACGAAGACCTCGCGCTGCTTGGCCATCTCCTCGGGTTTTTTCTTGCCCATGGCACTGCGCAGGATATCGGCGCCTCCGAGCGTGTATCCGGCCAGCACCTGCGCGATTTGCATCACCTGCTCCTGATAGAGAATCACGCCGTACGTCGGTTCGAGAACATGCGCGAGATCTGGATGCAGATACTCCACGGACGCCCGCCCCTGCTTGCGGTTGATGAAATCGTCCACCATGCCCGACTGCAGAGGTCCCGGGCGGAAAAGCGCCACCAGGGCGACGATATCGGCGAATCGATCCGGCTGCAGGCGGCGAATCAGATCTTTCATACCTCGCGATTCGAGCTGAAAAACCGCCGTGGTCGCGCCGGACTTGATGAGCTCGAAGGTCGCCGTATCATCTGTCGCGATGGCGCTGATTTCGATCGGATCCTGCTGCGCCACCCGACGACGCTCGTTGATGGTGCGCAAAGCACTGTCGATGATCGTCAAGGTGCGCAGTCCGAGAAAATCGAATTTGACCAGACCCATTGCCTCGACGTCGTTTTTGTCGAGTTGGGTGACCAGTGTGCTCGAGCCCCGCTCACAATACAGGGGCATGAAGTTCGTCAACGTCGATGGTGCAATCACGACCCCGGCAGCGTGAAGACCGACGTTTCGGGCCAATCCTTCGAGCTTGCGCGCGAGGTCCATGACATTGCGCACGTCTTCCTCGTCCCGGTACCGGCTCTGCAACGGCTCCTCGGACAGTGCTCGCTCGAGAGTGATTCCGAGCTCATTCGGAATCAGGTTGGCAAGCTGATCCACGTAACCGTACGGGTAGCCGAGGACTCTGCCTGCATCTCTCACCACGGCCTTCGCCGCCATGCTGCCGAAAGTGACGATCTGGGCAACGCACTCTCCGTGCTCCTCGCCGGATCCGTAGCGCTTGACCACGTAATCGATGACCTTGTCCCGACCATTCATGCAGAAATCGATGTCGAAATCCGGCAACGATATTCGCTCCGGATTCAGGAAGCGCTCGAACAGCAGCTCATATTCAATCGGGTCCAGATCGGTGATACCGAGCGAATAGGCGACCAGTGAGCCAGTGCCGGATCCTCTGCCGGGTCCCACGGGGATAGCGTGCGCACGAGCCCAGCGAACGAAGTCGGCGACGATGAGGAAGTAGCCCGAGAAGCCCATCTTGGTGATGATGTCGAGCTCGAGCTGGAGACGCTGCTCGTACTCGCTACGCCCGTCCCCGGCCGGCTCCGGGCAGGCACGCATGTCCCGGCGCAGACGCTTTGACAGGCCTGCCCGGGACTCGACGACGAGGTGGTCGTCGAGGGCCGTGCCCTCGGGCAGGGGAAACTCGGGCAGAAGATCCCTTCCGAGCTCGAGCTCGAGGCTGCAGCGCCGGGCAATTTCAACGGAATTCTCCAGCGCTTCCGGAAGATCCTCGAAAAGGGCCGCCATCTCCTGCGGCGTGCGCAGGTACTGCTGCTGGCTGTAGTCACGGGGGCGGCGCGAATCGGCGAGCACCCTTCCTTCATGAATGCAGACGCGGGCCTCGTGTGCCTCGAAATCGTCGGCGCGCAGAAATCGGACATCGTTTGTGGCGACCACGGGGACACCGAGCCTCGAGGCGACGTCGACCGAGGCCTGAACGCAGAGCTCTTCCGCTTCACGACCCGTTCGCTGCAGCTCGATGTAATAACGCTCGGGAAACAGCGCCAGCCAACGCTCGAGGCGCCGTTCGGCCTCGCGTGTCCGCTCCGCGAGCAGCAGCTGGCCGACATCTCCGGCGACACCGGCAGAGAGCGCGATCAGGCCGTCGGCGTTTTCTTCGAGCCACTCCCACCGCACCGTCGGGGCTCCGCCGCCCTGGCCCTCGGAATAGCTCCACGTGACCAGCCTGCATAGTGAGCGAAATCCTTGGTTGTTCTGACAAAGCACCACCAGGCGGAAGGGCTGCTCGGTGGCACCATCACCGCCGAGCCAGAGATCCGCTCCGATTATCGGCTTGATGCCGGCCGATTGCGCAGCACGGTAGAACTTGACGAAGGAGAAAACGTTGCTCTGCTCGGTGACGGCACACGCCGGCATGCCGGCTTCGCCGAGCGCCTCCACCAGCGCCGGGATGCGAACGGTCCCATCGACGAGCGAGTACTCGGTGTGAAGATGGAGATGCACGAAGGAAGGGCTCACGGCGCGGATTCTCCTTCACCGTGAGCGGCGCATGTTTCGACGACGGCACGCACCGGCGCAAAGCTGCGCCGGTGCAGCGGACAGGGCCCGTGCTCGCGCAGTGCACGGCGGTGCTCTGCAGTTGGATAGCCCTTGTGGCGCGCGAAGCCGTATTGCGGATAGCGTGCGTCGAGCGCCACCATTTCCGTATCCCGCGTCACCTTGGCAAGAATGGATGCGGCGCTTATGCACGCGTGCAGCCGGTCACCACCGACCACTGCCTGGACCCGGCATGCCACCCTGGGACAGTGGGTGCCGTCCACGAGCACCTGCGAGGGAAGCGTCGGCAGACCTGCCACCGCACGCGCCATCGCCAGCAGCGTCGCTTGAAGAATATTCATACGGTCGATGTCGTCGGCCTCGACACGCCCCAGACTCCAGGCAACGGCGCGCTCGCGAATGATTCCAGCGAGCCGCTCTCGCCCGGCCGGGGTCAACTGCTTCGAATCGCGCAAGCCGGCAATCGCCCTGCACGGATGGAGTATCACCGCGGCAGCCACCACCGGCCCTGCCAGGGGGCCACGTCCTGCCTCGTCGACACCGGCAATCATCTCCGCATTGTCCATCCTGACTCTAGGCTGTGCCCGCCGGCACGCCCATCACCTCCAGCACCGCATCCGCGGCGCGCTCGTCGGCGTTATTGCGCAGCGTTGCGTGAATCCGACGGAACTCTTCCCTCAGTGTCTCGGCCAACTGGGGATTTTCGAGAAACGCGAGCAGCGCAGCTCCCAACTCCGCCGGCGTGGCGTCGTCCTGCAACAGCTCGGGCACCAGGGCCCTGCCGGCAAGAAGATTGGGCAGGCCGGCGAACGGGACCTTGACCACCCTGCGCGCTATCCACCAGCTCAAGCGACCGAGCCGATAGGTGATCACCATCGGGCGTTTCAGCAGCAGGGCCTCCAGCGAGGCGGTGCCCGATGCCAACAGCACCGCGTCCGCGGCTGCCATCGCGGTGCGCGCATGGCCTTCGAGAAGGCGCATCTCGGGGCCATCGCCGGCCGCGCCGAGTGCCGTCTCGAATCGACTGCGCACCGCCTCGTTGACCAGCGGCACGATGAACCGGACCCCTTCACGACGTCGTGCCAGCCAGCGCGCTGCGCCCACCATGGGATCGGCCAGCAGCGACACCTCGCTCAGTCTGCTCCCGGGCAGCATCGCGACGATCTCGCCTTCGGCGGGCAGCTCGAGCTCCCGGCGAGCGAGCTGCTGATCGGGTGTGTCCGGAATAATGTCGGCGAGCGGATGACCAACGAAGCGTGCACGCACACCGCGGTCGAGGAAAAATTTCTCCTCGAACGGGAACAGCGTGAGCATCATGCTTACCGCGCGGCGAATCTTCGCAATTCGATATCCTCTCCACGCCCAGACCTGGGGGCTCACGTAATGAACCGTGGGCACACCCGCACGACGCAGCGCCATCTCCAGTGACAGATTGAAATCGGGAGCATCGATGCCCACGAACAGGTCGGGCGGATCGTCGGTGAACCGGCGGATGAGCTGCCGACGTGCCTGGTGCAGCTCACGGTAGCGGCGAAGGGCCTCTCTGAGCCCGATGACCGCGAGTCTCTCCATGGGATACAGAACCTCACAGCCTGCGGCGGTCATTCCGGGCCCGCCAATACCTTCGAATCGGGCCTCCGGGCAGCGCGCGGTAACGGCTCGAATCAATCCGGCCCCGAGAAGGTCACCCGAGGTCTCACCGGCAATGATGGCAATCCGCAATGTCGCCTGCTTACCTGCTGATCAAGTGCTCGCCGGGGCTACCCACAGCCGTGGCGACTACCTGACGATACCTCTCGTAGAAGTTCGGATGAACTCCGCCAAAGCCTGAACCTCAGGCGATCCAGCTCCGAGCTCGTCGAGCTGCTCGATGGCCTCCTCCGCCTTCAAGGCGCTCCTGAACACGGTCTTGTAAGCGGTTTTCAGGGATCGGAGGGTCTGCGCATCAAAGCCGTGACGTTTGAGACCCTCGCTGTTCAATCCGTGAGCTCTCGCCGGCTGACCCGAGACCATGACGTACGGTGCGACGTCCTTGCCGATGGCCGTTCCCATGGCTGAGAACGCGTATGCCCCGACGGCACAGAACTGGTGCACGAGGGTGAAACCACCCAGCACTGCATGATCTCCAATGCTCACATGGCCTGCCAGCGTCGCGTTGTTGGCCATGGTGACGTTGTTGCCAACCTGACAATCGTGGGCGATGTGAACATAAGCCATGATCCAGTTCTCGTCTCCAACGCGGGTCACACCACCGCCGAGCTGCGTGCCGCGATTGATCGTGCAGTACTCCCTGATCGTATTGCGATCGCCAATTTCGAGTGTCGATAGTTCTTCCTCGAATTTCTTGTCCTGGGGAATGTCTCCAATGGAGTTGAACTGGAAAATTCTATTATTTCGCCCGATTCGTGTTCGCCCATTTATGACCACATGAGGCCCGACCCACGTCCCTTCACCGATCTCCACGTCGCTGCCAATGACCGCATAGGGTCCGATACTGACCCCCGATGCGATCTTCGCCGACGCATCGACTATCGCCGTGGAATGGATCAACTCTCGATTTCCCGCATCGCGCCCATCAGATCCGCGCTTGCCACCAGCTCGCCGCCGACTGTTGCGCTCGACCGGAACTTCCAGATGCCGCGCGAGGAACGCAGCAGATTGACCTCGATGCGCAGCTGATCTCCCGGTTCGACCGGTCGCCGAAACCTCGCGTCGTCTATGCCGACGAAATAGTAGATGGAGTTTTCGCTCGGCAGCTTATCCAGACCGCGCAGCACGAGAATACCAGTCGCCTGCGCCATGGCCTCGAGAATGATCACGGCAGGCATGACCGGCCGTTTCGGAAAGTGTCCCTGGAAATACGATTCGTTGTAGGAGACGTTCTTGATGGCGACCAGAGATTCGCCGTGCTTGAACTCCATTACCCGGTCTATCAGCAGCATTGGGTATCGGTGCGGCAAATACTTGAGAATCTCGCAGATATCCATTTCCGCCATTTTATTCACCCCCCGACTCAGTCTTCATCGAGCCTTTTCTCCAGTTCCTTGATACGTTTCGCCATCTCGTCGAGCTGACGCAGGCGCGCGACGTTCCTGCGCCAGGCGCGATTCTCCTGCACAGGCATTCCCGACGAGTAGATGCCAGGTTGCGAGATCGAGTTGGGAACGGCGGATGTCGCCGTCAGGTGCACGTCGTCGGCGATCTCCAGGTGACCGGCGATGGCTGCGGCACCGCCGATAGTGCAACGTTTTCCTATGCTGGCACTGCCGCCGATGGCCACCCCGGCGGCAATCGCGGTGTGCGCGCCGATGCGCACGTTGTGTCCGATCTGAATGAGATTGTCGAGCTTGACGCCCTCCTCCAATACGGTGTCGGCGAGGGCGCCACGATCGATGGTGGTATTGGCGCCGATTTCAACGTCGTCGCCGATCACGACGGTGCCTAGCTGCGGGACCTTGACCCACACGCCATCGTCGTTCGCGATGCCGAATCCGTCGCCGCCGATGACGACGCCGGGATGCAGCAGCACGCGATTTCCGATACGAACGTCGTGGCAAAGCGTGACGTTAGCCGTGAGTGTGCAGTCCTCGCCCACCCGGGCGCCGCGTGCCACGATACAGCCCGGGCCGACACGTGTGCGCGCACCAACGACCGCATCATCCTCCACCACTGCCTTGGGCCCCACCCAGGCGCTCGCATCCACCTCGGCACTCCCGCTCACGCAGGCCGTAGGATGCACCCCGGCTTGCGTCGGCTCAGGGGACGCGAGCAGCGCCGCGACACGCGCGTAGCCGAGGTAAGGGTTGGCGACCACCAGCGCGCTGACCGGGCACGCGGAAAGAAACTCGCGATCCAGGATGACCGCGGATGCCCGGGTGGCGAGGAGCTGTGGTCGATAACGCCGATTGGCGAGAAAGCTGATGGCCCCGGTACCGGCTTCGGACAGCGTCGCAACGCGGTCGATGCGGCAGTTCCCATCGCCGTGCACCTGCGCTCCGAGCTTTTCGGCGATGTCACGCAACGAATAGCTCAACCTGCGGCCCTCGCTCGGCATCTGCTGCCCGCGCTCAAGCGGGCAGCCGGGTTCGATGCGCTGCAATCACTGGCTGCTTTTCTTGAAATCCGTACGCAGGCGCTCGAGGACCTTCTCGGTGATATCCACCCGTTCTCCGGCAAAGATAACCCCATCGGAGACAATCAGATCGTACTTCTCGCCCTGGGCCAGCTCCTGAATCACCTCCGTGACCTTCTGCTGGAGCTTGCTCAGCTCCTGGCTGCGGCGCAGATTGAGATCTTCGCGGAACTCGTCCTGGGCGCGCCGAAGCTCACGCTTGTTAGCGCGTATATCATTCTCCTGCCGCTGGCGTTCAGCCTCCGACAACACCGCCGCATTCTTGACCAGCCGATCCTCGAGTCCGCGCACATCCTTCTGCTGTTGCAGCAGCTCCCTGTCCTTGGGGGCGAACTCGCGCTCGATTCGATTTCGAGCCGCCTCCGCCTGGGGCGCCAGCTCCAGCACCCTGGCCACGTTGACGAATCCGACCTTGACCTCGGCCGACGCCGCCTGGGCGGCGAGCATGCCGGCTGCCAGAATGATGCCCGCGCGCGCGAGGCTTACCAGTCTCAGATGTTTCACGTCATACATATCAAAATCAAAAAGCGGTCCCGAGTGTGAATTGAAAGTTCTGGATGTCATCCCCTGCCTGGTCGTTGAAAGGGTACGCAAGGCTGATCGTCAATGGTCCGAAGGGTGAGACCCAGATACCGGAAATGCCGGCCGAGGCACGCAGTTCCGCAAATTCGAAGCTCTGCCCCGGCCCGAACACGTTTCCGGCGTCCACGAACGTAGTAATTCTAAAGGCTTTGGAGTCGCGAATAAACGGTAGTGGCAGGATGAGCTCCAGGGTGCCGGTCCATTTCTTGTCGCCGCCGATGGGCTCGCCATTGGAATCGCGCGGCCCGAGCGTATTGGCCTCGTAGCCGCGCACCGATCGCAGTCCGCCGGCGAAAAAATTCTCTGTCAGGGGAAGATCCTGGGTATCCCCGAAACCGTCGCCGTACCCGAGCTCGGTGTCGAAACGCAAGGCGAAAAGCCTGGTGAGATCGATTATCTGCTGGTACCGCAGCGTCAGGCGGTAAAAAGTCAAATCGCCGCCCGGAATGGCGACGTCGCCGACGAGCGAGATTAGCGAGCCCCTGGTCGGCAGCAGAAAACTGTCGCGTGTATCGCTCGCCCAGCCGGCCGAGAAGGTGTAAGTGACGTAGTCTCCGCCGGTCTGCGCGGCGAAATCCAGCACCTCCTGGGATGCGTTAGGGCCCGGCTCGAACTCCGTTTTCTGCGGCTTGATGGCGAAGTCCAAGGTGTTGAACTCGGATATGGGAACACCGGTGCTGACCCTGAAGCCCAGCTCGTCGGTATTGTAATCGGCGAGGTTGGCCTCGGACGCATTGGTTTTCCGGTAGAACGCGTCGACGCCGAGGCTGACGCCATCCTGAGTAAAGTAGGGATCTTCCCAGCCTAACGCAAAGGTCCGGTTGATATCGCTGGTGTTGATGGTCGCGCTCACTCTGTTGCCGGTGCCGAGAAAGTTGCGCTCGGTCAGCCCTATATTGAATGTGAGACCGGCAACCTGTGAGAACCCCGCACCGATGATCAGACTTCCCGAGGATTGCTCCTTCACGGAGAAGTTGACGTCCACCTGATCGGTCGTGCCCTCCACGGCCGGGGTTTCCACATTGACCTGTTCGAAAAATCCCAGTCTTTCGAGTCTCAGTTTGGAACGCTCTATGGCGCCCGTGGAAATCCAGCCGCCTTCGAGCTGGCGCATCTCGCGACGCAGCACTTGGTCCTGGGTCGACGTGTTGCCCTTGAAGTTGATGCGTCGAACGTAGACGCGTTTGCCGGGATCGAGAAAAAAAGTCAAGGCGACCTGCTTGTTCGCTTCGTCGATCTCCGGCACCGCATTAATATTTGCGAACGCATAGCCTTCGTTTCCGAGCCAGTCGCTGATGTTGCTGCTCGTCTCCGTGATTTTCTTTCTCGAAAATATGTCTCCGTATTTTATGACCACCAGATCGAAAAGGACGTCCTTTGGCACCAGGATCTCGCCCGTCATGGTTACGTCACTGACGGTGAACTGATTTCCCTCGGTAATATTGACGGTGATATAAACGTCTTTCTTATCGGGCGTAATCGAGACCTGAGTCGAGTCGATGTTGAAATTGATGTAGCCGTTGTCGAGGTAAAAGGATCGCAGCGTCTCGAGGTCAGCGGAAAGCTTCTGCCGGGAGTATTGATCGGCGTCCGAGAGCCACGACCAGAATCCGGTCGTCTCCAGCGCAAAAAGATCGACGAGGTCATCGTCGTCGTAAGCGGTGTTGCCGACAATATTGATCTGCTTGATCGTTGCCACAGCGCCTTCAGAGATCTCGAAAGACACGCCGACGCGGTTGCGCTCGAGGGGGGTGACCGTGCTGGTTATCTTCACGCCGTACCGGCCCACCGCGAAATAGGCGCGCTTCAGCTCCTGCTCGACCTGGTCGAATGTCGATCGGTTGAATACGCGCCCCTGCGCGAATCCCTCCTGCTCGAGCGATTCGAGCAGCGCTTCCGTGTCGAGCTCCTTGTTGCCCGTGAACTCGATGCTCGCTATGGAAGGTCGCTCTTGCAGGAAAACGACAAGCGAATCGCCCTCGCGCTCGATGCGCACGTCTCGAAAGAAGCCCGTCTTGTAAAGAGCGCGCAGCGCTTCGCCCGTGCGTACCTCGTCGACTCGGTCACCGACCTTGATGGGCAGGTAATTGAAGATCGTGCCGGCCGAGATCCGCTGCAGGCCCTCGAGCCTGATGTCGTTGACCACGAACGGCTCGAAGGCTATCGCGTTGGATGCGAAACACAAGGCGAGCAAGAACAGGCAGATACGCGCGGATCGAGTTGCATGCATCGTGATTCTTGTATCTTTTACAGGCAGCCCTGGGTATCGCGCGGGCACCTACCCCTCCTTACCCGCGCAGATTCCCACCGGATTCACGCCGGCCCGTCACCCGAAGATACGAGCCAGATCGTTATAAAACGCAAGCCCCATCAAGCCGACGAGCATGGCGATTCCGAGGCGCTGGCCGAAAAATTGCGCTTCTTCGGACACCGGCCGACCGAGAATGGATTCTATCAGGTAATACAACAAGTGGCCCCCGTCGAGGATCGGGATCGGAAGCAGGTTGAGTATTCCCAGGCTGATACTCACGATGGCGAGAAACCCGATGTAGGACGCGATTCCGACATCGGCGGAAATTCCTGCGTACTGGGCGATGCTGATGGGGCCACTGAGATGCTTGACAGAAATTTGCAGCGTCACCATTTTCCACAGCATGCGCAGCGTCAGGATCGACATGTCCCAGGTCTTGGCGATGGCTTTCGCGAACGCCGTCCAGGGCGCGTAGCGCACGGTCGCGTAGTAGTCGCTGAAATCGTCCTCGGGCGGCGCAACGCCGGCGCCGATACGGCCGTAGGACTCTCCATCCGCCGACACACTCGCCGGCAGCACAACCAGGGTGATGCGGGCGCCGGCGCGCTCGACCTGGATCTCGACGGACTGCTCGGGGTGCGCGCGGATGAAGGTGACAAACTCGCGCCAGGAGCCGAGCGACGTTCCGTCGAGAGCAAGAACGCGATCGCCGCGGCGAAGGCCGCCACGATCGGCGGGCCCGCCGGCCTCTACCTCGCCAATGACCGGCGGCACGACCGGGCGCCTCGGGGTCAGGCCGAGCGCATCGAAGAGCCGGCCCTGGGTGAACTCGTCCACCCCCATGCCCTGCAGGTCCAGCGCGACGCTGCGCTGCGCCGCGCCGGGCGCGTCGACCTCCAGGGCCAGGGGGCCCTCCTTGAGGGTCGCACCGATGATCGCCTCCACCACGCTCTGCCAGGTGCGGGTCTCGCGTTCGTCGACGCTGACGATGCGTTGACCGGCTTCGAGCCCCGCGGCGGCCGCCACCCCGCCCGGAGCGACCTCGCCGATCACGGACTTCAAGCCGCCGATGCCGATAATGAACATCAGCCAGTAGGCAACGATTGCGAAGAGAAAATTGAACAGCGGACCGGCGACGACCACGGCGACACGCTTGCCGAGCGGCTGGCGGTTGAAGGCCCGATGGCGCTCGTGCTCGGCGACCTCGCCCTCGTTCTCGTCGAGCATCTTGACGTATCCGCCGAGCGGAATCGCTGCGATGACGTACTCGGTCTGATCGGCGCCCGCGCGCCGGCGCCACAGAGGCCGACCGAAACCGACGGAGAACCTCAGCACCTTGACCCCGGCCCGGCGCGCGACCCAGAAGTGGCCGAACTCGTGCACGGTGACCAGCACGCCGATGGCGACGACGAACCAGAGAACAGAAAGCAGAAAAGACATGGGATCTCCGATCGCTAGGCCGCCAGACGCGCCACCTGGGCGTCGGCATGGCGCCGCGCGGCGGCGTCGATGTCGAGCACCTCGTCGAGGCTCTGCGGCTCCCCGCCCTGCTGCGCCTCGAACGACGACTCGAGAATGGGGGCGATGTCGGTGAAACGGATCTGCCCGGCGAGAAACGCCGCGACAGCGACCTCGTTGGCCGCGTTCAGGGCTGCGCTCGCAGCGCCGCCGGCCGCCGCAGCCTCGAAGCCCAGACGCAGGCACGGAAAGCGCTCCAAGTCCGCCTCCTCGAAGCTGAGATCGCCGATGGCGGCCAGGTCCAGGCTGTCGACGCCCGAGCCCATGCGCTCCGGCCAGCCGAGAGCGTGGGCGATGGGCGTGCGCATGTCGGGATTGCCGAGCTGGGCGAGCACCGAGCCGTCGTCGTACTCCACCATGGAGTGCACGATGCTCTGCGGATGCACCACCACCTGCACCTGCTCGGGCGTCGTATCGAAGAGCCAGCAGGCCTCGATGACCTCCAGACCCTTGTTCATCATGGTCGCCGAGTCGACGGATATCTTCCGGCCCATGACCCAGTTCGGGTGAGCGCAGGCCTGCTCAGGAGTGACCCGGGCGAGCTCCTCGGGGGATGCCTCCCGGAAAGGTCCACCGGAAGCGGTCAATAGAATTCGCCGGATGCCCGCGCTTTCGAGCCCGCCGCGGCAATCCGGCGGCATGCACTGAAAGACGGCGTTGTGCTCGCTGTCGATGGGCAGCAGCTCGGCGCCGTTGGCGCGCACCGCATCCATGAACAAGCGCCCCGACATGACCAGCGCCTCCTTGTTAGCCAGCAGCACCCGCTTGCCGGCACGCGCTGCCGCCAGCGACGGCAGCAGGCCGGCGGCGCCGACGATACCGGCCATCACGAAATCCACCTCGGCGGCGCCCGAAACCAGCTCGAGCCCGGAGACGCCATCGAGCACCTCCGTTTCCCGACATCGGCCCGTGAGGCGCTCGCGCAGGCGCCTAGCGCCTTCGGCGTCCGCCATGACGGCGAATCGCGGTCGCCATTCGAGGCACTGCTCGGCGAGGCGTTCGTCGTTGCTGTTGGCCGTCAACGCGAACACCTCGAAGCGCCCGGGATTTCTTCCGACCACGTCCAGCGTGTTGACGCCGATAGTACCGGTTGCTCCGAGTATGGTGAGCCTTTTCACGACACGCTGCCCTGCAGAAAGCAGCCGAGCACGAACACCGGTGCGGCTGCGGTGAGACTGTCGATGCGGTCGAGTATACCGCCATGGCCGGGAACGATGCTGCCGCTGTCCTTCAATCCGGCGTGACGCTTGAAGACGCTCTCGGTGAGATCGCCAAGCACCGAAACCGTCGCCGTCACCAGGCTCAGGGCAACGAAGCCGACCGGCGAAGCCACCTCGGTGAGGACGCCGACAATAACCGCCAGCACGGTCACCGCGGCGAGCGCCCCGGCTAGCCCCTCCACGGACTTGCCGGGACTGATGCGCGAGGCGAGCCGGCGCTTGCCGAAACGCCTGCCGACGAAGTACGCGCAGGTGTCCGCGGTGGCGATGAGCAGCAGCAGGTAGAGCACCATGGGCGGACCTGCCTCGGGCGCCCCGTGCAGACGCACCACGCCGGCCCAGGCCGGCACCAGCACCAGCCAGCCGGCAACGAAGCGCACCACCGGCGCGTCCAGCGCGGCCACGGTCAGCCCCTGCTGCAGGCGCACCGCCCAGGCGAGCGCCGTCAGCCACCAGGCGAGCGCGACGAGCAGCAGCACCAGGGTACCGGCGGTGCCTTGAAGGAGCCAGGCAGCGCCGAGCAGCGCGGCGGCGACCCCGCCCGCGTAGGCGGCGCGCTGCGCCGCCGTCGGCCATCCCGCCATGCCCGCCCACTCCCAGGCGCCGACGATGAAAAACACCGCGACCAGCAGCGCAAACCACGGCGCCGGCACAGACAGCGTCGCGGCGACCACCGCAGCTGCCAGGATGCTGCCGGTGACCACCCGCTTGACGAGACCGGATGCGGCGGAGGGTGCCTCCGGGACCGTCGGCGCTTCGTGGACGGCTCGAGTTGGCATGGGGCCCTGGGCCGTTACCGCCGAGGCGCCGGCGGTCAAACGCTCTGGGCCGTGGCGATTTGCTCGCCGGTGCGGCCAAAGCGGCGCTGCCGGGTCGCGAACGAGGCCAGTGCGCCCTCGAACGCGATGCGGTCGAAGTCCGGCCACAGGGTATCGGTGAAGTAGAGCTCCGTGTAGGCCAGCTGCCAGAGCAGAAAGTTGCTGACGCGCTTCTCGCCCCCGGTGCGGATGAACAAATCCGGCTCGGGAAGGTCGCTGAGCGAGAGCAGAGAATTCACCAGCTCCGGGGTCACCTGCGCGGGGTCGAGCTCACCGCTGTGCACGCGGGCAGCAATCGTGCGCGCGGCCTGCGTCATGTCCCAGCGGCCGCCGTAATTGGCCGCGACCACGAGATTGAGCCCGGTATTGGCGTGCGTGAGGGACTCGGCCGCTTCGATACGCTCCTGCAGCATGCTGCTGAAAGCGCTGCGGTCGCCGATGACGCGCAGCCGGATGTTGTGCTCGTGAAGCTTGCGCACCTGCTGCTCCAGGGCGGTCATGAAAAGCCCCATCAGCAGTCCCACCTCCTCCTCGGGTCGGCGCCAGTTCTCGCTCGAGAACGCGAACAGCGTCAGGGCCTCGATGCCCTTCTCACCGCATACGCGCACCACGCCCTTGACCGTCTCCACGCCGGCCTTGTGGCCTGCAAAGCGGGGTAGACGGCGGCGGTCGGCCCAGCGGCCGTTGCCATCCATGATGATCGCAACGTGCCGCGGGAGCGGGGCCTGCGTTGCCTTCGATGGGACGTCCGCGTTCATGTCTAAGGTTTACTTAAGCACATCCCGGTCAGCCCGTCAGAACTCCATCAGGTCCTGCTCCTTGGCCTTGAGAAGCTCGTCGACCTTGGCGACGAACTCGTCGGTGAGCTTCTGCACCTGCTCTTCGGCCCGGTGCTCCTCGTCCTTGGCCAGGTGCTGTTCCTTTATCAGGCCCTTGAGGTGCTGGTTCGCATCCCGGCGGATGTTGCGGATGGCCACGCGGGCCTGCTCCGCCTCGTCGCGCACGACCTTTGTCATCTCCTTGCGCCGCTCCTCGGTCAGGGGAGGAAGCGGTACGCGGATGACGTCTCCGGCGCTGACCGGGTTCAAGCCGAGGTCCGAGTTGAGAATCGCCTTCTCCACGTCCGGCACGCTCTTCTTCTCCCAGGGCGTCACAGTGAGGGTACGGGCATCGGAGACGACCACGCTGGCCACCTGATTGATGGGGACCTCGGAGCCGTAGTACGGCACGCTTATGTGGTCGAGAAGACTGGCATGCGCGCGCCCCGTCCTGAGCTTGCTGAACTCGTGCTTGAGCGACTCGACGCTCTTCGCCATGCGCCTTTTCGCGTCTTTTTTGATTTCTTCGATCATGAGCAACCCACCCATTGACTCGCTGAATCTTAACCCATCCGGGAACCCGGCTAATCCACGGACGGAGCACCCGTGACCAGTGTTCCCTCGTCCTCGCCCATGGCCGCGCGCAGCAACGCCCCCGGCTTGTTCATGTCGATGACACGCAGGGGCATGGCGTGGTCGCGGCACAGCACGATGGCCGTGGCGTCCATCACGGCCAGGCGATGATCCAGCACCTCGTCGTAGCTGAGGTGCAAATACCGCTCCGCGTCGGGATGCTGCGCGGGATCCGCGGAGTACACGCCATCCACCTTGGTGGCCTTGATGAGCAGGTCCGCGCCGATCTCGACGGCACGCAGGCTCGCTGCCGAATCGGTGGTGAAGAACGGATTGCCGGTGCCGGCCGCGAAGATGACGATGCGGCCCTTTTCCAGGTGTCGGATGGCACGCCGCCGCACGTAGTCCTCGCACAGCTCGTTGACCCGGATGGCCGACATGACGCGCGCATGGGCGCCCTGGCTCTCGAGGGTATCCTGCAGCGCGAGCGCATTCATGAGCGTCGCGAGCATACCGATGTGGTCCGCCGTGACCCGCTCCATGCCGCCGGCCGCGAGCCCGGCGCCGCGGAAGATGTTGCCGCCGCCGATGACCAGCGCCACCTCCACGCCGGCCTCCCTCAGCTCGATGAGATTGCGAGCGACTCCCGCCAGCGTCTCTACGCCGATGCCGTAGCCCTGGTCGCCGACGAGCGCCTCACCGCTCATCTTGAGCAGGATTCGCCGGTACTTCGCTTTCGCTGCGCTCATGTTCGCCCGGTATGCGGACATCCGCTTTCAGCACCGCCTCGTTGCGGTGCTCCCCGATCTGCGTCTCCGAGCCCGTTGCCGGCAGAGCGCCGGCACTCGGGCCGACGCACCCCGTTAACGTGAAGAATGATTCAGTCGCCCTGCACCTGCGCCATGACTTCCTCGGCAAAATTCTCGCTGCGTTTCTCGATGCCTTCGCCCACCTCGAAGCGAGCGAACGCCTCGACCTTCGCGCCGGCGCCGGCAAGGAACTTCTCGACGCTCTGGTCCGGGTCCTTGACGAAAGGCTGGCCGAGAAGGGTGACCTCACCGAGGTACTTCTTGAGACGGCCGCTGATCATCTTCTCCTGGATCTCCGGCGGCTTGCCGCTGTCAGCGACCTGGGCTGCCAGTATCTCCCGCTCTTTGTCGAGGGCGCCCGCAGGCATATCCGATTCACTCACCGCCAGCGGCCGGCTGGCCGCGACGTGCATGGCGATATCCTTGCCGATGGCGCCGTCGGCACCGACAACGTCGACCAGCACCCCGATGCGCCCACCGTGCACGTAGGAGCCCACGTGACCGCCATCGCTCGCCATCACCTGGAAACGTCGCACCGTGATGTTCTCGCCGATGCGCATCACCATGTCGCGCATGCGCTCCTCGATGGACTGGTCTGAGCCCGCTTCGAACGCAACGGCCAGCAACGCGCCGAGATCCTCCGGGCGCTCGTCGAGCACGCGTTCGGCAACCTTATCGGCGAATTGCCGAAACTCGTCCTGCTTGGCGACGAAATCGGTCTCCGAGTTGACCTCGGCCAGCGCGCCGCTGGTGCCATCGGCAGACAATGCAAGGCCGATGACGCCCTCCGCGGCGATCCGCCCGGCCTTCTTGTCAGCCTTGGCCTGGCCCTTCTTTCGAAGGTTTTCCACGGCTGCCTCGATATCGCCGGCCTCGTCGACCAGCGCCTGCTTGCATTCCATCATGCCGGCGCCCGTGCGCTCGCGGAGCTCTTTCACCATTGCTGCGGTAATCTGCATCTTCAGTTCCCGTTTGATCGCGACCGTCCGCGATGTCAGCCCTTGGAGCTACTCGTTTTCTTTTTCGCGGCGGCCTTTTTCTTGGTGGTCTTGGCGGCGCTGGTCTTCTTTTTCGTGGTGGTCTTCTTGGCGACCTTTTTCGCCGCCGGCTTCTTCTTGACGGTGGTCTTCTTCTTGCTGCTCGCGGCCGGCGCCGGCTTCTCCTCGGGCGCCTGCGCCCGGGCGGCGGACTCGGGTGCGACCGCCTCGACCGCCTCGACCGCCTCGACCGCCTCGACCGCCTCGACCGCCTCGACCGCCTCGGTCACCGGAGCGGGCGCCTCCTCGACGGCCGCGTCGGGCTCACCGGCCGGCGATGCCTCGGCCTGCACGTCGACGGGCGCCTGCGGCGGCGCACTCGCCGCTACGGCCGCCTCGCCGGGTGTGGCCGCCTCGGCCGTCTCTTCGACAGCTTCTATCTCGAGCTGCGCCGCCTGGCGCCCCTCGATGACGGCTTCGGCCGCGCCCCGCACATAGATCTCGATGGCGCGGATGGAATCGTCGTTTCCGGGGATCACGTAGTCGACTCCATCCGGATCGTTGTTGGTATCGACCACGCCGACGACGGGGATACCCAGCTTCACCGCCTCGCGCACCGCAATCCGCTCGTGCCCCACGTCGACGATGAACATGACATCGGGCAGGCCATCCATGTTCTTGATGCCGCCGAGGCTGCGCTCGAGCTTCGCGAGCTCGCGCTGAAGCGACAGCCCCTCCTTCTTGCTCAGACGATCGAGGCCGCCGCCTTCGATGAGCGCCTCGAGATCCTTCAGGCGCCCGATGGATTCCTTAACGGTGCCGAAGTTGGTGAGCATCCCGCCCAGCCATCGGCGATCCACGTAAGGCATGCCGCAGCGCTTCGCCTCACGGGCTACGACCTCCTCGGCGGCGCGCTTGGTGCCGACGAACAGGATGGTGCCGCGATTGGCTGCCATACGGCCGAGAAAATTGGTCGCCTCGTTGAAGAGCGGGAGCGATTTCTCGAGATTGACGATGTGGATCTTGTTGCGTTCCCCAAAGATGTACGGCGCCATCTTCGGGTTCCAGAAGCGCGTCTGGTGGCCGAAATGAACACCGGCCTCCAGCATCTCGCGCATGCTCACTGCGGACATGTCACGACTCCGAATTCGGGTTGAGCCTCCATGCGCCCCGTGCACCGACCCCGACCGGTCCCGGTCCCCCAAAGAAGGACCGCGGACCCCGCCGGGGCACCCGGATGCACGTGCCGACGCATGTGTGTATTTGGGACGGCGCCCACCCAGGTGCCGCCGTCCGCCTCTGGACCTGCCGGCATCTGTACCCCGGCGGGCCGCTTCTCGAGCACCGTAAGTGCTTGAACGATATTGGAAACCGAGAAGGCCGAAGCTGCGGTTTCGCGACTCAGTAAAACCTCGTGCCCGTCGAGCACCCCGGCCCGGCATCCGACGGCCTCAACATTTCGGCTTCGAGCAGGGGATTTGCGCCCAAAAGGCGCGCTTTTATACCATAGATAGTTCCGGACAACAATCGGTAAGTATCGGTAACAGAAGAGAAAAGTCCTCCAGAGGACCAGCGGCGGCGGAACCCATGCCCATCACCATCAAGACAGACGCGGAAATCGACAAGATGCGTGTCGCCGGACGCCTGGCGGCGGAGGTGCTGCACATGATCCGCCCCCACGTTCAGCCGGGCGTCACCACCGGTGAGCTGGATCGCATCTGTCACGACTACATCGTCGACGTTCAGAATGCGATACCGGCGCCGCTCAACTACAAGGGCTATCCCAAGTCCATCTGCACCTCGGTCAATCATCAGGTCTGTCACGGCATTCCGGGCGAGCGCAAGCTCAAGTCCGGTGACATCCTGAACATCGACATCACGGTCATAAAGGACGGCTACCACGGAGACACCAGCAAGATGATGTTCGTTGGCGAGCCCTCGATCATCGGTCGGCGACTCTCGCAGGTCTGTCACGATGCCATGTGCATCGGCATCGAGATGGTGCGTCCGGACATACATCTCGGAGACATCGGTCATGCCATCCAGCAGCACGTGGAGAAGCACCGCTACTCGGTGGTGCGCGAGTACTGCGGGCACGGCATCGGCCGTAAATTCCACGAGGATCCCCAGGTGCTTCACTACGGCAAGCCGGGCACGCGCGAGAGGCTGGTCCCGGGCATGACCTTCACCATCGAGCCCATGGTCAACGCCGGCAAGCGCCAGGTAAAGCTGCTGAAAGACGGCTGGACCGTGGTGACGAAAGACCGCAGCCTGTCCGCTCAGTGGGAGCACACGGTACTGGTGACCGAAACCGGTGTCGAGGTGCTTACGCTGCGCAACGGTGATGACGTCTAGCATCCGGCGTCAGAACTGACGCCTGCCGAACGTGGAACACATCACGACAGCACCGAGCACGGACGAGCGCCTCGACCTGGACAGCTACCGCGAGGCGTTGAACAACGCCCGTCGCGACGTCGCCAATCGCTTCCGGGAGGGCGTCCCGGCGAGCGACCTGGTGCATGAGAGCGCCCACTTCATCGACACGCTGCTGGCGAAAGCCTGGCGCGCGCACGGGCTTCCACCTGACACGGACCTCGCGCTGGTCGCCGTGGGCGGGTACGGCCGCGGCGAGCTGCATCCCGGCTCCGACATCGACATTCTCATCCTGGTTGAAAAGCCTCGTTCCGTTCGCGCCCGGATCCAATCGTACGTCACGTTCCTCTGGGACATCGGCCTCGAGATCGGACACAGCGTGCGCAGCGTCAAGGACTGTGTTCGGGAGTCGCGCCAGGACATCACCGTAGCCACCAACCTGATGGAGGCTCGCCTCGTCGCGGGCGACGCGCGCTTGTTCGAGCGCATGCGCCGCGCGACCAGCGCGGACAAGCTGTGGTCGAGCCGCCAGTTCTTCGAAGCGAAATGGGCGGAGCAGCGCGCTCGTCATTACAAGTTTCACGACACGGCCTACAACCTCGAGCCGAACGTCAAGGAGGGACCGGGAGGATTACGTGACATCCAGATGATCGGCTGGGTCGCGAAACGCCACTTCGGTGCCGAAACGCTGCACGATCTGGTCACTCACGGATTTCTGACCGAATCCGAGTACGGGTCGCTCATCGAGGGTCAGAGCTTTCTCTGGCAGGTTCGTTTCGCCCTGCACGTTCTCACGGGTCGCCGCGAGGACCGACTTCTGTTCGACCATCAGCGCACGCTCGCTGCCGAATTCGGCTATAGCGACGACGATGCGAATCTGGCCGTCGAAAAGTTCATGAAGCGCTATTACCGGACGATTATGGATCTCAGTCGTCTCAATGAAATGTTGCTCGAGCTTTTTCAGGAAGCCATCCTGCACGCCGACGCGCCGCGTACCGTTACGCCGATCAATCGGCGTTTCCAGTCGGTCAACGGGTTCGTTGAAGTCACCAGCGAAGATATCTTCAAACGATACCCGTTCGCGCTGCTCGAGGTCTTCCTGATTGTCCAGCAACACGACGACCTCAAGGGCGTGCGCGCATCTACCATCCGCTTGATCCGCGATCATCGGCATCTGATAGACGATAAATTCCGCGCCGACATTCGCGCCCGAAGCCTGTTCATGGAGATCTTCAAGCAGCCCAACCGCATCGCCCGTGAGCTCCGGCGCATGCACCGCTACGGCGTGCTGGAGAGATATCTTCCGGTTTTCGGGGCGGTGGTCGGCCAAATGCAGTACGACCTTTTCCACACCTACACCGTCGACGAGCACAGTCTTTTCGTGGTGCAGAACATCCGCGCATTCGCTTCCCCTGAGCGCTCGCGGGCCACGCCGCGCTGCGCGGAAATCTTCGCGCGTGTGCCCAAACCGCATCTGCTCTACATCGCAGGGCTTTTTCACGACATTGCGAAAGGCAGAGGCGGCGATCATTCAGAGCTCGGCATGACGCTGGCAATGGAGTTCTGCATCGATCACGGTCTCGGCCAGTACGATGCCCGGCTGGTAGCCTGGCTGGTGCGCCATCATCTGACCATGTCGCTGACCGCGCAGCGCCGGGACATAACCGATCCGGACGTCATCAAGGATTTCGCCGAGACGGTGGGAGATCAGAATCATCTCGACTACCTGCTGCTTCTAACGGTCGCCGACGTGCGCGGTACCAACCCCGCTCTTTGGAACGACTGGAAAGCGACGCTGCTCGATGACTTGTACGAATCGACCACGCATGCGCTGTGGCGCGGCCTGGAGAATCCCATCGACCGCGCCGAGCTGATCGCCGAGACGCAGGAGGAAGCCCGTCGTCTGCTCGAAGGTTCCGACGGCCTGGGCCGGGCGGTGGCGGAGCTCTGGGCCGGTCTCGGCGACGACTATTTCCTGCGCCATACCGCCGACGAGATCGCCTGGCACACGCACGCCATCGTAACCGCGCCTGCGCAAGAGCTGCCGCTGGTGCTGGTTCGACAGGGCCGCGGGGGCACCGAGGTTTTCGCCTATGCGCCCGATCAGGAGTTCCTGTTCGCCGCGTCGACCTCGGTTCTCGGGCGCCTCGGGCTGAACATCGTCGATGCTCGAATCATCACCGCGGACAACGGCATGACCCTGGACAGCTACGTGGTTTTCGAGCTCGACGGCACGCCGGTCAGCGGAGACGCCCGCGAGCGCGAGATAAGCAACGCCATGCGCGAGGCGCTCGCCGATCCCCGCTCGGCGCGGCGCGACAATCGGCGTCTGCCCAAACGCCAGCTGCGGCATTTCCAGACACCGACCCGGGTTCACTTCAGCGACGACTCGCGCAACGGGCGAACCGTCATGGAAGTCGTTGCCCGCGATCGACCAGGGCTGCTCTCGGCGGTGGGCTGGGCGCTCGCCGACTGCAAGGTTCGACTTCAGAACGCCAAGATCGCCACGTTCGGCGAGCGCGCCGAAGACGTCTTCTTCGTCACCGACGCCGGCAACCGACCGCTCGCCCCGGAGAGCTTCGAAACCATCCGCGAAAGGGTGGCGGCCGCCATCGACTCCGCCAACGGCGCTTCCTAGCACGGCCGCGGCAAGCGGCGACGCCTCTCAGCCGCCGGTCACGGGCGGGAAAAAAGCCACCTCGTCGCCGTCCATGACCGGGTGGTCGGGACCCACGTACTCCTGATTGACGGCCATCAGCACGTTCGCGGGCATGGCCTCGCCCTCGCTCGCGCGGGTCCAGATGTCGGCCACGGTGGTGCCGGCGCTCGGTGTGGCGAGCCGCCGCTCGGAGCCGTGCCGCTCGCGCAGGCTGGCGAAGTATTTCACGGTGACAGACATCGATTCGTCGGCCTCGTCCCGACCGTTTCACCACCCCCCGCCTTTTCGGGCCGGGGGCGACCGGAAACGGCACCCACGTGTATCATAGTCGCGCACCGCCGCAACGCGGGACAGGTAATCAGGCGAGAACGACCGTGGCGCGACTGACGCATTTTAACACTGCCGGCGATGCCCACATGGTGGACGTGGGCGACAAGGCCGAGTCCCGGCGCACCGCCACCGCCGAGGGCCGGATTTACATGCTCGCCGAGACCCTCGCGCTGGTCACCGAGGGCCGTCACAAGAAAGGCGATGTCCTCGCCGTGGCCCGGGTCGCCGCCATCATGGCGGCCAAGCGCACCGCCGAGCTGATCCCGCTCTGCCATCCACTGCCGTTGAGTCACGTCGAGGTGACGCTCACTCCACTGCCCGACGAATGCGCCGTGCAGTGCGTGGTGAGCGCGGAGACCGTTGCCCGCACGGGCGTGGAAATGGAGGCGTTGACGGCCGTGCAGATTGCGCTGCTCACCATCTACGACATGTGCAAGGCGGTCGACCGCGGCATGACCATCAGCGACGTGCGCCTGGTCGAAAAATCGGGCGGCCGATCGGGTCACTGGCGACGGGCCGCGGAGTAGCCGGACGGCGCGGCCGGCGCGGATCGTCAAGGGCATACCACGGGAATACGCTCGGCAAGCGCGACGCCTTGCGGAGAAAGCGTCGCGCGATAGGCGATTGCCTCGACGCCGGCCGCCAGCGCCTCGCGCAGCGTGTCTCCGTACCGGGGATCGATGCGGTCGGCCGGGCGCACTTCGCTCACATCGGAACGTTGCACGCAGAAGCACAGCACCGCGCGCCGATCGGCCACGCGCAGGCTGCCCATGAGCTCGCGCAGATGGCGAGTGCCTCGGGTGCTGATCGCATCCGGGAACAGCGCGATGCCGTCCTCGACCGCTGCCGTGACGTTCTTCACTTCCAGGTAGCAGGCCGAGGCGCCCTTGCTGAGCAGAAAGTCCGCCCGGCTGCCCTCTTCCCCATAGCGAACCTCCGGCCGAATCGCGTCGTAACCGGTGAGCTCGTCGATCACGCCGGATTCGATGGCCTCGCGCACCAGCGCGTTGCTGCGACCGGTATTGATGCCCACCAGCCCCGCGCCGGGCACCTCGACGAGCTCCCAGGTGTAAGCGTACTTGCGCTTCGGATTGTCGGAACGGCTGAGCCATACCCGCGCCCCCGGCGCGTGACAGCCGAGCAGTGAGCCGGTGTTGGGACAATGGGCCGTCAGCGAGGTGCCGTCGTCCAGGGTAACATCGGCGAGAAACCGCTTATATCGCTTCACCAGCGTCGCGGCGACCAGTGGTTCGCGGAATCGCACGCCTAAGCCGCCTCGCAGGGAGCAGCATTCGAGTGGACCGAATGCCGCAGCACGATGCTAAAATATTCAGCGCACATCACCGGTGGTAGAAACAATGTTCGGTAGACCATCCGCGCTGCAACAGCGTATCAGAAAGCTTCGCTCGCACCTGGCCCAGGAAAATCCCCTTCTGCTGCAGGTGGTGAAGAGCTTCCGCGTGCTCGACGGCGTAGCTTATCGTCTCGGCATGCTGGATGACACCACCTCGTTCACCACACGCGTACCGTGGTGGCCGATGATCTCGGTGCTCGGCACCTTTTCCTCGGGCAAGTCGACCTTCATCAACTACTACCTCAAGCAGAAGCTCCAGCAAACGGGCAATCAGGCCGTGGACGACAAGTTCACCGTGATCTGCTACAGCAACGACGATACACAACGGGTATTGCCCGGTCTCGCGCTGGATGCCGATCCCCGCTTTCCGTTCTATCAGATGAGCCGCGACCTGGAGGCCGTAGCGGCCGGCGAAGGATCGCGCATCGATTCGTACCTGCAGCTCAAGACCTGCCACAGTGAGCACCTGCGCGGCAAGATCATCATCGATTCGCCCGGCTTCGACGCGGACGAGCAGCGAACCGCGACGCTGAAGATTTCCGATCACATCATCGATCTGTCGGACCTGGTGCTGGTGTTCTTCGATGCGAGGCACCCGGAGCCTGGCGCCATGCACGATACCCTCGAGCATCTGGTAGCGAATACCGTCAGACGATCGGATGCCAACAAGTTCCTCTACATACTCAATCAGATCGACAACGCGGCCAGGGAAGACAATCCGGAGGAGGTGTTCGGGGCGTGGCAGCGGGCGCTGGCGCAGAAGGGCCTCACTGCCGGACGCTTCTACAGCATCTACGATTTGGACGCGGCGATCCCCATCCAAAGCGCTACCCTGCGCGCACGCTTCGAAGGGCGCCGCGCGGCGGACATGAACGCGATCATGGATCGAATCGATCAGGTAGAGGTCGAGCGTGCCTACCGCATTATCGGCGTTCTCGAGCAGATTGCCCGCACCATCGAGGAGCGGCTGGTGCCGACCCTGCGCGAAGCTCGACGCCGTTGGAAGCGGCGCACGCTCTGGCTCGACACGGCGGTCTTCGGAACCATCCTGGTGGCAGCCCTGGGCGCCAGCGTCTGGGCGGGCCACTGGCAGGGCCTGAGCTTCTCCGCGCCATGGCTGGCCTGGTTGAGCGACCACCCGGTGCCCTTCTGGCTCGGCGCCGGCGCCCTGGTCATTGCGGCGGTGTACCTGCACTTTCGCCTGCGTCGCGTCGCCGCCAACGGCGTCGCGGCGGCCATGCGCCGCCTGGACTTCGACGCCGACACCGCCGAATGGCTCGAGCACGCCTTCGAGCGCAACACCCGCGCCTGGCAGCCCCTGCTCGGCGTGGAGCCTGCCGGCTGGTCGGCCTCCACCCGCAGGCGGCTCGCCCAGGTGCTCGGTGAGGCCGACAGCTACGTGCAGGCGCTGAACGCCCGCTTCACGGACCCCTCGGGCAACGCGCTGCCGCGCAGGCCGCGACGCGGGGACGACGAGGAAAGGCCGGCGCCGGCAGCAGCGGCCGCGCAGGCGGAGGCCCGTCGACCCGGAGAGCTCGAGATCGTCAAACCGCCGGCCGACTTTGCCGAGGAGGACGTGGACGCGGCCGCCGGCGGGGAGCGCCACTGAGCGCCATGGCCACGCTTCAGAACTTCTCCTGAAGCCGTTTGACCTCCTGGACCGTGTCGGCGGCCTGCAGCGCCTCGCCCAGCGTGCGGATGTCGCGGGCCTCGAGGACATCGATCATCCTGATGAAGACCTCGGCGGTGGTGACGGCGTCGCCGAGAGCCGAGTGCCGATCCCGACTCTCGACCCCGAAGCGATAGGCGATGGCATCGAGCGTGTGCGTCACGTGGCTCGGCTGCAGGGCCACCGACAGCAGCAGCGTGTCGAGCACGGCCTGGTCGAAGCGCACGCCGACCTGCTGCTCCTTGAGCCTGAGAAACTTCATGTCGAAGGCGGCATTGTGGGCAACCAGCACCGCGTCGCCAACGAAGGCGTGAAAGCGGCGTAGCACGTCGGCGACCGGCGGCTTACCGGCAACCATGTCGTCGCTGATTCCGTGGATACGGGTCGACGCTCGCGGTATGGGCCGACCCGGATTGACCAGCTCATCGAAACGATCGCCCTCGAGCATCCGAGCATTGAGCACACGCACGCCGGCTATCTGCACAATCTCGTCGCCGCTGGACGGCTCCAGACCGGTGGTCTCGGTGTCGAAAATCACCAGGTTCAAATCACGCAGGGGCGTCGCCAGAAGATCCCGGTCCAGATCCTGGTCGAACAGGTCGAAATCGTAGAACGCCGGGCGTTCGAGCAGGTCGACGGACCGGCGCGCGGCAGCCTCCGTGGGGCGCGGCGCGGCGCCCCCGCCGAGGGCCAGCACGTAGCCACTCGACGAGCCG
This sequence comes from Gammaproteobacteria bacterium, assembly GCA_011775625.1. GTDB lineage: Bacteria > Pseudomonadota > Gammaproteobacteria > HK1 > HK1 > JAABYT01. The sequence continues at coordinate 6,432 of JAABYT010000052.1, read as the reverse complement.
TCCTGCTCGATGACCAGGCGCATGCGCCCGGCGAGCGGCGCCTGCGCACCGGCCGCCAGCGTGCAGGCGCACTCGACGACACCGGGCGACGCCTCGCCGCGCTGATGACGCTGATTCAATTCACTCAGCGCGCCGCGCAGCGCCGCCGGCTGCACGAGAGAGGTGAGCATGCGCCCAATGCCGAGCCCGCCGGCGTCCGCAAACAGCGCCGCCGCGGAATCGTTGAACAGCACCACGCGATGCTGCTCGGTGCACACGATGACGGCCTCGCTGAGATCCCTCAGGATGGCCTCCAGGCGCGTTCTGCGTCGCTCCGAGCCCGAGCGCGCCGACTCCATGGCCTTGGCAGTATCCACCCGCGCACGGGCGTGCGCGTCCGCCAGCCGCTTGACCGCCGCCGGCAGACCGCCGAGCGCATGCCCAACGGGCGGCTGCGCTTCCTCGCCGGGGTGGCCGTGCACCAGCAGATCGATGTCCTCCTCCAGCACGCGCAGCGGGTGCAGCACCCGTGTCTCGAGCCACGTCCAATAGAGCGCGATGGCGGCGACCAGCAGCACCGCCTCGAGCACCAGCGTGAGCACCAGCTGCGACGGCGACAGGCGGGCGCCGAGGATGAGGTACACGTCGATGGCGATGCACACCACCAGCAGAAGCGCCAGGCCACCGAGCAGCACCCGCGCTGTGGACGCGCCGGTGCTCATAGCAGGCGCTTCGCCGACCGGTTGCGACGCATCGGAAATGACGACCCGGGCACGAATCCGAGCCAGCCGCCACGGGCGCCGGGGCAATACCCCGCAGCCTGCCTGCTACACTTTTCACGTCTCGAGACGCCGACGCCTTCGGCAGCCCGGCTGCCGGGCGTGGTGGCCTGGGCACGGCGTTCCCGAAGGCCGCGCCGAGGCGCCGAAATTGCGAGTGGGGACTGGGTCACAGTCTGGAAATTTCTCTTTATAACAGTCGCTTACTCTTCCTCGCCTGAGAAAGAACTTTAAATTATACTTTTGCCATGCGTTTGCCCGCCAACAGCCTCGGCACCCAGTGGTGAGCCCGGATGCCCTCTCAATGAACCTCGAGCAGGCTCGATTCAACATGGTAGAGCAGCAGATCCGGACCTGGGAGGTCCTGGATCAAAAGGTGCTCGATATCATGGCCGAGGTGCCGCGGGAGGATTTCGTGCCGGCGGCGTATCGCAACCTGGCTTTCGCCGATACCTGCATTCCGCTGCCCCATGGTCAGACGATGATGCTGCCACGCGTGGAGGCGCGCATGCTGCAGGCCCTGCAGATCGAGCCGGGCGACCGGGTCCTCGAGGTGGGCACCGGCAGCGGCTTCGTCACAGCCCTGCTGGCGCGCCTGGCCGCACACGTCACCAGCGTCGAGATCCACGACGCGCTGCGCCGCGATGCCGAGGACAAGCTCGAGCGCCACGGCATCGACAACGTCGAGCTCTTTACCGGGGACGCCTGCCACGGCTGGGACCAGGGCGCGCCCTACGATGTCATCGCCGTCACCGGCTCCCTGCCGGTCCTGGACGAAAGGTTTCAGGCGAGTCTCGCCACCGGCGGAAGGCTCTTCGTCATCGTCGGCCAGGAACCCGCCATGGAAGCGCTGCTCGTCACCCGCACGGGCGCGTCGCAGTGGTCGACCGAGAGTCTCTTCGAGACCGTTGTGCCGCCGCTCATCGGTGTCGATCAGCCAGAGCGTTTCGTCCTCTGATTACGAGCGGAAGCCCAACGATGCAGAAACGGAATACGCACACAATGCTGCACAGCGAGCGACTGTCGTTCATTGCCGGGCTAGTGCTCGCAGTGCAGGCCGGTGCCGCGTGCGCGGCCACATCGCTGATCGAGCTGTTCGAAATCTCCCAGGAGGCTGATCCGGAGTACCAGAGCGCGGTAGCCGCCAACCAGGCCGCGCAGGAGCTCACGCCCCAGGCGCGCTCGTTCCTGCTGCCGAATCTGAGCGCCGGCGGCGAGGTCCGACACAACTGGTCGGATGTGCAAAAATCCGGCCAAGCGGCCGCCGAGGGAAACATCGACTGGGGTGACCAACGAGCGGATATCAGCATCACCCAGCCGGTCTACCGCCAGGATCTCTGGGTGCAGCTCGAGCAGGCCGATTTGCGCACCAGGCAGGCCAACGCGGAGTTCGCCTTCGCCCGCCAGGAGCTCATACTGCGCATCTCGGTGCGTTACTTCGACGTGCTCAGAGCCCGCGACCAGCTGGCATTCGCCAAGGCGGCGCTGGAAGCGTTCGGGCAGCAGCTCAAGCAGGCGCAGCAGCGCTTCGAGGTCGGCCTGATCGCCATCACCGACGTCGAGGAAGCCCAGTCGGGCTTCGACCTCGCGACCGCCGACGTGATCGCGGCCGAGAACGATCTCGACAATGCGCGCGAGGCGTTGCGCGAGGTCACGGGTCTTTACACGACGGATCTCGCCTCGCTGGGCGACGGCATGCCGTTGGTGACGCCCCAGCCGGCCGACATCAACCAGTGGACGGAGACAGCCCTGCGCCAGAATCTGCAGATAACCGCCGCCCGCCACGCCGCCGCCACGGCCAAGGAAGAGATCGATCGCATCCGTGCGGGCCACCTCCCGACCCTCGACCTGGTCGGACGCGCCCAGTATTTCAACACCGACGGCGGCTTCACTTTCAACAGCCGGACCGTCGACGGCCAGGTCGGGCTTCAGCTCAACGTTCCCATCTACGAGGGCGGGCTGGTGGTGTCGCAGACCCGCGAGAGCGAGCATCTGTACCAGCAATCCCTCGACGATCTCGAGCGGCAGCGCCGCGCCGTGCAGCGACAGGCGCGCGCCGCCTACCAGAATCTCGAGTCGGACATCTCACGGGTCAAAGCGCTCGTCCAGGCGGTCAAGTCGACCGTATCGGCCAAGGAGGCCATCGACGCCGGCTTCCAGGTCGGCACGCGGACCTCGGTGGACGTGCTGAACGCGGAGCGACGCGTCTTCGAGGCGCGCCGGGATCTGGCCTTCTCGCGCTACGACTACATCATCAACCGGCTGACGCTCAAGCAGGCGGCGGGGACACTCTCCGAGGCCGACGTCGAGCAGGTCAACGGCTGGCTGATCCCCTGAGCGCAGCCGACTGATACCGCAGCGGCGGAAATCCGCCGCTTTGCGATTTCGTCCGACGGCTATCCGCTACAATGAGCGCACCTCCGTTGGGACGTGCGGCAATGGAATTTTCCAGCTTCGGTAAGAGCTTCAGCAGCAAGGCCGGAATCGTCCAGCTCATGGACGATCTCGGAAATGCACTCTCTGTCAACAAGAGCATGCTCATGCTCGGTGGCGGAAATCCCGGCCAGATTCCGCAGGTGCAGGCGCGCTTCCGCAGGCGCATGTACGACATACTCGAGGAGAGCGATCGCTTCGAGCGCCTGATCGGCGACTACGATCCCCCCCAGGGAGAATCGCGCTTCGTCGAGGCGCTCGCGGCGCTGCTCTCGCGCGAGTTCGGATGGCCGCTCGGGCCCGGTAACATCGCCGTCACCAATGGCAGCCAGTCCGCTTCCTTCATGCTCTTCAACATGCTCGCCGGCCGGGACGATGCCGGTGCTGCGCGGCGAATCCTTCTACCTCTGACGCCCGAGTACATTGGCTACGCCGACCAGGGCATCATGGCGGATATGTTCACGGCGAATCGACCCTCAATCGAGCTGCTCGACGACAACCTGTTCAAGTACCACGTCGATTTCGACAGCCTCAACATCGAAGACGACGTGAGCGCGATCTGCGTATCCCGCCCAACGAATCCGACGGGAAACGTGCTTACCGACGAAGAGGTCACCAAGCTCGTGGCGCTCGCACGCAGGCACGGCGTTCCACTCATTCTGGACAACGCCTACGGGACACCCTTTCCGCACATCATCTTCACCGATGCCACGCCGGTCTGGAACGAGGACGTGATCCTTCTCATGAGCCTTTCCAAGCTGGGGCTACCGGGCGTTCGCACCGGCATCGTCATCGCCAGCGAGCCGATCATCCGTGCCCTCGCCGGCGTCAACGCCATCGTCAATCTGACCACCGGCGGCTTCGGCGCCGCGCTGACCGTGGACATGATCGAGAGCGGCGAGATCATCTCGATGAGCAAGGAAGTCATACGGCCTTTCTACCAGGAAAAGGCCGACAAAGCCGTCGACTGGATACGCAGCGCTCTCGCTGGATACGACTTCCGCATCCACCGGCCCGAGGGCGCGATCTTTCTCTGGCTCTGGTTTCCGAACCTGCCCATCACCAGCGCGGTCCTCTACCAGCGATTGAAGGAACGCGGCGTGCTGATTATCCCGGGGCATTTTTTCTTTCCCGGACTGCGTGAGGACTGGCCACACCGACACGAATGCATCCGTCTCACCTACTCGCAGTCTCCGCAAGTCGTCGAAAAGGGCATTGCGATTATCGCCGACGAAGTCAAACGCGCTTATGACGGCGGCTGAACCCAGCGCCGAGCCGTATCGCTACGGCTGGTCTTACCTGCTCGGCATCGTCCGGCGACATCGCCGCACTCTGGTCATTGCGCATATCATCGCGGTGGCCGCGGTGCTTGCGGCGATCCCGATACCGCTGCTGATGCCGCTGCTCGTCGACGAGGTGCTGCTCGAGCGGCCAGGAGCGGTAGTGGACACGCTCCAGGCGATTTTCCCGGACGCCTGGCACGGACCGATTCTGTACGTGTTCGCGATCCTGCTGCTCACGGTGGTGCTTCGCTTCATCGCGCTGATTCTCGCCGCCTTGCAGGTACGCGAGTTCACGCGGATATCAAAGGACATGGTCTTTCGCATGCGCCGCGAGCTGCTCGGCCGGCTCGAGCGCATCTCGATGGCCGAGTACGAGACGCTCGGCAGCGGTGGTGTCGCGTCTCATTTCGTAACCGACATGGATGCCATCGATACCTTCGTCGGCACGACGGTCGCCAAGTTTCTCATCTCGGTGTTGACCCTCGCCGGCACGGCGGCTGTGCTGCTGTGGATGCACTGGCCGCTCGCGCTTTTCATTCTGTGCATGAACCCTGTGGTGGTTTATCTCACCATCGTGATGGGCAAGCGCGTCAAGGAGCTCAAACGCCGCGAGAACGCCGCGTTCGAGATTTTTCAGCAAAGCCTGACCGAAACACTCGACGTCATTCAGACCATACGTGCCGCCAATCGTGAGCGACACTACCTCAAGCGTGTCGCCGAGCATGCCCGGGACGTTCGTAACCATGGTGCCGCATTCACCTGGAAAAGCGATGCGGCTAATCGACTGTCATTCATGGTTTTTCTCGTCGGATTCGACACATTTCGGGCAGTCAGCATGCTGCTGGTGGTGTTTTCGGATCTCACGATAGGGCAGATGATGGCGGTGTTCGGTTATCTGTGGTTCATGATGGCGCCGGTTCAGGAAGTTCTGAACATCCAGTTTGCGTGGTACGGTGCGAAAGCCGCGCTCGCCCGCGTGAATCGCCTCTGGATGCTGCACGCGGAGCCTCACTATCCACACGATCTGAATCCCTTCGAAGCAGTGCGAACCGTGTCGCTCAGCGTGCACGACCTCTGCTTCGCCTACGGCCACGGCCCGCTGGTGCTCGATCACCTCAACCTCGAGATCGCTGCGGGTGAGAAAGTGGCTCTGGTGGGCGCCAGCGGCGGCGGCAAGTCGACGCTGGTGCAGGTGCTGCTCGGGCTCTATCCGCCAATCTCGGGAGAGCTGGCCTTCGACGGCGTGCCGGTGACGCGCATCGGGCTCGACGTTGTCAGGGAAAACGTAGCGGTGGTGCTGCAGCATCCCGCGCTCCTCAACGACACAGTGCGCACAAACCTCACGCTCGGACGCGAATGCGACGAGGCAAGCCTGTGGAAGGCGCTCGGCGTCGCGCAAATCGCCGATGATATCGCGGCGATGCCCCATGGCCTCGATGCCATCATCGGGCGTCAGGGCATCAGGCTATCGGGCGGACAACGCCAGCGGCTCGCCATCGCGCGCATGATGCTGTCGAATCCCAAGGTGGTCATCCTCGACGAAGCGACCTCGGCGCTCGACACGGAAACGGAGGCTCGCCTGCACAAGGCGCTGGAGGAATTTTTGGCCGATCGGACGACTCTCATCATCGCGCATCGGCTGAGCGCGGTTAAGCAGGCCGATAGGGTCTACGTTTTCGACGCCGGCAGCATCATCGAAACCGGCGCCCACGAGACCTTGATGGCCGCCGGCGGACTCTACTCGAAGCTCTACGGGGACTATCAGACGGCTTAGAACGCGCGCGCGCTGGCGCCTCGCCCGGGTCAGGCTACCCGGCCTTGCCCTGATTGGCCACGGCCTGCATGGCTTTCTGGACCGCGTCGGCATCGCCCAGATAGCGGCTCGAGACGGGTTTGAGATCGTCGTCGAGATCGTAGACCAACGGCATGCCGGTCGGGATATTCAGGCCGACAATGTC
>JAABYT010000059.1:849-1240 GCA_011775625.1 Gammaproteobacteria bacterium | reverse complement strand
CGGCGCTCGACCGGGAAGTCAAAGCGGCGACCTATCACCAACTTCGGGTCGAAAGGGGCGATGACGGCACGTGGTATGCCCGCGTCTACCTCGACCTGTAGGAATTTGCCGCACCTGGGTGAATCCACTGCGAAAAGGACAGATCGATCCGAATAGACCATTCTCTCTCATCGATTCCTCCCAGTCCGACAGGCTTCCCATGGAGACGACAATGACCGTGAAGATCGAAAAGATCGACGCCTGTCGCTGGCGCATCCCCCGCGAGGGAGCCATGCGCACCGAGGGGCTCGTTTTCGCCTCCGAGGCGATGATCGAACACCTGCGCAGGGAGCAGGCGCTGGAGCAGGTGCGCAACGTCGCCACCCTGCCGGGCATCGTCGGTCCGTCGATG
>JAABYT010000059.1:432-798 GCA_011775625.1 Gammaproteobacteria bacterium | reverse complement strand
GCTGCGCAGCGGCCTGGCGGCGAGCGAGGTCGGCGACCGCCTTCCCAAGCTCGCCGATGCGCTTTTCCGCAACGTCCCCTCCGGGGTCGGGTCGCACCGGCGCGACCTGAAGCTCAGCATCGCCCAGGAGCACAAGGTGCTGGTCGAGGGGGCGCGCTGGGCCGTCGAGCACGGCTACGGCAACGGCGCCGATCTGGACCACATCGAAGAGGGTGGGGCGCTCGAGGGCGCCGACCCGGAACTGATCTCCGAGCGCGCCATCGAGCGCGGCCGCGCCCAGCTCGGCACCCTCGGCTCGGGCAACCACTTTCTCGAGGTGCAGAAGGTCGAGGAGATTCAGGACGAGGAGGCCGCCGAGGCCCTCGG
>JAABYT010000059.1:0-365 GCA_011775625.1 Gammaproteobacteria bacterium | reverse complement strand
TACCAGGTGTGCGACGACTACCTGCGCATCATGCAGCGCGCCAGCGCCAAATACGGCATCGACCTTCCCGACCGCCAGCTGTGCTGCGCCCCGCTGAGCAGCGACGAGGGGCGACAGTACCTGGCGGCGATGGCCTGCGCCGCCAACTTCGCCTTCGCCAACCGCCAGCTGATCACCGCCTGGGTGCGCGAGAGCTTCGAGAGGGTTCTCGGCCTCGGGCCGGGCGATCTGCGCATGAGCGTCGTCTACGACGTGTGCCACAACATCGCCAAGATGGAGACCCACCCGGTGGGAGGCAAAAAGAGGCGCCTGTGCGTTCACCGCAAGGGAGCCACCCGGGCCTTTCCGCCGAACCACCCGGAGAC